>JBGSVZ010000114.1:0-4260 GCA_041752695.1 Terrimicrobiaceae bacterium
GGCATGCGTTCGGCGGCGGAATCGACCACCACGATCGATCCGGCGCCCGCGGCGGCGGCCCAGCGGAGGGCCATCTGGCCGATCGGGCCGGCTCCGATCACCAGCACGCTATCGCCCAGGCGGTGATCGGCACCGAGAGCGCCATGGAAGGCGATTTTCGCCAAGGCAAACCAGAGCGCCTGCTCAAAAGGCACGGCGTCAGGAATGAGACGGCAGTCCGCCTCGGCGCAGACGCCGTGGGATTGGTGTTTGAACCGGACGGTCACGCGATCCCCCTCTTTGCGGGTTTGGCCACGCGAGGCCACGACCGTGCCGACAGCGCTGTAACCAGGATAAAAGGGATATTGCACCCAGGTGTCCCAATGGGTGCCGGGATCGAACAGCCGATTGAAGACAATGTTCTCCGTGCCGGTGCTCATCAACGAAAATTCCGTCCTCACAAGCACCTCGCCGTCCTGCAATTCCTGCAGCGAAAAGGGCGCGGCGTGGACCTGTTGTTTGGCCGGGAAAACGAGACGACGGGCGGAGTGGGGGGAAGACATAACGGCTTCTTCCTCGGGCTCGGCAGAACGTTTCTCAATGCAAATTAACGGCGATTCTTTGTGATTTTCGGCGATTAAGAATCTTGCAGGGGTTGAAAATCGGAAGGATTCTGGCGGCGCGATGTCAAATTCGGCGATCTGGAAAAGCACCCTCGCCCCGGCCGGACGGCGGGAGCCCCTGGCCTTTGTGATGGGAATGCGAAACCCGGTGGCCGCCGGGAGTTATTGCGGGGACCATGCGCACGCCGCGGTGGAGATTGTTTTCCATCCCACCGGAAGGGGCGAGACCCGGACGGCGTCAAAACGGTGGCGATTTACCGAAGGGTCCGCCGTGGTTTACGCGCCGGAGGAGAGGCACGATCAGACGGTGGAAAAATCCGGGGAAGATCTCTGTGTGCATGTTGCGGTGCCGGAGGCGGCGAGGCGCAGACTCCGGGAGGGTTTTTTTCTCCCGCTGGTGAACCGTGGCTGGGTGGGCGAGGAAATTCGGCAGCTCTGTCGGAGTCGCGGGCATCCCAGGGGCTTGGATCACCAGATTTTCGACCTGCGGGCGACGGCCGTGCTCCTTGCGGTGGTGGACATGGCGACGCAGGCCAATCAGCAGGAAGTTCTCCCCCCTGCTGAACGCCATGTGCGGCTGGCCGAACAGTTTATGGCCGAGCATTTTTCCACCCTGCGGTCCTTGCAGGAAGTGGCGGACTTCGTGGGCGTCGGGCACGATCATCTGCGGCATGTCTTTCAGGTCACGAAAGGTCGCTCGCTGGTGGCTTATCTCAACGAGGTGAAAATCGCCCGCGCCAAGGTTCTGCTTTCCAGTTCCCCCCTGCCGCTCAAGCAGATTGCGACGCTCTGTGGGTTCCGGGACGAGTATTATTTCTCCGCAGTCTTCCGTCGCCTGGTAAAAATTTCCCCCGGGGCCTGGCGGAGGGCTGCCTAACCCTCGGCGATGGCTTCCTCGAATTCGACGAGGCACTGCCTGATTCCCCGTTCGTCTCGCAGCAACGATGTGCCCACCAGCACCGCATTAAAGCGACCCCGCACGGTGGAGAGATTGGCCGGCGAGATGCCGCTTTCCGCGACTTTGAGCGCGTTCGCCGGAAGTTTGTCCGCCAGGTCAAAAGCGGAGTAGTCGAGGCTGAAATCTTTTTCTGAGGCCCCCGACGCGCCGACAAATCCGGTGGTGGTTTTGAATTTTCGGCTATTGATGCCGACGACCTTGGCGTCACGCGGCAGCAGGTCCATTTCCTCCGTGGTGTGCACTTCGAAGAGGGCCTCCATGCCCAGTTCGCGGGCGAGGTCGTAAAATCCCTGCAACCGTGCGGCGTCGAGGACGTTGGCCATGAGAAGGATGGCATCGGCACCAAAGGCCCGCGCCTCACGCACCTGATATTCGTCGATGATGAAATCCTTGCGCAGCACCGGCTTGGAAACGGCGGCCCGGACGGCCGCGAGTCGTTCGATGCCCATGCCGAAATGCAGGTGATTGGTCAACACCGAGAGGGCGGCCACGATCGGACACTCCTCATAGGCGGGAACGGCGTCCTGGACGTTGGCTGCGCGCATCGGGCCGACGCTGGGCGAGCGTTCCTTGACCTCCGCAATGAGGCAGAAGGATTCTGCCAGCGCCGCGTCGAGCGGACGGATCGGCAGGGCGTAGCGGAGCATGCCGCGGATCTCGGCCGGGGGACGGTTGGCGCGCGAAGCGTCGAGTTCGGTGCGCACGTCGCACAGGATGTCGTCGAGAAAGGTTTTCATGGCGTGGCCCGTCCAAACACGAGGCCGTTGCCGTCCTGCCAACGGATGTTGGGCAGTGAGGCAATGGGGCTGGGCGTGGTGGCGGAAGCGAAGAATTTGCCAGCCCGTTCGGATTTTGCAAAGTTTTGCAGGTGCCCACGGGTGAGCGCGCCGGCGGGAGCCATCGCTTTCTTCAGCCAGCGGTCAAAATCCCCGGCGTCCGCCCGGGTGAGGGTGACTTTTTCCCCCGGCCCAACATTGTCGCCCCACCACGCCTGGCCTGCCGGGTCGAAATACCAGATCTCTGCCATGGGGTTCGCGAAAGTCGAAACAACGGTCGGCGCGCCATCCGTTCCCGCCCCAAATTCCAACCGTCCGCGCGAGGGGGTCACCGTCACCAGCGCCTGCGCCTGGCTGCGGCGGCTGCGAAACCAATCCCCGCCCCAGACGGCGTCTTCCCAAGAATACGAACTTCCCCGTTCCAGCCAGGGCTGCGGGACACCTCCTTCCGAAAGCCGGATGGGCAATAACACCGTCGAGGGATCGGAAAGGGCGAAGGAGTTGTTCAGCAACACACCGGTCCGGGAAATTTGTTCCTGCCAGAGGACGGACCGGTTTTGTTCGCCAAGGCTGAGCATGACGACAAAACGGCGACCGCTGCCGCCCAGTCCTTCGCTGAAAAAGATGAACAGACCCATCAACAGGCTCGCCGTCACCGAGATCAGCGGGGTTGTCCAAAAGAGCCGGTGACGATCCCCCGCCGGAGCGAAGACGAAAAAATTCACCGGCCCGATGATCACGGCAAAACACACCACAAAAACGAGGATCATCAGGCGGGGGGCCTCCGGACGGCCGATCGCCCGGGCGGGTTCCCACTGCCAGGTGTATTCGCGCTGGACCGTGTCCGCCACCGAATCCGGGCTTTTGTCGAGCAGGGCGTGCAACCGGGGGACGAGGAGGGAATCGATTGCCCAGTGTTCAATGTTTCCCACTCCCAGAGGCCCGGCGGGCGGGAGGTCCTGGCGCTCGGAGGAGGCTTCGTGGCCGAGGAGCAGATGCCCACCCTGGGACACCCAATCCAGCAGGGCGCTGCGGGAACCGGCGGGCAGCGCGCGCCACTCCCCCGCGGTGAACAGGATGATTTGAAACCCCGCCAGCCCGCGCCAGTCGGACGGCATCATGTTTCCTTCGAGGTTGGTGCCGTCGAGGCTGCGGGCTCCCTTTTTTTTGAGAAGATCGGCGAGCGGGCCCCAGTTTTTGACCGAAAGCTCCCCTCCCATGCCGAAGTAAGGCGTGAGATCTCCGCTGCTTCCCGGCGAATGCACGTGGCTCTGTCCGTTCGCCACCCCATAGCCGCTGACAGAGATCTGCACGTTGGAATACCGCGAGCTGTTTCCCGGCTGGACAGCGAGGGGAATAAGCAGATCCACGGTTTGTTCACTCATCGCTTCCGCGCGGATTTCCGTGGTGAAGTCCATCGTGGAGGAAGCCGACTGCGACTGGGTCGACCGAAACACCCAAGTGCGGGTGGCCGGGGTGGAGTTTTTCACCTCCACCCGCAGCGGAAGAAATCCGGAGGGCGGGATATCTTCGTAAAAATTCGTCAGCCTCATGCTCACCCCGCTGCCGGGAGTGAAACCCGGGGAGGGCAGAACGGTCGATCCGTGCCCAACGAAAGCGAGCCCAAAAAAAACCAGCCATACCGCCAGACCAGCCCCCCTCGGCCCCCGGCCCCCGGCCCCTGGCACCTGCGCTTCGCGCCTCATATCTTCGCCGCCTTGAAAACGTCGGGCGCGGCCTTGTCCTGTTTCGGAACCGCGGCAAGGAGAGAGCGGACCACATCCGCAGGGGTTTTGCCGGCGAGCCGCGCGGTGTAGTCGAGCACCAGACGGTGTTGCAACCCGGGCGCGGCGCGCGCTTCCACATCCTCGAAACTTGCGTTGAGCCGCCCATCGAGGAGCGCGGCCGATTTCGCCGCCGCCGC
>JBGSVZ010000115.1:0-10561 GCA_041752695.1 Terrimicrobiaceae bacterium
AGCACCGTGCAGGGCGACGGCCGCGGCCGCGTTGGCCAGCCGGTCCGCCCCGATGGAGCGCGGCTGCGGATAGTCAATCCCGACTCCGAGCGTGACATCCGGACCGACCCAGCAGATGCCGGGCGGGAGGGTTTTTTCCAGGACGGCGTTTTTTTCTGGAACGACGGAGGCGGCGATGACGTGGCGGAAATCCCGGCCATCGAGGGCTTCGCGCAGGCAGCGGGTGGAGAGCGAAGGGGTGGGCAGCCGGCTCGTCCGGCCGAGCCGGGATCGGCTGGAAAAGGCGATTTTGGTGAAGGAATTGCTGACGTCGATCAGGAGGAACTCGGCCGCGGGCATGGGCGGAGTTTTTCTGGAGGAGGCCGCACGGTCAAGCCGCGCGGAGAGCCTAATACGGGAGCTTTCTCCGGAGGGTGTTCATCCGCAAATCAATGCGGGGATCCGTCGGCCGGAGGATCTGCAATTCTCCGAGGAGAGATTTTGTCGCCGGAATATGCCCGAGTTCAAACTCCAGCTCGGCCTGCAGCAGAAGAGGGACCGGGTCCCGGCGGGCGCTCAAGTCCACGGCTTGGGCAAAGGCGTCCCGCGCTTCCTGTGGGAGCCGGTCGGGATTGGTTTGCTCGCTGAGGACGAGGCCCAGGTTTCGCCAGGCATTCGCAGAGCGGGGATCAATTTTTACCGCCTGACGGAACGCTTCCGCCGCCTCACCGGTTTCACCCGTGTCACGGAGGCTGTTGCCCAGATTGAACCACGCGCGGGAATCCCCGGGCGCCCCTTGCAGAATGCGCCGGAAAATCGTCTTGGCTTCGGCATGCTGCCCGGCCTGCTGATGCATCGCACCGAGATTGATCAGGACCACGGGATTGGCGGGTTGCACGGTCTCCGCGTGGGAGAACAACGTCCAGCCATCCCTCCAGACCCCACATTGACGGTGGGAGATCAGCGCCAGCGCGAGAATCATGCCTCCCGCCAGCAGGACGCGGACCCGAAAAAATTCCCGCCCCGCGACCCAGAGGCCGAACATGGCAAAGGCCCCCGTGAGCGACAGATACGTGTAGCGATCGGCGGTGAAGCTTGTTCCCACATAAAGCAGGCCGGAGGACGGCAGCGAACAGATCAAAAACCAGGCAAGGGCAAAAAAGAGCCCGGGATTTTGCCGGCGCCGCATCCACCCCAGGATTCCGAGGCCCAGCAAAAGCGCCCAAGCCCCCGCCGCCACCGCCGTGGAGTACCTGGGGTAGGCATAATGAAAACTCAGGTCCACGGGGACAATCGAGCGCCAGGCGGTGAACAGGAGGCCTCCAGCCAGATGAAGGAGCCGATACCCGAACGGCAGGCTATCCATCAGCGGAGCATGGGTGCCCCGACTTTGAAACCAGACGGCCAACAGTGCCGTCGCCAGCGCGGCGGCGAACCACCAACGCCACTCCACCAGCCGGTCCCACCAAAACTTCCATCCCCACGACCGCTCACCGTCCCGCCAGCCCACGGCGAGGATGGCCACGACCGGCAAGATGACCGTGGAAGGTTTTGCCATCATGGCTGCCAAAAACACCAGCAGTGCCATGCCCCGGTGATTCCGGAGAACCAGAAGGAGGGACCCAAAAAAGAGCAGCCCGCTGAGGACGTCTTTCCGCTCGCTCACCCAAGCCACAGACTCCACCCGCAGCGGATGAATGGCAAAAAGCAGCGCTGCCACCAGGGCCGCCACCCGCGACGCCGTGAGCTCGCGCCCAAAGAGGTAGACCAGCCACGCCGTCCCCCCATGCAGCAAAAGGCTGGTGAAATGATGGCCGCCGGGAACACGCAGGCCGAAGACCTGCGCATCCAGCATGTGAGAGATCCATGTGAGGGGATGCCACAGATTTTCCACCCCCGGATGCGCCAATTGCCCGCCGGCATCCCAATACGTCAGGGCCCAGAGCAGCCCGCGCCAGGTCAGCCCGCCCGCCACATAAGCATTCCCCGTGATGTAGGCCTGGTCGTCGTAAGGAACAAACTGAAATCCGAGGGTCTGGCTAAAAACGAGGACGACCACCACCGCAATGAGCGCAAACGCGCCCATGTCCCCATTTGTCCAAACGGACGAAGAACCGCCCGTTTCACCAAGCTTGGTCATTGGTCACAAAAGAGAATTGGTCACAAAAACGTTCGTGCCGGGCGCCGCGGGAGCATCCGACGCAGCGGGACTCGCGTTTCTGAACCCGCCGTCAGGCAAGACAAAAAGGCTTGGTTGTTTTTGCCCCCCTGTCAAATCGATTTCCGGTGCCAGCGCGACGGAAACTTTCACCCAGCCAAAAAAGACAATCTGTTGCATTGTTCCCCGCCCTGGAAATCCGCAAGGCGTTCCCCCCACCCGCGGGGTTGCTCCCGGGACGTTTGGCTTTATACTCCCGGGATGTCAGAACCAAAAAAGCGCGTGCTCGTGGGCATGAGCGGAGGAGTGGATTCCAGTGTGACCGCTCACCTGCTGAAGCAACAGGGCTATGAAGTCATCGGCGTGACAATGAAAGTCTGGCCGCAGGACTGCATCTCGCGTGCCGAGGACAAATGCTGCGGGCCGTCCGCCATCGCCGACGCGCGCGGAGTGGCGCACAAACTGGGCGTGCCCCATTACGTGGTGGACGAGGCGGATCAGTTCGAAAAACTCGTCATCAATTATTTCTCCAGCGAATACCAGGCCGGCCGCACACCGAACCCCTGCGTGATGTGCAACGAGCTGCTGAAATTTGGCAACCTCTGGACGAAGGCCGCCGCTCTCGGGGCCGACTACATCGCCACCGGACACTATGCCATCATCGAACACCAGCCCGACCGCGTCGTCCTTCGCAAGGGCCTCGATGGCCGCAAGGACCAGTCGTATTTTCTCTTCAGCCTGCGCCAGGAACAGCTCCGCCGCGCGCTCACTCCGCTGGGCGGCATGACCAAACCGGAAATCCGCGACATCGCCCGCGAGCTTGGGCTCAAGGTGGCCGACAAGGTGGACAGCCAGGAAATTTGTTTTGTGCCCGGCAATGACTACCGCGCCTTCCTGAACTCGCACCTTGGCGAGACGGAGTTCCACCGCGGTGGGATTTACAATGTGGAGGGGGAGTTTCTCGGCGAACACGAGGGCATCGAAATGTTCACCATCGGCCAGCGGAAGGGCCTCCCCGGCGGCTCGCCGAAACCGCTCTACGTCGTCGATATCGACCCCGAGACGTCCCGCGTGATTGTGGGCGGTGAGGAGGATCTGGTGCGCGATGAGTTTGAGGTGGACCGCGTGAACTGGCACGTGCCCGAGGACGAAATCCCGGAGACGCTCACGGTCAAAATTCGCTACGCCCACCCCGGCGCGGAGGCCTCGGTGGAAGCGCTCCCCAACCACCGCGCCCGCATCCGTCTGCACGTGCCGCAGCGCGCCATCACGCCTGGCCAGGCCTCGGTTTTTTACGACGGTGACCGGGTGATCGGCGGCGGCTGGATTGTCCGCAAAGTCGCCCCCCTGCGGAGTGAAAGGGAAAGTGAACTTGTGAAAGGGTAGCCTCCCTTTCCCCCTCACCTTCATTCTTCGCGTGATTCGCCTCGTTCTCACCACCTTCGCCACCAGCGAAGACGCCGCGACAGTGATCCACAAATTGGTGGAGGAAAAGCTCGCTGCCTGCGGGACGATCCTGCCCGGCGCGAGATCGATCTACGGGTGGAAAGGCGAGATCGAGGACACCACGGAAGTCATGGTGTTTCTGAAAACCGTCCCGGAGAAGCTCGCCGCGCTGCAAGCCCGCCTCACGGAACTCCACCCCTACGAGACGCCCGAGATCCTGGCGATAGACCCGACCGGCGTTTCTCCGGCCTACGCCGCTTGGATAAACGCCCAGGTGGGTTCCCTCTCCCTCGAAGGGTAGCAGGACCCCCGGTCTGCACCACCAAGGGGAGACGTATTCAAGACCCCGAGGAGTAGTCGCGTTCCGCTTTCACCTGCCAGATTTTTCCCGAAGGCCACTCGAGCGCCGTGAGCGCTCCCCCATACACACACCCGGTGTCGATGCCGTAAAATTTTCCATTCTCGATGCAGGGCTTCGCAAAATCCTTCCGGTACCGCTTGTGGCCGACGACGAGCGGACGCCCAAGATCGATGCCGTCCTTCCAGGAGGGATCCGGCGTCTCATCGCCGGTGAGCAAGGCGGGGGATTGGTCCAGCAAAGGCAGCCCCGGCACGACGGCGCCGTGCACCGCAATCAGCTCGGCGCTTTCATAAAAGAGGGGCATCCCCGCCGCCATGGACAGATACCCCTCATAATCAACCTCTGGCATCAACTTGCGGGTACGCACGCTTTCCCGCCGCGGGCGCACTCCGTCGGTACGCCAGAAAAGATGGTCGTTTTCGTGATTGCCCCGCAAACAAATCGCCTCAAGCGAGCGTGCGATCCGCACCACCCCCGCCGGGTCCGGGCCTTTATTCACGAGATCCCCCAACAAAATCAAGCGGTCCGACGCGCCGGGCGCGACCAGATCGAGCAGGGCGGAAAACTCCCGGCTGCAGGCATGGATGTCTCCAATGAGAATGGTCTTCATGGCTTCTCCGCGGCATGTTCCCTATCAGTCTCCCCGCCCGTGGCAATCTCGGAAAACGCATGACTCCACCGGACCTTTCCGCTACACGAGGGGACATGAGAATGTTTCCCCGAATTTTCCTCGTTCTCCTCGCCCTCGCCCTACCCGCCCTGGCGGAGGACTGGACCAAAAAAGACCCCGAGGCGATCGCCAAGGAAGCCCGCAAAATCGCCGCGGACCTTCGCAAGGAGGCCGATTATTTACAGACCCGCGCCTTCCAGGAGGGCCGAGCCCTTTCTGCCGACGAGAAAAAATACGTCACCTACACCCTGGAGGAAGCGGACCTGCTGCAAAAAAGCTACGAAGCCTGGGACAAAAACCAGAAGCGCATGGCCGAAAAATTCCGCGAGAAGGCGAGCGAATTTTGCCACAAGCGCGGCGAAATGGCCGGGAGACTGAAACTTTGGGAGGAAAAGAAACCATCCCTTGATGACAAAAAGGGCGGGGACAAAACCCAATCCGAAAAGGCTGCCAAACTCGCCGAGATTGAAAATCAGCAGGCTGAACTTGAGAGGAAAAAAAAGGAGCTGCAGGAATCGCCCTCGACCGGGCTGTGAGTTGAAACGTTGATCGCGGGGAGCAGCACCCTTTGGGGTCAGACCTTATTATACGGAAATCGTTGCCCCGTTTTTCCTCCCTCGGCGAGATCCCGGCTTCATGGAAAAACGACTCGGACGCGACAGAAGGAAAACGGGCTGGCGGGGTTGGGATCGCTGAGCAGGCGGCTTTGGGCGGCCGTGAGAGTGCTTGTGCGGGTGACCTCGGTCCACGTGATGAAGTCTGTCGTGCTTTCCAAAATGTAATATCGGCCCTTCCTGCCTGGAAGGCTGTGGTGGAGGCCGTTTCCATCCTGAGTGACTTGATCGACGCGGAAAAAATCTCCGGGATCGAGGGTGTTTGTGGCGGCCGCAAATTCGTCGATGTCGATCCGGCTGTCTCCGTCGGAATCTGTGGTCCGGCAAAATTTCCCGACAATGCAATCCCCGCTTCCCGGGGCGAAGGGATGACCGCCCCCGCCGAAGGTGGACTGGTGGGCGTGCTGGGTGGGGAAGTTCGTGCTAAGCGTTCCTCCGGCGAAATAGATCGCTCCGTCGCCTCCGAGAAAACACGTGCGTCCATTGTCATAAAGCGTGCCACCCAGATACGTGCCGTATTCGATTGCGCGGAAATCGGCGGAGAGCACAAAGAGAACCGCGTCATAGCTGCCCCCGCCAGTGGTTTGGAAGGCGGTCGCGGAGGTGATGGGAAAATTGGTTGAGTTGCTTTCCGCCACCACCACGATGCGACCCTGGCTGTCCACGTAGATTCCGTCGGGGTTTTCACTTCCCGAGCCTCCCACCAAAGTGCTGGCGATCACGCGTCCGTCGGTGCCAATTTTGGCAATGCCGATATCGCTGTTGCCCTGGAGGACGGTCCCGACGGTGCCCGGAGTGGTGGGAAAATTGGGGGATTGGGTATTAACGGCGATATAGACATCGCCTGCCGCATCGAGAGCGAGACCGTGGGTTTCGATCTGATCGGTTCCACTGCCTCCCAGATAGGTGGCAAAGAGCAGCGCTGAGCCAGTGGAATTTAAGGCGGCGACGAACATATCGGTTAGTCCCGCATTGGTCGTGGTGGCACCCGAGCCCGCTGTCACGACATTGGTGGATGTGGTGTAAAACAGAACCACGGGACACTTGGTGGTGCGATTGACCCGGAGCGATCCGGCGGTGGAATCCTCGCCGGAACCCCCAAGCCAGGTGGCCCACAAAACCTGGGAGCCGTCGCCTTTGATTTTCACCGCACCACATTCGGTGTTACTTCCCGGCGCCGCGGTGGGTCGGAAGGCATTGGCGAAAGCGCCCGTAAAGGCCGCCGGCAGAGTGTTGCTGGAAGCGGTGGCCTGGGTAAGCAGGGCATAAACATCACCGTCGTTGTCGATGTCGAAATCCCGCACCAACTCCCCCGTGCCCAGATAGGTGGCCCAAAGAAGCTGGGAGCCATCCGCGGAGAGTTTCGCCACAAAACCATTCTGGTGTCCGTAGTTTCCCGACCCGCCCGTGGTTCCCGCAAAAGCGGGCTGGAGGGCCCCGGCCGTGGTGGGAAACCCGGGCCCGGCCCGTCCGGAGATATAGACACATCCCGTGGCATCCACTTCGACCGCATAAGCGCGGTCGTAGCCAGGTCCGCCTACAAAGGTGGACCAGAGCAGTTGGCCGCTGGCGTTAAATTTGGCGACGAAGGCGTCGCAGGTCCCGAAGTTCCCCACGCCCGTGCCGGTGCTGACTCCTTTGTTGTATCCGTTGGGCTGGGTTGGGGAAATATGGGTGCTGCTGTAAGCGCCTGAGGTGGTCGGGAAATTATTGGTGCCCGTGGTGCCTCCATTGGGTCCCGTTCCACCCACCACGTAAACATTCCCGGAGGAATCGGCGAAAATATCGCGCGCATGCTCCCATCCGGATCCTCCCAGATAGGAGGAAAAGGCCCGCACGTAGGGGCTCACCGCCCTCGCGGGGAGCGCCGCCAACACTGTCAGAACCGCCACTCCGAAAGCCGCGGCCCGCTTCGAGTGTTTCTTCACCAATGGGCGCTGGGGGACCGGGGGGATCATGAAAAAAGGATTCGATGGGTAAACAAATCAAACAATTGATTTATAGCATATTCCCACTCTGGTGCGAGGGAATATTCCCCGGCGCGAGCTGACCCCTGCCGCTAAAATGCCGAAGGCGGAACTATTGCCCCGCCCCGGATCCTTTCAAAATCTCCTCGCGGGTGGGGATTTGCGCGTCGCGTCGGCCCCAAACCAACGTGGAGGGGCGGCGGGCGAGGGCGCGGGTGAGGATCTCGGCGTAGGTCGAGGTCACCTTCAGGTTCTGGCTGGTGATGCTAAAGTCCGCGACGATGCTGTTGAATTTTTTCTCATTTTTGGTCAGCACGCGGTCTCCACTGGCGGCGAGTTGTTCCAGCATGGTTGCGGCGCGTTCCAGCCGGACGAAGGTCCGTTTCACGGGTTCGCGGTTTTCCGAGATCAGGCCACCGGCATTGGCCACAACGCCACCAGTCTGGGTGAAAAGGGTGTCGGCATTGGCGACGACGCCCTTGGTCTGGGTGACGAGCGCCTGGGCGTCCTGCACCACGGGCCGGACTTCACCGAGGAGGTTTTTCGTGTCGGCCAGGAGGCTGTCCGCATTGCCGAGCACGCCTCGCACTTGCTGGAAGACATCCCCGGTCGATGGGGCGCCTCCCACGAGGCCCTGCAGGCCGGTGAGGGTGTGGTCGAGATTGCGGGCCAGTTCGTCGATCGAGACGGGCGCGATGCCCTGAACGACCGCTCTGTCGGCCAGGACGGGTCCGCCCGGCGTGCCGCCGGAGAGGAGGAGAAACTTGTCGCTGAGCAGAGTGTCGGCGGTGACGCTGACGGTGATGTCGGTCGGGAGCGGCGGGACGGCCTCGGTGAGCGCAAGTTCGACCTGGACGGTGTTGCCGGGATCTTTGCTGGCGAGTCGTTCTTCGGAGGTGAGGATACGGATGCCCGCGATGCGTCCCGCTCCGGCTCCTCCGAGTTTCACCTGCGCACCGAGGGAGATGCCGGTGACATCCGAAAAATTCACCAGCAGGGTGCGAGCGGGGCGGCCTAGCATCGTTCCGCTGAGGGCCATGGCCAGGGCGGCAAAAAGCACGGCGCTGCACGCAATCACGGCAATCGCCACGGCCCAATCACTAAAGTTTCGGTTTTTCATCGTTCCCGGCTGGGACGTTGTCTATGCCGTGGCCGCGCAGGCATCAAGGCGGAAACTCCGGGGAGCTTGCGCGTCGGCTCGCTCTTTATATGCTGACACGCCTTTCCATGAGTTCGTCGAATGTTTCAACCCCCGGTCGTCAGCGGAGATTTCCGCGCCGGTTCATCCTGCCTGCCGTCCTCGCGGTGCTGGCGGCGGGGTGGTTTTTGCATCCGCCGGTCCTCGAACGCCTCGTCCGTTATGGGCTGACCAGGGAAGCCGGCCGCGCGGGCTTGCAGTTGGAAATTGGCGAGATCGAGGCGCATCTGGCGCGTCCCCTGGTGGCGAACAAGATCCGGCTGCGGGCGAAGGACGACCGCGTTTCCCGGACGGCGGCGGAGATCGACCGCGTGGTGCTGACTCTCAACTGGCCCTGGCGCGCCTTCTTTGGAGAACGTCGGCTGATCCGCTTTGCGGCCGTGGAAAATCTGCGCGGGGTGTTTGATATTGGGTCCTCCGCCCCGGCAAAACCGTCGTCCGCGCCTTCTGCCGCCGCCGCAAAAAAGCCCTCCTTCGCTCGCTCCCGGCTTCCGTATTTTCCACAGACCGTGCGCGTCAGCCGGGCCAGCTTCGAGATTCTCGCGAACACGCAGTCGTATTTTGTGGAGGATCTTTCGGCCGAATTTAGCGAGGAGGCCCTGGGAACCTTCTCGGCGTCCTCCGCGGAAATTCACGCGGGCCCGATCGCGGAAAACTTCGGCGCGCTCAAGGGTGTGACCGCCTGGAAGGACGGTTCGGTTTACCTGGCCGACCTGGCATTGCGGGACGGAATTCGCATCGACAACTTCGAAGCGGAGCTGGCGCGTCCCGGTCATCTGGCGCTCACAGTGGAAGCGGGAATCTTTGAAGGCGCGATGCGCGGGGACCTCACTCTGGGTGGGCATGATGCTCCCGCCACCGTCTCGGTGTGGGCGGCAGGCACCCAACTCAAGCCTCTCGTCCGATTACTGGGCTGGGGCGGCGAGACCGACGGCGTGCTGAGCGAGGCGCGTTTCACTTTTCGCGGCGACCCCGCGCGCGCCATTGATGGCCAGGCTTCATTGCGGCTTTCCGCGGACGGATTTCGCTGGAAAGGACGTGGCTGGGAATCGCTTCAGGTGGGGGCCAATCTTTCCGGGCGGCGCCTTTCCGTGAGCGACTTCACCTTCCGGCAAAAAGAAAACACCCTGGCCCTGAATGGCGATCTGATCATCACGGAAAAATGGTCCGATATTTCCCGGGCGCAATTTCTGCTTAACGTCACGGCTTCGGTGAAAAATCTCGGTGAGCTGGCGGGATTGTTCGGCCCGCCCTTCCATGAAATGCGCGGCCGGATGAGCTTGAGCGGTTCGGTGAATGGCCGGCTGGGGGCCATCAATGGACTCCTCAGCGCGGAGGGTTCGGAGATGGGTTTTCGCGACCGCCCGATCGAATCCGGACGGGTGGAAATGGTCTTTGCCAACAGTGAGGCGCAGGTGACGCAGTGCGAACTCTGGAGCGGACGGGACTACGTGCGCGGCAAGGGCAGTGTTCAGCTCATGTCTCCTCACCAATATTCCGGTGACGTGCAGGCGCGGGTCGAGGATGTGGCGGCTTACCTGGGCCTGCTGCGCACCAAAGACATCCTGCCCATCCAGGAGGGCATTGCGCAGATCCGCTGGCAGGGCGACGGCACCGCGGCGGCGCACTCGGGCGCGTTCCAGATTGCGCTCGACAAGTTTGTCTCCTCGCTCACCCCGAGCGGGCTTACCGGGAGGTTCGCGGGCACCTATTCGCCGCAGAACATCTATTTCAGCGGCTTTGAACTCGAACAGGGGCCGTTGCGTTTTTCCACCCGGGCGACGCTGGCGGCGTCCGGCGTCAAATTGCAGGACAGCCTGCTGCTGGCTCGAGGCCGGGAGATCGCGGATGCGGAAATTTTTCTGCCGCTCAACCCCTTCGACCTTGCCGCCGGTAAACCCCTCAACAGCGCCGTGCTGGCGGACAAACCGCTCTACGCCAACGTTGCGACCCGCGGCGCACTCGGTCTACGGGATCTTCTCCGACTCGCAGGCAACGATTTGCCGGCTCTCGGCTCCGTCAGGGTCAATCTCCAGGCCTCCGGCAACCCGGCCGCACCGGTGATCGAAGGAAAACTCGAAGGCCGCGGCCTGGGTCTCGAGGTGGAGAGCGGAAAAATCCCGGCCACGCAAATCGACGCCACCATTCTCACGAAAGAGGGGCTCGTC
>JBGSVZ010000116.1:0-4490 GCA_041752695.1 Terrimicrobiaceae bacterium
CCCCCTAACCCCCGGAGTTTTCGCTTTGGACGCAATGAGAATCCACAGATCACCACAACCAATAACAACACCTTTCCAAGCGAACCTCGCATAACCTATTTTACCGCTCTTTTGGTCGGAAAATGGGGTCCACCTCAGTACGTTTTCCTACTTCCCGGCCATCAGCGCCATCTATCACAGTTTTTTTCGGTGGGGTGGGGGAGAGGCCAAGGAGTTCATTGCGCTGGAAAACTTCACCCGGGCGCTGGGAGATCCTGTTTTTTGGACCGGGTTTATCACGATCCTGATCCTGGTCTTTGCGAATCTTTTCAAAATGATTCCCGCCATCATCGTGGCCGTGTTGATTCACCGACTGCGCAGTGATCGTTGGCAGTATTGGTACCGGGTAATGGTGGTTTTGCCGATGATTGTTCCCGGACTGGTCACTTTGTTTATCTGGAAATTTTTCTTTAACCCGAACCTCGGGGTCCTGAACAGCGCCATCGATGCGAGTGGACTGATGCCGATCCTGGCCGGGGCGGACCGTTTCTTTGGCTGGGGAGGGATTTTTCAGGAGGGAGTTCCGACAGCCTGGCTCGGCGAACCGGCCCTGATCATTCCGGCGCTGATCATCTGGGGGTTTCCGTGGATTGGAGCGGTGGGGGTTTTGATTTTTCTGGCCGGTCTGCAATCCATCGGCACCGAGGTGTATGAGGCGGCGGATCTGGACGGCGTGTCGGCCTTCCAGAAGTTTTGGCATATTGAGTTGCCACTGATAATGACCCAGGTGCGGTTGATGGTCGTGCTGATGATGATTGGCACTCTGCAGGGATACGGGCTGCAATTCCTGCTGCTTGGGGAGAATGGCGGTCCTGGCGGCGCGGGCATGGTGCCGGGGCTCTGGATGTTCAATCGCGCGTTTTTTGCCGGGGAATTCGGCTACGCGTGTGCGCTGGGGCTGTTTCTGTTTGTGGTCATCCTCGGACTCACCTTGATCAACAACAAATATATCCGCGTGGAAAAATGAGCGCCAAACTTCAATCCGTCTCGCGCCGCCGCCGTTCCGACTGGCCCAAACATCTCGGCATCCTCCTCCTTCTGGGTCTCGAATTGCTACCGTTTTACATGATGATGCAGATCAGCGTGAAATCGAACGCGGAGTTTCTGAGCAACCCGTGGTTTCCGAGTCCGCCCGCCGGCTGGCACTGGCAGAATTATGTCGAAGGGCTGCAACTAATGCTGCCCTTTGTGGCGAACTCCGTGGTGGTCTCGGTTTCAGCGACGGTGGGGTGTTTGTTTTTTGCGCTGCTCGGGGCCTATTTTTTCGCCCGATACAAGATGCCGTTCAGCAACATTCTCTGGCCGGTGTTTCTCATCCTGATGATGCTGCCCGGGGTGGCTAACATCGTGACCCTTTTCGCGCTGCTGAAGAATCTGCATCTTCTCAACACCCTTTGGGCCTTGATTATTTTGGGCATCGCAGGCGGTCAGGTTTTCTGCATCTACGTTCTGCGCAATTTCATCGAGGACATTCCGAAAGATCTATTTGAAGCGGCGGAAATGGACGGTGCCTCCCACTTTGCCCAATTGATGAATGTGGTGATACCGATGAGTGGCCCGATTCTGGGGACCCTCGCGATCCTCCAATTCCTTGGTTCGTGGAACGACTTTCTCATGCCCCTCATTGTCTTGCGCGACCCCGAGTTGTTCACAATTGGGGTCGGGCTCATTTACCTCGACGGCGAATACGTGAAACACTGGGGCCGCATGATGGCGGCATTCTTCGTCGCCAGCCTTCCGCTCATAATCATTTTCCTCTTCACCATGAAACTCTTCGTGCGCGGACTTTCCTCCGGTGCCTTGAAGGGTTGAGGTTCGGAAGAAAAGCACGGTGAAGATATGTGGGATCGCGTTCCGCTCTTCTGGCGATTTCAGTTCGGAGGCTGGACTGCTTTCGTCATTCTGACCCTCCCGATTAAATTGGCCGTCTCCAGTAGCGTCGTCGCCACTCTCGGTTCGTATGCTGTGCGCGACGGTTTCAGCCTCGTGCTCACGCTTGGCATGCGGGTGATCTACAATCGCATATATCAAAATCACGGGGAACCTGTTTGGATTGCCGGCACAGTAGCAATTGTGTCCGTGACTGCAGGTTTGATGCAGTTGCCCATTTTTTACCTTTTTGGCGACGTGTTTCCCTTCGAGGAGAAAACCCTTTTTGGTGAATCAGTTGGCCTTGGTATATTTTACTATCGCACTGCTCTATTCGCTGGATGGAGTCTGCTATATTTCAGCATCCGTAAAACGTTCGATGGCATGGAACGTGACTTGCGGTTGACCCTCATCGAATCCGAAAAGCGCAGTGCGGAGTTGCAGATGTTGCGGGCACAAATGAACCCCCATTTCATCCTGAACGCGCTGAATACCATCCTGGCGTCTGTGGGGAGAGACGTGCGTCATGCCAAAGCCTTGATTTGCGCCCTTGCGCAATATCTTCAGTTCTCGCTGAAGAACCGGGCGAACGATCTGGTTCCTTTGAACGAGGAACTGGAGGCTGTCCGGGGATTTCTCGAGGTAGAGTGTGCTCGTCATCCCGGGGATTGGATCATCGAATGTGCGGTTGACGACAGAACTTTGAATGATTTGGTGCCGGGAATATTCCTTCAGCCGCTGATCGAAAACGCCATGAAATATGGCAAGCTAACGTCTCCCAAACCGCGACGGCTGTTTCTTCGAACCTCTAATCCGAGCGCTGGAACCTTGGCTGTTGAGGTGCGAAATTCCGGCCATTGGATTCGACAGGAGAAAACAGATGATCCCGCCAGGGGGATAGGATTAAGTAATTTGCGGCAGCGACTGGAGGCGCTTTATCCGGGGCGACACACGTTCGCGGTCGATGAACAGGACGGCTGGGTTTCCGTCCGAATTGAGGTTCCCCTTTCATGAAAGTTCCCGATCTCCGCGCCGTGATCATCGACGATGAACCCCCCGCCCGGGAAGTCTTGCTCGATCTGCTTTCGGCTCATCCAAATGTGAAAGTGATTGGCGAGGCCTTCTCGGTAAATAGTGCTTTTACGCTGTGTCACGATTTACGGCCCAACCTCCTGTTCCTCGATGTCCAGATGGAAGACGGCGACGGATTTGATCTTTTGGCCAGATTGATGCCGATGCCAACGGTGATTTTCGTGACGGCTTTCGAAACGTTTGCTCTCAAGGCCTTCAAGGTAAATGCCATCGACTATCTGGTTAAACCGGCGAGCCCCGAACGGCTTGCGCATGCTCTGGAGCGAATTCGCTACCAACCCAAGGACCTTTTTGCGGAAAAGCTCTCCCCCGAAGACAAGGTCTTCTACAAGGAGGGCAAGGACATTTTGATTGCGTTTGTCTCCGAAATTTGCGGCATCGAAGCTCAGGATAATTATTCACTGGTCCACCTTCCCAACGGAAGGACCAGGATGGTCCGGCGGAGTATGGCGGAGTGGGAGGCGAGGTTGCCCTCCACGTTGTTCTGCCGCCTGAACCGGTCATTGATCGTCAACTTGGAAAAGATTCACCGGGCCGTTATCGGAGGCCGTGACGAGATGGAAATCGGAATTGAGGGATTCTCCGAGACAGTCCATATCGGTCGTCAAGCCGGAGTGATCCTTCGCCGCGCTATGGGTCAATCCAATATGCTGTGACGAAGGCTGTCCATTGACAGCTTCACCACTTTTTCTGCCAACTTCGCCCCTCTTCCACGGAAGCGCGTTGTCTTTGAGTGGACGGGTTTCTCCGTATGAGAAACCAAAACATCGTTGGCCCGCAGGTGCGCAGACTGCGCAGTCGCAAGGGATGGTCGCAGAACGACTTGACCACGAAGCTTCAAATTCTCGGGATGGAGAGCGCAACCCGGGTTCGGATTTCGAAGATCGAATCCCGCCTGGCCTGCGTCTCCGACGATGAACTGATCTACCTCTCACGCGTCCTCGGGGTTTCCACGGAGGACCTTTATCCCGATTTCATTCGAGCAGCCAAACAGCTCTATGACGCCATCTGCACATCGAAAGCCTCCCGCTACGGTGCTTTTATTCTGGGTTTGCTAAGTTGCTCCAAATTCGGAGCAGGGGCAGCGCAAATTGCCGCCACCATCGCGAGCGTATGAACACACTCATCCTCGCTCAAGCTTCGCTCGACGGCGCAATGTCCGAAGGTCTCGGAATCATTGCCCGTTTCCTCTTCATCGTCGCTGTGATCGTCATCGCCCATGGCGGATGGCAAATCCGCAGCGGCAATGCCGACCAGGGCAAAATGTCCATCGTCGGCGGCCTGCTTCTCGGCCTCTCCGTGGTGATCGCTGAAGCCCTCTTTAATGCGGGCGGCATGCCCACGATCAGCATCTCCCAATGAGTGAGGTGGACCCCATTTTCCGACCAAAAGAGCGGTAAAATAGGTTATGCGAGGTTCGCTTGGAAAGGTGTTGTTATTGGTTGTGGTGATCTGTGGATTCTCATTGCGTCCAAAGCGAAAACTCCGGG
>JBGSVZ010000117.1:0-49484 GCA_041752695.1 Terrimicrobiaceae bacterium
GCCGCCGCTTCTCCGGCGGAGTTTGCACCCGACCAGCCTCGTCCACTTTTAAGATTTGCGTAGATTCGTTCATAGATGTCAGAACGGAATCTATGACGGTTATTCCCTCATCGGACAGAGGCGGTCCGTGTGACGCTTACCAACATACAGAGATTCGTAGCGGACGTTGCCCATATTGACCCGATAACCCTTGGTAGAATAAGATGGTACGAAACTGGGGCGTTGGACTCACTCTTATCCAGCCGGGGATCGGAGTTGACCCGCAGGATCCTTTCGGGACTGGAATTGGCTTTTGATTGGACGAACCTCTTCCGAGTGTTCAGGGATTTGCAGGAATATCAGTTCCCAAAGGTATCTTCAGTGTCATGGCTGTGGACAATGGGCATTTCAATGGGCGTACGGGCGGATGCGAGCAGCAAGGCTGCTGTTGTGGCCGTCAACAGTCCGATCATGCTCAGTAAGGCCGGAAAGACCCAGGTGCTGAATACCGTGGGAAAGACCACCCGGTCGGCTCGTGTTGGGTCGTAGTAAACCGGCAACCAGTTGGGAAGCCCGTCGGAATCCAAAAGTGGAAAGGCGGGCCGCAGCACTGCCGGACTGGGCAGGCGGACTTCAACGGGTGATCCGTCGGCTTGCTCGATCAAAAATGTATTCCAGAAGCGGTAGCTTCGGTCGAAGCGCTCGACGGCCGCTGCGACGGCCGCCGGGTTTTCCAGCCTCATTTCCGGCAGCCCGGATTTCTCTTTCATCACATGGTGGGCCCGTGCATCGACCCTCGTGCCGGTGGCCATCACCAAAAGTGAAGGCACCAACTGGCTGAGCCCCAGAGCCAGCACAATCAGTCCGAAGAACAGCATGCCGATCTTTTGTGGCACGTGGCCGGGTACATAAATTTCGTGGTGTGATGTCATTCCGTGGCCTCCGCTTCCTCAAGCCCCCACTTGCGAATCGTCCCTTTTCGGTTGAGCCGGTAGAAGACCATCGTGATGCCGAGCCCGACAAAGCTGAGCAGGATTGTCAGCAGGTTGCCCGCCATGTAATCGTATTTGATCGGGGTGTAAGCGGCGGTCACATGCGGACGTGCCAGCGTGAGCCTCTGGGCGGCCAGCGCGGGATCCAGTTTCTCCATGAGGCGATGAGCCACCCCGGCATTCGGCGAATCGGATGGTACGCCGAGGTCCCAAAGTCGGGTGGACAGCGAAGGCTCGGGACTGGCCGGGGCGTCAGGCTCGCCGACCACTGCCACGATCTCGATGGCGCGCTCGTTTCCTGGCATGGCACGTGCGCCGGTGAGGGGAAACTCGCCGTGGTTACGGAGTGCCCTGCCGACAGCCAATACGATGGCATCCGCTGTCGTTTCGGCTCCGAAAAGGGCCTGCATGTGGCGCACCATTCTGGTTACGGGAGACATGCGGTGCGGAACGGGCTCTTCGATGGTTTCCACCAACAGACGAATTCCGCCCGTCCGGTGAAAAACGGGTTCATCCTGTCCGATCAAACCCGCGTCCTTTTCCAGCAAGGCACGCAGTTGGCCGAAAGCCTCACCTGCCTCGTGCTTTCCCGTGGCGAGGAAGGCTGCTTCGACCGTTTTGCCTTCGCTGATCACCCGAATATCCACCAGGCCGGGGATATCCTCCCGAGCCCTTGGAAGAATCTTTTCGATCCGCCGCGCCGCAGATGGTGAGGCCAGCGGAAACGTCGCCAGAGTGATTTCGGGAAAGTCGATGCCTCGCAGGAAATCGGCTGGCTTCGCCAAACTGTTGATAAGCACGCGGCTCACCCATTGTGAAACGGCCTCGGAACGTCTGGCCAGCTCACCGCTCAGGCGGTCGCTTTCCTTTCGGAGAGGATCTATGGCCGCCTGCAGCTTGTCGGCCTGCTCGCGGAATCGCTCTGCACCGGCCTCGCTCCCCGCACGGGCCTCGATCTCCGCACGGTCCATGGCCGTCCGCTTGTGTTCGATCAGGGGGTTCAAGTTCCCTGTGACCTCGCGCAGCTTAGCCGCCAAACGCTCACTGTCTGGATTCTGGATTCGGATTTCCAAACCCTTCCCGGCTTTCTCAACCATGCCGTTGGCGTTCCAGACATCCACATGGATACGGCCGGGCACGGGCGCGGATTCGTCCCGTGCAGCCGCATCCTCCAGATGCTGCCGAATCTCCGCACCCGCTACGGGCTGGCTCACAACCACGCGAACCATCTCGCCTGCGGGCGGTTGGAACAAAGCGGCATACCATACAATGAACAGTCCGGCCCCATTGACGGCGATCAGGTTGGTGAGACGGGTAACAAGCTGCGCTCCCGCCACATACGTTCCCATTTTGTTCCTTACCACGTAGTCGTAAATCAACGGGGTGTAGATTAGACCTGTCAGAATTCCTGTAATCGACATCATCTCGCCGAACAAAATGATCTCAAGAAGTGTTGGCCGTCTGTCGGGCAGGATGAAATGGACGTAACAGTAATAGGAAATGCTCAGGCCGATCGAAACCAGGATCAGAACCTGGTAGGCGCGCAGGCGATCCAGGCGGTCCGCTACCAGAGTGAGGATCGCGATCAGAAAGAGATTTAACACCCCGCCAATCGCGATGTTTGTCCCCATGTCCTGCTTGGTGTAACCCCACTGGTCGGTATAGAGCAGTGCTCCCATTGGACCCGTGGTTGTCTGGAGAACAGCAGCTCCGAGAATTAGGATGTAAACAGGAAGGAGTTCCCGGTCCGTGAGACCGCCGAAAAACGTTTTTAGGCTTAGCCTTTGACCGGTCAGGCGGCTCGGCTGACGGGTTTCCTTGATCCCAAGGGCAATCAAAAGAACCACCGCTACGGCAATGAGCCCCGAACTCCAATAGATGCCTGTCTCCCCTGTCACGTCGATCCCACCCATGAACTTCACATCGTCGAATCGACCGAAAATGAAGAACATGAAGGTCAACTGCGCGGCCTGGTTGATCCAGAACATCACACCTGTCGCCCGGCCCCGCTGCCGCGGCGGAACGATTTCCTGCTTCAGCGGCTCGATCGGACTGCCAAGATCCAGGCAAATTCCGAGAAGCAAATAGACCACCACCAAACTCCAGAAGTTCGGCGTCAACGGCATCAGGAAAAAACAAATTGCCGTCCCTGCGAACCCCGCCAGAACAAATGGCTTCCTTCGCCCGTATTTCGTCCACACCCGGTCGGAAAGAAAACTGGTGATCGTGACGACCACCAGGGAAAGTGCTGCGGGCAGGCTCAGGACAAATGTCAGGGCCGCGGGATTCTCCAGGAATTTTTTCAGCGAGAAAATCACCACATTCCCTGTGACCTGGGTGCTGATGGTCAGTGCCGACCACGGCAACATCGCCAACAGCATCCAGCGAAACGGGATTTGTTTTTTGCAGGTGACAATCACGGTCCCCAATCAGCGGGTTTGTTCGCAGAACACCGCAACGCTCCTGGACGGGGGCAAAATCGACGCTCCGGACTTCCCCGCCAGACCTCTGACTTTGGTGTGCCGACCACGGCCGACGGGTTTTCTTTTGGTAAGTCCACGTTCCTCACGCGATCGCCCAAAAATCTTTCCTGTGTTCCTGGCCGTTTCCGCGTTCGTCACCAAGGATCTTAAGGAGGAAATCAACGCCGTCCGCCAAACCTCCAGTAATTCCGAAGAGTTGAAGGCTTTTGCGCTGAACGTCGAAGAATTCACTGATTTCCCAGTCTGGCAAATGAAGGTGCCGCAGCAAATTCCGACATCTTCACTCGTTTGAATTCTTGATGATTTTTAGGCGGATTTTGTCTTTGGTAGTTGTCGTCGGCCCCCCTGATATTCATGCCTGAAGCCTCGACTGCACCCATTCGTTCGAGTGATCTTGCCTCTGTGGTGGGGGTTTTCGACCAGCGTGGTGTCCTGCGCGCTCAATGGAGAGCCTACGATGTCAAAGTAGACCAGGGAGTTCAGGAACTTGCTGCAAAGATGGGTTATGAGCCGAATGCCGCAGCGCGTTCTTTGAGGAAATCCGGAAGCCCGGAGCAGTCGACTACATTTCGCGGCACTCTCGGCTATCGGATCTCTACGCACGCGGATGCGCAAATGCGAAGGAAAGAGGGAAGGGAGAGTTTTCCCTGGAATTTCGAGGTCATTCATCGCGCTCGGAGGCTGGGTTACTCGCTGGACATTTTTGTGGCGAATGTCGGTGGGAAATCCTGCCGCCTTAACCGCGTTCTCCGTGCCAGGGGCGTCCGTGGGGTAATTATTTCCGCGTCGCACCACGATCCCCGGGACTATGAGATCGACTCGAAATTTTTTCCCGCAGTCGGCCTGCATGCCCATTCCTCGGCCCACTCTCTTCACAACCTGAGCGTTCCCTACTTCCAAGACACCTACGATGCGGCGAGGCATCTTCTGGCCAGAGGCTACCAGCGCATCGGCTTCCTCATGGTTGGCAATGTGCTGGATTCCTTCTTGGGTGAAAGCTTAGCCGCTGTACGGTGGATTCCCTGCATTCAATGCTTACCGACAATGAAATCGGCCCGCCCACCCATCCGGTCGACATCCGTTTTCGTGCCCACTGGGCTGACGGCTAAACCGTTGGATGCCCAAAACAATAACCTTCTCGACAATGCCTTCGGACAAATCGGCAGGGTTCGACGTAGAAAAGCCAGCTATGGTGGCAAATTTCGAAAAGTACGATCCGACTTAAAGAACATCCGCTTTACGGTGTAGGCCTCAATGCGCAAGAAAGTCCAAAACTTTGCCCGCAGCGAGCCCTTTTCTTTCCGGTCGCCCGCCCGGTTTTTCGATGGATAGTGGATGTGGATGCGAACCGGTTCGTCGAAGTCCCGCGGCTCCATTTTCTGACTGGTCGTGAGGCTCACCGGCTGTTCGAGAAGGCTGAAAAATGAATCCGTCAGCATGAGATACTCGCCTTCGGGGACCGAGTTCTTTAGCAAACGGTGGACGAGAATAACATCCTCCCCTGCGATCTCCTCGTATTGGCGGATTTGTTTCAGAAGAATGGTTCCGGTGTGAATGATCACCTTCAGGCGCAGGTTGCTGGCCTCACCGCAGGCCTCGCAAGCACACATAGAACACGCGCTGACAAGGTTCTCCTCTCGAAGATTGAACGCTTCAAAAAAGACCTGCACCTGTTGCAAAATCATACGAGCGCTTTCGACTGTCTCCTCCGGGCTTGCAATGGGAGAATAGAACAGGGCGGCGTCGCCTTCGAGCTTGTTAAGAATCAGGGGATGCTTCGCCGCGTCGATCACGGATTCCAGAAGGTCGGTGATGATCTGCTCGGCATGAATCAGGCTCATCCTGTGAAGGCGAATGAATTGAGTGTAACCGCTGATATCCGCAAGAACAAGGTGGGCACGCTGCAATTTCATAAGATTCAAGAAGTGACGGCGGAGCCCGGCGGGCCTTTCACGGATGGCCCAATCCCCTTCCAAAGTCAAAAGTTTGCTTCCAGATGCCCATACGCGGCTGCTTCGGAGTCCATCGTGGCTGGCTCACTCGTTTCGATGCACCCGGCCTTGTCCGTCCGTTAAATTCCGAGAGTCCGAGCGTGAGATCGCCATGGACAGCAGGAAACGGCACGAAATGAGTGATCAAATCTGGAGCACTCGATTTGCTCAAACCTTGGTCGGAACGATTTAGAAAAATCTACCAACGAATAGGACGGCTGAGCGTGGATCAAGGGCGAGGCAAGAAAGTTCACTGGCGTGCGAGTGGACAAGGACCGGGCGTTGGCTAGCTGATCATGTAACCCTCGACTACCGCGGGGTTGAGGCGTGGCGCGATTTCGACTTCCCAAATTCGCGAATCATTCGCCAGGCGGGGGGGTGAACGTGCCGCCTTTGCTTCGGATCACAATGCTAACCGAGAGAGCGAATGCCCGGGGCGATCGTGAACAGTCGACCGGCATGAGGGCCGTTGGTCTTTGTGGTGGCATGGCCTGCTTCATCACGGGTGAAGTGATGCCATGTCCTTTGTGCCGGGTCGCGGAATTCATAGGTGGTACCATCATCCTCGTACAGTTCGCCGGATGAGGCTTTGCGGCCGTAGGCGACAAGCTCCACCCTCTGTGGTTTGTCATCATGGACGCATTCAACAACATCGCCGAAGGGGATGATCGATCCCGAGCGCACAAAGACCGGAACCTTTGCCAAGGGGACATCCTCAAGGCAGATCACCGCCGGGCCTTCCTGAACAAGCCCGGTCTCGAAGTCGTGCCATTCGCCAGAGGGAAGGAAAACATCACGGCCCTTCTGAACCGCCGTCAAAGGGGCTACGAGAAGTGACGGCCCGACCATGAACTGGCTGTCGCAGGACCAAGATCGGAGGTCCTCGGGAGCTTCCAGAAACATGGCCCGCACGGGTGGAATTCCGTCAAACGCATACCGCGCAAATGCAGTGTAGAGGTAGGGAAGCAGCCGCATGCGCATTTCGAGGACTTGGCGGACCATTCTCGTGACGCCGTCCCGCTGTTCCATCGATTGTCCTTGCTGGTTCAACTCTGGATCGATCTGCTCCCAAGGCGGACGAGGGATGTACCACGCATTGATCATGCTCAGTGCAGAAAAGACAACGCTTTGCACGCGCCGGACCAAATCTTCGGACGATGAGGCATGGCGGACTTCGGGACACCAGAGAAGGCCGGATGTTCCCGCATTGACCATTCCTCTCAAGAAATCCGCGTGGTCATAGAGATCGCTGTAGAGAGCATAAGGTAACGGAGAGGCCAGCGCCCCGGATGAACGGACGAGGTCGAAATGACGTTGGTTTTTTGACCGGAATATGTGATGCAAAACCCTTTGGTAGAGAACCCCGTAAAGGGAATGCATTTGTTCTCCATCCGCCCCGCTGGGAAACGCCGTGTATTCAGGAAATGACCAGGCAAACGGGAGAAAATCGCCGTTATCACATTCGTCAAGTTTAAAGCCAGCGACGCCTTTTTCCACCAATTCCCGCTCATGATGTTCCGCGAAGATCCGGTCGGCGGCGGGGTCCAGAAAATCTGGCACCAGTCCGTCCGTAGCCAACTCATCGGCGCAATGAGGTCGGATCTCGCAGGCAAATGGAGCCTCGGGGTGGATGAAGGCGTTTTCCCAAAGGTTCAGACGATAACCCTCCTCTTTCAGAGCCTCCGTGAATCCGAGTGGGTCGGGGAAGCGGTTCCCCCAGACGAAGGAATTGGGGTAGAACTGCGTCTGCCAGCCCGGTTCCAAACCGATGACATCAAACGGCAGGGACTGGGAACGAAAGTCCCGTGCCAGGGAGAGGACCTCATCGGCCCCGTGATCCGCAAAGGCCCGATACCAATTTCCCAGAGCCCAGAGCGGGGGCAGGCAGCCGCCGCCCGAGAAGAGGATGTAACGCTGGAGGGCCTCAAGAGGTGAGGGTCCGGCAAAAACATAGATAGCGATCCCCGGAGCGGCCGGGACGTCCACCACCACCCTGTCTCCAAACGCGGCGGAACGGTAAAGCTCATGCGGAGACAATTTGATCTTCGAGCCCTTCTGGAGCACGCGTTCGGGGAGTCGGGAGAGCGGTGCGTGCGTGCCGACGTAGAAACTCGTGTAGCGGGCCGTGTCCACGAAAACAGCATAACCCTTGGTGGAAACATAAAATGGAACGGGCGCATGCGAATCGCCCTGATCCAACACTGGGTCCGCATTCACCCGCAACTGCCGCTTTTTGCCGGATTGCAGGTGGCTTTTCAATTGGAGGCCAAACCCGAAGATACCCTCCTCGACCGAATGAGGCAGGGAAACGTTGCAAGACCGGGCGGTGAGCCTCCATTTTAGCGCCGAAAGATCGAAGGGCGGATCTGCGGGGCCAAGTCTTTCCAAGCCAACGCTGTCCGGGCGGGACTGCCGGACGCTTCCAGGGGTGATCGACTCCGGCGAGCCAAACGTGGCCCGCCAGATGCCGGGATGGAGGGATTCCACGGTGTGGACCTCGCGAAGTGGTGTTGCGACTGCAGATGTCATCAATTTTGTGGCGTTAGAATGGAGGAAGCCTCTGGGCACCGACAGCTACCCAAAGGCCGACGTTGCCGCCTCCTCGCGAGAGCCCCTTCTTAAAAGTTCCGCCTCCACCAGCCCGCAGGATCCGTCTGGCCGTCGGCGCTGGGCTGATTTTCTTTGGCAAAGTCCACCACCCGGGCGTGACCTCCCACGAAGAGGACCAGCGTTTTGCCGAGAAGGGAGGTTGTCGCATTGTCCTTGATCATGCTGTCGTAGATGGGATTGGAGTGGCTTAGACCGCCCCACACGTAGGCACCTTCGTGGACCGGGAGATAAACTCCCGTGTAAAGGAGAGGGCGGTCGCTCACCTCTCGCAGTTTAACTTGGGTTACGGAATCGATCTCCCAGGGAGGGGGCGCAGGTTCCCCGGGTACCTGCGCCTTCGGAGGAAACAACCCGTCGTTCAAAGTGTAGGAGCGCGTCGTCTGTCCGACCGAACGGCCTGCCGCAACAGCCAGGGGCTTCGTCTTCTTGGTCCAAAGAGTCGAATTCATCATCCGCATGGCGGCGTCCGCACCTCCCGCATAGTCATCCACCTCGGTGCTCCCGGAACGCAGGATGTCTGCGGCGGAAACGGTATTCCGCTCCGAGATCATTGCCGCCAAGGCCGCCGAGTAGCTCCGCATTTTCCCGGTGTCCCGTGCCATTTCCGCCTTGGTCAACATTGATCCCGCCAATGGAGCCACCGCTGCCACCAGAACGGCCACAATGACTATACTCGACAGCAACTCAACCAAACTAAACGCACACACGGAGCGGGAGGAGATCTTCACAGCATCCGCACGTTGCCACCAGGATTCTGCCTTGCAAACCCGCAGAATATTCACACGTTTGAATTCTGGCTGGTGTTTTTGGAGGCAATCATGGAATACTCTCCTCGCATGTCCCTCGATTCCCCTGTCTCCGGCCCGGTTCGTCTCAGTGATATCGCTGCGGTGGCGAGGCTCTCCGCCAGCGGAGTCTCGCGTGCACTGAATGGGGATCCGTCGATGTCGAAGCAAACCCGTGACCGCATTCAAGAACTTGCGGCCAAAATGGGGTATGAGCCGAATGCGGCGGCGCGCTCCTTGCGCGAGTCAGGCACTTCCGACAGGACCAAGACCTTCCGGGGCACTTTAGGTTACCTGATCTCGTCGAAAGAGAACGCGCAGATGCAGGAAAAGCGGGGAAGTGAGCTCTATCCCTGGCATTTCGAAGTGCTCAATCGGGCTCAGCGACTTGGATATGCGGTCGATACCCTTGTCGTCTCTCCGGGAGATAAGAGCGGCCACCTAAACCGCGTTCTTCGCTCCCGCGGAATTCGCGGCCTCATCATTTCCGCCCATCAAAAAGACCCCAGGGATTATCCGATCGATTGGGAAAAGTTTTGCGCGGTCAGCATTCACGCCGAACCGTCCGCTCACTTTCTTCATAATCTCAGCGTGGCCTACTTTCAGGGTGTCTATGATGCCGCCAGAAAGCTTGTGAGCATGGGTCATCAGCGGATCGGTTTCCTGATGGTTGGCAACGTGCTCGATTCCTTTCTTGGGGGTTACGAAGTGGCCGTCGGGAGATCGGGGCTGCCCGTCCTTCCCGGACTGGTGCAGCAGACTTTTCAAGAAAAACCCTTTCTGGCGTGGCTCAAGCGTATCCGTCCCGAGGTCGTTCTGACCACCAGCGGCATGGAGGTTGTTGAAGCTCTTCGCCGAAATGGACTGAGCATCCCCAAGGATATCGGGGTCTGCGTGATTGATGACATCGACAAGCCGGGCTACCTGAGTGGCATGCGCCAGCCCCGCAGTCAGCTTTGCCGCTGGGCGGTGGACTCCCTGCACTCCATCATCACCCACAACGAATTCGGTCCACCCACGGATCCGGTGGAGATTCAGTTTCCCTCACGCTGGGCGGATGGACAAACCGTGCGGCCCCGTGGTGCCGGCTCCGTTGGTCGCAGACCGCCGCGCAGTTCCCTCACGAATGTCGCCGGTGCCTGAAGGCTGCTCACTCTCCTTGAGGAAGGATCTCCCACAATTCTCCGTCTCCACCCGAAAGCACACGAGTGAAAGGCAGCCTAGCAGTTTCTCCCGTGAACAGATTCACCAATTTTGTTCCACTCGGCTTGCTTAAACTCTCCGCGCTGACCTTCGAAGTCCCAGAGCTTTCGTTCCAGTTTGTCAGGCCCAATAATCCGCCTCCGTCCCCATCAAGTCTGGCCCAAAGAAAAGGAGCACGGCCCTCGTTGGCCACCCAGTCGTAGCCTGGACAAATCACTTTTTGTCCATGACGCACCCGGGCGACGATCCGTCGGAATGCCTCCATGCGAGGGTCGGCCTGCTGATGGCTCAGCCTGCCTCCCAACTCGGTCACTGCGCCCGATGCGGCCATGAACGTGGTGATCAATCTCCACTTTGCGTCATCAGTGGTATCGCCGTAGCGGTAAAGTGACAATCCATCGGCATTAGGCTGCCAGAAAAACCGCTGGGTTTGTTTGAGGCCTGTCAGGGCAGCCACGGCAACGCCAATTTCCTCAAAAGTCGCGAGCGGCAGACCGCCGGTGATGTCGGGTCCGACGCGGTGTTGATCCCAGACCGCACTGCGAAAGGGATTGCCATTCGCTGGCTCGAGGCAGCTTAGCATTAAACCGTCCTCCGGTAGCCGCATCCGAATCTCGTGTTCCAGCCATGACAACCACTGCAAGTTGGTTTGTTCATTTCGTCGCAGCTTCATCCTCGGCTGCTCAAAGCCGTAGGTCCAAAAATCCAGCTTTACGCCCTCGAAGCGCCACTCGACAAGAAGCCGATCCAGAGAGCGTCGCGCCAAGTCCCGAACCTCCGTCAACGAAAAATCGGCAAAGACGAGATTTTCTTCGAAGTGGAGCGTGGAATTAGGAATAAAAAATTCCGGGTGAGCCTTGAACAAATCACTATGAATCGAACAGGAGGGTGAGAACCAGATCATGGGACGCAGGCCCAGGGCTCGAATATCATCCGCCAGTGCCCGCATGCCGCGTGGAAAACGACGCGGGCACCAGGCGGTCTCGTCCTGCCAATGGCCGCCCAGGTTGGCGGCGGGTGTGCTGTGCCGGTCCGCATCTTTTTCGAACCCGTCGTCAATCTGAATCCACTTTACGTTGGGCAGGTTGCGGGCCACCCAGCGGGCTTCTGTGAGGATAAGCTCTTCGTCGATATTGCGGTAAATCCCCTCGTTCCACGAGCCCCAAAAAAGCTCATGCCGGGAGGCGGGGCCTCGATGAATCCTGCCTAACGCCTGCGTTTGAAGCAGGGCTGCATGATACCCATCAAAAATATTGGGACCGAATTTCACAGAACCAGTGAGAATGTCTTCATAGACAACCTCACCTGCAAACACCTGCCCCCCGGCAAGGGGCCAGGACTCAATGCCCAAGCAAGCGAACTCGACCATGATTTCCAGCGTCCGGTCATCAACCAATCTCCAGCGATAGCCTGCCTTGGCAGCTCCTTCCGTCAGCGGACCGATCAGCCAGGCCGGGCCGCCGGGTTGAAAGGCGACAAAGGCATTGTGAAAGGCCATGTCCTGATGCCCGGCCGGCAGCTCAAAGTTTCCGGGAGAGCTGAACCCGGTGCGAAAGAGCCCGTCTCCGCCGAGTTGCTGCGCTGCCGAAAGGGTCATTTCGCGGTGCAAGCGGGGCATGGCGTGATGATGGACTCTCAACCCCGCCCCGGCGGGAAAGGTCAGTACATAGTTCAACCGATAGCCGGCGATATGCTGCGGGCCGGCTGGCTCGATCTGAATCTCGCGGCGGCATTGTTCGGCGCTGAAGGCGGTCTGAACGGTCCGCATCCCGCAGTCGAAGGTCCAGGCACCGGCCGCGGGACGGGTTTCCAGGCCCACAAGTTCCACCTGTAATGGCAATGGAGTCATTGGTATTGCACCCCACCTTTGCCAGCCGTGGCATGAGCGGTGAAACGCTTGGGTTGGCAACCGCTTCGGCCGGTCGGCGGTGAGGACATTATCGTCATGAGGGGAAATGTGACAGCGCCTCGGCATGCCGTCCAGACGGGCTCGGATTCAAAGGTTTGAGAAAGTGCGCTTTTTGCGGTTTGCGGGTCGCATTTCAATCGATTGAGAGCCTTCCCCATTGAAGAAAATTCCGCGGCGGTTTGATTTGGTTCACGTATGAAACACATCTCCCCACTTCTCGCTGCCACACTCATAATGTGTGTCGGTGGATTCTCCCACGCGCAGATCGTCGTCCAACCCTCCTCCGTGACCATTCTTGGAGCCTCGGCCGATGGATCTGGCGGCAATAATAACTCGTTTATCGACGGCGAGGGCCTTAGCAACGCATCGGCTTACATCACCGGGTCCTCCCTTCCCGTGACGTGGGACACCCATAGTTTGGCCGACTTAACGGAAAATGGCAACTGGCGGAGCGGCCCATTTCCTCCCGGCGGAACCTCTTTCACCTACACCATGAGCCTGGGCGGAACTTACGATGTCACAGGTATGCATGTCTGGAATTATAACGCGACTGCGGACAATGGCTATTCGAGTCCGGGAATCGGGATCAACCGCATGCTGGTGGAAGTCTCCACGGATGGGGGATCGAGTTGGACCACGGCTGCTGATTATACATCGGGTTCGGCTTTTGTCATTCCAACGGTTAACGTGGCGACGTCCGGTCAGACGCTCGACTTTGGAAGCACGTTCACCGGAGTGGACACCGTTCGTTTCTCCAACATGGATTCCTTCTGGACACCGGGCGGCGGGGATTTTTACAACTATCGTAAAGGGATTGCCGAGGTCCGCTTCATCGCGGTGCCGGAGCCGAGCACCACATTGTTCCTGTCCGGTGGTTTGGCTTTCCTCTCGCTCCGTCGGCGGAGGGCCTGAGGCCCATGTTGCCCGCCTGGCGGTATTGCCAAGGAGGCTTCTGCGAACAGCTGTTCGGTTCGAACCCTTGCGCTTTCCGGATGGTTTGCTGAGACAGGCGGGTTTGTGGATCACGTTTGGGAGTTCATGGCATCCTTCCCTTTGAACCCTGCCCGCGTTCCACTGAGCATGCCCGGTTCCCTGCTGGGGATTTCGGCGGAGACTCGTGTGGACAGGGACCGGTTCTTTGTGCGCTCGCTGCACCGGTTTGCCGATCCGCGGGATCTGATAGGCATCGGACTGGTTGGCAGGCCGAAGCCTGAATCTGTGGATCTCCGACCGGGCTCGTTGAGTATGGGGTGGTCCGGGGCCTCGATCGAAGCGGTCTTTTCCGGTTGCGACAGCTTGCGCTTGCGGGCCGAAGGAGGCGTCGGCGAGTTGGTTGTGGCCCCGCCGGATGCCCGTGTGGAATGGTCGGGAGACAGCGATGTTGTGGTGACTCATCCGTCCGTCTCACCTGTTTTGAAAATCTCGGCAGTCGGCGGCGGGCTGAATCTTTGTGAGCGAGTTATTACCTTTGGAGCAGAGGGATCGGGAGAAGAGGTCTGCCTCGAAGAGCTGGGCGGGAAGCCGGATGCGGGAGGATCGTTCGAATTGCATCGGGAAGCCCGGAGTCGGGAATTCGGCGAATGGCTGAGTCGTTATGAGCGCCTCTACCCACATGCGGATGCTGCCGCTCTGACCGAGGCGGCGTATCTATTCTGGTCTTGTCAGGCCGGCCCGCGGGGATCGTTGCGGAGGCGCGCGGTGTTGATGTCGAAGAATTGGATGACCGGGATCTGGAGCTGGGACAATTGTTTCAATGCCATTGCGCTCGCCGACATCGATCCGGAACTGGCCTGGGATCAATTTTGCTTTTTCTTCGATTGGCAGGCTGAGGATGGGCGGCTCCCGGACTTGATCACGGCCTCCGGAGTGGATTGGGGGATGACAAAGCCGCCGGTCTATGGTTGGACGCTTTCCAAGCTGCGTGCGTTGCATCCGTTTTTCCGGGATGCGAGGCGCTTGCGGGAAGTCTATGAGCCGATGGTCCGGCAGGTGCGTTTCTGGCTGGAGACAAGGGACAGCGATGAGGATGGGCTGGCGGAATATGCCCATGGCTGCGACTCGGGTTGGGATAATGGCACGGCCTTCATCGATGGCCTGCCCTGCGCCTCACCCGACCTCGCGGCCTGGCTGATTCTTCAGTTGGAGGAACTGGCCCGACTGGCTCCCGTCATTGGCCACCCCGAAGATGCGGCAGTGTGGACCGACAAAGCCAGACGGATTGCGGAGGCCATGTCAGTTCGCTGTTGGGATGGTCGGAGATGGCAGGCCGTTCAATCCCACAGCCACCGTCCATCCTCAGAGGGTAACTGCCTCCTGCCATGGCTGGCAGGGATGGTCGGACACCGGATGTCTGAAACCCAGCGCGCTGCGGTGGTGCGACTTCTGGGTGAGGAAGGGCGTTTTTTGACATCGTTTGGACCTGCCACGGAATCCATCCGCAGTCCGCTCTATGAGGCGGACGGTTATTGGCGCGGCCCGATCTGGGGTCCTTCAACCGTAATGGCTGTCGAGGCCTGCCGGGCCTGCGGAGCGCCCGGCCTCGCTGACGAAATTGCCAGGCGGTTTGTCCGCATGGGAAACCAGATCGGGTTTGCAGAAAACTACGACGCGCTGACCGGCCGGGGGCTGCGTGATCCGGGCTACACATGGGCGGCGGCGGCATGGCTGCTGCTTCAGCGCACGGCGGCCTCCGCTCGGACAACACAGGAACCAAGTTCAGTACCCTGAAATTCCACGTCCGCGGTCGCGAGCCCTTCCGGCATCCCTGGCGAAAGCTCTCCACGGTTGGCAGGGTCTATGATTTGTTGCGTTCGGATTCGATGGGTCACTTCGCGCGGTTGCAGCGGGACATCGATTACAAGATCTGTCCTCAAGGGACACCATTGGCTCGTGGCCATCATGCTCGCTTTGCATGCCTTAATCCCACAAAGTGAATAATAGTCTCAGAGTAAAAATTGTATATTGGCCGCCTCCGACATAAATCTCACCAGGACTTCTGATCAGTTTCCTCCAAGCATCCCTATGGCAAGAAAACACGAAGCCGGTGACATTCCCAAAGCAGACAACGCATTTCCAACCACCGGTCCAAGGTTGAAGGATATCGCGAAAGTGGCAGGCATTTCCGTCAGCGGAGTTTCCCGGGCACTCAATGGTGACCCAAGAATGTCGGTCAAGACGCGCGAGCGGATCAAAGAGATTGCGGTCCGGGCGGGTTATGAACCAGTGGCTGCGGCTAGAGTTTTGCGTGGCATCGCCCGAACCGGCCAAACAAAACCCTTTCAGGGCGCGATCGGACACCTTCTCCATCCCCATGAAATGGTGATGATGCAGAGAAAAGAAGCGAGATCGCTTTATCCCTGGCTTTTTGAAGTCGGCAATCGTGTAAACTGTCATGGTTACTCGTTGGATGTATTGCCGATCGCCCCGTCGTCCTCCGGGAACAGCCTGAAACGAATCGTCTCGGCACGCGGGATACGAGGTGTTGTGATCTCGGGAATTCATGATGACCACCGCCGGCTGAATCTGGCCTGGCATCAAATCGCGGCGGTCAGCCTTTCGGCTGCCCCGTCGGTCCAATTTCTGACCAACTTGAGTGTCCCATATTTTCAAGACACCTATTCTGCTGTTCAAGAAGTGGGCCGCCGCGGTTACAAGCGTGTTGGTTTCGTGATGATCGGAAACATTTTGGAGCAATTTCTGGCGGGATACGAAACCGCCGTTCACAGCCTTCGGCTGCCCGTCATTAAAACCTTGGTTTCAAAATCGGGAGTGCCAGCCGGATTGGCTGGCTGGATCCGAAAAAATTCGGTGGACTGCATTGTTTCCACCACCGGGCTGGAGCTTTTGGAGGCTTTGCGTGTTGGAGGATTTTCTGTTCCGCGCGATATCGGTCTCTGCTGCGTGGACGATTTTGATGCGCCCGGCCTGCTTAGCGGCCTGCACCAGCCAAGGGTCAAGCTTGCGAGCCTCGCGGTTGATATCCTTCACACCATGATACAGCGGAACGAAATCGGCATCCCCGATTGCCCGATGGAAATTCATCTTCCCTCCGAGTGGTCGGAGGGCACCACCCTTTCTCCCAGACGAAAGGCATGATCCCGGCAACGCCCGACTTCGATTCACGGGACAGGCCCTCATTTCGGAAGCCAGGTCCATCCATCTTTCCAATAGCCGCCCACGGTAACGACCTTCGTAAACGGCGGCACTCCTCTTTCATTGCGGCTGAGGGACCCGATCACCAGATCAACGGCGGAAGAAATGATGGCGCTGATTCGGGCATCAATCCCCGCCCAGCCCTCAACGTCTGCTGCCAGATTCAGGTGCACCAAACCAAGGTCCCGGGGCACCTTTCGTCCGGTCTTCTCGATGGCCGTGAGGACATGGTTGTCTTGACAAACAACCACATCCGGCTCGTAACGGTCGAGCCACGCGGCAATCTCTGCCTCTGCCTTGGGAAACGCATTTCGTGCGTTGAGGACCGGAATCCGGTCGGAAGATCGGAATTGCTGGCTAAAGAGGCTGAACCGGGCATTGAGATGGTCATCATTATTGGTTGAGTCAAACCCGCTTTGGCAGAAGAGCCCGATTCTCCGTGCGCCGCCCTCCGTGAGCTTTTGGAGAGCCAGCTTCAGATTTCCATAGCCATCCCCCGAGGCCCGCGAAAGGGCACAATCCGGCCAGGACCAATTTACAAGAACCGCTGCGTAATTTTCCCAATGGAATCCATTCAAGGCGGCGTGCTCCTCCGCACAGGGGTAAATGATCCCATAGATGTTGCGGGCCTTCAGAATCCTCTCAAAACTCTCGACGGACAGGCCTTGGGGATGAATCCAGAATTCATCCAGAGAATAACCCAATTGGTCTGCACGTTTCCTCGCTCCCGTCAGATAGTCCCTGTCCCACAGGTTCCTGTGCCAACGTTCCTCCACTGGAGATGTGTTGACCCATGCCAATGTTGCATGGCGTTTGGGGGCATCGTTTCGCCTGACTTGGCTAAGGAGAATCGACACCAAGGGATCCGGGCGGTATCCCATCTCCTCGGCCATTTGCAGGATCTGCTTCCGTTTGGCGGGCGAGACCCCGCTTTGTCCCCGCAGAGCGCGGCTGACCAAGGTGTGCGATATCCCGCAGGCGTTGGCAATGGTTCGTAGGTTGACCTGCCCCATTCCGCTCATTTCATATTCTTAGTCCCTCCTCGTGTCAACGTGGAAACATGCGAATAAATTGCAAACAGTAATGCTTGTGAAAATATGAAGTCGTGAAAAAGATTCTATTCCCCACAGCTTCTTCCTTCTGGAAAAAACTCTTCCCGACCGCGCTGATGTCAGCAGCCCTGGCCTTGTCGCCAGTTGCGGCAGCCCCTCTGCTGGGCACATCGGACACCATCATCGGCGGGGAAGTGACCTTAGTCACGTTCTCACCCGGAATCGAGGGGACCTCCATCAACACTAACAACTGGCCTGGAGCCGAAGGTCCCTCCAATGTTCTGGATGGAAGCTCCAGTACGAAATACCTCAACTTTTTCGGAGCCAATTCCGGACTCATTGTCACGCCGTCCATTGGGGCTTCGATCGCCACCGGATTGACCCTGGTAACTGCTTCTAGCCTCGGCGAGGAATTCCGCCGACCGGCCAGTTATGTCCTGATGGGCAGCAACTCCACCGGAGTCGATCTTTATGATTTGGCCAACTACACAGCCCTGACTTCAGGCTCCACCGTGGCCGAATTCGGATCAGGCTCCCCGGATGGAGCCATCTCGGCTACCTACAATTTCAGCAACACCCTCGGTTTCACCAGTTACCTGCTCTATTTTCCCACGTTGAACCCGGGAAACTATACCCTGCCCGGCTACGAGGACGGTCAATTGAAAATGCAAATCGGTGACGTGCAATTGAATGGCACCGCCGTCCCTGAGCCTTCGGGTTTTGCTCTTTGTCTCACAGGATTCCTGGGGTCTATTCTTTTCTTCCGCCGTCTGAGATTCCGCTGATATCGAAGGTCTGGCTGAGGGCTGGTTCAAACATTTGATTTTTGGTTCGCTCACTTCACAAGTTTTTCGATCCGCGTGATTTGCCTGGCATAGGAATCGTTGGACTCTTGGATCCCTCGTTGGTCGAACTCCGCCCTTAGGATTTCCATTGACCGTGACGGCTGGTGAGGCAAGCCGGGCCTGTGACGGTGATGAGCTTGCCACGGAATTCTCAGGAAGATTTTGTGGAATGGCCGAGCGATTTGGGTGTGGGGAAAACCACGATGCCCCCACAAGACGGGGCTCGCGCGATCCCGCCTGCACCGGGAGCGTCGCCGCATGGCTCCTTTTGCAAAGGGAATAGTCACCACCCGCCTTCGCCGGCCGACCCCTGTGACCGGCCGGTGGGACCGCTTCGGGCCGTCTCTTGCAGCAACTTCTCTGAGCGGCAACCAGGCTGATCTCAAGCGTCTGGTCTCGTTGCCGAGCCAAACTGATCAGGAAAAAGGCAGGCGTGACCCGAAGGAAGCGGCCTTTTTTCGGTCAAGAAGGTGGCATTCACGAGTGGCAGCCTCCGGGCTGTTGATGGAGAATTCCACTACGGTGTCGCGCTCGTCGGGAAGCGGAAATGTCCAGGAAACTGGAGTTGCGAAATTGAAGAAAATGTCGCGGGGTCCGTCAAAGGTCTGGATGCCGGGGTTCCAATAGTCGGTGAGGAGGACCTCCGATCCTGTGGCAAGCAGGTGGCCATCGGAGACCGTTCCGCGCAGGCCGGAGAGAGGGATGTGACCGATGACTGGTTCCATGATGTGAGCGAACAGGCGCCCGCCGCTGGAGGTGAATCGGCCCCATTCTGGTTTGGGATACGGGGCCGCGCCGGCACCGCGAATCGAGCGTTCGTTGGCTTGGATCCAGTCGCCGACCCCGGAGAGGATACTTCGGGCGGCACCGGGAACTCTGCCCCGGGCGTCCGGGGAAACATTCAACAGAAGGTTGCCGTCTTTTGACACGCAATTGACCAACGCATGGATCACCGAGCGGGCCGACTTCCAGTCGTGGTCGTTCGCACTAAAGCACCACGCGTTGTTGAGGGTAAACCAGGCTTCCCATGGCATGGGCTCTCCGGCATCGTCGCAAAGACAGACGGCGGGGATGTTTTGCTCGGTTTGCTCGAAATCTCCGGCGTACGTGGGTCGTGGGACACGCTTGCGCGGCTCGTTTCCCCAACGGTCGTTGAAGAGCATTCCTGGCTGGAGAGCGCGCAGCCGACGCTGGATTTCGGTCGCCCCCCACTTTTCCCCGCAATAGTCCCAATAGGAAAAATCCACCACCAGTGAGTCGATGCGACCGTAATCGGAACACAGTTCGATCAACTGTCCGTGCAGGTAGGAAACATAGCGTGACCAGTCGCAAAATTGGTCTCGCGAGGGTGCCTCGGGATGATGGCGCAGCGGATGCTGCCGATCCCCGGCAGCGGGATAATCCGGATGATCCCAGTCCACCAGCGAATAATACAAGCCGACGCTAAGGCCTTCCGTCCGGACCGCATCAACCCATTCCCGAACGAGGTCGCGCCGGGCGGCGGCCCGGGTGGCCTTGAAGTCCGTGAGAGCGGAGTCAAAGAGGCAAAAGCCATCATGGTGTTTGGCGGTGAGCACGGCGTAGCGGGCTCCCGCCGCACGAGCCATGCGCGCCCAATCCACCGCCCAGCCGGGCTCGGGATCAAAGTGGTCGAGGTAGCGGCGGTATTGCTCGCGGCCCAGGCGCTCAACGGAACTCACCCATTCCCCGCGTGCTGGCACCGAGTAGAGCCCGAAATGCAGGGACATTCCGAAACGGTCGTTCTGCCAGCGGGCCAGGCCATCACGACTGGACTCGGAAAGGGCGTGTTCGGAGCCGAGTGGATGCATGAGAATCTTGGTGGGAGTGGGTTTCCTCCCGGGCTCTAATCCCCGAGAGTGACCGTCAGTTCCAAGGGAATCTTAGTGTCATCGGGCACGGAGGTGAGGCCAGCGAACGGATAAAAGCTCATGGCCGTCTTCCCGGTGACAACTGCGGGACCCGACTGATTGTATGGTTTGAAATCCCGGGAGTACTCGATGGTGAGCCGTTTGTCGTTCGGGCCGTAGAGAACCACCGGATTGATGTCGGGTTCCACCTCGGCCGCATCGGCGTTGGTTTGGTTGAAATTCACGGGCAGCAAGGCCGAGAGACCCCCCTCTTCAGGGAAGCTCCTGGCGGAGAACTCATAGGAGAGGAGCGGGCCTTTCGGTTTGCAGACGATGAGCAATTTCACAACAAGATTGGGCGCATTGATCGAAACTTCGTAGGCCTTGTCCATCCCCTCGCGGGTCTCCTTGATTTCGGTGGTGACTGCTTCGTCTTTGATCCATCCGGCGTGCTCGTGAGTGACTTGCCCGGCATCGTCGACGAGCTGTTTCTGGAGGATAAACTCCCCGATGTTGTCGAGGAGAATCTTTCCATCCTTGCCGTGCAGGCCGACTAGAAATCCCTTTTGATGGATGAAAAATCCGTAGTTAGGCATCGAAACCTCGTAGGCGATTTGGCTTCCGAGGGAGGCGTCCGCGGCAAGTTCATCGATGGTTGAGGGTGGCACGGTTTCTGCCAGGAGGAGGCTGGGAATCAGCGCGATGATTAATGGGAGGTATTTTGAGGTTTTCATAAGTTCAATTTTCAGGGCATTCCGAGTTCCCACCAGAGGGTTTCGTTTTCTCCGGTTGCCATGGGAGGCGCGTTTTTGGGTGGCGAAACCAGGTTGATGTCATGATCGCCGACATAATAGCTAAATACCCAGGTGAGGTAACGACGGTCAAAGTTGAATTGGGCGGTGCCCGAAGGGATGTTGACCGGCACCGGCATTTCATTGACTTGGGCGCCCTTGGTGTCCGCGCCTTCCAATTGGAGACCGGTGACCAGGCGGATTTGGTCGGTTTCGGGCGGTAACTCGCGAGGTGTGTAGGAAACCTCGCAGCGCAGGGCGCCCCCCGAGGCGGTGAGAGTGACCAGATAGTCAAGTTGTTCCGTTTTGCCGCGGATCTCATGAATCGTGCGACCGGCCTCGCGGCGCGTGCTAATCTCTGGTTTCTGGCGCGCCTGGCGGGCGAGGATGGTGCGGGTGCCGCCTTCCGGCGAGGTTTCCAGAATCCAACCCCGCGATGACGCGAAGCGCTTGCCGTCCTTGCCGTAGATGGACGCAATCGTGCCGTCGGTCAGCAGCACGTAACCGAAGGATTCTGTGCGCCCGTGGTAGGCCACGCGATCGGGGCGGACACTTTCGGGCAGCACGCTTTCCAAGGGCGCAAGCGCTGGCGTGGGAGCGGCCTGACGTCTCGCGGCGGTGATGCCGAGCACAAACGGATGGCCTGAGCCCTCATCGCCGGTGGAGATGATATCGATGGACTCGATGGTTTTATCCGGGTGCGGGTTGTCCCACGCCATTTGAAAAACTCCGACGTCGCTGCCTCCTGTAGCCGAGGAGTCCCGAGTCCGTTTGGTGCCTCCAAGCCATGCCACGGTGGCACCGGGCATGAAAGTTTCGCCGCGTTCCACCGCTCTGGCATCGACCCAATCGAGGATGTTTTCCCGAGGCTTCACACGCAAATCAACGAAGGGGTCCGGCTGACCAGGGATCCATTTGGCGCGATCTTCCTTGTAATAGACCCGGTAGGTGAAGCCGGGGACTCCCCAGACCGAGACGTGCAAGAAATAAAGCCGATCCGCCTTGGTATTGACTGAGATGCCCTCGACGCGGTCGGGGAGGTCTTCCAATTTGGGTGAAGCTCCGTTTAGGGCGATCATCGAATTTCCCGCCGCTTTGGCGGGAGGGGTGATGAAATATTCCACCCCGCGCAAGTTCTGGTGACCGGTCGGAAATTCACGGAGGTCGTTGTTGGATCCGCTGCCGTTCCATCCACGTGGGACACCGGCTTCGTCGCTGTCCGAAAGCGACCGGTTCACAAATTTCGTCAGGTCCACTGTCTGGAATTCCCACTTTTCCTTGTCCCCCTGCCCCCCGCCTCCGGGCTCCAAGGTTCCGCCCAAGTTGGAGAGGACCGTTGAAGTGATGCGAGAAAGCGTCGGCAGTGGCGTGACGAGCCCCATCGTTTGATCCAAGACCACGCGGCCCTTCCCCACGGGCAGTTCCGCCAGGTAGGCTGGTTCGACGAGCGGGCGGAGGGACGGGCCGGACACTTTACTAAGTCCAGTGAACGGTCCTTCGCCGCGGGCGCGGATCCGGTCGTTGAAATTGTCCTCGGGAGTGACGAGAAGGAAGTCGGCGTGTCCGAGTCCGGCCGTGACCGGGGAATTCCACTCGTTGAGTCGTGCAAATTGGTGGGGGTAGGCCGCCACCTGGATCTCTGTCTCGAGCAGGCCCGAGAGCCAGTCGGCTCCGGCGGTGTCGAGGCCGGTCACATAGAGCGATGCGCCCTCCGTGAGAGAGCGGCGCAATTCCCCGGCTACCTTGTCCACTTTCGGGCGGAGGGACGCATCGCCGCCGTCGAGAACGATGAGCGGGGCCTTGGCGATTTGTTCTCTGGAGGGTGCCTCCGTTACGTCACCCTGAAGTCCCAGCCGGGCGGTCAGGGGCCGGACCACCTCCGATCTCCGGGCAATGACAAGGGCGGGACGGCGTGGAAAAGGGGAGGGTTCGGCGGTCCAAGCGAGAATGTTTGCCAACATCCGGTCAGCCGCCGGATCGAGTCCGAGAGCGCGATCCAGATTCATTTGGACAAAAAGTACGCGGCCCTTGCCTTCTCCCACTTCGAGGATCGGAGCGCTTTTCACCGTGGTCACATGGACTCGGAAGTTGCCGGTAGCGGGAGTATCCAGCGGGTGGAGGCTGACCAGTTGATCGGCTTCGCGGGTCTGCCAGGCGCGAAAATCTTCCGTGGCAAGGCCCCTGGTGAGAGGGGAGTCGAAATCCATCGTGGCCGCGTGAGAGTTAAACTCGCGGCTTTGGGAGAGCCGGGTCCGAAGAAATTGCGGCAGGGACGTTTGCGAAAGGATGATCATCCTCCCTCCGCTGGACACTTTCGGCGCCAGTCCCGCCAGTTCGGAGGCCGGGACACCTGCCAGTGCCTCCGGGCCGACCAACAAAGTATTTTCGGCGGAGGGTACCCAGGCGCCCATATTGTCCAGTCGGCGAAAAGCGATGCCTTGTTTGCCGAGGAAGTCCGCCACGTGGCCGGTCGGATCAAAAACATCAAGGGACTGTCCAGGGGAAAGAACGAACGAAGATTTCGGGAAAACCCTTAGGCTGATGTCGTCGGCAAACCAGCCCGTACTTTCCTCCGGCCAGGCGCGGACTTCCAGACGGAGGGTGCCCGCCGCGGCAGATGCCGGGAAATCCATTGGAATGTCGTGGACGGAAAAGGAAGACGCATTGATGACTTCGATTTTCTCGCCGAGCATCCGCTCGCCATCAAAAAGCCGGACACGAACGTTGATCGTCTTACTTTCCGGCAGGTTGGAATGCAACTCCAGCGTGGTGCGGACCGGTTCGCCCACTCGGAAGCGGGTCTGGCGGTCTTTCAAAAACACCGTCAAAGGCAGAATGGAACGACCGATTCCGCGATCGACATGGATCATGGATCCTTTGAGGCCAGCTTGGCGGACGTTGGCGATCGAACGGGCACGGGTGGCCAGGATGTTGAGGGCGTGGAATCGCGACCACCCCTGGTCGGGAAGCTGCGGCAGGCAGGCGTCGTGACCAAGCAGGGCATAGGGCAGACTGGACTCGTAATAATGGCCCTCGGCGAAAAGTACGGGCGCACCTCCGGCATGGCGGAGCTCGCGGCTGCCTCCCGGGAGCAATTGCGTGGCTGAACCCAGTTCGCGACGGTCAAGGGTCCAGCTTGCCGCGGGCTCCGCCTCGGGCCGGTCCAAATAGTAGCCGGAAGTTCGCAAATACGACGGCCGCCTTTCAGGGTGGCCGAACCAAAAATCCGTGCGGTTATTCCAGGCTCCCCAGCCATGCGCATTGAGCACCTCCGCATCCGCAGCGGATGGGGAAGAGCCTCCGACGGTCACGAGTCGTGTGGGATCCATTTCTCGGATGGATTGCATGAGACCTCCCATCAGGACGTCTTCGCCATCTCGGCGGAAGGCCAGTTCATTGGCGATATCCCACATTACCACGGACGGGTGATTGGAATAGGTGGTCGTAGCTTGCCGCCAGGTCGAACGCAGCCGCGCCCACATTTCCGGCCGTTCCCACGCATAGTTATCCGCGCCGTGCGCGTTGAGGTTCCAGTCGGCGGATTTCAGCAAATAGCCGGTCTCATCCGCGGCGTTCATGGCTGCGACGCCATTCGACGTCCCGCCGCCCACGACCGTCGATCCTGTATAGCCATGGCGAACAAAATTGTAGGGGTGCGGTTTCACCGGCCAGAGCATGTTGGTGACGTAAACATGGCTGCCGCCAAGTAGTTGCAGCTGGTGCCCATTGAGGGCAAACGAGCCGTCTTTGAGACCAAATTCGCGGAAACCAAAGCGTTCCCGGAAGGTGTCAACTATCGTCCCCGCACTCACCAGTTCGGCCCGCAGCTCCAAAAGCCTGGGCGACGACGGACTCCAAAGTGGGGCCTCCGACCAGGGCAGGGAAAATGATGCGACCCCATTCGCGACTGTAGCTTCGCCGAGATCCAGAACCCTCTGCCCCGCATCGAACACCGCGGCCCGGACCGTGCCTTTCCAAGACGGGCTCACGAAAACCCGGGCCGAGATTTTTTTTTCCGGCGCGACGAGGGTCTCGATGACCACGCGGTCCACTGCTGCTTCGGGCACGGCTTCGAGCTCGGGAATGGAATCGAAAGAGATCCCCAGCGCGTTGGTTGTTCCCATGGGAGCGGCCGCGGACCGGCCTGATGCCTGCATCGGGCCTGCGGGTGGGACTTTGACGCCATCGACCAATCCCACGATGTAGTCGGTAACCCCTATGTGCAGGGTGTGCTCGCTGCCCGGCCGCAGAGAACCCGGGATATCAAATTTGGCCGGCAGTTCCCAGTTGTTGGCCTGGCCGATCTCTTCGCCGTCCCACAGGATACGCCCGTGGTAGTGGAGATTGGTCGGGATAAACACCCGGAGCCTCCGGGCGGGATCCCAGCTGTCTGGAATCCTCACTGTTCTTTTTACCCACATCCAGTGGCTACGATATTCGGCATCCGATGGGGAAAAAGGGATGCCCGGCACCGGCTTCCACCCCTCGTTCGGTGGTGAGGACTTCCCGATCGGTCCACTCGCGAAAACGTACTCCCATCCGCCGTCGAGTCGCAGGACCTCCGGTCGGGCCCGTAGCGAGCGAGCAGGTTCAACCACATCCCAGTATTCGAGGCTGGAACGGCCCCCAACCGAGAACCTCTGGCGAATCCGGTAGGTCTCCGAAGGTAAAGTCGCGGGGGCCGGAGAAAATTTTCCCCTGGCCGCCAACTCGAAGGCCTCTCCCCCCGAGCCCAGGGGGACTCCGAAATAATCCTCCGCCCGCCATTCCCAGCGGCCTTTTTGCGCCAGGGAGGAACGGTTTTCCAATTGCGCCGCACCAAGCGCCGTTCGGCGCATATCCATCACTTCATCGGGGGTGGCAGGGCGCACCCTAAGACGCCCGAAGCCGTTTTCGTAAACGTGGGGAATATCGGCGGACTCAATCGACAGCTTAATCTCTTTGCCAAACGCCGGCAGCAACACCCAACTCTCTCCACTGGCCCACAAATCTCCCCGCCCTTCGCGGCTCATCGCATTCAATTTTTCACCATTGACCTGCACAGAGGTCAGCACCCGGCCTTCGTCCGCCTCCAACACCAGCGGCCACCTGTCACCCGTCATTTGATCGGGCAGGGAAACGACTGCCTCCCACGCCAGACGACCGCCCTTCACTCGGGACGTGCGCGCCTCTGTGGAAAAGATGTCGCGGACCGATTTCCCGTCCGCGCTAACAAGCTTGTCCGTGATGTCGATCTCCCACTCGGGCCGGGGCACCAAGCGCTCGTGCGCCGCCTCGAACGCTTCCCAGACATCCCCACTGAATGCGGGCGTCGATAAGACTCCGGTGCATACTATTAAAAAACCAACTGCGGCAAGGCAGGATCCCGAAGTAAAACGAAGACCGCACGGGGGGAACAATTTCGTCATCTCCCAAGACATTCCGCCCTCCGACGGGGTCCCTCAAGGGAAGGAAAATTCATACGTTTGAAATCTGACGAAGCGCTCGGGATGGGACAATTCTTCGAGTGGGAAATTCCCAGACTGCGGCGCTATCAGTCGATGGGTTTGCAGGGCCGATTTAATGGGAAAACCGAAACTTTTTGCGAAATCCTGAGGGGGTGTCCCCGGCCTCCCTCGTAAAAATCGCATGAAGTTGCTTGGCTTGGCCAAATCCGCTCAGCTCCGCCACTTCGGCCACGGATAAATCCGTGTCCTTCAGGAGGGCCTTCGCTTTCTCCACTCGCAAGCGCAGCACTTCAGCATAGGGGGATCTTCCCACTGCTGCCTTAAATCGCTTTTCCAGCATCCGTCTGGAAAGCGGAACCTCGCGCATGATGTCGTCGATCTGCACCGGCTGGTACGCCCGCTGCCGGATCGCCCGCAAAGCCCGGACCACCATTTGGTCGTCAACGGCAAGAAGATCGGATGAGGCTCGCACGACCACATGTTTCGGGGGAATCAGGATCGGACTTTTCGGAGTGTTTCCGCCAGCGATAAGATCGGCGAGCAGTTCCATTGCGGCATACCCGATTTTGTCAAACTGGGGTTCCACGCTCGAAAAAGGGATCTCTACCAGGCCATTTGCCATCTCGCTGTTATCCACCCCCACCACCGCGACTTGCTCCGGCACATGGATGTCATTTTGGACGCAGCACCCGATCACGTGTCGGGCGTAGAGGTCGGTTGCACAAAAAATCCCAAGGGGAGAGCGTCCTTTCGCGAGAAGCTCGGCAATGCCCGGAATCTCAGTCCGCAGTCGACGGCCTACCAAATGGTGGAAATCCGCCCAGAGCCGGTCGGACCGGAAACCAGCCGCTTTTAATGCATCCTCAAATCCCGCCATCCGCAGCTTGGAAAGCTGGTAATTCTTCAATCCCAAAAACGCGAAATTCCGAAGCCCGCGCTCCAGGAAATGCTCCGCCGCCAGCTTCCCGATGGCGTAGTCGTCGCTCACCACCCGGGGAATAGCATCGGTCGGCGGCGCGGCGTTGGAAACGTTAACGATGGGGATTTTGGACTTCTCCAGAAACCGGATCATCTTCGGATCGGCGGCGCAGGCGACAATCCCGTCCCACTTTTCCTTCAGCAACCATTCCATGTTCGTTTCGTCGAACGGAATGTCTGACTCACACACCCAGTCCCCATGAATCCTGACAAACTGCCACACCCCGGCCAGAACCGAACGGGTATAATACTGGGAGGTGTCAATCAGCGCCGCGACGTGGTACCGCTTGGCTTGAGAAAAAGTCATAACGCGGGAGAGCTTATGGCTCGGAATTCCGCGATCCAAGATATTCTGGCTGGAATGCCGCATTTTCCTTTCTTGCCAAAGGAAGGTTGGCGGGCATCCGGGGAGAACGCTTTCGAAGGACAGAATATTAACACCCGTGGCCACTCACCCAACCCTTTTCGGGTCAGAAGGCTATTGGCTGTAAAGAATCTGGAGCCGGATGAATCGGGGTTGCGCATTCCCAAATGGAACGGTGTCCCGGAACAGCCACGTTTCCGTGCCGTCGCCGTTCGGAGTGGGATACCCCATCGGCAGCCCATCGCTCCAGTCGATTAGGTTGCCGGAGACGCGTGCCCCATATGTGAGACCAACTCGACTGATGGGCCGACATACTTGCAGCCCCAGATAGTCGCTTCCCGCCTGGGAAAGGATCGATATGGTCGGTAAACCGGGTCGCCCGGGTCCGGCTGGAACCGCATCGACCGAAGCCGGATTCATCCCGAGGGAAAACTCGAGGATGTTCGACACGCCATCCTTTTCTGGGTCTGCGTCGGGACCGATGGTTTGCGGCGAGTGCTCACCCGGATAGGAGGAGGAGATCCAGTCCGCGTAGTTGTCTGGATTGGGAGACACGGTGACGCTCAGGTCGCTGAATGTGCCGATCTGGGTATCGCTCGCAAAGAGTCGCAGCACGTAGGCACCGGGCCGGTCGAAAAGAGCGGTCGTGGAGGGTGAGGCCGGGTTGCCAAAGACCACCGCCCCAGGGCCACCGATCTTGCTCCAGAAGGTTGAGAGCGAGCCCCCCTTCCCGTCGTCGCTGGCGCTACCCTCGAGATTCGCTGCCACGCCGTTTGCCGGACTTGGAGCCGGGCCGACCGAGACGACAGGAGCCAAATTGAGTGCGCCGGCGAGCGAGCCCACTTCGTTTCCCGTGAGCGCTCGCTGGAAAAACCGGACTTCATCCACCGAGCCATCGAGCCACGTGGTCGCCGACAGATGCGTCACCCCCACTTTCAGAGAGGACGCATAATTTGGCACCGAGGCGCTGGATTCCGCTGCTGTCTTGTCGATAACTCCGTTCACATAAAGCGTTGCTCGTTCGGCTGCTGGGAGCGAACCATCGAAAACGAGTGCGACATGATACCAGGTGTTCAATTGGATCTGCGTGTTGCTGGTGAACCGGTCATTGTTGCCGTCTATATCCACGTTGATCCGCTTGTAGGCAGCATCGGAGGTGTTTCCCTGCAGAAATGTGGTGAACGCATTGTTGTCCGTCGGAGCGGTGCGCTTCGAAATGAGGCCCGCTCCCGCCGAGTTGTAGGAATGGGCCCGAAACCAATAACTCAGCGTGAAAGCGTTACCGGGCTGGAGGCTGGAAGAATTTGGGACCTCGACGAAACCGCTCGTTCCGTCGAAAGAGAGCGATCCACCCACCGATCCTCCGGTGGGCTGCCATGTTGTGCCGCCGCTTAGGGTCCCGGCATTACCCGCGCTCGAGCTGTCGGCCGCCTCATTGCCACCCGCTTCATTCAACTTCAACCACAAGGTCGAGCTGGCCGTAAGGGAACCGGTGCCGACGCTCACAGTGACATCCACCGAAGTCGATTTCGCTCCATCGCTTGCAGTGATGCGAAGACGATACTGTCCAGTCGCGAAAAAAGTGACGCCGGTTTCCGCGCTCGTCGCATTGTCAAAGACGGCACCGGGGGGGCCACTAACCACGGACCACTGCACGCTCAACGCTCCCTGCTCTCCATCATCGGAAACGTTTGCCTGGAGAAGCAGGTTGCTGCCGAGGTTTTGGAGAACGGCGGAACCTCCCACGGGGCTGACAATACTCACTCCGGGTGGCTGGTTGATTTCATTGGTAAACAGGGCCTTTACCTGGGTTGCCCAGGACGTGTAGCTGGTGTAGGTGCCCGCAAACCAGATCAACGCATAGCTGTAGTCTGTGCGATCCCTAGGTACGTACGGCCGTAGATTGTCCACGGCGGAGTCCGGCGTGATTGCCTGCCACGTGAAGGTTAGTCCCCCGTCCGCAGTGACACCGCGGTAAATCTCGTAGCGTCCATTTCCTTTTAGGGGGACCTTGGTCGTACTGGAAAGGTCAAACGGGCTGGCCGCATTGCTGGAAATATAGATCACATTGGGGTCCCGGGGATCGACGCAGATGCCGCCCGCATAATCGTCCTCATTCTGATAAAGTGGACGCCCCGCCTGGGCGATGAAGCGCTTTTGCCAGCCACTGCCGGGCACCCAGCGGGCATAAAAATAATAGATCCGGTCGTCCGACCAGTTTGGTCCGGCAACATTGTCCACCTGCACGGAAAATGTGGCGATGGGATGGCCAGAGGCATCATAGGCAAGGTCCCAGCACCAAGCGCGCCCGGTGGCGATGTGATTATTGGGATCGATGGAGGCGGCTGCGCTGTATTGATAGATCACCGAACCGCGTTCCCCCGAATCGTGAAGGAGGGGCGCATTCGCCAGTGTCTTGAGAAATGTACCGTCGGTTTTGTAAAGCGCCCCGTCTTTGTAATAGGCATGGTAAAGCGAGTTATTCAGGTCCCGCGGATGCCCGTCCGAGTAAAAAAAATCAATTCGATCCGTGCCATTCGAGGCATATTTGACGTAGGGACGGACGGTGCCCCCGCTGCCCGTCTGTATCAAAATTTTGGCGTCGGACCAGCTTGCTCCAAAGTCGTCCGTGGAGACGAACGTCGGATTGTAGTTCAGGTTCCGCATGAAGTTGTAGACGCGGCCGGATTCCGCTGTCAATTGGAACGGGTTCGCGTAGCTGACTCGTTCCGGGCTGTTGTAGGTCAGCTCACCGCTCCAGTTTGCTGGGATGGCTGGTGTGGTGCCGGAGGAAAGACGGTAGTTGAAGGAGGTGCTCGCTGTGGCATGGCGGGCGTAAAATCCCATGAGGCGCCCATCCTGCAGCGGAAGCAGGCCGGGGTTGTCGTGGTCGTCGATTTCCGTCCAAGTGCTCGTCCAGAGCGTGGTGGGTGCGGCGGGGTTCTGGAGATTGTAAACTCCGAGAGTCGAACGTCCGTTGCTCTGCATGTACCCAAAATAAAGCAGTCCGTCTTTGATCACGGCCCGCGGGTCGTTAAACCATGTCCAAGTCCCGTCGGGAGCCAATGTCACCGGAGATTGGGCAAATAGGGGCTGCATTGTGCCAAGAAGAAAAATGGCAATTTGAAGCCGGGAAAGTAAAGCACAGCTCATGGTGGGGGTTGGGAAAGATAACTTCCGTCTGGCTCGATCGGAAGAATCTGGAGCGCCCAACGCCCCACTGAAGCTATGATAACGAGGGTCACAGACTGATCCCGCAGTGGCCAAAAATGAACGCCAGGAGATCGACAGCCCTAGCGACCTTGACCAACGCCCCTTCGCAGAATTCGACGTGAGCCGATTATCAGCCCCAGTCCGCAGAGCATCAGAATGTTGGTAGTTGGTTCCGGAACGACGCCGAAGTTATCAACCGCAAGGACTTTATTGTTCGGATTGCCATTGGCGCGAAATCCGGCGTAGGCGGTGACATCACTCCCGTCGGACAAACTGGTCTGATTCATGGCCTGACTGGTAATACTTGCACCCGAAACTGCGCCGACAAGGGTCGAGCCTGTCGCTCCATAGTCCTCGACTAGCGCGGAATAAGTGAATCCGGACCCCGTGTCAGTGAAGGTGGCGGAGAGCTTATACCATGTGCTTGCCGTCAGGGTGAAAGCGGAGGTCAGGTTTACGTTGGCCGCAGCCCCGTTGTTGGCATAGGTTCCCTCCAGAGTGTAGTTCGTCCCGGTGGTTGTCGACCGCACCCTTGCCGAAACATAATCCTGTCCTCCTCCCGACAGGAACGCCTGGGTCAGATCTTCACTGAATCCGACTTGAGCGGCGGTGATCAGCGCATCGCCTCCGATGGTTGGTGGAATGAGAAAAAAGAGCGAGATGGTCTGTGGGCTGCCATCTGAAAGATTGAAGCTGCTTTGGTTATAGAGTGCCGTCGAATCCGTAGTGGCTCCCTGGGTGACATCGACGCGTCCGCTCGTCCCTCCGACGCCCGTCGAAGAACTCCAGGTGAAACTGTCGCTCGTTGTATTGATCTCGGTAAAATCCGTGGTGTAATCGGTTGAGACGTCGAAATCCACCAAGATGGCTGCGTGAACGGGCAGCGCAGCAACTAACGTCGCGGCAAAAATTGCGGGGAGGGCTTTGTGTTTGGTTTTCATGGATTGTGGATTTTAAGAAGGGGACGCTTTTGGAATGGACAGAAGCTGAACCAGAAGCATTGACAGGGTCAAACGGCTCATCATGTTACATGTAACGATGACTCTCCCCACAAAGCTGAAGGACATTGCAAAACTCGCCGGAGTTTCCAAGATGACGGTTTCGCGTGTCTTGCGCAACGACCCTGCCGTCAGTGAGCGGACGCGAGAATCCGTCTGGCAGGTGGCCCGTGCTCTTAGCTACCGACCGGACCCGGTGGTTTCGGCTTTTTTGCAAAGATCACGCGGAGCGAAATTGCCGTCGCATATTACCGTGATGGCCTATTTGACCACATATGACTTGAGGACGGCCTTTGGGCAGCAGATCTATTTGCGGCAAATGCAGGAAGGGGCGCGGGTCAGGGCGGAAGAGCTGGGGTTCCGGCTTGATGAGTTCAATTTGCCTGGCCAAAAGATCACCGCGAGACGACTGGGGCAGATTCTGCAAGCCCGAGGCATTCAAAGTTTGCTGGTGGCCCCTCTGCCTCGGATGGGTCGAGTGCGGATGGATTTCCGGCCCTTCGCCTGCGGTGCCCTTGGAACCTCGCTGCTCCATCCGGACCTCCCGCGGGTGCAGAGCAATCACGTCCGGAATATCGCCCTCGCTTTGCGTGAAATGCGCCGCAGAGGAGTGAAGCGGATCGGCCTGGTGATTGATGATACGGGAGAAAGCCGCACCGAGCATGTCTTGAATTCGCGCATGCTCTACTTCCAGTCTAATTTGGCCAAAGCCGAAAAGGTCCCGACTCTGGTGTTGCCCGTTCTGGAGGAAAAGCCGGTGTTACGCTGGATCTCCAAACACCGACCGGAGGCAGTGCTCGGCTTTTCCTTTCAGATCCGAAAGTGGCTGGATGCGCTGGGTGGGGAGCGTCCACTCGTCGTCAACCTCAATTGCGCCCCCGGAGACGGTTCCGATTTCGGAATCAACCAAAAGCCGGAGAAGCTGGGGGCTGCGGGGGTGGAATTGGTGGTCGAGCAGCTTTACGCGAATCGGTTCGGGATCCCGGAAGACCCCAAAACCGTGATGCTTTCGGGCTGCTGGGTCTCGGGTTCACAACCACTCAAATCCCCTCCACGCTTCCCGACACTTCAGGATTAGCTGAATGTGAGCGTGGCGGATGCCCTCTCCTCCCCGGGGTTGGCCACCTAACAGGCACACTCCCATTTCACGAAGAGGAAACTCTGGGGCGCGGGGATCCGGACCACTGCACGCCGCTCTTCCAGTCGCGCAGAACCGTTTCCAGCCAATACCGTGACTTGGCATGTGTCCAGGACCGCTTCAGGAAGCTCGATCGACTGTTCTTCAATTGGATTCAATTCCCGGAAAACAAGCAGGATACCGGCGTGTTCTTCGATGGACACAAACCCTGTCCAGGCCGTTCCATCAGGAGGAGCCCCCACCGGAATGATCCGGCCACGGAAAATTCTCTCCCGATGTTGCTTCCAGATCTGCACCAGCGGGGCGACCTGTTCGAGGTAGGATGCGGGGAGATTTGAGGTTTCGAACCATCCTAGCGGATTGGAAAACAGGGTTGTCGCGAAAAGGTAGTCTGGTCGATAGGCTGCAGGAGCAAGTGGATCATTCCCATAAACATGGGCCTGTCGGGCGTTATTCAGGAACTCCATCCTTAGCCGCAGCGGATCCACATATTGCGCAAGTTTCCACAAGTTGCGCAAGGTGTGGTGTGGCCAATACCGATGCCAGTCCGTGTAGCGATTTTCCACGAAGATTGGGCCGCAATGGAGGTTGCCAAAATATCCGGGCCGGATTTCCGCGGTCACATCAAGATCGAAGACGACCCGCCCTTCGGTCTCGCTCAAAACCTTTTCGAAAAAACGGTCAAGATTTCCCATCCCTGAGCGAGAGTGCGCTTTTACGCCGTCGATTTTGATGTAACACACTCCGTAAGTCCGGTGGATCTCGATGATCTTGCCGGCGTCGCGATCCCAGTTGGCAAAGTCATGTGACGAATCCGGCGCAAACCAGAGGCCGAACTGCATCCCCTTTTCCTTCGCCCGTGCGATCACGCCCTCCAACCCCTGGGGGAACCGCTCCAGGTTTGGCTCCCAGAAGTTCGCGTCCGCCGCCCAGAATCCGTTCCAGACACCGCCGGGGTCGGCCGAGTTGGCGGTGCGTCCCCGCTGCCAGCCATCATCGATCTGGACGACATCCACGCCCAGGCGTGCCCCGGCCTCGACCTCCCGAATCATAAAATTTTCGTTGATGCGCGCGTCCCGGGAGCGATCGCCCCAGGTATTGCTAAGAAACAGTCCGTCCCGCGCCGGCACGTAGGCCCGTACCTGGCGCTGGTAGTTCTGCAAAGCGGCAATCCGCCCCGACCGTCCGCCCTGGTAGGCAATAACAGCAAAGGCATCACCCTGTCCTTCTGCCGGACTCATCCCGTGGCCATAGAAAACGCAATGAAAGACGCAGTGATGATCATTCCCAGTCATCGAAAAGTCGTACTCGCTGCGAATGGGACGGGCGTGGGGCAGCGGTGCCTGCTTCAGGAAAATCAACCCACACCCGCGCAATGTATCCTCGAGGAAAAAGAGATTTCCGGAAAGTTTTAGGTTCACCTCGTTGGTCTGCAGTAGCCACTCGTGCTCAAAAACGAGCTCGTTATGGACGTCGGTCTGATCCTTCAGTTCAATCTGGATCAGGCGCAGGTGCAGGAGGGAAAGCCGGAAATTTTCCAGTGCGTCCAGTTCAACCTCTCCTTCATGTTCGCTTGCAGTTACCTCAACGCCTGTGGGTCCCGCATGGACGGTCGACGCATTCGTCGGCGGAAGTGCGGCCTCCCCGGAAACGCTCAGCCGCGCGACGATGGCCGAAGATCCGGGAAAAATCTGAAAACAATATTTCAAGGAAACGCGCGCCCCGGATGCCTCGAGTTCGATGACGAGCGAGGGTTCTTCCACCGCCGAGAATTTTCCATGGAAGGCGGAGACGGAGACGGTGCGCGGCTCCTCCGGCACGATGCCGGGCGGGCACGGTGAAGGGCCGTTGGGCGACGCGGCGATCCACTCGGTTTCGGCGAGGACATCGCGGAGCGAAACCGCGTGGAGTACTCCTCTGGTTACGCGCCAACTTCGTTCGATCCATTGATTTCCTATCACCAGTTCTTTGCTGTTCCATCGTGCGTGGCAGCCGTGAAATTCGAACTGCGAATCTTCACACATCTGCAAGGGCCCGTCCGGCATGGTCGTCATCATTAAAGGCTTGGATCTATGCCCGGTCCGCTTTCCTAAAACAAAGAGATTCGGCAGCATTAGTCCGATCGGCATTATCTGTCCGCGGAAACCGGAGATGGCTGGTGAGCCGCTTAAATCCTTGATTCCCGGCCCCTGCGGAGCAGGCTCTGAGTCTGGCTCATCCGCAATTGCAGAGATCAAATACGGGAAAACGGATGGCCCCGCGCGCCTTCTCTGGAGAAGCTTCCTCGACATGGCCAGTCTTCCCCTTTCGACTTCTCACTCAGGTGGCGAGGAGTGGCGCGACCTGGATGTTGCGCCCGAGTTTTACAATGCCGGACGTTCGGCGGACACGATCACCGCGGCGCGGAAGCAGATCCGCGAGATCCGGATGCGCGATGTCGAGTTACGCATTGTCGATCGTCGTGGGCACGCGGTCGCGGGCACGGCCGTAGAAATTGAGCAGATTCGCAACGCCTTCCCATTTGGTGAGCAACTCTGGCCGCTGGATGCCATGGTGCGCGACGGGGAAGGGGAGGGCGAACGGGCGCGCGCCTGGAAGCGCCGGTTTGCGGAGATCTTCAACTCCGCAACTAGCCTCTGTTACTGGACGGAGCGTGACCGTCACGACGCCTCAAAAACCGAGGACTGCCAGGGCGACTGGAGGCTGGATAACTTTGCCGCCACAGTAGACTGGACGATCAGCCAAGGTCTGACCGCCAAAGGCCATCCGCTATTCTGGCCGATTCCGAAAGCCGTGCCAAAGTGGGTGCAGCGCTACGACTACGCCACGCAGATGAAGTTTGCCGAGGTCCGCGTGCGCAATATTGTCGCGCGTTTCAAAGGCCGGATCAGAATCTGGGACGCGGTCAATGAGCCCATGTGGGAACCGGCGTTCAAAAACCTCTCCCGGCGGGATTGGCCCCACATTGAGCAAATCGGCGAGATCGCGGATTACATCGAGCCGGTGCTCCGTTGGTGTCGCGAAGAGGATCCTGATGCCCGTTATCTGATCAATGACTACGGGATGGAGGCGGACATGGCCAGCGGCAGCTTGCGAGGAAACGACGGGTCGATTGTCACAGCCCCTTCACAGCGCCAGCGTTTCCTGGCGTTGCTGCGCGAACTGCAGGACCGAGGCACTCCTCCCGATGCGATCGGACTGCAGAACCACACGGGATGGCCCCAACATGAGGAACAGTGGGCAGTGTATGACGAGTTTGCGACCTCGGGGCTGCCGGTCCACATCACGGAATTTTGGGCCAGCACCCATGAACTGGAACAAAGTGGGAAATATTCCTCGAAGGAAATCGACGAGATCCAGGCTGAATATGTGGCCAATTTCCTCACCTGCGCCTATGGCCATCCCGCGGTCGAAGGGTTTTTCTTCTGGGGATTCATGAATTCCGCCATCACGTGGGGCGAACGCTCCGGGCACGACGTAAAACCTGTTTTCGAACGAGTGAGAAAGCTTCTGCGGGACGAATGGATGACCCGCCAAACCCTCATCACCGATCCTGAAGGAATCGTCCGTTTTCGGGGATTTTTCGGGGACTATTCCCTGCGAGTTCCGATCATAAACGGTGTACGATCGGGTCTCTGCTTTCAGGTGGACCCCTCGGCCACGATGCCGCTGCTGCTCAGGACGCCGCTGAATGCCAACGCCCCATGACAGTGCCTGCTCGAACCTTGCTTCCCTTCCTTCCCGTTGTGCTCTGTGCTCTTGCCGCCATCAGTGTCCCGGCGCGGGCCGAATCTCATCCGCGTCTTCTTTTTGATGCCAGCGACATCCCGGCGCTACGGGCCAAAATCACTTCCCAGCCGTGGAAAGGGATGTTCGAAACCCTCCTGGCCGATGCTGAGTCTGGCGAGTATCGGAATTATGCCGGGTTTCGCACCCCCGACAACCCGGAGGGAGCCACCGGGGACGCTTGGGGGGAATCGGTCAACGCCTTCCGCTGCGCGTTCCTTTACGTCCTAACCGGGGACGACAAATGGGCGAAGAAGTCGCGAACCTACTGCGAGTGGCGGTTGAGCGACACTTCGGAAAGGAACGGTTGGGCCAACCCTGCGGTCTTTGGCCTGAGCCTTTCCTTTCATGGGAAAGCCGTCGCCCTTTCTTACGACTGGTGTTTCGACGCGCCGTCTTGGCAAACCGCCACCAGCGCCGCGGATGCCACGCCATTCCGTGATCACGTGTCCCGGCAACTTCTCGCGCAGGCCGACGTGATTGCCACCCACGGCGGTGCTCAGCAAAATAACACCGCGGCCAGCAACTGGCAGGGCATTCGAGGGAGTACTGCGCTGCTTTGTTATCTCGCGGGAGACCTCCCTTACGATGCGGAGCGTTTCAAGAGCATGTTCGCGAAAACGGAGTCCTATGTTCGCGAAAACGTGGGGCCCGATCCGAACTCCCGCGGATGGAACATCGAGGGGATAGGCTATCTCGGCTACCCCTGGGCCCACGTCGTCCCGGCCGCGCTCGCCGCCAAGCGGAACGACCCGAAGAACGATCTTTTTGCCAGCACTCCCGGCAGCAGCTACACGCTCTGGACGCAATACGCCGCAACGGTAGGGTTTGAAAGACCCGAGGTGTCGGAAAAGCCGATCTGGATTCTTCACCCGGACTTTGGCGATGACCACGCTACCGCCGACGATGCCAACGGATGTTTCGGACTGGCCTTCCCCATCACCAAACCGTCTCTCCTTCCCGGGTTCGAGCATTGGTATGCCAAGGTGATGATCCCGGGAGGAAACCATGATCACACCCGCGCGGGCACCATCTTTTCCATCCTCTATCACCCGGCCAAGAAGGCGGCGGATCCCATGAGCATCCCTGATTGGCGCCACGCCTTCCTTGACCCTGCGGGAAACGGTTTTTTCACCTATCGCAACCGCTATTTGGACAAGGACGACATGGTGGCCCAGATGTATCTGAAGCTACGCGGCAACAAAGGCCATAATGGCCCGGACGCACTGAGTTTCCGGATCCTCGGCTTAAACACCGCTTGGGCGGTTGGAGGTGGTCGTTATGGCAAAAGCGTGGACGGCGTGGATGTCTACATCCAGCAGATGAACACGCTCTATCCCACAGATCCCAGCGGGCCGGTAAGCATTAGCTCGGAGTCCGGGAAAGTGGTCGGCACCCCGCTCCTTCTCGACGACGGCTCCGGCCATGTGGTTGCCTCTATTTCCCGCAACAATGTTGGCGCGACCAATCATAAGCGATGGTTCGTCGCCGACCACAGTAACAAAAATGCCGGAGTTGAAGCTGTCTATCTGATTGCCGACACCTCGGCCGACGGGTTCTTTTGGCAGATCAACACGCTGGACGAACCGGACACCACGATCACCACTTCGGGAAACCATTTCACCATCACCGGGCGTGACGGTTCCTCCATGCGCGGCACCGTCCTTTATCCCACCGGCGACTCGGTGATCACAACAGGGATCCGTGAGCGGGGTAGCAGTTTTGCTTATCCCATAAATAATAAGCAGGAGACAGGCTATGGACGGCGCAACCGGTTCGTCAATGTTCGCGGACCCGGAGATTATGTGGTCGTCCTCACCGTGGCCAAATCCGGTCAGACCCACCCCACGGTCAGCAAGGCCGCGGGACGGGTGCTCAACTCGCCGGTCACGGTGGGCGGGAAAACCTACACTTTCGAGCCGGAAACTGTGCGATACGACACGATGCCGACTCCCGTCATTGCCCCGCCTTCTGTTCCTGGCCAACTTTCTGCGAAGGCCGACCCACACTATTCCCAAGTGGAACTGAATTGGGTCGATAGGGCCGACAACGAGGACGGTTTTATCCTGGAGCGGAGCACGGAAGGAGAGGCCTGGGTTGCCGTGCAGAAGATCCCGTTTGCCAATGTGAGTCGGGCGACGGACGGCAACCTGAACCCCTCGACGTCCTACCGGTATCGTCTGCGGGCCTACCATGGCGGCGGTGACTCCGAGGTGTCGAACGAAGCGACTGCCACCACGCTCCCGGCAGGGCATTCCAAATTGATCGCGGATGACTCCTTTGAATCTTGCGCGATCGCCGTGCTGAATGGCCAGGGATCGGGGGGCGGTTGGAAAAGTGCCTGGACGGGTCCCGCGGTTGAGGTCATCGATGTGTCCGCCCGTCCGCTCGCTGCCGCTGGTGTGCACGGCGGCAACCGCGCCATTCGATTGCCCTGGGGCGAAAACGTCGGCCTGAGAACGTTCGCCCAGGCACCCGCTCTCCAGGACGCCAATCCGGTTTTTCTTAGTTATCTCGTCCGCTGGGAGGCAGGCACCGACGGGGCAAACGACACGGCGCACCTCTTCAACACGAGTTTTAATCATGACTGGCGCTTTCTTGGCATCGCCAGAGACCCCACTGCGGGCGACTTCCGCGTATCCAGCCGCCTCGGCGACGGCACAAACGGCGGACCTAAAATGGTCCCCGGCGAAGCGTATCTAATCGTTTGCCGGATCACGCCATCCTCCCTGCAGCTCTGGGTAAATCCCGGCAGCGAAAACGACCCGCCGACTCTCACCCACAATCACGGATGGAGCAAAACGACGTTTCCCGGCATCGGTCTGAGCTCAAAACCCTCCCCCAACGCCTTCTTCGTGATGGACCGGATCATCGTGGCGAAAGATTTCTCCACGGCCTTGCGTGGCGCGCCGCTGCCCGAAGCCTCCCCGTAAAGACGGTAAATACGGCTTTATGTATTGGGCAGCTAGCCAACTCCCGAATTTTGGGAATGAGACGAAACTCAGTTAGGGTCGCTTCGAAATGGAGGATGTCCTTCCCGGTGGTCTGACGGGCCGACGATAAGCGGGCCTGCCTGCTCCTCTCTCCTTGCCATCGTGCCATTCGGTTCTGACGACATTCCTTGCTTTGCATTCCTTTCCGTCCGGAATATTTTATCTCCCGACGCCACATGGCGAGGGACGCGAGCAAAACAGGCGATGGCTTTTTAGCCATCGCCTGCACGCCCCAAAATATGGATTTTTGTAAGCCTGGGTTTTAGGCGTTGCGGCGACGGCGAACGGCTAAGATGGCTGTCAGGCTAAAGGCTAAAAGGCCCACTGTGCCAGGCTCTGGAACCGGAAGGCTGCGGAGTTGAAATGCGGCGATGGCCGCAACATTCACGTCGCCTGCCACGCCATTGATTGTGATGGTCTGCGACAGGGAGGAATCCGCCGTGAACGTGCCGATGATAAATTGTCCGAGGCCGTTTGCGGCTTGGGGGACATTAAAGGCCAAATCCGCTGAAGTATTTGCTCCGCCCGTAAAAGTTTGTTCACGGGTAACCAAAGAGCCGCTGCGCGAGTCGTTCATCCATGCCTGGAAAAGATAGTCGGTACCCTCGACCAAACCGTTGAGGGTCAACGTCAGGGGTGTGTATGCGCCGCCACCGTCGGCATACACATGGCCCTCGAGTATCCTGCTATACGAGGGGTCGCTGGAAGCCAATGCCGCCCAATCGCCACCGTTGCCGGCCCCGTCCGAAACGCTGATGTTTGTCAGGGGGCTCGACAAGGTTGTGTTTCCAATGGTGAAAGGGTTCGCTGGATTCTTTCCGTACGCGAACGTCACTCCATTCACCGTCTGGGGATCCCCATTATAATTGATCGCCCGGTCAAAATCCCCGGTGGTTACCACATCGCTGGAACTGACGATATTGGAGGGTGCTTGCCACGTAATGGTCGCTGCGGACGCTGTGGCGGCTCCCACGGCAAGGGTCAGAAGGACGCAGCCGAGCTTAGAAAACGAAGGAAGGATCAGGACCTGAGGAGTTGTGGGTTGTAGCTTGTGAGTCATGGTGGGATGAGTTGTTATTCAACGCTTACAATCATGAGTCTCAACAAAAAGAGTTCAATTGGGATTCCATAAATTGATTTGTGTTTTTGCAAGCAGGTCTTTTTTCTGGGCAGTCGGTGTGCATAGTCTTCTGGAGTCGCTCTGACATTCCTCGACAAGCGTTGCGATGGTCTGCTGATGGTGTATAACCATAGCTACGGTCCGTGCTCGGGTACTGGCACAATGCGGAGTTGGAATGCGGCGATAGCCGCGACATTCACGTCGCCCGCAACTCCGTTGATCGTGATGGCCTGCGACACGGAATCGGCCGTAAATGTTCCGATGATGTATTGTCCGAGACCGTTTGGGTTTTGGGAGACGTTGAAAGCCAGATTAGCCGAGGTGTTTTCCCCGTCGGTAAAGGTTTCCTGACGGGTCTGAAGGCCGTTTCGGGAGTCGTTCATCCACGCTTGGAACAGATAGGTTGTTCCCTTGACCAAGCCGTTCAAGGTCAACGTATACACACCACCGGAGGCATACACATGGTTCTCGATCAACCTGCTATACGTGGGATCGGTGGTGACCAGTGCCTCCCACGCACCACCGTTGCCACCGCCATCCGATACGGCGATGTCTGTCCGGGGGGTCGAAAGGCTTGTATTTCCAATCGTGATAGGGTTGGCAGGAATCTTGCCAGACGCGAACGTAACACCATTCACCGTTTGGGCGTCTCCATTAAAACTGATGGCCCTTTCGAAAGTCCCGGTGGTCACCACATCGGTAGAACCGACGATATTGGACGGCGCTTGCCAAGTGATGGTCGCTGCGGACGCCGTGGCGGAAGCAAGCCCGAGGAGGGTGAAGAGAACGCAACAGAACCTTGAAAGCAAAGTGTCGATCAGGGTCGCGCCTTGAGGGTTTGTAAAGTATGGTGTTAGGGTCATGGGACGGTGAGCATATGCCTGGAACGAAAATGCTGAATTGGCTTTCCCAAAAAACTTTTGTGTATTTGCAAGCAAGTCTTCTCTCAGAGCAACTTCTGCGTGTATTCTCCGGGAATGGCCATGGCTTTCCCGGTCAAACGTCGCGTTGGTCTGCTTATGGTGTATAACCATAGCTACGGTCGCGCCGTAGCAGACGGATTCCAGCGATTCGTCCGGCAACACACACGTTGGAACATAGCCTGGGCGCCGCTCGGATGGGAGATGCCGGACAGCGCCTTGCGCGAGAAAAAAATTGACGGCATGATCTGCTTCGTTCGTTCGTCCGCACAGCTCAGAGCTTTACGCCACTTCGTGCCCCACGTGGTAAACGTGTCACACTTGGGCGAGCCACGAAATGCAGTCTCAATCCATACCGATGATGAAGCGGTGGGTGTTCTCGCGGCGGAGCACTTCCTCGAGAAAGGATTCACAAGATTCCTGTACCTTGGGCTGGTTGACCACGCCTATTCGCTCGCCCGCCATCGCGGGTTCGAAAGCCGGATCAAGTCGGAGGGGTACTCGGTGACCTATCGCGCATTCTCTTCTGAACGCTGGAGTTGGCTCCGGGAATTGCCGAAGCCGTGCGCGTTGTTTGTGGGAGCAGATTGGATGGCCTTTCAAGCTCTGGAAGCGTGTGCGGAACAGGGCATCGCGGTTCCGGACGACATTGCGGTGCTTGGCGTGGACAACGACCTGCCGCACTGTGAACTGACGAGTGTGCCTCTCTCCAGCATTGAACTAGCCGGTTCCCTCATCGGAGCCAGGGCGGCGGCGTCCCTCGGACAACTCATGGAGGGCCACGCAGTGGATACCGGGCAACCGCACTTGATTCCACCCGTCGGTGTCGTGGAACGTCGCTCCACCGAAGGCACCGCCGTTGGTGACGCTGCGGTCGCTCAGGCAGTGCGCTACATTCAGGATCAGGCGTTTGAACCGGTCACGGTCGATGCCATTGCGCATGCCGTGCGGCTGCCTCGCTTCGAGCTTGAGAAGCGCTTCCGCCAAGTCACCGGCCGTTCCCCCTATCAGCAAGTGCTGGCGATTCGTTTGCGAAAAGCCCAGGAACTTCTGATGAGGACCAATCTGCCGATCTCCGAGATCGCAGAGCAGAGCGCTTTTCATGACCTGCCGAGTTTCAGTGTGTTCTTCAAGCAGCGAACGGGCTTTTCGCCGGGTCAATATCGCAAGGCTTACCGGTAGGACGCGGACTCACGCTTCAGAAACGAATCAGGCGATGCCCGTTAAGGCATCGCCTGCGTTCCCCCCCCCCCCCCCCCCCCCCGGGGGGGTTGCGCTGGCCCAAACTATTTCGGGGACAAAAGGTCTTTCAGGTCTGCGCCGTGTTGTCGTGGCGCGTCGTATATTTCACAGCGTCCCTTCCATTAAGCCAAGGCTTTGGCAACCTGATCTTTCCATGTTTCACCTGCGAGGAAGCACAAATCATGGAGGCTGATCGCTGTGGCCTCACGCCCGCAGGTGAGGCGCTTCAGCACCTCCGGGGAGAGATAAGCCAGCCGCAGCAGGCGGCTGACGTGCCGTTCGCCCAGGCCGACGGACTCGGCCAAGTCCTCGATGGTGCCGAACTCGCCCGCTTCCAGCCCGCTCGCCATGCGCCAGAAGTGGAACCTTTATCAGATGCCGATGGCCGCATAGTCTTATCTACTGTCCAAGGAACCAGGCGCGGTTCGCGGCCGCCACTCTCGACGTTTACGGCGGTCCAGGAATCGGCTCCAGTCACTGCAAATCCGCCGATGAGCCCAGAGGCGATAGGGCCGCTCGCAAGACCCACCGTACCACCAATTCGACCTCTGCATGGCATGTGGTCAAACCCTAGAAGTGCCATGTAATGAGCGAATTGACACCACGGAATAGCTCCATAGTCGATCTCGTCTATGTTGCCCTTACGGATGGCACCAGCTGAACGTCCAATACTCAGATCGCGTTCATCATTCCCGCCCGACACTCAGGATTGGCGTGGCAATCGGTAATGGCCTCCAGCAATTGCTCTGAGAACTTACCTGTGAGGTTGATCTCGCCAAACCCATAGCGTCTGAGATAAAGTTCGGTTTTCAATATTGCAGGTGTGTCGCCGCGCCTGAGCGACGTGATGAACTCCTCCCGTAGCGCAGGAGACTGTGCCGATGCCTTCATCATCAGCCCAGCTCGTCGCGCCTTGAGGGAAGCGAGTTGATCGGTCTCCGTCGAAGACTTGCCAATGGCGATCTCAAGCGCCTTCATTGCTTCATCATACCGACCTGCCGCCTCAAGGTAGGTGGAAAGATCTGCAAAGACTTCTGCAGCAATACTGACCTGATCGCGTCCACCAATAAATGTTTGCAGCGCCGCAGCCGCCTCCGATGACCGGCCGGTTTCGGACAGCGCGCGTGCCATGACGACAAAGGGGTTCTCGTCGAGCATAAAGCCCGGCCGCCATCGCTGCGACGGATCGTAGTAGGTCGCCGCCTTCGCAATAAATGGAATGGCCTCTTCTGGCTTAAGGTTCGCAACGAGAGTCAGTCCAAGGCGATATTGAACGGCACGGTTGTCTTCAAATCTGTCGGCCAGCTTACGTGCTTCTGCTTCGGCTCTGTCGAATTCCTTGACCTTGATATAGTAGCGCACATAGGCGTCACCCACCCTCCAGTTCTCTGGGGCAAGTTGATGCGCCTTTTCGAGACGTGCTGGCGCATCGGCCAGATCAGTGAACTCGATGGCGAGGTCAGCCCAGGCGAGCCACACTTCCACAAATTGCGGAGCCTCCGTTGCCGCCTGCCGCCGGACAGTATAAACCGCCATGCCGCCAAGACCCATCATCCAGGATGTCGAGCCCATGCAGATGATCGAGCCACCGCCTGCCGCCTTCATGTCCGGCAACACGGCTTGGGACGCAAAGAACTGATGCTTCAGATTGACGGCGATGCGGCCATCGAAATACTCAGGGGTCACGTCTTCTGTCACATGGCGATCGTCATGTGCCGCGTTGTTTACAAGGATCGTGATCGGTCCATTGATCTTGCGGATCTGGTCAATCGCCTGCCGCAAGGCGGCAATGTCGCAAACGTCTGCCTTCTCGAAATGGACGTCTCCGCCTGCGGCACGAACCGCTTCGACGACCCGCATTCCTGCAGTTTCATTGATGTCAATGAAACCGACCTTTGCACCTTGGCTGGCAAAGTCCCGTACGATGCTCTCGCCTATGCCCGAACCACCTCCGGTTACGAGCACAGATCGACCCTTCAAGTCAGGATATACAGCTCCCATAGATCGCTTCGCGCCTTTGATATGTGCATCTCTGTTCGATCGTGGATTGCGACCGCCGGATGATCTTTCAATTATCATACAAAAATCTTGTGGGTCGTCAAACGCTACTGCGGGCAGACCAGCCATGCAGGGGACTTCCGGCAGTGCAGCATGTCGATGCGCGCGTTCGACTGTGCCCGTTGGCTGAGGCTTCCTTCAGCAATCCCTTCTCGAAGCCGCACAGTGTTGCGGGCTCTCATCGCACCCGGCCCGCACGGCCTCTGCATCTTCTTCAGAGCTTGCCGATGAGGTTGATGAAGAATCCGCTGTCGTCGAGGGACTGATCGCGCAGGTCGTCCGAGAAACGTCCGAAATTGTAGCCGAGGCCCACCTTGAGGTTCTCGCCGACATGCCTGTAGACGGCGGTCAGCACGCCGAAGTCGGAACTCGTTCCGCCGTCGGTCAAGAGCACGCGGGTTTCGAGAAGGGCATCCCAGTTCTGCACCACATGGAAATCGGCGCGTAGGATGCCGAGATGGGCATCGGCGTCCTCCCAGTCTCCAGCACCATCGTCGTCGCGGACCGAGCTGATGCGGAAACCGTATTTCGCGCCCAGCGTGAGCTTGGGGATGAGATCGTAGCTGACATCGCCCGAGAAGATGTGGCTGATCTGCTGCGTGCCGTCGTCGGTTCCGTTGATGGTGACCTGGTCGGCACCCGGCAGGTCATGGAGGAACGTGTACTTGATCAATGCGTTCAGGCGGTCGCTGTCGGCAGCGCGGTAGGCGAAGCCCGCGGAGGCCTCGACATATTCGCCCGCCCGCGTGGTCTCTGAAGCGTCGGCAAAGACGGCATCACCGCTGGCGATGAAGCGCCAGTCGTCCGACATCATCAAGTTGATGCCCGCGGAGACGAGGTATGTCGTCACGTCCCCTCCGCCGTCATCCGGATTGTCGTGCCGGAACTCGCCCTTGAGACGCGCGGCCGCGTTGTCATCGATGCGGTAGCCGACAGAGCCCGAGACGGCCGTGCGCTCAAGGCTGTAGGCCGTCGAGGAGTCGGTCGCATCGAAGACCATGCCGGATTCGATGCCGCCGCCCAGCGTCCAGCGCGCATCGGGCGTATAGGTCACGCCATAGGCTTGCGTCACCGTCTGCTGCTCGCCGAAGATGCCCATGCGGTTCTCGCCATAGACGGTGGTGTATTCGTTGAAGCGGCGCTTCGTGCCCGCCACGATGGAGCCGAGATCGTCGCCGACCGCATCGCCGGCCGGGAAATCCGCAAAATCGTTGCGGTCGGGATCGAGACGGTAGCCGAGGTAATAGTGGTCGTCCGCCGTTGGCTGATAATCGAGCGTGGCGAGGCCTCCGAGTCCGGAGGTTCCTTCCGAGATTTCGCCGAGGAGCGAGATCTTCTCCGTGAGCCTGGTGCTGCCGCCGATCCCGACGCGGTCGTTGCGGTCGCGTCCGCCGGTGACGCCGAGTGTCGCCTGGCCCAGCACATAGACCATGCGGTCCTCGTTCCAGCGATAGGCCACGCGGCCGCCCGCATCGGTGCGCGAGCCGTTGTCGCCGTCATTGCTTGAGCCCGAGCGCTCGCTGTGCTTCACGCCGGGTTCGATCGTCCAATGCTCGTCGAGCCTGATGGTGCTCTGGATGAAGGCTTCGCGGTTCAGGTAGCCATTGTCTTCACTGTGCTCGTCGAATCCGGCCCCGACCGTCACCTGCTGCGATGCGTCGATGCTGGCGCGGACACCCCAGTCCTGCTCGTCGTCGTCGATCTGCCGGTCGAGCGTCGAGAAGCCCTCGCCGAAATGTTCGTAGTAGCCTTCCAGCCGTCCCTGGAATTCGCCGGCCGTCAGTTCGCCAAGATCGGCCTGGGCGCGGACGCGGTAGGCCGGTATCAGGCCGCCATCGGTGCCGGTCGAGTCGATGTCCGAAATCGTCACGCCGCCATCGGCCGAAAGCGAACTGCCGAAGCCCGGCCCGCGTGCGCCTGCGATCTCCGCCTCGATGAAAGTCTTGTCGGAGCGGCGGATGTGAATGTCGGCGCCGATGTTCTGCTGGTCAGCCCTCCCGGTCTCCTCCGACATGGCGGTGACGCCGACCCGCACATTGTCGCCCAGCCATTGCTGTGCGCGGCCGCCATAGGCATAGCCATCGACGTCGTCCGACGCAGGCGTGAACTCATAGTTGGCGACGAGATAGACGAGGTTTCCGCCGAGCGCGCCGTCGCGCACCACTTCGCCATCGGAGGTGGTTGAAGAGAGCGGTTCCTTCAGCAGGACGACGCCCTGCACATAGTCGATCTCGTAGTCGGACCCGTATTGCAGGGTGCGGCGTTCGAGCACGCGGCCCGTGACGCTGTCGCGAATCTCGACGGTGAGCGTTTCGGACCCCGTCGTGATGTCCTGGTAGGTGAGGAAATAGGCCGACCCGCCGGTGCCGCGCAGTTCGTCGCGCTGCGGCAGGGTGCCGGGCTGGGCCGCGTAGAGGCTCACCGAGGTCTGACGTTCGCCCGATGCCGTGACCTTGTCGGGGCGATAGGCGGCGCTGGCGCCATAGAGCGCGCGCTGGTTGCGGAGGAATTCGGAGCCTGTGACAGCGGCCTTGAAGTTGCCCCACATGACATGGCTGTCGCCGCGCTCGAGCCGCACATAGAACTTGCCGCGTGTCGGCGCGTCCTCGATCAAGGTCGAGTCGTCGCCGTAGATCGGATAGTAGTCGTCGGGATCGAGGCGCCGCAGGAATTGCCGAGCGTCCTTGGCGTCGACGCCCTGGAACAGGTTGCCGAGTTCGTCGCCTCTGGTGTCGGCGGCGGCGGTCAACAGATATTGTCCCTTGATCTTGCCCTTCAAGTAATAGGCAAGGCGGCCCTGCGTATAGACGCTGTCAAACTCGCCCGGCCGCACATCCTCGATATGGTTCGAACCTGTGCGGTAGCCCGCCGTGACGTCGGCAAGAGCCACGTAGAACCATTCGTTCTCGGGGATGTTGATGCCGCGGTTGAAGGTGAGCCCTTCATTCGTCGCGCTCCTGACCGCGACATCGATGTCATGCTCGCCCGATGGCAGGACGCGCTGGACGACGAACTGGCCTTCGGCATCGACCGGTACACTCTCGCCCAGCACCGTGACCGTATGGCCCTCCGGCACATTGCGGCCGAAGACCGTGACGACGCCGCCGGTGATCTGGATGTTGCGGACCTCCGTGCGGTCCTCACCAGAACCCGGCGAGATGGCAATGTCGGCAGGCTTGTGGTCCTTCAGGTCGCGGGTCGTGCGCGCCAGCGTCAGCGGCCGGGTCTCGTCGAAGCGGCCTTCGCGATCATAGACGCGCATCACGTAGACGAACTCGGACGGACCATCCTCGGGCAAGTTCCAGGTGGCTGTGCCTTCTGGTGATACGGGGATCTGGAGCAGGGGGCCATCGCGCCTGTCGCGGCTGGCGTCATAGATCAGCAGTTCCTGCCGCGCGATCCATGCGGCGTAGTTGGTGGTGGCGAGAAACCGGATCTCTTCGCCGGCCTTGTAGGCCTGCCGGGGTGGAACGGTTGAGACATTGAGCACCGGCCTGACGCCGAGCCCGTCGAACTTCACCTGGATGTCGACGCTTTCGAGATCGACGTCGGTCTGGCGCTGGCGGTCGACGGGACGCTCCGCGCCGGCCACGGGCTCGCCATCGACGCTGATCGAGAAGGGAAGGCCGGCATCGTCCGCAGGCGTCTCGCGCTCCGTGTTGTCGCCGGGCGTTGCGGCGGCCACGCTGGTTTCAAGTGACACCTTGCCCGGCGCGGAGGTCGTCTCCTGTGCTGATGCGGTGTTCACAGTGAGCGGCACGGAGAGGGCGAGCGCCATCAGCAGCGAGGTGCTGCGCAGGAGGCGGATGCTCATGTCGATGGCCCGCAGGTCATCGCTCCGGGCGTCCGGGGCTGTGGTGATCGGCTTGGTTTCGTCAGTCATTGACTACTCCTCACCGATCACGCGGGTTTCGATGGGCAGTCGGTAGGAGCCGTCGCGCTTCTTCCATTCCTTCGCGATGAGCGCGCTGATCGCCTTGAGGCGGTTCCGGACCAGGGCCTTTCCTTCTCCCGCCGCATGGTAGGTGATGCGCAGGGTGGAGGGTTCGCCGACGAGCACGCCGATCAGTTGCGCGATGCCGTCTCGCCACTTCCGGCTCAGGTCGTTCGAGCCCGCCTCGAAGGCGTCGTCGCGCAGGTCGAGGCGCACGACGCGGGTGATGGCGGCGCCGAAGTTCAGTTTGGTGATCTTGCCGGCGGTGAGCCGCACGTCGCGCGGGTTCTCGGTCGTCAGGCGGTAGCCGGTTGGCAGCGTCCGCGTGTCGAGCTTCATCAGGAAGTTGGAACCGATGCCGGCGGCGGGCAGGTCGGCGCAAGTGACGTGGAAGCGGCCATGCTTGTCGGTGGTGACGAGCAGGCCCTTGACCGTCGCCACGCGCACGCCGGGAAGGCCCGGCTCGCCATCGTCCTGGTAGCCGTTGCGGTTCTTGTCGTCGAAGACGCGGCCGATCACTTCGCCGCAGTCGAAGACATGCTCGGCGAGCACGGTGACAGTCGCGCGGGCGGTGGCCACGGTGGCGCCCGATGTCTCGTCGATGAATTGCGCCGTGTTGGTGTGGCTGCCGGT
>JBGSVZ010000118.1:0-83190 GCA_041752695.1 Terrimicrobiaceae bacterium
CCCCCAACGCATCCCCGCCGAAATCACCCCCGAGTTTGTCCGCAGCGAAGTCGCCGCCGGTCGCGCCATCATTCCGCTCAACATCAATCACCCGGAATGCGAACCGATGATCATCGGCCGCAACTTCCTCGTCAAAATCAACGCCAACATCGGCAACTCCGCCGTCGCCTCGTCCATCGAAGAGGAAGTCGAAAAAATGCGCTGGGCCACCAAGTGGGGCGCGGACACGGTGATGGACCTCTCCACCGGCAAAAACATCCACGCCACCCGCGAATGGATCTTGAGAAACTCCCCCGTCCCCATCGGCACCGTGCCGATCTATCAGGCGCTTGAAAAGGTCAACGGCAAAGCCGAGGACCTCACCTGGGAACTCTATCGGGACACCCTCATCGAACAAGCCGAGCAAGGCGTCGATTACTTCACCATCCACGCCGGCGTCCTGCTGCGCTTCGTTCCCATGACCGCCAGCCGCATGACCGGCATCGTCTCCCGCGGCGGTTCGATCATGGCCAAGTGGTGTCTCTCCCATCACAAGGAAAACTTCCTCTACACCCACTGGGATGAGATATGTGATATCTGCGCCGCCTATGATGTCTCATTCTCCATCGGCGACGGCCTCCGCCCCGGCTCCATCGCCGATGCCAACGACAAAGCCCAGTTTGGCGAACTCGAAGTGCAGGGCGAACTCACCAAACGCGCCTGGGCCAAGGGCGTGCAGGTGATGAACGAAGGCCCCGGCCACGTCCCCATGCACATGATCGAGGAAAACATGGCCAAACAACTCGAATGGTGCCACGAAGCCCCCTTCTACACCCTCGGCCCGTTAACCACCGACATCGCCCCCGGCTACGACCACATCACCAGCGGCATCGGAGCCGCCATGATCGGCTGGTACGGCTGCGCCATGCTCTGCTACGTCACCCCCAAGGAACACCTCGGATTGCCCAACAAACAGGACGTGAAAGAAGGTGTCATCACCTACAAACTCGCCGCCCACGCCGCCGACCTCGCCAAAGGCCACCCCGGCGCCCAATACCGCGACAACGCGCTGAGCAAAGCGCGGTTCGAATTCCGCTGGGAAGACCAATTCAATCTCGGCCTCGACCCCGAACGTGCACGCGAGTTCCACGACGAAACCCTCCCGCAGGAAGGCGCAAAATCCGCCCACTTCTGCTCCATGTGCGGTCCGCACTTCTGCTCAATGAAGATTACGGAAGATGTCCGCAAATACGCCGCCGAGCAAGGCATCGCCGAAGAAGAAGCTCTCAAGCGCGGCATGGAAGAAAAGTCGGCGGAGTTTGCCGAGAAGGGTGCTGAAGTTTACGCGAAGGCGTAGGGCTTTTGTAGGTTTAACTCGCTCTCGACAGGGTTACAGTATACCAAGAACTTTATGGCGCTAGCTGACGCATACGTTCAGGTCTACGGGCAACTTCCTGAGTTCTTCAAAAAGATCTCTGATGGTGAAGCGCCGCCGCACTTCACTACACAGCACCTAAAAGATCTTGGATTTACATCCACAAATCACCGGGCGATAGTTCCACTTCTGAAAGCATTGGGCTTCCTCGATGGTGCAGGGGTTCCGACGCAGCGGTATCATGACTATCGTAACCACTCGCAGTCACGAGCGATAATGGGCCATGCTCTGAAGGAAGCGTATAGTGACTTGTTTGTCCTCAAAGCTAGTCCAACGCAGGCGGACAAGGCACTAATTGAGGGCAAATTTAAGAGCGCACACAATACGTCCCCACACGTAGCGAAACTGCTTAGCAATACGTTCTTCGCGTTGCTTGCTTTGGCGGATATACCGAGCAACGAGTCAAAAAAGACTGCGACCGTCGAATCAGTGCCTCCTCCAGACTCCACAGAGAACCACGATTCGACAAAAGTCGCACATGACGTTCATCGCCAAGGAACGCATCGTCCGAGCCTTCATTACAACATTCAGATTCACCTTCCGGCGACAAAGGACATCGAAGTGTTTAACGCAATCTTCAAATCACTGAAGGAGCATCTGCTTGAGTGACTACAAAAAGGACGCTCGCGATTTTCTCTTCCGAGGCCTGATGTTCGAAAGTGAGGCATCAGCATTTCAATCCGCCGGTATTCAAGTAGGAGCGGACAGAAGAGGGGCCGAAGAGAGATTGTTATCTGAAGCCTTGGCTCCGTTTGGCGTATCGCGACGAAACAGCGCGCTTGAAATGGCGCGGCTTTACGCCGTGATGAATTGCTTCGAAAATGAGGTTCGTGCTTTGATCCGGGAAAGGCTGGAAGAAAAGGAGGGTTCAGACTGGATTACCAAACTACCTCCAAAGATCAGAACGTTCTCTGAATCTCGCCAAAAGTCCGCCTTGGAAGATTCTTGGTTGGAGGGTGAGAAAAGCGACATTCTAGGTTTTGTTGATTTCGGCCATCTAGCATCCATCATCATCGAGAAGTGGTCTTGCTTCGAAGACATCATCCCGTCCCAGCATTGGTTAAAGCAACGGATGGACGAATTGGAAAAGACAAGGAATTTCGTTGCTCACAACCGTATTTTGCTGCCTTCCGAGTTTCAGCGCATCTACATGTATATCGCTGACTGGAACCGGCTCATTGGAATTTAGCGGCAGAGCAGTCCTTTGGATTATAGGGACTGGAAAAAGCGTCAGTCGTTTGGAATATAGTATCCGCTAACTTCAACCGTTCACATCAACATATGTTCAATCAACTCCATCACATCCATTCAAAAACCAACTAAACCCGAACCATGAAACTCCGTATCTTCACTTCAAAGCTCCTAATCGTCCCATTATCGTTCGCAGCGTTATCATTAACAAGCTGTTCTTATCCCGGGGGTCCCGGGCAGTTTGTCAAAACCAAGCAATACGGGAGTCGAACGTCCATTCGCATCGACCAAGACGCAACGAAAAAGCTTCTGGAATTCAATCTCTCCCCCCGCGATGTGAAGTTCGCCCGGTGCGTTGCAGCAGGCGACACTGCGCTCGCACAGAAGTATCTTACCGCGACCAATGTCAACAAACCGATTGACGGTCTCCCGCCCCTTTCCGTTGCGGCAAGATTCGGAAACGCGGAAATGGCCAACATGCTTCTGGCGAGCGGTGCAAATCCGAAGGCGAAAAGTGCCAATGGGGACTCCGCTGCCGGCATAGCAGCCAGATCGGGATATAAAGCGCTTGCCAACAAGCTCGTCTCCAATGGAGCCGGAACATCTCAAGATGTCACGTCAGGATCCCGTTACTACGCTTCAAATCAGAGAAGAATTGAAGAAGGAAATAAGCGTGCAATGGCATTTGCGCTTGACCTGATTGGAGCAATGATGTCGCGAGGCAATGGTGGAGGCAGCGGGTCAGGAAGGTGCCCAAGCTGCAATGACTCAGGCTACGTCGCTCATAGCTACTTACCAGGCGCAACACAGATATGTGGAGATTGTGCGGGTCGAGGCCGACAGCGATTATTCTAGCAAACGGTCGGACTGCTGAGGTGCAACTGATTTTTGGACCAATTTGTGTTTTAGTTTACTGAGTGGATCTGGGCCTCGAACGTAAGCGTCCGGGGAGCGACCACCTACCTCAAAAGTCAGAAGTGTCATAGCCTCTGGCAATGACACTTCTGACAGAAAAAGCAGAGAGCGAGATCCTGAAGACCGATGTTCTTGGGCGGGTGTGGACGCCGAGGGATAGACGGGAGGCGTTGGTGGCGGAATACGAGCGCAGCGCGATGACTGCGGCGGAGTTCGCGAAATGCGCGAACTGGGGGTCAGGCAGGGAACTGGGGGTCAGGCAGCATTTTCTTGCAGTATCAGAGGGGGCAAGGGGTCAGCCATTTAAGGGCAAGGGGTCAGCCATTTAATATTGATGTCGATCCAGACTGACCGAAACGTCTGCACCCTTTGGCGGCAAAGTATCAATATTAAATGGCTGACCCTTCACATCAATATTAAATGGCTGACCCTTCACAGCTGCTATATTAAATGGCTGACCCTTCACAGCTGCTCCGCCCTTCACAAAATCGCCGGAGGGCCGTCCGTTATTGGATTTCGGTTTTTGCCTGATGCGGTTGTGAGGTAGGACTAACGGACGGAATTTTTATGAACTTTTACCGATGGTGGGGCGTGTTCGCTTCAGGACTCTGGATTCTCCTGATCGCTGCACAGGCGCAGCCCACTCCGAAGAGTCTGGAGGGATTGAGCGGGTTGGTCGTTCCCATGGACAAACCGTCGCCGAAGCTGGAGGCGGCTCAAAGACTGGTTAATACGGCATTGGCGGAACTTCCGGCCGAATTGGGTCAAGCTCCGGAGTTCGTGGTGACGAAGTCCGGTCAGGGTGTGCTCTGGGGTGACCTTTTCAAGACGGGCGGGTGTTTTGCGCTGGCGGAATTGAGCGTGCAGCGGGACGCGTCATGGGAAGATGACGGTGCCGCGTTTGCCGAATGGGAGAACGGGCGGTGGCGTTTGCTCCAGGTGTGGGATATCCCGGTGACCTGGCGGCCGGAGGGCTGGGAAGAAAGCGGTGAGGACTACCTGGCTGCCACTCCAGCAACGCAGCCGTTTATGCTCGAGGATTTTCGCGGAGACGGGGCGAAAGATGTCGTGATGGCGGGCAGTGTCGGGAAATACTTTCAAGAGAATTACCTGATGCGTTTCCTCCCAAAGACAAAGGAGCTGAAGCTGGTGGCCTATGCGATGGCGAAGCCAGAAAAGGTGGGAGATTACGTGCGGCTCTATTTCGACTCAGGGCGGCGCTCGATTTGGACGGAGTGGCAGTTCTGCAAATGGAAGGATGAGGAGTTGCTGACCGTGTCATCGTGGCATTCGGAGGTGGGTTACGGCGAAAAGGCCCCGACTTTTTTCGAGGGGATGCGTCTGGACGGAGATCGGCAGCCGGTGACAATCCGGGTTCTCTACGGACACGGGCAGGAAATCGAGGACGGCGCTTATGAGTTGAGCCGGAATGGTCAGCCCTTTGGGGCAATGAAGATCGGGTGGAAGGATAAGGAGCATCCCCCTGAGAGGGCTGGCGTGATGGAGGGAGCGTGGCTCTTCGAGAAAATCACCGGGTTGCCGCCGTCGCTGTATCCCGAACGGGAGGAAGCGGACGCGATCCCCAAACTCGAAGATTTTGCCACCATCACGATTACGGGGAACGACGAGGCCGTCAGATACTTCGGAGTCGGCCGTTAGTCACAGCAGGAAGACTCACGAGGGTGTATTTCACTCTCATTGCCTGCTGCGGTTGTGAGGGATGACCTTGCGAGGCCGTGCTGTCAATGAAAGGGGTTAGTCCGTTGGATTACAGGACTCATTTCTTTTGTGATTTCTTCCGATCTGAGGTGTTCTCCTAATGTCCAGAGAACTGACCCCTGTTTCGTTCAAGGTCTTCCCGCTAAACCGGGTGATTGGAACGGGACTTTTGCATCCTCGGAGTGCATGCGCGGACTGACCTGCTTTTTCGATTTTCAGACTTTCTGGAAATCAGTTGACCGGCGCTCTCGCCGGTGACTTCCTATCCAAAATGAGGATGATTATTTTAGCTATTGGTGTCATTGTCGGTTTGTCTGCGGCGATGGCGCAAGACTCCGCCATGCCTTTGGATCTCACCAAATATGTCGAGGTTTTACGTGGCTACGCCGAAAGAATGCAAAAAGACCTCGGCCGTGCGGATTTGATTGACGGGGCTCAGAGTGGAGTTGTCGCGGTCCGCGATGCGGCCACCGTAGATCGCGTCGCGGGCAGGGGTCAGTCAACAATAATTGACAAAGCGGGAGAGGGAAGGGGTCAGGGAAGCGGATGGGGTCGGTCCTATAATTTACATATCTGTTGAAGCGAAACGTACTCCCACGCGACCCCCGGGATTCTGGCAGAAATTGACGGCAAAGAGCCCGAGTCAGGCCAGAGCCATCGCGAGAAGGCAGGCTCCGCGCAGCGTCCAGGCGGCGGTGCGCCACCAATTGGTCGCGACCAGCCGACGATGAACTTTCGGGTCAAACCCCCTGCCAAGCTGCTGGTGCAGGGGAATCTGCACCCGCCAGGTGGACACCCAGTTGAATACTAAAGGAGCCAGGCTTGCCAGAAACCACGGGTTGCGAAATCCCAGAACGATCAGACCGCCGGCTGTGGCCAATTCCGTGAACATCAGGGGTGCCACGATCCATGTGATCTGGCGTCCGTGGCTTTGATGGTAGCTGCGAAACGCCTCCCGCCCAACCTGGTCAAACAAGGGATAATGGACCAGTTGGATGGTCCAAATCAGGCCGACCAGCGCCCATGTGGCCGCGCTGTGGAGGGCGAGCAGCGTGTTCATGAGATGGATTCCAAGCGGCTCAGAGCGACGTAGTCGGGACGTTCCGACACCTCGAAGTGGGTAAAGCGTTTGACCACCCGGCCATCCTGGATGAAAAAAAACTCCCGGCATTTGTGCGCCATCGCCGTCGAGAAGCCCCACCGAATGACCGGCAAAAAACGCCGAAATTCCCCGCCGCCAGACGTTCCAGCCGAACAGTTGCGCGAGACGTCCCCGCCTCAGTCCGAATGCCCGGTACAGACGCCGGCCCGGATCGGAAATCGCCGGCACATCGCCGAGCCCGTAATCCCGTGCGAACGCTGCAAACGACTCCGCATTCCCCAGGTGGACCAATACGAGACGCGTTCCCTCCGCCTCGATTCGCGCCCGACTCGCCGCGAGGTCCGCCATGGCCTCGCGACAAAAGGTGCAGCCGGAATGCCGGAGAAAAACCAGGAGTGCCCCATGCCGCCGGGAGAACTCCGCGAGGCTCGTTCCATCGGGAATCCGCGTCTCACGCAAAACCGTCGCCTCATCCGCAACCTCCCCGCCTTCCGTGAGAAACTGATCCCAGGCATATTTCAAAATCAACGCAAAGGGCACCCACCAGATGAGATCGTTCGTCAAACAATTCCAGGCAAATGCCCACGGCAGATCGCCGTTCCAAAGGGCCTGCGCCATCCCGAGCGGACCAAAAACCTTGCCCAAAAACCCGACCAGGACAATCGGCCAATGCCGCGCCGGATCGAACGCCGCAATGGCATAGCCGATCCCATAAACTCCCACAATCATTCCAATGCACTGCCAGAACTGCGGGTAATTGGGCAGGGCCATCCCCAGCCACCGAAACATCGCATTGGGGAACAACACCGCGAACCCACCCCAGAGGATGTTGTAACCGCCCGCCGCGAGGAGAACGTTCCGCATCCAGCGCGGAGCGGGTTTAGAGGGAGGAGAGGTCATCGAAAAAGTCGCGCCCGCCCGCACCCTTCATGTGCTGTTCCCAAAGCCGCCGGTGTTTGGTCATTCGCCCGCTCACCCGTTTTCTCCAACGACGAAAACCCGACGGAGTCAACTCCCTCCGCATCACCACAATTACCTGTCGTTCGCGCAACCCCGTTCGTTTTTCAATCTCTTCAAAACTCATCCGGTCCGCCCAAGCCAGGCGAATCACCCCGGAAATCTGTTCCGCAGGGAATGGCATCTTCATCGGATCGCAGAAGGCAAAGCCACGGTGTTCGTTGAAAACCTCATCATTCCCATTACGCACCGCCCGTCGCCCGGGACGCAAAGCCCGGCGGAATCGAGACGTCTTTTCGCCGCGTTCGGTCGAAGATTTTTCCGGCGAGGTTCGTGCAGGGAAGAAGGGGTGTGCTAGGGTAGGGGTCATGAGGTCAATCCTTCTGCTTTTTCTCGCCCTGGCGGCTCCGTTCGTTGCCTGGGCGGAACAAAAACCCATCCTCCTTGTGGTGACAAATCATGGCGAACTTGGAAATACGGGGAAACCCACCGGATTCTTCTTGAGCGAAGCTGCTCATCCCTGGGAGGTCTTTCGCGAGGCGGGGTATCCGGTCCAGTTGGCCAGTCCCCGAGGCGGCTTCGCGCCGGTCGATCCGAAGAGTTTTGATCTGAAGGACACCGCAAACGAGACTTTCTGGAAAAAATTCGGCAGTGAGGAGGGCGACCGCAAGGGCATCCGGGAAACGCTGGCACTGGAAAAAGTGAACCCTGCGGACTACGCCGCGGTTTTTTTTGCGGGCGGTCATGGCGCGATGTGGGATTTCCCGGAGAGCAGCGCCCTGCAAAAAGTGGCGGGGTCAATTTACGAACAAGGGGGCGTGGTGGCCGCGGTATGCCATGGGCCGGCCGCGCTGGTGGGAATCACGCTGTCGGATGGCACGCCGCTGGTGCGGGGAAAAAAGGTGGCGCCATTCACGAACGCCGAAGAGCGCGCAGTCGAACTGACCGAGGTTGTGCCCTTTCTCCTGGAGGACCGGCTGAAGGCCGCCGGAGCCATCCCGGTTCCCGCCGCCAATTTTCGTGAAAATGCCGTGGCCGACGGGCGGTTGGTGACGGGACAAAATCCCGCCTCCGCGACCATGACCGCCCGCCTGCTCGTCAAGTCGCTGGGCGAGTAAGCCTAAATCCGGAAGGAATTGGCCACGGATTTTCCGGGTCGACACGGATAACAATCCGGAAACACGGGACTTACGGATCTTGTGCCGGCCCCAAAAGACCCACCCAGTGAGGGGGTTGCGTGAGCTTCCTCACAATCCCATGATCCGTGGTTTCTGTGCGGCGGCGACCGCCAGGCTCTCGTTTCCGTTTTCAGGGTCAGGCTGCCTTGATTAGTCACGGCGAGTGCCCGAGGCGATTGTCGGAAAACAGAGGCGCGAAATGGGGCCAGCGGTTTCTTCAGCCGGGAAACTGCGGGTTCCGGGCTCTTTAGGCGGGAGGGCCTGAACCGATCTGCGCGAGTTTGTTGCTGGCCTGCTCATCCTTCGAGGCAGGGGATTTTCCGATATTTGCCTCCCCCGTCCGAGACCTGGCTAGGAACGGTTTAAGTTTCTCCAGGGTGGATTTCCCGATGCCTTTGACTTTCAGCAAATCCTGCGGCGTCTGGTAGGGGCGGCCCTGCAGGATGCGGGTGGCGAGTGTTTTGCCAACGCCTGGCAGTGTTTCGATTTCGCGAGCGCTGGCGGTATTGAGGTCGAGAGGGTGGGCGGCGGGAGAAACCTCCTGGATCGAGGCGAGTTGGCGGTCTTCCCGGCGTTTGTCGGCCCGAAATTGGGCCAGGCGGGTCGGGTCGCTCAGGCGCCAGATCCCGGTTCGCTCCATCGCTGCCGCCAGTTCCAAGTCGGTGAGGTGCGCCTCGTATTCCTCGCGGGAAACGCCGGCGGCCGTCTCGCGCGAAATCCCCTTCACGCGGGCCAGGCCCCGGGAGACCAGTTCGGCGGCGACATCCTTGCCTTCAGCGGTCACGACAAAGGCGTAATAGCGGGGTTTTCCCGAACGCCCCGGGGCTTGGGAAAACGCCGTCTGGAGGGTGAACGGAGTCGAAAGGATTTGTCGGACAAAAGCCGTCGCCGTCCGTCCCTCGCAGATGAGCGTCGCGGGCTTTTCCACGCCAAAATGCCGGGCTTGTTCCAGCAGTCGCCGACGGTCCGATTCCTGACTGGCAATGGTCTCCATGCAGTCCACCGCATACAGACGGAAGGCCTCCTCCCGGGGGACTCCCGTCACGGGATCGGAGAAACGAACGAGGAAACTGTCGCCATCCGCCCAGTCGGTCGGGATGAGGCTCGCCTGGGAGAGGGTCTGCAATTCTCCCGCCGCACGCGCGAGGCACGGAAGGCCGAGAAAGCTGGCGGCCAGGCCGAGAAGGAGAACGAACTTCATGACAAAAACTTTTCAACGTAGCAAATTTTCGGCTTCCGTCGAGTTTTGTCTGAATCCAATTGCCCGCACTGAATCCCGGTGGTTTGCACTTGATCTGGACGGGGGATTGCCCTTTGGTTTGGAGCGCAATTCCTGCCAGCTCGACAGGAAAAAAACAGCGTCCGCGAGTCTCTTTCTTATCGGCGTCTTTTTTCCGGGTTTGGCGTATTGTTTTATTCCATGCCGATCAGTGATCCCAGCCGACACGCCGCCTCGATAATGAATCCCCTCGAGGAACGTCTGGGCTACAAATTTCGCAACGGGTTGTTGCTGGCGGAGGCGCTGACCCATCCCAGTATTTCCCTGGAACGGAAAAACTATCCTTTTGACAATCAGCGGTTGGAATTTTTGGGCGACGCGGTGATTCAGGTGGTGGTTACGGAGCAGCTTTACCGGCTGTATCCGGATTTTAGCGAGGGCCGGATGACCAAACTGCGGACGCGCATTGTTTCGCGCACGGCTCTAAAAATTCGCGCCCAGGAACTCGATCTTGGCCGGTACCTCATGATGGGGCGGGGCGAGGAAGCGAGCGGGGGGCGCGAGCGGGCGTCCACGCTGGCGGATGCTTTCGAAAGTGTGGTTGGGGCGATCTATCTCGACGGAGGCTTCGATGCGTCGCGGAATTTTGTGTTGCGGGCGACGTCGGATGATTTCGAGGGGATTGCCCGGGATCCGGAGGAGGTCAACCCCAAGGGCGCTTTGCAGGAAATCCTGCAGGCCATCGAACCCTGCGCCCCTCAATACGAGGTGGTGGAGCAGAGTGGCCCGGAGCATTTGAAGCGGTTTGTATCCTGTGTGCTTTGGAATGGGCTCGAACTGGGACGCGGCGAGGGGTTGAGCAAAAAGCAGGCCCAGGTGGCGGCGGCCAGCGACGCGATGGAACGCCGGGCGTGGGAACTGACAACCAGTAAGGCGGCAAAAGTATGATTTATCCTGTGAGTTTGAAATGGGTCGGTATTGTGGTGGGGCTTTTTCTCCTCGCCCTGCATCTGTTTGCCCTCTGGCGATCGGAGAGCTGTCGGCGGTGGCTGAAGGATTTTCCGCGTTCGCGAGCGGCGGGCACGGTGCTGATTGTGGCAGCGGGCATCTGGAGCCTCCTTTTAATCCGCACGATGGACCTCGGGGAGTTCGCCCGGCTCCGCACGGTGATGACCATCGCGGTGGTGGCGGGCACATTTCTCGCCTGGCGCTACATGGAGGAATTTCTGGCGGTGCGGGCTCTGGGCATGTTGGCGCTATTGGCGGCGGAACCTCTTCTGTCCGCGGCCTATCTGAAACCTGATCCCACGCGGTTGCTCATCGTGGTGCTGGCTTATGCGTGGATTGTTCTTGGTCTTTTTTGGGTGGGGGTGCCCTGGACGCTACGCGATCAGATTGCCTGGATCACCTCCCGGTTGACCCTCTATCGCACTGCGGCGTGGGGTGGGGTGGTGTATGGGGCTCTTGTGCTGGGCTGTGCGGTGTTGTTCTGGCGATAAGGCGGGGCAGGATTCCGCGGGATTTGCATGAAGGCCAGCCGACCACTCCAATACGGCACGATCTTTCTCACCTGTTTCATCGACATCATCGGGTTTGGCATCGTCATTCCGGTGTTGCCGCTCTATGCCGAACATTTCGGGGCCACGGCTTGGCAGATTGGGTGGCTCGTGGGGATTTTTTCCCTCGCGCAGTTTTTTTTCGCCCCGGTCTGGGGCAAGATTTCTGACCGCGTCGGTCGCAAGCCGGTGCTCGTGGTCGGCCTCCTCGGCACGGTGGCGGGTTATGTCTTGATGGGCCTGGCGCAGACCGTGACCGCGCTCTTTGTGGCGCGCCTGATCGCGGGAATCTCCGGCGCGAACATCAGCGCCGCCCAGGCGTATCTCGCGGATATTTCCACACCGGAAAATCGGGCGAAGGCCATGGGGCTTTTGGGAGCGGCGTTTGGCCTGGGGTTTGTTTTTGGTCCTGCCCTCGGAGGGTGGGCCGGAGCGACCTTTAACTATGCGGCACCCATGTATATTGCGGCCGGGCTGGCGGCTTTGAATGGGATTTTTGTCCTCTTCTGTCTGCCGGAGTCCCATCCCCCGGGGACGTCTGCTGCTCCGCCTGAGCGGCTTTTCCCCGCGCTCTTTGCTCATGTGGAAAAGCGCACGTTTTCGTGGAGTGTGTTGAGTTATTTTCTCGTGATCGTCGGGTTTTCGATCATGACCTCGCTCTTTGCGCTTTTGCTGAATCATCGGTTCGGACTCGACGCCAAACAGACCGGCTACATTCTGGCGGGCGTGGGGGTTATTGGGGTGATCATCCAGGGCGGATTGATCGGCCGGCTGGTCCGGCGCTTCGGCGAGTCCCGACTGGCGTTGCTGGGCGCGGTCTGCATGGCCTTGGGCCTTCTCTGGCTGGCGGTGAGCGCCACCGTGGGGGCAATGTGTGCCGCGACCGCGATGGTTGGGATCGGCAACAGCCTCCTCATGCCCACGCTCTCTTCGCTGGCGTCGCGCAGTGCCGATGCGGACTGGCAGGGACGGGCCTTGGGGGTGATGCAGTCCGGCGGCAGCCTGGCGCGCTGGTTCGGACCAATGATTGCCGGGGCGTTGCTCAGTGTTCAGCTGGCGGGCGGGCATTATGCCTTTCTGCCCATCGTCGTTTCAGCAGGATTTCTGGCGCTGGCCGCCGGAGCGATCGTGGGGCTCAGCCGCGTGAAGAACTGAACCTCGGATTTTTACGGAAGGGAAAGGAATTTAACCGCAGCCGAGCGAAGCGAGACAGCCTGCCGCAGGCAGCCCGAAGGGTGAATGAAATGAAGCAAATGACACGGATTAAAAGGATGGGAAAAGCATCTCTTATCCGCGCCATCCGCGTAATCCGCGGTTAAAATTTCTTACGGTTTCCATTTGATCGAACACCCGATACTGGGCTTCTGCGTAGCGGGAGCTTCGAGGCCGTTGAGGAGGGCGTCGAGGGCAACACGCATTTCGCGACCGGTTACTGGGAGTTTGTTGCCGGGCGTGCTTTCGTCCAGACGCCCGCGGTAAGCGAGGCGGCGCTGGGCGTCATAGAGGAAAAAGTCCGGCGTGCAGACCGCATCGTAGGCGCGGGCGACCGACTGGGTTTCATCGTAGAGCAGGGGAAAGGGAAATTTCTTTTCGAGGGCCATCTCGCGAAGTTTTTCAGGGGCGTCATCAGGGTAGGTTCGGGCGTCATTCGAGCAGATCGCGACTATGCCTAGGCCCCTGGGCTGATAGTCGTGCGCGATGCGCAGGATTTCGTCGCGCACATGGACGACATACGGGCAGTGCCGACAGACGAACATGACGAGGAACGCCGGAGAGGCGGGCAGGGTGGCGAGGGAAACGGTGTTTCCGGAGACAACGTCGGGCAGGGAAAATTCGGGTGCGGAGGAGCCGAGCGGCGTAGAGTTGAGAGCTTCGATGGCCATAGGGGTATAATGCGGTTCGCGCGTCACTTTAGCAATGGCAGGAAGGGGGGCGTCAGCCTCGTGCTTTATCTTTGCGGGACGGACTCGCCGTCGATCCACTCGCCATGCAGCATCGTGTTTTGAATGCGGTCCAGAGGACCAATGTCGTTGTGGAGCAGGCGAGAGACAACCCGTTCGACGCCGATTTCGCCAATTTGGAACGTGTCCTGCAAAATCCCCGCGGTGTCGCCAGATTTTGACGGGAGAGAAAGGTTTGCCACTGCGGGCTTCCCTGGCAGATCCGCCATTTCCCTCCAATTCACTGATCCGAGGGGCATGACGACGACATCGGGTTTTTCCCGCCGACACCATGCTGCTATTTTTGGGTTCTTCCACCAGGCGGGCTCATCGCGGACCAGGAGGGGACGCGGACGAACGGAATCGGTCAGGTATTGTTCATAGAGAAGGCCGGCCATCCAGCGCCCTTCCAGCCGAGTGGAGATGCCCTGACCCAGCACGAGACCGGGACGCGCATAACCCAGGCGGCGACAATTTTCCAATACCAGCCGGATGCATTGGTAGTGGTCGCTGGCAATGCGTTCGAGGGCCGGCTTTTGCAAACTCAAGCCCAGCGTCACGGCCGCGAAAGGGGAAAAATCAAAATCAACCACCTCGGTCTGTTCGGGTAGTGGGGCCAGAATCAGGCCCCGAATCCCGCGAGTGCGGAGGATTTTTCCGAGCCGCGGGCCTGACATTCCTTCGGCCCGGAGGTCGAACTCCTCGAGGAAAAACCCGAGCCGGGAGGCCCGCACCCGGGCCCCCTCAAACATCTCGGTCAGAGACGAGTAGCGTTTCCAGGGGTTATCCAACGGGTAGGCCGTAATATAGGCAATCGTTTCGTGCTGACCGCTGCCGCGCTTTCCCCGCAATTGACTCATCAGAGCGGACACGAGGGGGTTGGGCCGGTAGCCCAACCGCTCTGCCACCCCCAGCAGCCGATCCCGGGTTTCCACGGGAATACTGGGATGGTGGCGCATGGCGAGGGAAACCGTGGTGCGATGCACTCCGGCGGCATTCGCGATATCCTGCATCGTCACGGAGGGCATGGATTTCACTCAGTGGCGAGAGTAGCGCGGGCCCTCCCCGCGGGCAACCCTGGAACATGCCGATGTTCGGCTCAGGGAGCCGGGGCAAAAAGTTTCCACCGCTCCTCGGCGTAGAGGCGGTTCTGGGTGGAGCCGTCGTAGGTGTAGGTGAACCCCCCGGTGGCGAAAGGCGTGAGATAGTCACGCAGGGTCGATGTGGCATCGGGCAAAAGGCTCTCAAACAGAGGGTCGGGGTAGAAGTTTGCGGCGATGGCCAGCAATTCCCGAGTGGTAAGGCGGTCACCCCATTGGCTGGCAGGACTATCGTAATCGGCGATGGCCCAGTTCGATCCTGCCACGGCGTAGGGCGCGAGGAAAACGATGGTTTTGAGAAGGCTCCGGTTGTTTTGGGTGGTGACATACGACCACCAATCCACGTTGTGCCATTCCGCCTGCTGGGCGAGGGTGAGCATGCCGCGGAGGTTGAAGGCAGAATAGGGCAGGGAATTGGAACGGACGAGTTCGTAGGGCTGTTTCCCGCTCGACCAGGTCTGGAGGTAGAGGCGCTTTTCTCGGGCATCCCGCGTGACTTCCCGCGCCAGATCCCAATCGCCTACGATCATGGCGAATTGCGCGACTTGGGCGTCGTACCACGTGCTGTGATTATTGGTCACCAGGCCTTCCGCCTTCCCGAGGTCGCTGTTGACGAGCCAGTCCACGTAAGCGGCCAGCCAGTCCTGCCAGGCCAGGTGGTCTTCCTTGGTCCAAATCGGCGACCCTGCAATGAGTGCAAGGCTGTCGCTGAGGGTGATGAGCTTGACCGTGTCGATGATACCGGCCTCGCGTCCGACCCGGACGGGATCGTTGGGCACGCAGGCACCGTAATTCAGATGCGGGTGCATGCCGGTTTCGTCATCGAGAAACCAGGCCCGCACAAGGTCAACCGCCCGCTGGGTGTAGCGGCTGGCTGCGGCTGAGTCGGTCGTGAGGTAGGCCGCAAGGCAAAGAGTTGAGGCATCCGAGCACACTGTTCTCATGGCCGCTTCATCGGTCAGAAAAGCGTTCTCTGGATGATCGTCGTTGGGTGTATTGACCCACGGGGCGGCCTCATTATTGGGATCGCGGGTCCAATAGGTGCCGATGCTGAAATAGTCACGGCTCACGGATCCGGTCAGCCCACTCTGGACGACGGTGTCGAGAACGGTGGGAGGGGCCGGTGCGATCGCAGGCGGAGCCGGAGCGGCGAGATTGGCCTCGGCGATCAATTTTAAATAAGCTGGCCGAAGCTGGCCGTGGCGGGGGTGAGTCGTGCCGGAGAGCAAAATCCCGCGGGTCTCCGCCAGGCGTTCGGCCGGCAAGGTGTAGAGATCAGGAACTTGGCCGTTGGTGATGACAAAGTTGTCGAACGTCCACGTAGCTTTGTCTCCGGAAGGAAAACTAATACGGATATTGCTGAGGTCGCTGCCCGCCGCATTTATGCAGGATGAGTTGGTGAAAAGCGGAACGTCGTTTCTCCAGAGAGCCATTCGTCCATTCTGCAGGCTTTGCAAGGAACCGTCCGGTGCCCGATAGACGTGGGGCGCGCCGGATTTGTTCATCAAGTAGGTGATACGATGCAGGGTTCCGTCGGCCGGGACCCAAGGGGACTGGGTCGGATACATGTAGAAGTTAAAGCTGGAGAGGTGGAGCCCGATATTAAGCCTGCTGAAAATCGTGGCGTCCGAGGCGTTGACATTGTGATCTCCCGAGGCGTCGATATTTCCCACCTCAATGCACATCGCCTTGCCCAGGGTCGGGCTGTTGGCGGTCAATTTTACCCCGAGATCAAACCGGACACAAAGTACGCCGGGAGCGGTGGGCGAAAAATCCGCGCAACGAGCGAGACCCGCACCGTTGTTGGCGGAGGTGTTGGCCGTGCGGGTGAGTTGAAGTTGGCCAGAAGTATTGACCGTCCACAGACCCCCGCTGCTCTCCGCGGAAATTGAGGTGAGGAGGTTCCTTGAGGGAGTGGAATTCGCATAAATCAAGGGGGTGGTTCCGGCTTCAAAATTCTGACAGAAAAGTGGTCCGGCCTGCGCCAGGGCAGGGTAAAGCAGGGCAGTTAGAGCCTGTTAGGCACTTTTTGCAAAGAAATGAGGAAGCATGAGCAAAGCAAAGGCGAGCCAGTGAAGTCCTGCCAAGGATTCGGGCAGGCGCTCATAGTCCCTCGCGAGGCGACGGAATCGAGCCGCCCAAGCGAAGGAGCGCTCGACTACCCAGCGACGAGGCAGAAGGACGAAGCCTCGCTTGGCCTCCTGAAGTTTGATGACCTCAAGTTGCACGCCATGCTCGGCGGCAGCTTCTGCCGGGTCTGCTCCGGTGTAACCCTGATCGACGAAAGCGATCTTGATTTTGTTTCCCGTCACTTTTTGGACGGCCTCGACCAGTTCGCCAACCTGGGCTCGTTCTTGTTCGTTGGCGGCTGTCACTTTGAGGGCCAAAAGCATGCCCAGAGTATCCACCGCCGCGTGGATCTTGGAACCTTTGCGCTTCTTGTGGCCGTCGTATCCAGCTCGTGCGCCGCTCTCGGGCGTCGACTGCATGGTGCGTGCGTCCAAAATGGTCGCGGTCGGCTTGGCATCTTTGCCAGCAAACAGCCGCACCAACGTGCGCAGGTCATGAGCCATCTTCTCGAAGCTTCCGGCTTTAATCCACCTCTGGGACTGCTCGTAGACCGCATGCCACGGCGGCAGATCGTGCGGGATCATCCGCCAGGGACATCCCGCTCTCACCATGTAACGCACTCCATTGAAAAGCTCGCGCAGACCATATTCGCGCTGGGGAGCTTCCTCTTTCATCAGCGTCAGATATGGCGCACAAAACGCCCATTCCTCCTCGCTCACATCGCTCGGATATCCACTCTTTCCCGATCCACTCTTGAAGACTTTTTTCGCCATCCCAAGCTTACTGCCGAGATGTATTTACAAAGTACAGTCATTTTTGCACGTCAAAGTGCCTAACAGGCTCTAACCCGGTAACCAATACGAAATGGGAGAGGTTCTCGTCATCGACTACGGCATGGGCAATATTTTGTCCGTGCTCAGCGCGCTTAGGTATCTGGGCGCAACGCCGGAGGTCAGTTGTGATCCGGATGCGGTCTCCAGGGCTCACCTCCTTGTTCTGCCGGGGGTCGGCTCCTTTCGTCGCGCGATGGAGTCTCTGCGAGCTTCCGGCCTCGACCAAGCCATTCACCGGGCCGTCAATGACCGGGAGTCGCGTTTGCTGGGCATTTGTCTCGGGATGCAATTGCTCGGCACCTTTGGAACCGAGGATGGTGAGACGGAAGGCCTGGGCTTGGTTGATCAACGCGTGGATGCCTTCACTCCCTCCGAGCTTGCCGGGTTGAAGACTCCCCACATCGGTTTCAGCTCGGTGACCGCCGCCCCGGAATCGAAACTGTTTGCCGGTCTTCCCGCCGACTCGGATTTCTATTTCGTGCACTCCTATCGCATGCCCTCCCCGATCCCGGATACGGTGGTTTCCTGCAGCCATCACGGAGTCTCCTTCGCCGCCGCAGTAGAAAAAGACCATGTCTTCGGCGCTCAGTTTCATCCTGAAAAAAGCCAGACCAATGGTCTGATCGTGTTGCGAAATTTTCTAAATCTTTAGGTCATGCCCCGCAAGCGCCTCATCTTCACGCTGCTGCATGACAACGGAAATTTCATGCTCAGCCGCAACTTTCGTTTGCAGCGGGTGGGCAATGCGACGTGGCTGGAAAAGAACTACAATTTCGCCGAGATCGCCTTTGCCATCGACGAACTGATCGTCCTCGACGTGACCCGGGGGGAACGGGATTTCCCGGCCTTCTGTGCCTGTCTGGAGCGCGTGACCCGCGGTTGCTTTGCGCCGATCGCGGCGGGTGGCGGAATCCGCAATGTCGAGCAAGCCAAAGAGTTGCTCCGCTCCGGCGCGGACAAGATCGTGGTGAACAGCGCGCTCCACCAAGACGAACCACTGATTCAGCGGCTCGCTGAGGACTTTGGCCGCCAATGTGTCGTGGCGTCGGCGGATCTGAAGCGCGAAGCCTCGGGTGAATTTCGCCTTTGGATTGAGAACGGATCGAAAGTCGTGGAAGGCTCTGCCCGCGAGGCACTGGCCCGGATCGAGCGCCTGCCCATCGGGGAGTTATATTTAAACTCGATTGACCGCGACGGAACCGGGCGCGGATATGATCTGGCCATGCTGGAATTGCTCCCACCGGAACTTCCGGTTCCGGTGATTTTGGCAGGAGGGGCAGGCAATCATTTGCACATCGCGGAGGGACTTCAGATTCCCAAGGTGGATGCCGTGGCCACAGCCCACCTGCTGAACTTCGTGGGCAACGGCCTGGAAAACGCCCGCCATCGACTGACGGAAATGAAATTTGATCTCGCAACCTGGCTAAAACGAGACTGCCTCACTGCCCAATGAACTCCATGCGACTTTCCCTTCCGACCGAAGATCTCGGCCGGTATGTGCAAACTCAGGTGCAAAATTTTTACCCGGACGGGGGCGGTGTGGGCGTGATTGCTAATCATGTGCCAGCCGCGCTGGATCGATTGAAGCACAGCATCGACTGTGTGCGGTCGCGCTATTTTCGCGACGAGGGGGTTTCGATTTTCAGCCATCTCAACAACGACCAATACGCCATGTTTCTCTATCTGCTGGCGCACGAAATTGCGAAGTCGGAAGGCAACGGTGGGGTCTGCGACAAACTGTTTGGACTGAACAAAGCCCTGCATGGCATTGATTGCTATTACGGCATCGAACTGCCGGAGATCTTTCTCTTTTGCCATCCGGTGGGGACGGTGCTGGGCCGGGCCAAGTACGATGATTTTTTCCTGGTTTATCAGAACTGCACCGTCGGTTCGAATCACGATACGGACTATCCGGTGATCGGCCGGTGTGTGGCGCTTTACAAGGGGGCTTCCGTGCTGGGCGCGAGCCGCATTGGTAACAATTGCAAAATTGCCGCCGATGCCACGGTGATGGATGAGGATGTGCCGGATGATTCGATCTACTTTGGACGCCGGGGTTCCAGCCAGATCAAACCCTCCCGGCATCCCGACAATGTGTGGGACCCGGAAATGATCGGGCTCTGATGATGTTGGAGTTCACGCTTTAGCGTGCCTCCCGGGAACAGTCCCGCCGCACGCGGGACTCGACACCAACAGCCAGCGATTAAATGAAAGTCTTTTTCTTTTTTTCCGTACTTCAATATCATTTGGAGAGCCGTCAGCTGGTGCGGCATTTTCACGAGCAGGGTGCCACGTGCGAGGTGCATCTGGCCTTCACCGGACGTGCGGTGGCGGACGCGCAGGAATATTATGCGAAGCAAGGCATCTCCTGCACGTCGGTGGGCGGGGATTTCTGTTATGTCGAGGCTCAGGGCGACGATAGCAAACCGCCGAAACCGATCACGACAGGGCAAATTTCCGCGCTTCTTGCGAAGTCCACTTATGGTTTGGGTCGGCTTGCCTTCGACGTCAAACGAATTGCCAGGACCGCGGGCCATTATCGGCGGGTGCGTCGTGGGGCAAGGACGCTGCTCGACCGGGTTGCGCCGGACGTGGTTTTTCAAGGGTCGTTCCTTTCCTGTGGCCGGTTGGACAACGCGCTGGCCAAGTTGTGTCACGATCGCGGGGTCGCGTGTTTTGGTCTCCCCTATACGCCGGTGGTCGGCACGCGGCTGAGCATGGAAGGACGCCTCACGAACATGCTTTGTGGCATGGTGAAAATTAACCACGTTTACGATCCCCATAATTGGCTCCATCGGTTCATCCGCGTGTTTTTTCCTGATTGGATTCACTTCGTGAAAGGCGTGCCGCTGATGTCGTTTGTTGATTACGAGATGGTGGCAGCAAAGGTGGCTGGCGTTGGCGAGCCCTGGCCGTGGCAAAAGCCTTCTCTCCATTTCGACGCGTTTTTTGTCTGGACCAACCAGGCCAAGGAGCTCGTGCTCGAGGAGCCCTCGCGGTTTCCCGCCGCGAAGGTGCATGTTTTTGGTGCGCCGCGGCTCGATCCGGTGGCGGCGGTGTTGCAAAACGGTGAACTGGAAAAAAAGGTCCGGGGCAATCTGGGAATTCGTGTGCCCTATGTGCTTCTCCACATCTCACCGGCTTTTGAGCATCGCGTGCTGTCGCGCGAAGATCATTTTCGCAACGTCGATATGCTTTGTCGCATCGCCAAATCGTCCGGTCAGCCGGTGGCCATCGCCTTGCATCCCCTGGCCAATCCGCCGGATTATTTGGAAATTTTCCAAAAGTACGGCGTGGCTTTTGACCGCTCGTTGGACATCACGGAGTTGTTTCCTTTGGCCAGCGTCGTCATTGCGCATCCGTCTTCCACGAATTATCTCGCCAGCACCTTTGCCAAGCCGTTGGTGGCTTACGATCTTCAGAGGGAGCTGGAGTCCGAGGCGGATTGGCGGATTTACGCGGAAGGCACACCCTATCGCGGCTTCGATGAAGTTACGCTTCGGGAGGCTTTTTCCCGCGCTCAGAAAGACGCGGCTGGGGTCGCCCGGTCTGCGCCTCCTCCGCAGGCCTGTCGGCAGATTTTTGAGTTCACTCATCGCTTCCTCCGCGGTGAGAGCTCGCCAACGGCGTGATTTCTGAAACACTCGCCACCCCCGACATGACACCATTCTGGCTCGAATTCAAAGGCGCCTCGTTTGAGGCCTTTTTGGCGGATCAACTCGTCCGCTCGCTCGACTGCGCCCCTTGGGTGAACCGCCTGGCCACCGCCGACGAGATCAAGGGATTTTGTAACATCACGGCCACCGCCACATCGCGAGGCTGGTACCGTTCGTTCTTCCGGAAAATTGAGGAGTTTCTTCTCTCGACCGTCCAGGTGAATCTTCCCGGGGGTCACGAACCCATCACGGATGTGATTTATCACCGGCGCTTCGGCTGGATCGGCATCCTGCGCGAGCACGAGATTTTCCTGGGAAAACTGGTGCTGGATGAGGTCGGTAAATTTGCCGTCGGACCGAGGACGTATTTTTCCGGGCACCAGACGATCAAAGGCGAACATCCGGTGGTGTTCGGGGCGTTTTGCAGCGTGGCCGAGGGACTTTATCTCAATTCGACGCCGGATTTTCACGCGATGAAAACGGCGTCCACCTATGAGTTTCACGCCGAGCCCCGCGACCCGGCCAATACCTGGAACATGGGGTATCACAATGCGGAAACCGAGGCGGCACCATCAGGGGTTACCGTCGGGCATGCCGTGTGGATCGGACGCAATGTGCGGATTTTTCACGGCGCGGAAATCGGCAATGGTTGCGTGGTCGCAGAAGGCAGCCTCGTGCGCGGCAAACTGGAGGCTTATGGCCTCTATGCAGGGGTTCCGGCCAAACTCAAACGTTTGCGGTTTTCGGATCACGTCATCTCTGCCCTGGAGGAGATTCAATGGTGGGCGTGGCCTTCCGAGCGGATCAAACGAAACAAGGCGTTTTTTGAAACCGACCTCACGACTTTTGTCGGCGATGTCAAAAGTCTGATTGTCGAATGAACCGAAAGATCATCGCAGAGATCGGTTCTGTCCATGACGGGTCCTTTGGCAATGCGTCGAAGCTTATCGAAGCGGCGGCCGCCGCTGGGGCGGACGTGGTGAAATTCCAGACCCACATTGCGGAGGCCGAAACTCTGCCCAATGCGCCGATGCCGTCGTATTTTAAGGGCGAACCCCGGATGGAGTACTTTCGCCGCACGGCCTTTACGCAAGCGCAATGCCGGGAGTTGAAGAAAGTCGCGGAAGGCTGCGGGGTGCTGTGGATTTCGTCGCCCTTTTCTCTCGAGGCCGTGGATTTTCTCGAAGAAGTCGGCATGCCCGTCTACAAGATTCCCTCGGGCGAGGTTTCCAATTTGCCCCTGCACGAAAAGATCGCCAAAACCGGCAAGCCGGTTTTGCTTTCCTCGGGCATGAGTTCCTGGTCCGAAGTGGACCGCGCGGTTGCCGTCTATCAATCGGCCGGAACGGCCCTCACCGTGATGCAATGCACGACGGAGTATCCCTGCCCTCCCGAACATGTCGGGCTCAATGTGCTCGCGGAGATCGGCGAACGCTACGGCGTGCCGGTCGGTTACTCTGACCACACCCTCGACTTGGCCGCGCCCGTCGCCGCGGCCGCGCTTGGCGCGGTGGTCATCGAAAAACATTTCGCCTTCTCCCGCCTCATGTATGGCAGCGACGCCCGCCATTCCCTGGAGCCGGCAGAATTTCGCCAGATGGCCGAGGCCATCCGCGCCGTCTGGAAGATGCGGGATCATCCCGTGGACAAATCCGATGCCGGTGCTTTCGCGGAAATGAAGCGCGTCTTCGAAAAAAGTGTGGTATCCGGCACCGCCCTGTCCGGAGGCACGGTGATTGCAGCCGCCCATCTGGCTTTCAAAAAACCCGGTGACGGGATCCCTGCCGCCGAATATTCCCAACTCCTCGGCCGCCGCCTTAAGAACGCGGTGCCCGCCGATCACAAATTTACCCTAAGCGACTTTATCGAACTTTAGACACGAATTTCACGAATTGCCACGAACCTAAGGATTCGTGAAATTCGTGTCTCCTCTTTCCTGCCTTATGAAAAAAATCTGCGTCGTTGTTGGTTCCCGTGCGAACTATAGCAGCATTAAATCCGTCATGATCGCGGTGCGCGAGCACCCGGCCCTCGAACTTCAGTTAGTCGTTGCGGCCTCGGCTTTGCTCGACCGCTATGGCAGTGTGGTCAATCTGATCGAGAAGGACGGATTCGAGCCCTCGGCCCGGATTTACATGTTGATTGAGGGTGAGACGCCCGCGACCATGGCCAAATCCACGGGTGTCGGCCTCATGGAGTTACCCACCGTTTTTGAACGTCTGCAACCCGATGTTGTTCTCACTGTGGGTGATCGGTTTGAAACCATGGCAACCACGCTGGCCGCCGCCTATATGAACATTCCCGTCGCCCACACCATGGGCGGCGAGGTGAGCGGGACGATTGACGAAAGCATTCGTCACGCCGTCACTAAGTTTGCCCATATCCATTTTCCCGCCAGCAAGGAGGCGGCCGAACGCATTGTCAAACTCGGGGAGCCGGAAGAAACGGTGCATCTCGTCGGATGTCCGCGGATTGATCTGGTGGCGGAGATTCTGAAGAACACGAACGGCACCCTCGACGAACATCTCTTCGACCTCGGGGTGGGCTCTAAGCTGGATATCAACCAGCCTTTCATCCTCGTTTCCCAGCATCCCGTGACGACCGAATACGGCGAAGGCGAACGGCAGATTGCCGCCACTCTGGAAGCGGTGCGCGAGACCGGCCTTCCCGCCATCGTCCTCTGGCCCAATGCCGACGCGGGTTCCGAGGATATTGCCCGCGGCATTCGCAAACTGCGGGAGCGCCACCAGGACGAAAAGATGCACTTTTTCAAAAACCTGCCCACCGCGACCTACGTGCAATTGATGGCCCGCACGGCCTGCCTCGTCGGAAATTCCAGCAGCGGCATTCGTGAGGGTGCCTATATCGGGACGCCGGTGGTCAACGTCGGCTCGCGTCAGATCATGCGCGAGCGCGGCGCAAATGTCATCGAGGTGCCGCACGACAAAGATGCCATCCTCGGCGCGATTCGCACCCAGCTCGCGCACGGAAGGTATGAGATGGAGCCGATCTACGGGGATGGCACCGCGGGCCGAAGGATCGCCGACATTCTGGCCACGCTCGGCCCGGTGAATGTGCAAAAGCGGATCACTTACTAGCTTTGTCAGTCGTCGCCATCATTCCTGCCCGGGGCGGTTCGAAGGGAATCCCGGGGAAAAACCTCATTTCCGTTGGCGGTCGCCCCCTGATCGCGCACTCGATTGTCTGTGCCAAAGAGGTTTCGGCAATTCATCGAATCCTCGTGTCCACCGACAGTGCGAAGATCGCCGAGTGTGCGGTTCACCACGGCGCAGAAGTTCCGTTCCTGCGTCCTTCGGAGTTTTCCCAGGACGACACGCCGATGATTGCAGTCCTGCAACATGCGCTGGGCTGGCTGCGCGAAAATGGGGGGGACCCCGAGGCTCTGGTTCTGCTTCAGCCGACCTCGCCGTTGCGCCGTTCTGCTTCCGTGGCCGCGGCGCTGCGGTTGTTTCAGGAAAGCTCCGCCGACAGCGTGGTCAGCGTGATGGCGGTTCCTCACAACTTCACCCCGGGCAGCCTCCTGGCGAAAGATGCCGATGGGCGAGTCGTGCCGGCCTTTCCCGAGATGGCGCAGGTGATCCGGCGCCAGGATAAACCCCGTTTCTACGCTCGCAACGGACCCGCCATTCTCGTCCTGCGTCCGTCGTTGATCGAGGAGGGTCGTTTGTATTCGGAAAAAACCTTTGCCTTGGAAATGTCGCGACTGGAATCCTTCGACATCGACGACCGCGAGGATCTTGCCATCGCGGAGGCGCTGTTGGAGTTCACGCTTCAGCGTGGGGGGAAGCAGACAGCCTGAAGGCTGGACTCCAACAAAACCCCTTTTCACAGTCGCGACTTTTGGCGAAATTGTCCGGCTTGTTTTGATGAAGTTGTTTGACCGATTGAAGTATCACTGGCGCGTCCGCTCCGCGGCGGCTCGCTGGAGGTTTGTCCGCGAAGCGCCCCGGCCTCCGGAGGGGGCTCCCCTTGTCCTCATCGCCGCGATGGGGGATTGGGAGTACACCCTGAAAACGGAATGCATGCTGGCGCTGGCCCTGCGCCTGGCGGGCTGGCGGGTTGCCGTGCTTTTGCGCGACCGAACAATCCGGCATGCCGAAGCCTGGCTGCGCAACGCGGGGTTCGATGAGGTCTATTATTTTTCGGACTACCATGTGCCGACCCCCGCGGAGGACGCGGAAAAGTTGAAGGAGGAAATTCGGGCTGCGGGCACGGAGTTTGAGCAGGTGAAGTCCTGGCGATTTCGCGGCTGTCTCATCGGGCCCCAGATTCTGGCTAGCATCAGTCGGAAAATCTTCTCCGCGGGATTTGATGTCACGACACCCGACGTGCGGAACCGCATCAACGGCCAGCTGAACGCCTGCATCGAATATGTGTTCACCGCCGAGAAACTCCTCTCCGCGTTGTCCCCCGGGATCGTGCTCGTTAATGAGGCGAACTACACCTACTTTGCCTGTCTGGTGGACGCCGCCATCCAACGGGGCATCCGCACCATCCAGTACGTTCAGCCCAACCGCGAGGACGCGATGTTCTTCTGGCGTTTGAGCGGGGAGACCCGCCGCATGCACCCAGCCTCAGTTTCCCCGCAGACCATGGCGCGCATGCGGGAAATGCCGTGGAACTCCCGGCGTGAGGAAGAGGTCAATGCGATCTTTGCCGCCAGATACGGAGGCAAATGGTATCTGCAAAACCGCAATCAGGTCGGGGTGAAGGAAAAGACCCGCTCCGAGGTGTGCGCGGAACTGCAACTCGATCCCGCCAAACCCCTGGCGGTGGTTTTTTCCTCCGTGCTGTGGGACGCCAATCTTTTCTACGGCACCGATCTGTTTAAGGACAACGGCGAGTGGTTTGTGGAAACGATTCGCGCCGCCTGTGCGAACACGGGCGTCAATTGGCTGATCAAACTCCATCCCGTCAACACCTGGAAACGCGAGCTCGAAGGCGTCACCGGGGAACTGGCGGAAATCAAGATGATCCGGGAAAAAATCGGCGACCTGCCCCCGCACGTAAAGCTGCTCCTCCCGGATTGCGGCATCAGCACGTACTCGCTTTTTCAAGACGCGGACTACGGGATCATCGTCCGGGGCACCAGCGGCATGGAGATGCCGTGTTTTGGCAAACCCATCGTGACGGCAGGAACCGGGCGATACGCGGGCCGGGGGTTCACCATCGATTCGACCACCCGCGACGAATACCTCGCGGTGCTGGCCCGATTGCAGGACGTGCCGCCGCTTGACGACGAGACCGTTCTGCTCGCCAAAAAACATCTCTATGCCGCCTTCTGCCTGCGGCCGTGGGTGTTCAAAAGTTTTGTCGTCACCATGCGGCCACCGAAGGGGGCGGGCGACCTGGACTACGCCACGTTCGAACCCGCGGTGGATTCGCTGGCCGGAGTGCGGGCGAACCGCGATCTGGAAAAACTGGCCGCCTGGATGATCTCTGGCGAGGCCCCCGATTACGTGGATGAGGAGGCCCTGGCCTCATGAAAGTTGCCCTTCTCACCAGCACCGAACCGCGCCACTGCTACATGGCGCATCGCCTGGCCGCGTCGTTGGATCTGGGTCTGGTCATCCGGGAGGAAAAGGGGCTCGACACGTTCTACGAAGGACGGGCGGACGCGGAGGTGATTGCCGGACACTTCGCCCGGCTGAAGGACACGGAGCGGCGTTTTTTCGGAAGCTATCGGTGGGAGGATCTGCGCTGCGAGGTGCGGACAGTGCGGCGGGGGGAACTTTCCTCGGCCTCCATGGCGGAAGCTTTGCAAACGACCGCCCCCGAGGCGGTGGTGGTTTTCGGTCCCGGTATCATCAAAGAACCCCTGCTGAGCGCGCTGCCCGCGGGCCGCACCCTCAATTTGCATCAGGGTCTGTCGCCCTACTACCGGGGGAGCGGGACGAATTTCTGGCCCTTCCTGGAGGAGCGGCTGCATTGCCTCGGGGTGACTTTGCATTATCTCGACAAGGGGATCGATACCGGCGGAATTATTGCCCACGGGCGGCCGGAGATCACCGCTGGGGACACCCTGCATTCCCTCGGCTGCAAGACGGTTGAAGTCTCGGCAGATCTGGCGCTGGAGGTTTTGCAGATCCTCGGTCGTGGGGTGGAGTTGCCCGCCATCGCGCAGTGGGAAAAAGGGCGCTTGTTTCAACGCAAAGACATGTCCGGAGAGGTGGTCGAACGGTTGCTGGCCTTGGAAAAGGGCGGTGCCGTCGCGAGATTTCTGGCGAACCGGGCGGCGGGAAAAATCGACCCGATCCAAGTGGTGACCCTGGGATGAAAATCCCCGGACTTTCCTTAGTATTAGTGTTTTCCCATTTATGTCCCTGACCGCCGTCAACTTTCATTATGTGGGAATGCCGGAATATCCGCATGCGGGGATCAACTCGCTGAGCGTCGAAAAATTTCGCGCCATTCTGGAGGGCCTGGGCCGCGATTTTGAAATGATCGGACTGCCGGAACTGGCCCGTCACCTAAACGACGATTCTTTTGCCGGGGGCGAGTATTGTTTGGTGACATTCGACGACGGACTGCGCTGCCAGGCGGAAACAGCCCTCCCCGAACTTCAGCGGCTGGGCGTGCCGGCGGGCTTTTTTGTGCAGTCGGGTCCGCGTGCGCACGGTCTCGCCGCTGCGACCCATAAGCTGCATTATCTGCGGGCAACGCGGGGGGACGAAACGCTTTTTGAAGCCCTGGAAGGAGCCCGGAATCAAGGTCTGGTGGACTCTTCGCCGGCCGAGCTCGATCGCGACACCATTGCACGGCACTATCGGTATGACGCCCCGGAGGCGGCGGCGTTGAAATTTTTCTTCAACTATCACCTCGACGCCGACCAGGCGGCGACTGTCCTCGACGTGTTGTTTGATCGCTGTGGGATCGATGAGGCGGCGTTTGTGAATGATTTTTACATGACACGCGAACAGATCCGCGGGATCGGATCCCTCGGTGCCGCGGGATCGCACGGAGTGACTCATCGTCCGCTGGCACGCCTCTCCCCCGAGGGGGCCGCCCGCGAACTCTCCGAAAGTCGCCGTGATCTGGAGGAGTGGTGCGGCGCGCCGGTGCAATTTGTCAGCTATCCCTTCGGCAATGAAAAAGCCGTGAACCAGGACGTTGGGGCTCTGGCCCGCGCCGCCGGGTATGACGGAGCGTTTACGATGGAGCGCGCCAAAAACCGCACCGCCGCCGACCCGCTCCTGTTCGCCCGCATCGATGTGCTGGACATCGGGGATCATGCCGGATTGCCCTTCCGCTCGCGCTACTTGCAGGAATGAAAGTCGTTCATCTTAGTTATTACGCCGGCAAAGGCGGGGCCTGGACTGCCATTGACGGGCTGAACACCCAGCTCCAGCGCCACGGCGTGGATTCCCGCATTCTTTGCGCGGCAAAGGTGGGCGACTTTAGTCATCGCCAGGATGTGGACACGCCGGCGCAGTTTCCCCGGACCAAGGCGCTGCTGCAAAAACTCCCCCATCTGCCCGAATATCCCATCGCCCCCTGGGTCCGAGGCAAGTGGAACGATCCCCCAATTTTTTCCAACTGGATTCCGCGCTACGACGTGCCGTCGCACCCTTGGATAAGGGAGGCCGATGTTGTCCATGTGCAGTGGGTGATTTTCGGTCTGGCCACGCCGGAACAGTTGCCGAAGCTCCACAAGCCGCTCCTCATATCCCTGCTCGATTTCTGGCCGATCAGTGGAGGTTGCGCTTATGTCTTTGGCTGTGAAAAATATCGCAGCGGCTGCGGGGCCTGCCCGCAGATGAAGTCCTCCCTGCCGTGGGATCCCTCGCGCCTGAACTGGCACCGTAAGCGCCGCGTGTACCAACAGGCCCGTCCGACGTTCGTCACGCTCAGCCGCCAGATGGCCCGCGATGCGGCGAGTTCGCCCATCACCGCGGACTGTCCGATTGTCACGATCCCGACCGGCATCGACACCGAGACCTTCTCGCCGGGAGATCGCCTCTCTTCGTGTGACCTGCTCAAGCTTCCCCACGACCTTCCCATCATCCTGATGGGGGCGCAGAATCCCGGCGAGAAGCGCAAGGGCTTCGATCTCCTGCTGGAGGCGGTGAAACATTTGTACGCGGAGCGCGGCAGCACCTTCGGTCTCGCGGTTTATGGAACGACCACGGATATCCCCTGGAAAGAAATCCCCGTTCCCGCCTTCGATCTGGGCCGCCTTGAAACGCCGCTGCGCCGCCATGCCTACCGCGCGGCGGCGGTGTTTGCTGCCCCATCCCGGGAGGAAAATTTTGCCAGCACGGTGCTTGAGGCCATGGCTTCAGGGTGTCCGACGGTGGCCTTCGACATTGGCGGCATGCCCGATGCGATCATCGACGGCGAGGTCGGCTACCTCTGCCGCCCCTACGACACGCGGCAACTCGCGGAGCACCTGGGACGCATCGTGGGTGACGCCGCCAACCGCGAACGCCTCGCGACTCAGGCTAGACGAAGGGCGCTCGATGAGTATTCACTGGAGGTTTATGCCCGAAAGTATTCCGAACTCTACTCCTCCCTCGTGGAAGGCGGCCCCGTGCCGTTGAGTCGGACCGCTTCCCAAGCACGATGAACACTTTTTCCTGGAAAAAACTCGCTGGGTTTTTCGCCATCGCCGTGGCGACCTGCCTCGTGGTGCTCGCGGTCTGGGTGGTGTTTGTTTTTTACGCCTACACGGCGGTCACCACCCACGACGAGTTTTGGGTGGAAGAAATTGTCGCGCGAAAAAAAGCCGCGGCGGAGAAACGCTCCGGTGGACGCTTGATCATCGTCGCGGGCTCGACCGGGTGGTATGGCTTCCGGGTTGCGACCTTTGAAAAAACGCTGGGTATTCCCGTGGCCAACATGGCGATTCATGCTGGACTCTCCATTGCGGGTGTATGCAGCGACGCGCTGGCCGTGGCTCGCCCAGGCGACGCCATATTGATGGGCATCGAATACGAACAGTTTGCCCGCGACCCTTTTCAATACCGGGCGATGGGCCACATGCTGCGGGTCCACCCTGCCATGATTCCGGAGCTGCCTCCTCTGGAAGCCCTGCGGTATGTGCTCGCCCCGCCGCTCAGCGAATTTCATTTTCGCTGGCAATACCACCAGCGCATCCAACGAGGAGAGGACGTCTATGCCTTCGGGCGCGAGATCGTCAGCCTCACCGACGAGGAGGGAGAAATCACCGACCGGAACGAAAAATACGCGAAACCCGTCGATCCCTACGATCAGCCGAAATTTTTCGAACCCATTCACCCCAAGGCGGCCGAACGCGTGGCGTATTACATCCAACGTTTTCAGAAAATGGGAATCCCCGTCTTTGCCACCTGGTCGCCGCGTTTGCTCCACCCCGACTACGACCGCGAAAAAGTGGCCGCACGACAGGAGGAAATTCGGCAGTTTTACAAATCTCAGGGAGTGACCATTGTCGGCATTCCCAGGATTTCCGTGGCCCAGGGGGACGAGTTTTTTGACCACTACGGGCATCTCACAACCAAAGCCGCCAAAGAACGCAGCGTCCTCGTCAGCGAAGCACTTCAGGCCAACCCCGAATTCCAGCAATGGCTGAAAACTCGCCCGAACTAGCGACTCCGGCCGTGCCGGCGAAAAAGTTGCCGGTCAATATCCTGCCGCTCGACGCGCTGCGGTTTCTCTCCGCCTTGTGGGTCACCCTGTATCACGGCGCCAAACCCCCCGGCAACCGCGTCCTGCCATACTTTGACCTCGCCTGGGACAGCATCCTCTTCGGCGGAACGGGCGTGCTGGCGTTTTTTGTGATTTCCGGTTTCTGCATTCATTATCCCGCCGTGGCCGCCGGCTCTGATCCTAAGTGGGGATCCTATCTCACGCGCCGTTTCGTCCGGGTGCTGATTCCCTACTTTCTGGTTCTACCCTTCGCCTGGCTCACGCATCGTCAATATAACATGCTCACCGGCAATGACCTTGCCTGGACCATCCTTTGCGACCTTGCCTATTATGCGATGTATCCGCTGTTGTACCTTGCGTCCAAAAAAGTGGGGTGGAACGCGCTGCTCCTGGCGTCCTTCGTCGCTTCGGCGATCGGGATGAAGCTGAATATCGACGGCAACATCGACATCGGCACGGCCATTCTCATCCCCATCTTCCTGCCTGTCTGGGTGATGGGCTGTGTGATTGCGGAAGCTTACGCCGCCCGCGCCCGGGCCGACACCCTTCCCGTGCCCACTTCGCGGAGGGTCATTGTCGTCAGAACCATCATTATTCTTTTCACTCCCATTCTGGCCGTCCTTTCCTTCTATAAAATTGTCTATTGGATCTACCTTGGCGTCCCCTTTGGCATCTTTGTGACCTATTGGATTTGGATCGAAATTTGTTATTTCACGACAGGCCGCCTTGTTCCGGCCATGCTGACCTGGTTGGGGTCGTGGATCTATTCGCTCTATCTGACCCACCCGATTACCCAGACCGGCTTGGAAATGTTGCTGGAACGGTATGTGCCAGGTTTTGCCGCCCTGCTCACCTCTCATTTCTCGTGGCTGTGTCTGCGCTTTGTCATCATGATTGTTGCGACTTTTGCGGCGGCTTATGTCTTCGCCCGCCTGGTGGAATGGCCCAGTCATAGTCTGGCCCGGAAGTGGTCGAAAAAGTTGAATTTTTGAGGTCATGCTTTTCCACGCGCCCAATTTTCTTTTTGTTTTTCTGCCTCTGACCCTGCTGGGGTACGTCCTGGCGAAGCGGGTCGGGGATGTCTGGGGCAAGCTCTGGCTGTTGAGCGCTTCCGCGGTTTTTTACGCCAGCTGGCGCATCGAGTTTGTGCCGCTCATCGCCTTTTCCATTGCGTTCAACTACGGGATCGCCGAGGCGCTGCACCGGATGAAGCCGCCTTCCCCAAGAGGTTTGGTCCTGACGCTCGGGGTGCTGGTCAATGTCGGGTTGCTCGGCTATTTCAAATACAAAAACTTCTTTCTGGAGAGTCTTGGCAGCCTCACGGGACAGTCCTTCGCCCTCGCGGATGTGGCTCTGCCCCTGGCCATTTCCTTTTATACCTTCACCCAGATTGCGTACACCACGGACGTTTATCGCAAGCCGGAAAACCGCCGCAGTCTTCTCGACTATGGCATGTTTATCCTGTTTTTTCCGCACTTGGTGGCGGGTCCGATTCTGCGGCATTGGGAATTTTTTCCCCAGATTCGGAACGGGTTGCCTAAGATCTTTGCCCGGCAGGTCTTCCCGGGTCTGACTTTGTTGATTCTGGGCATCGGCAAGAAAATCGTTTTTGCGGAAACCGCCGCGGGTATTTCAGACCCCATCTTTAACTCGCCTGTTGGAGAGATCACGTTCTTCGAGGCCTGGGCCGGGGCCATTGCCTTCGCCATGCAGGTCTATTTCGACTTCTCGGCCTATTCCGACATGGCGCTTGGTCTGGGATTGCTTTTTGGCATCCGGCTCCCGGTCAACTTTCTTTCCCCGTATCAAACGACCAATATCGTGGATTTCTGGAGTTGCTGGCATATCACGCTTGGCCGGTTTCTACGCGACTACATTTACATCCCGTTCAGCCGCATCATGCGCGACCATGCGCAGTTGCCGCTCAGCAAACCCAATAACAGTCTGGTGCGGGCGATGCTCGCCATCCTGGCCACAATGTTGGTCAGCGGGATCTGGCACGGTGCAGGCTGGACTTTCATTCTCTTTGGGTTCTGGAACGGAGTCGCGCTTGCCTTGTTGCATTTTGTGCGGAAATTTTTCGGACCTCCGCAAAGTCGTTTCGCCCCGGTGGTGGCTGGCAAGTGGACTTTAAATTTTGTTTTCCTGCTCTTCACCTTTGTTTATTTCCGGAGTCCGAATCTGGAAAAGGCTCACTCCATTTTGGGAGCGATGTTTGGCTGGGCGGGACTTTCCGCGCCCGCTTATCACGCATTCGCCTACGCCGATACGCTGGGAAGGCTGGGGGTGACATTTGTGCAGACGACCCTGCCGGAAGTGGGCCGCACCGAGGTGCTCTGGCTTGTTTTCCTTCTGGCCTGGGTGCTGATCATGCCCAACACTTTTGTACTGTTGCGCTGCTGGCGGCCCTCCACGGACAAGATCACCGACACATCCCGCTTCCGTCTGCGGCCCACCTGGTGGGTGGCCATCGGACTGGGCATCGTGATGTTTGTCATTTTGAAATCGTTCTTCGTCGCCCGGCCGAGCGAATTCATCTATTTCCAATTCTAGTGGCCGAAATCTCTGTCGCGCTCGTCACGCCGTCGTTTAACCAAAAGGGATATTTGGAAGCCGCGCTGTCTTCGGTTCTCATGCAAAATTGCCCGGCTTTGTCTTATGCGGTGGTGGATGGTGCTTCCACCGATGGCTCGGCAGACGTGGTGCAATCTTTTGCCGGCCGCCTGGCGTGGAGCGTGAGCGAAAAAGACGCCGGCCAATACGACGCGATCAACAAGGGGTTCCGTCAGGTCACGGGCGAGGTGATGGGGTGGCTCAACTCGGATGATCTGCACTGTCCCTGGGCGCTAGCAGTCGTGACGGAAATTTTTTCCCAGTTCCCCGAGGTGGAATGGCTCACCACGCGATTTCCTCTGCGCTGGGACAGTGCAGGACGCGCGACGAATTGTTCCGACGTGCGGGGATATGCGCGGGGGGCCTTTGCGCGGGGGGAGTATTGTGGAGGGACGGAGGGATTTTTTGCCGCCCCCATCCAACAGGAAAGCACCTTCTGGCGAAAGTCGCTCTGGGAGCGCACCGGCGCGAAGGTCTCTACGGAATACGGCGGGGCGGGGGATTTTGAACTTTGGTGCCGGTTCGCCAAAGAGGCGGAATTGTATGCGGTGAATGTCCCGCTGGCGGGATTCCGGCTCCATGGCGAGCAGCAGACGGTTACCGCGCGCGCGGAGTATTTTCGTCAGGCAAGACGCGCGTTGGATGATCATTTTCCGGGAGCCGGTTCCCCGGGATGGTCCAGGCGGCTGCGCCCCATTGTGCGCGACCGGCTGCCCGTCGCGTTTCACCCAGCCGCGCGCGCGGCGGGATTGGTGTTTGCTGCCCCCATGATTTCCCGCACGCGGGACAACGCCTCCTGGCGCATTGATCGCGTGGCGGTCTGACCCATGAAAAAACAAATCGTCCGTTTCCTGAAAAAAAAGCTGAGCCCGGTGGTTTCCAAGATCTGGGAAAACCCTTTCACGCAGTTCACCGCTCCGGAGGCGATGACCCGTCTGGTCGCTCATAAGTTTCCCGTCGCCACGGTGGTGGATATCGGCGCCTCGGATGGACGGTGGTCGCGCAAGACCATGGGGTATTTCCCCGAAGCGCGGTTTCTGGCCGTCGAACCGCTGGCGGAGCGTGCCGGGGCTCTGGAGCAGTTGAAAAGCGACCGGCCCAATTTTGACTTTGCCATCGCGGCCGCCGGCAGTGGGCGCGCCAAAGAGGTCCGGCTGAATGTCTCGCCCGATCTTGACGGCAGCACGGTGGATGGCGCGGATGGCGAGTCCCGCGCGGTGCGGTCGGCGACCCTGGATGAACTGCTGGCCGAGCGCTCCTTGCCCGGGCCTTATTTGGTCAAGTTCGATACGCATGGTTTCGAGGACGAGATCCTCTGCGGCGCTAGCAAAACCCTGACGCAAACTTCCGTGATCATCATGGAGGTCTATAACTTCAAAATCTCCCCGCACGCGCTGCGGTTCCCGGAAATGTGTGCGCGTTTGGAGGCGCTGGGTTTCCGGTGTTACGACATGGCGGACCCGCTTCTGCGACCTTACGACCGCTCTCTCTGGCAGATGGATTTTTATTTTTGCCGGGCCGACGCGAAGCCGTTTCTGCACAACGATTATCGATGATGGTGAACCTTCGTCGCTGGGCGGACGACCGTCGTTTTGCTTGGGATCGCTGGTGGCTCGACCGGCGGGACCCGGAGATGGAATTTCCGGTGATCACCGACCTGGCAGCCGAAGCAGAGAAGCGCGGCTGGCCGCTGCGGAAAGTCGCTTCCGGGCAGATCCAGAGCAATGACATCTGCCGCTGTCTGAGCGAGGACTTTGTCCTTTGGGTGACACGGGGCGAGAAGATGTTGCGGCAGCATCGGGAGTGGCACAAGGAACCCCGGATTTCCTGGCGTTGGGCGACTGCGTTGAACGCGATCCGCCGGTACCCGATGAGTGATACCTTTGTCTGCACCATCCCCCGCGCGAAAGTCTATCAGCGTGGCGGGGCGGTGCTCACCGACGCGGATGAACTGATCAAGGAATCGTATTTCGGAATGTGGAAACCGCGTCGCAGCGAATGGCAGGGGGCGAAGCCGGTGAAAATCGCAGGCCGGATTCTGCATTTTGCCGTCATTTATGCGGATTCCAACATCTCGCATTTCACCCTCGACTGCGCGCTCAAGGCCACGATGTTTGACTCTTTCGAGGGCGCGAAGATTCTCGCCACGCCGCGCTTTCGCGACTGGCACTACGAGACCTTTGAGCTGTTGGGGATCTCGCGGGATCAATTTGTTTTCACGGATTCCCTGATCACGGAATGTGAAGAACTTGTGGTGGCAAAAACCTCCGACGAATGTTTTTTTCCGCACACCACGCACCTCAAGGAATTCCGCCGTCGCATGCTGCGTGGTGCGGGCGTGGACGAATCGGCGGTGCGGCCGACGAAGCGGCTCTACATCAGCCGGGCGAAGGATAAACGCCGCCTCCTGAACGAAGACGCCCTCTGGCCGTTGTGGGAGGAGCGGGGGTTCGAGCGAATCTTTTGCCAGGACATGACCACCCGCAACAAGGTCCGGCTTTTCGCGGAAGCAGCCGTCGTGGCCGGCCCGCACGGCAGCGGATTCATCAATGGCATTTTTTCCCCGTTAGGAACGAAGTTGATCGAGTTGCATAACCCCTGCTGGTGGGACGGCAGCACGCCGCACTACGCCCAGTTGCTCGATCACGAGTATTGGTACGGGTTCGGGGAGAATGCCTCGCCCTCATTCGATACGACCTTTGACCGGCGCAAGCTCGAACGTCTGCTCGACTATGCCCTCGGTGGTCCCTCCACCGATCCGATGCCCTACTGATGCCCCGCATCGTCTATCTCTTCCGGGGCGGCCGGGCCGAACTCCTGAAACGCATCGCCGAGGGTGTTGCGCCGCGGGAATTTTTGTACGGATATGATTCCTTCGTCGAAGCGGGCTGGGAGGCGTCTTTCGCCGAGGCCGCTCCGCGCGACAGTCGCTGGGTGCGGCCGCTCATTCGTCCCTGGCAAAATCTGGTGTCCCGATTTCTGGCCACCAGCTTCGCCGCGAGCAATTGTGCGGTGCATTGGGACAAAATCCGCCAGGCCGACATCCTCCTCAGCACGACAGATGGGAACACGTTTCCGCTGCTCGTGCTGAAGCGGCTTGGTTTAGTTCGCGGTCGGGTGATGGCCGTCACCCAGGGCATCTACGAAAGCCGGCGCAAGCTGGAGCGGCGTCCGTTTGGGCGTAGCCGTTTGGAGGTGCTGGCCGGACTTCTGAAGGACGTCTCGCAGTTGGTCGTGCTTGGGGTGGGGGACGAAGAGGCGGTTCGCTCGCATTTTGGCGAATTTGGCCTGCCGCCGATGGAGGTCGTGCAGTTCGGAGCCGATGAAGTTTTTTGGAAACCTTCCGCGGTGCCATCCAATGATGCCATCCTTAGTGTTGGATCGGATCATCTGCGGGATTATCCCACCTTGCTCCGGGCCATCGGCGATCTCCCCCTGCGGATCGTGACGCGCCTGAAACTTCCGGTCGAACTCGTTACTCCCCAAACCACGGTGGACGGCAATATCGACGACTTGGCCTTGCGTCGGTTGTACCAGGAAAGCCGTTTTGTGGTGGTGCCGATCAAAAACGAACGGCGCGACTCCGGTCATAGTGTGACCGCCCAGGCGATGGCCTGTGGCAAAGCGGTGGTTCTGTCCGACACGCCCGGATTGTGGGATCGCGAGTTCATGCGCGACGGGGAGACCTGTCGATTGGTGCCACCGGAAAATCCCGACGCGTTGCGCAAGGTGGTGCGCGAGCTCTGGGATGACCCCGCCCAGGCGGAGAGGATCGGCCGCAATGCCCGCCGCCTCATCGAAGAGCGATGGACAAGCGGACACTTCGGCAGGCATCTTGTGCGGCTCGCAAATTCTCTTCTGTAAATGAAAGTCCTTCTTGTTGGTGGAGCCGGCTTTATCGGTTCGCAAACGGCCCTGCTCCTCGCCGAGCGCGGGCACGAACCGCATATTCTGGATTCGCTGGATCCCCAGATCCATGGCGCGGATGCCAGCGACTCGCCCTGCCTTCGGGCGATCCAGGGGAAATTTCCCCTCACGATCGCCGACGCCCGGGACCGCGCCGCCCTCGATGCCGCGCTGCAAAAGGTGGAGGCCGTGCTGTATTTGCCCGCCTGCACGGGCACCGGGCAGTCCATGTACCAGGTCGAACGGTACTGTGACGTGAATACCAGGGGCGCGGCCGTTTTTTGTGAAGCGCTGGCAGAGGCGAAGGATCGCGTCCGGCGGGTGGTGGTCAGTTCAACCCGGGCGATTTACGGGGAAGGCGCGGCAACCTGCGTGGAACATGGGCGGGTGGTCCCGACCAGTCGGAGAGCCGCGGATTTGCAAGGAGGGACGTTTGAAACGTCCTGCCCGCTTTGCGGAGGACCCGTACGCGCCGAGGCGTCGCGCGAGGACGATCCAAATTCGCCCGTCTCCATCTACGGCATCACCAAGCTCGCCCAGGAACAACTCATCGCTAATATTTGCCAATCCTTGGAAATTTCCGCCACGATTTTCCGCTACCAGAACGTCTTTGGTCCCGGGCAATCGCTCAACAACGCCTATACCGGGATTCTTTCCATTTTCACCCAACTTCTTCTGGCCGGACGCGAGATAAACCTTTTTGAAGACGGCAAACCGACCCGCGACTTTGTCTTTATTGATGATGTCGCGGAATACAATGTCCGGGCGCTGCTGGATGAAACGCCCGGCGTGCAAGCGCTGAATGTCGGCTCGGGGGTGCGTTCCACCTTGTTTGAACTGGTGGAGGCCCTGGCGGCCGCTCTCGGCGTGGAGGCTAAGTATTTCGTTTCCGGTCAGTTCCGCCTGGGAGACATTCGACATGCCGTCGCCGACCTGACCCGTCTGCAAAACTCGCTTGGTCCGCGCAAATTCACCGGCCTGCGCGAAGGCGTGGAGCATTTTGTCCGCTGGGTGCAGCGGGAGGGCACCAGTGCTGAGGCGAACGAGCGTTTCGACCGGTCTCTTTCGGAAATGGAAAATGCCGGGCTTTTGCGCGGAGCTAAGCCGTTTCGGGCAAATTCGTGATCTTCGTGTCTCCCGACGTTTCCATCCTCGTTTCCGTCTATCATCCTTATCGATGGACGGCGTTTTTCACGCACGAGCTGCTGCAAAAATACTGGCCGGACCACCCTCCGCTCTTTTTCGCCGGGCTCACTTCCGGGGAGGCTGGGGGGCTGCCGCATTTGCCGGTTCGTGAGGAAAATCTTCCCCGGGTGTGGGGTCATTTTGTGCTCGATGCCTGCCGCGAGTTGAAGGCGAGAGGCTTCACCAAAACGTATTTTCTGCTGGAGGATCATCCGCCGCTGGCACCTTGCCATTCCGTCCATTTGAATAAGACTCTGCCGGCCCTGATCGATGAACTGCCTGCTTCGTACATTGGCCTGATGGGATGGGACAACCGGCGCTTTGTTACGAAGGCACCGGTCACGGGCCCCCACCGGTTCATGCATCTCACCCCGCCCCGTGCCCCGCGGTTTCACCTGCATCCGTCACTCTTCCGGCTCGATGCGCTCATCGCCTGCCTCGAGTTGCTCACCCGCCAGGACAAACCGACACCGTGGGGGTTCGAGAAGAGCTGCGACAAGCCGGACGCGGACCTGCCTGAAGACTTCAAGGCGACCTGCTATCAGATCTGTGGCGAGGAACTCGCGCTGCATCCTCCTGATGCTGCCGGACGCCTCCGTTCCCGCGCCGAGCGGTTTTTTTATCATCGCATGATGAATCTCTACAGTCCGCTCAACCGCCTCGGGCTGGGCATGAAATTTTGGGACACCCTCGGGTTCGATGATTTTTTCTTCAATGGCCCGCTACCAATGTTTTATTCCGGCATTATGTCACGCGGGCGGGTGAATCCGTTTTTCCTTAGATACCTGCAAACGCAGCGCGCGGGAGAACCTGTTTTCGAGCGGCTGATTGCCGAAGCCCGGGATCAGGGTGCGATCTGACTTATTCCTGCAAAAACACATCCATCTGCTGGCCGACATAGACGGGGAAGTCGGGGCTCGCGAAGCGGAAGATGACTTGCAAAACCCGGGTATCCACACGCTCGGTGCTCTCTCCGGAGAGGGATTTTTTCGGAACAATGTAAGGCTCGATGCGCTCAAACTCGAGCGGGATGGGATTCTCCCGGGTCCCCTTGAGAAAAGCCACCGCTTGGCAGCCGGGCCGCACCCGCGGGGCGTCGGATTCGTCCACATCGGCGCGGAGTTGCAACCGGGAGATGTCGCCGAGAAGGACGGTTGGTTCGGGTGCGTTGACCACCGCGTATTCCCCCTTGCGGAGATTCACCTGCAGCACCGTGCCATCGCGCGGGGCGCGGACGGAAAGAAGCTCGAGGCGGACTTTGACATCGTTAAGTTGGGCGCGCGCGAGGTCGAGGTCCGCGGCGGCGCGCTGGTATTGGCGCTGGGCGGCCTGGAGGGCGAACTCGTCGCGGCGGGTTTCGTCAATGCTGGCGACCTCCTTCTGGCGCAGCCGAGTGGTGCGTTCCAAGGAGTCCCTCCGATCGGCAACGAGCGTGGCTGTCTCGGCAAGACGGGCTTCCTGCACGGCGACTTGGGCTTCGGAGGTCTTGACGGCGGCCAGGGTGTCGCGGTCGTCGAGGGAAAAAAGCAGGTCTCCGGTTTTTACCTTATCGCCGACCTTGACCGCGACGTGGCTGACGAGTCCTGGCGTTGACGGTGCCACACGGACATTTTCATTCACGCTCTCGACCAGCCCGCGTCCGCCAATCGATTGGGCGAAAGGAGATTGCGGTGGGGGAATGACCGGTTCGGAAGCCGGGGCGGACTGGCGCAGGCGGGCGACCAGGAGCACCACGGCGATGATGCCGAAAAGCGCGAGCAGAAAAGACGTTCGTTTAAGCATGGTGGTAGTTTTTGGGATCGTCGAACACGCCGGTCACTTTGCCATCCTCCATTTCGGCAATGCGGTCGGCGAAATGGTAGATGCGGTTGTCGTGACTGACCACAATGACGCAACGGTCCGGCTGCAAAGCGCTAGATTTGAGGAGTTGCAGAGTTTTCTGTCCGGTGGCCGCGTCGAGGGAGGCGGTGGGTTCGTCGCAGATGATGAGGCGGGGCGAGTGAACAAGGGCACGGGCGATGGCGACGCGTTGTTGCTGGCCTCCTGAGAGTTGGGAGGGATAGGAAGCCAGCTTGTCCGCGAGCCCGACCTCGGCCAGAACGTCGCTCGCGCGGCGCTCGGCCGTTCTTCGGGAGTGTCCGTTGAGAATCATCTGAATCGAGGCGTTTTCCGTGGCGGTGAGCGTTGGGATGAGATTGAACTGCTGAAAGATAAACCCAACCTGCTCGCAGCGAAACTTTGTGATGGCCCCCTGTTTCATGGCCCGCAGGTTGTGGCCGAAGACCTGCAGCGTTCCCTCTTCGCATTGCAGCGTTCCGCAAAGCACACTAAGCAAAGTGGTCTTGCCGCAGCCGGACGGGCCAACGATCATGAGGAGCTCGCCGAACCTGGCGGAGAGCGTCGCTCCCTTGAGGGCGTACGTGCGCGAATCCCCTGAGGGGAAGGATTTCACGACATCGCGAACATCAATGGCGAGTTCGTTCATCGGAACACCACGGCGGGTTCGAGCCGCGCCACCTTAATAAGGCCGATGAGCGCGGAGAACGCGCAGATAAAAAGAATGACCCCGGCCACGAACGCGGGAACCTGCCACGGCATGAAAAAAGGCGGTTGTTCCTTGGCCAGCACGGTGTTCCCGAACCACGACGCCAGACCCACTCCCAGTCCGTAGCCGATAAATCCCACGGAAAACGCCTGGAGCAACACCATGCCCGCCAGCGTCGGCATGCGCGCCCCCATGGCTTTCAGCGCGGCGAGATACCGCAGATTGTCGTGCACAAAGAGATAAAACGTCTGCCCCGCAATCGCGATGCCCACAATGATTCCGAGCAAAACCACCGTGCCGAAGGAAATCGGGATGCCCGTGTTTTTGATATACCAAACGACCGTCATCCAGAAGAGATCTTCCTTGGCGATGGCGCGGAGTCCGGGAAGCGCGCTGATGCGGCCCGCCAGTTCTTCCGCGCTTACTCCGGGCTGCGGGCCGACGAGGACAAAGCTGAGTTGTTTCCGCGCCGGGCGCGCGTACTCCAGCGCCCGGTCGTAGGTGGTATAGACATAAGGCTGACCGAGGAAGCTGCGGTTGACGTGGCAGATGCCCACGACCCGGGCTTCCTTGTCGTTGATCTCAAACGTCGTCCCAAGTTTCACCTCGATGCCCTTGCCGCGGAATTTTTCGACAGCGACCTGGTCCACCACGACGGCATTGGGAAGACGGAGATCCTCGATGCGGCCGGCCCGCAAATCCATCGGGCGTCCCGTGAGGGTGCCGGTGTCGAGTCCGGTGAGTTGCACGTTTTGAAATGACCCGTCGGTGAGTCGGGCCTGTTCGATCCCGAGATAAAGCGGCACGGCCCAAGCCACCCCGGAAACGCTGCGGACGCGCTCGACCTCGATCTGGCGCATGGGGATGACCTCATTGGCCTGCTCGACTTTTGCATCCACCACCCACACGGGAGCGCCAATGTTTCGCACCGTCGCCGTGGTCCACATCATCAGTCCGCAGAACACACTGGCCTGCTGGCACATCAACAGGGAACAAAACGCCAGGCCGCAGACGAGCATGGCGTACTTCGCCCGATCTCGAAAAAGCATTTTCAGCGCGATGCCCAACATGGTTTCTGTGATCTCACGGCCAATTACGTCTCAGTTCCTCCCGTCGGACGCAATCTCCGCTGCCATCAGGGACGGTAATGGGTGATGTTGGTTGACCTGGTCAACTTGATTCGTATCCTTCCTTCATGAAGACGGTCGCGACCAACGACGCCAAGACAAACTTGTCCCGCTACCTTAAGGAGGTTAGTGAGGGGAAGACGATTATCATTGCCCGGGGGAGCAAGCCCCTGGCGAAGTTGGTGCCTTTCCGCGAATTGGCGGCAGGCCGTCCCAAGGTTGGAGAAGTGATGGACCGGCCGTTCCCGATTCCCGATGAAGCCTTCCGCCCGATGGGCCGCCGGGAGCTTGATGCCTGGGGAATCTGATGCGGGCTCTCCTGGACACATGCACCTTCCTTTGGCTGGCTCTTGAGCCTGGGCGAATTTCGGAAGCGGCCCGGCAGGTCATCAACGACCCTGCCGTATCGTTGGCTCTCAGCCAGGCGAGCGTCCTCGAAATCGTCCTGAAACATCGGGTCGGCAAGCTGCCTCTGCCCGAGCCTCCCGCGTCATGGATCCCGAGCCGCCGCTCGTTTTTTCAACTCGATGATCTGCCTTTGACGGAACCGGTCCTCTATCGGTCGGGACAACTGCCCGACGGACACGACGATCCCTTCGATCGCCTGATGGTTGCCCATGCCATGGAGTCCGGCCGTGTTCTGCTCTCGCCGGACCGACCACTTAGCCTGTTGGGAGCCTCGCGGATCTGGTGAGAACCAGCAGCCTTTTTTGCCTGTCAGGTCGATTTTGAAAATCCTTCCCACATTCGTCCGTCAGGGACTTATTCGCTTCGCCCGACACACTTTCGGACGGCCGGCCATTGCGCGGCGTTGCGACTATCCCCGGCTTGATGCTCCCGTCTCGCTGCACATGGTGATTTCCCACCGCATGCTCGAAATGGGCATGCTGACCTTGCGCAGTCTGGAGTTTCACAGCGGACGACTCTGGTCGCCGATCATTCACGAAGACGGTTCGCTGACGGACCAGGACGTGCAGGAGCTCATGCGGCATTTTCCCGATGCCCGGGTGGTCCGCCGGGCTGAGGCCGACCGGGAGCTGGATGCCGTGCTGGAGTCTTTTCCGGCCTGCCGGGAGAGTCGCCGGAGACACAATTTTTTCCTGAAAAACTTCGACACCTGGCACTATGCCCCCCATGCGCGTTACATCGTGATCGACAGCGACATTGTTTTTTTCCGCCGTCCCGATCTGCTTCTGAATTGGATCGCCGACGGCGACGACTCTGTCTGGCTGATGGAGGACACCAACGAAAAGTACGCGCTTCCCCGCGAGGAGATTGAGGCGTTGCTGGGTTTTTCGCTCTGGCAGAAAGTGAACAGCGGGCTCGACCTGATGCCGCGCGCCGCGTTTGACCTCGCCCTCGCGGAAAAATACCTCACCGTCTGTGGGCCCAAGGCCCGGCATTTTCAGTTTCTGGAACAAACCTTTTTCGCGGTGACGGGTTCGGTCTGGGGCCGGGGCGGCACGCTGCCAAAGAGCTACGAAATCAGTTGGGGAAATTTCCGGCGGCGCGACGGCGTGTGTCGCCATTATGTGGGGCCGTTCAAGGACGACCTGCTCTGGATCGAGGGGGCCACGACGTTTTTCCTCCAATCTCGGAAACGCAAAAACTGATGCCTAAGTTGATTCCCGGAAATATCGAATTTGCTATCGCCTCGGGCGGAGGGGTGGCGACTTCCATGTTGGGCGAATACTTTGCCCTCCGGCACACCATCAACGCCCCGTCCGATGAGGACGGATTTAAACACATGCCCGTCCCCCCGGTCAGTTTTAACCCGAACTTCCGCTGGATTTTTGTCTTTGGCGATCCGGTGGCCGCGACGGTCTCGCTCTTTCGCCGGGGGTATCATTCGCTGCAATCCCGCAAGCTGCAGCGGGGTGACAAACCCTATCGGCCCATTCCCCTGTCCATGACCCTGGAGGAGTACGCGGAGCAGGGCGTCGATCTGCTTGGCTTTGAGCGGCAGTTTCTCAATTTCTACGAGCAGCACCTCATCCACCCCACGCTTTTTGTCCGCTACGAAGGCATCTGGAACAATTTGGAGGTGATCCGGACTTTTTTGGGTCTTCCGCAGGAGGAAATGGCCGGTTTCCCACCCCGCAAGGCCCGCCAGTCGGAGGACCTGATCGTGCCGGCGGAAACCCTCGCGAAACTCCACACGATCTACCGGCCGTTTCTTTCCCGCTTGGAAAAACTGCCGGATGTCTTTGTCCGGGGTGAAAATCTGTCCCGCGGCCGGGTTCGCCTGCTCTTCACAAAGAACTTCCATGTCGCCGTGAAGAACGGCATCTTTTCCCGCTTCCGTCCCGTCACAGGACCCTACGGAGAGTAACCATGTCCGATTCCATCTTTCGTCCCAAAGTCCCGCCCACGGCGTTCGCGAAGTTCTTCGCCAAAACGCTTTTGTATTACCTCACCCCGGGCGGGTTCGGCCACTACCGCAAACTCCAGGCGCGGCAGGATCCCACTTATGTCCACGACCGCGACAAACACCCGCTGCGCGAAAAGCACCACGGCGGCGGGGGATGGAAGGAAGCGGAAGGAGCGGACGGCGTTCGTTCGCGCGACTACGCGAACTACGACGAATACCTGACCCACCAAAAGCTGAAGCTCGAGGAATTGCTCAAGATCAAGGGCGGTTTCACGAACGAGGATATCAAAAATTTCCGCCTGAAATTTTACCGCCGGTTCCGTCATCTGGTCCGCCTCCTTCCCGCGGAGGCGGAGATTCTCTGCTGCGGCGCGCGTCAGGGCACGGAAGTCGAGGTCCTGCGCGACCTTGGGTTTGACCGGGCCACCGGCATCGACCTCAACCCCGGTGACGACAACCCCTGGGTGAAGCCGGGCGATTTCATGCACCTCACGCAGAAGGACAATTCGCTCGATCTTCTGTACACCAACTGTGTCGATCATGCCTTCGATCTCGACGCGTTTTTTCAGGAACATGCCCGCGCCATCAAGCCGGACGGGTACGTCCTCTACGAACTCGGCACCAACATGGAAGACGGCGGCGGGCCGTTTGAAGCCGTGGCCTGGGAACGCACGGAAGACGTTTTCCAAAAAATCCTCGCCGTCTTCGGCCAGATCATCCACGTCGAACGCGACGATGAGTGGCTCTGGGTGTTGATGCGGGGGAAACGGTGATTTTCACAGAAGTTAACGAAGGGAACGAAGGGAACGAAGAGGGTGTTCTTCCCTGGTATCCTTTGTTTTCTTCGTTGCCTTTTGTTCAAAAAAATTGACCCAGATCATCGGCATCGTCCTCGTGCGCAATGAAGACCTCTTCGTGCGCCGGGCCGTGGAAAATATCCGGGATTTTTGCGATCGCATTTTCCTGGTGGATAACGGCTCGACGGACGGTACGCCTGGTTTGTTGATGGCGCTGGCCAGTCGTTCTCCGGCGAAGCTCTCCTACCACCGCATCGCGCATCCTTCGGAATCTCATGCCCTGATCCAGCCGTTCGCCGGGGGGGATCATTGGATCTTTGGAGTGGATGGCGACGAGATTTACGATCCCGCGGGACTGGCGGCCTTTCGCGCGCGTTTGCTTGGGGGGGAGTTTTCGAGGCATTGGATGGTGCTGGGCAATGTCCTGCATTGCACCGACTTGGATGCGGCCGGTGGCGTGGCTTCCGGCCACCTCTCGCCGCCCAGTCGCAGCATCACGAAGCTGTATAATTTTGCGGCGATTGATGCGTGGGACGGCGAGACCGTCGAACGGCTGCATGGCGGGGATGTCCGGTTTCGCCCGGGCTTCGGGCATGACGCCAAACGCAATCTGGAGCGGGAGGGAGCTTGGGAGGACGCGGCTTTGCGCTGCCTGCATTTGTGTTTTCTCCGTCGCAGCAGCGCGGACGCGAAAAATCCCACCGCGCGAGAAAACATCATGGAACTGCACTGTGGGGGCCTCTCGGGAACTTTGCGTCGTCTGACCAATTGGCTGCTGCGCCGCAAAAATCCCTCCCGGTGGAAACAGGAGCGCTATTGCCGGGGACCGCTCACCCAAGTGGATGCGCGGCCGTTTTTTCCCGCATGAGCACGCCCCGCCTCACTGTGGCTGTTCTGAGCTGGAACCGCCTGTTTTATCTGCGCGCGACGCTCGAGTCGGCCCGCCGCTGCCTCAGCCTGCCCGACATCGAGTGGATCGTTAGCGACAACAACTCCGTGGAACCCGGGCTGCGCGACTACCTGGAGGGGCTCGACTGGGTGGGCCACAAGTGGTTCAAGTCGCAGACGCACGCCGCCGCGATGAACGAAATTGTCGGGCGGGCCTCCGGGGACTATGTGCTCATCTGGCCCGAGGACGTGCAGTTTGTTGTCGAGGGAAACTGGCTGGCTCCGCTGCTTCAGACCCTGGAACGAAACCCGTGGATCGGTTCGGTCGGGCTGAATTTTCTCCGCCGGAAAACCCTCCGCCGCCTGCTCGGCCCGGTGGGTTTTCGTGATGCCGGCCCGATCGCAGGTGATCTGAAACGTGGACGGCTGCGTCTCCCTCGCGAGGTGCCGGGATTGCGCACCTTCGGCTGGCGGCTGCCGGGCGTGGTCGCATCGGGCATTCCCTCGCTCACCCGCCGCAGTGCTTGGACATCCCTCGGCCCCTGGAAAACCTCCGACCCCACCCAGACGAACATCATCGACTCGTCGCTCGGCGCCGAAGACGACATGATTGCCCGCTTTCAAGCCAGCGGAAAGGCCTGGCATCAGGCGACGCTGATGAAGCCGGTGGCCGCGGACATCATTAATGACGAAATGGGCTGCAAAGCCAAGATTCGCAAGGGGCGCCGCTACGGGCGTTACACAGCACCGGTTTCGGGCGATTTTTATTACGAGATTTTGCAGGAGGCGGACTTGCCGGGGGACGAGGAGGGATTCCCGCTTTCCTTCGAGGGTTTTGTCCGTCCCATTGGGTTTGAACTCCCTCTCGACCCGCAGGGCGACATGCTGAAGGCCAGTATCGATATGAGCATTGTGAATGATGTTGGACAGAGTTTTTAATCAGAGCCGGAGCGAAGCGCAGACAGCCTGCCGGATGCAGCCCGAAGGGCACGCTTTGACCTCCTTCACGCCGAATTGACTCCCCAGCCGAAATGAATCAATATGATTCACCTATGGAATCCGTCACCGTCCGAGATCTCCGCACATCTTTTCCCCGCATTGAGAAAATCCTCGCCTCAGGGGAAGCTGTGGAAATTCGCAAGCGTAACAAGCTTGTTGGGGTGCTGACACCTCCCCCCGAGCGGCGGAAAATCAAGATGCCGGATTTCGAGGCGCGGATGAGAAAGATTTTTCCCGAAGGCTACACGGGAGGGGACAGCATGGTGGAGGCGTTGATTCGTGATCGGGACGATTCATGACCTATTGCGATGCGTCGTTTTTGGTCGCATTGTTTGTCCAGGGTGATGTGTTCGCCCCTGCGGCAGCAGAAGCTGCGGCTGGATTTTCCGCCCCCATGCCCCTGATCCCTCTGGCAGAAGTGGAACTCATGACGAGGGTCCACCGGGGGCTTGGGGACAAAACGTTGGAACCGGCTCATCATGCTTCCGTCTTGCGCCAGATCGAAGAAGATATCGCGGACGGCATTCTTGTTCGCAAATCCCCGCCCGCCCGGGAGCACCTGGAGGAGGCATTGCGACTTTCCCGGAAGCACGCGCCGGTTTTGGCGGTGCGTTCGTTGGATATTCTGCACGTGGCGGCGGCCCGGATCTTCAAAGCGAGGAAGTTTGCGTCCTTTGACCGAAGGCAAAGAGAACTCGCCGCAGCGGCGGGACTTCGTCTTTTACCGACGCATATGCCCTGACCTTTGGAACCTCAATGGATTTGAACAGAAGAAAACAACCGTAGCCCTGCGGAGATGGCCTAAGGCAAAGGCAACGGCGAAAACTGCGAATAGACGCTCGTACCCGTTCCCCCTCCGTTCTCTCCGGTGCCTCCTTATTATTAATTCTCTTTTTCAATGAGTTTTTTGCTTTTCAAACCCTCACCCGCCGCCACGGTGGCCTTCAACATGCGTCCCAAACGCGGTCCGTTTGGTGGCGGCAATCAATGGCTGCGTCAGGTGTCCGCCTATCTGGAGCGCTGCGGGTATGCTGCGAAGTTTGATCTGGGGTCCGGCGTGGATCTCGTACTCGGAACCCATGCCGGGCTGTCCGACGGGCTGAGTTTTTCCTATGACGAAGTACTCGCGGCGAAACAACGGAATCCCCGCCTGCTTTGCATCCAAAGGATCAATGACAACGACGTGCGCAAGGGCACGGGGGAGATGGATAAAATGCTGGCCGCGGCGAACCGCGCGGCTGACCACACGGTGTTTGTCTCCGAATGGCTGCGCGATCATCATGCGGCGCGCTGGTTCGACGCCGCAAAACCTCACTCGGTGATCCTCAATGGCGCGGATCCCGCGGTATTTCATCCGCTGGGCGCTGCGGTCTGGCAGCCGGGTGAGCCGCTGCGTTTTGTGACCCATCACTGGTCGGACAACATGAGCAAGGGTTTTGATGTTTATGCCGAAATGGACGGACTCATTGCGGATGGCACACTCAAGGATGTCGAGCTCTGGATCGTGGGCCGCTGGCCGTCGCAGATCACCTGGCGCGCGGCCAAGACCTTTGGCCCCTGCGCGGGGGCGGAACTGGCGGCGATCCTTCGCCAGGCCCATGTCTGCATCACCGCCTCGCGATTTGAGCCCGGGGCGATGCATCCGGTCGAGGCGATGCAATGCGGGATGCCGCTGTTGTATCATCCTGACACCGGCGGAACCGTGGAATTGGGACGGAAGTTTGGCGTCCTGATCGAGGGAGACCTTCCGGCCGCGGTGGAAAAAATGAAATCCGCATACGCTGGTCTGCGCCACCGGGTTCTGACGGAAGCCCCCTCGGGCGACGTGATGTGTGCCAGTTACCGGCGGCTTGTCCAATCGTTGCTCTGCGACCGTCCATGAAACAACACGTTCATCTCGCGGGCTGGCAGAAAATTGCCTGGGCGCTGGACGAGGATCTCCGCTGGGCACGGACCGCGCTGGAAGGGCGGGTGGTTTTTTCGGACCTGCCGCGCGCCCGGATCGTTCTTGCCGCGTGGTGGCCTGCCATCGAAGCCATCGGGGAACCGGCGCTGCGGGGCAAAACTGTGGTCTGTTTCGCGGACAATCCTCCGGCGTTTTATCTGACCCGCCCCGGCTTTGCGAAAGTGGCCCACCGGGTGGACCTCTGGATCGCTCGCTCGCGTGAGGCGGTGCATCAATTCCAGGCCCTCGGGCTTCCCGTCGCGCAGGTGCCCTATTGTGTGGATCCGGAAATTTTTCACCCACTGCCCGACGCCGAGGCTATCCGGCGGGAGCTGGATATCCCCTCCGACGCCTTTGTGGTGGGAAATTTTCACCGCGATTCCGAGGGCGCGGACCTGACGCGGCCCAAGGTGCAGAAGGGGGCGGATATTTTTTTGAAGATGGCCCGCCTGCTCCACCAGCGTGTGCCCCGGGCCATGGTCCTGCTGGCCGGTCCGCGGCGGCACTGGCTGGTCCGAAACCTCGAATCGGCGGGAATCCCCTTTCGCTTCGCGGGGGAAAAACCGGGGGCGGAGGATGATTATGCGCGCAACATTCTGGACCGTCCGGCCCTGAACCGGCTTTATCAGGCAATGGATGTTTGTGTCGTGTCATCGCGTTGGGAGGGAGGGCCGTATTCCGTGCTGGAAGCCTTGCTCGCCGGGCGCGCGCTGATCAGCACGCCCGTGGGCATCGCGCGGGATCTCTTGCCGGAGGCTGCGCTTTTTCGATCGGCAGAATCCGCGGTGGAGCTGCTCACGGCCCACGCGACGGCCCGGTCTTTGGACGGAGCCGCTCAAAGCGGTCGCGAGGCCGCTTTGGCAAACAACTCCCTGGCAGCTCTCCGTGCCCGCATCCTGGCGATCTTTCAGACTCTTCCCGATGGGCGGCCGACCTTGGCGGAAGGCCTGCAGAGCGCGGTCGCGCTGGCTTTCACGCGCATCAAAAAACCGGTGTGGCGGACCGCGCAGTCATCTGTGCGGGAAGCGCGGAGTGAAATGAATACGGTGCCGGCGCTGAGTTCGTTTTTTGAAGCCGAATCGCCGGATCCTTCGGCCTTTGTGGCAAGCGCGGCAGGAATTCAACGCGCTCTGGAGGTGTGATGTCCGCGAAAATCGCTGTAACCGGTGCCCGCGGTCGCCTTGCTCCTGTCCTGATGACTGCCGTCAGCCATAAGGGGTGCGAAGTCGTGCCGTTTTCCCGCACGCCCGACGCATCCCGGCGCGCGTTGGCGTCGCTGACGGATCCGGCCGTGCTCGGGGAATTTGCTGCCGTGTTGCATCTCGGATGGAGTTCCGTTCCCTGGCTCTCCGAACAAAACCCCGGCATGGAAGAGCGGGAGGATTTTGGCTTTCTTCGCGCCCTCGCATCTGCGGCATCTTCTCTCGCCCGTCCGCCCCGAATCCTCTTTTTCTCCACCGCCGCGGTTTACGGAAATACCAAACGCCATCCGGCCACCGAGGAAACGCCGCCCGCCCCGCTTGGCCGCTACGCCAGCGCAAAACTCGCGGCGGAGCGGATGGTGGGTTCCCTTCCCGGGTCGTGCATTCTTCGGGTGACCAATGTTTTCGGTCCGCTCTCCACGGAGAAACCCCAGGGCATCATTCCTCTGCTTTATCGGGCGTGTCATACCGGGGAACCGGTGAAGATCTGGGGCGATGGGCAGGCCACCAAAGACTATCTGCACGTGGATGATCTGGGCGGAGCGGTGGCGGCTGTGCTGCGAGCGGGGGTTGAGGGAGTGGTCAACGTGGCCTCCGGCCATTCGCTCTCGCTCCACGAAATTATTGCCCTGGTGGAAGCGGCCAGTGGCCGGAAGTTGGTGCGCGAACACGTGGCCCATTATCCCTGGGACGTTGAGTATTCCGTCGTGTCTCCCGCCCGTATGACTTTGGCGGCCGGCTGGCGGGCCGCGCATAATCCGGTGGACAGTATCCGTGAGATGATGGTCGGATGATGAATCTGCGCTCGCTCATTCGCGGGGGGCTCGATCTCCCTGCCCGCGCCGCGTTTGCCGGATCGCTGCGCGAGATCACTCGTGCGCCCGGGCCGGACCCGGTCGTGTCATTTGGCGGTGTTCTGGATGACCGCAAGATCGTCCACGGCGGAGCGGTCAAACTCCTGCACCTGCGTAAGGCGTTTGCCTTCGACGCCATAACGTTCAACATGCTCTACCTTGTCAGCAGTGCGCAGCCCCGCTTTGCGCTTGATCTGGTGAAGGCCTGCAAAATGCGGGGCATTCGTTTTGTGTGGAATCAGAATGGCGTGGGATACCCTGCGTGGGCGGGATCGGAATCCGAACGACACAACGCGCCCATGCGACGGCTCCGCTCCATGGCGGATTTTGTGGTTTACCAAAGTGAGTTCTGTCGCACCTCCGCGGAAAAATTTCTCGGCCCCAACGCTGCCCCCGCAGTGACATTGGTCAATCCGGTGGATCTGGAGTTTTTCCATCCGGCTCCGGTGCCCCTGCCGTCGGTGCCGCTGCGTTTGCTGGCCATGGGGACACAAAATTATGCGGGCCGGGTGCTCTCCTGTGTGGATTGTCTCAAAGTTCTCCGGGACGCCGGGGTGGAGGCGACGCTGACGATTGCCGGAAAACTCCAATGGAAGGATGCGGACGCCCAACTCGCGCGCTACATAGAGAGCCTTGGCCTTGGTCATCTGGTGACGGTTCATCCGGCCTTTTCTCAACTCGAGGCGGTGCGGCTTTACCAGGCCCACCACATCGTACTGCATCCCAAATATCTCGACCCCTGCCCGACTGTGGCCATCGAAGCGCTGGCCTGCGGACTTCCGGTGGTGGGCTCCGCTTCCGGTGGCATGCCGGAACTGGTGCCTCCCTCGTGTGGCCGACTCGTCCCGGCCCCGCTCAATTGGGACCGCCTCCTCACTCCGAGTGGCGAGGAGCTGGCGGCGGCAGTGCGCGAGATTGTGCCGCGCTGGGAGGAGTTCTCGCGGGCGGCGCGCGCGCACGCCGAGGCGGCTTTTGACAGTCGTCGCTGGGTGGAACGCCATGAGGAAATTTTTCGCGGCCTGCTGAAATGAAAGCTCCCACCGTGACGGTGCTGATGACGGTCTTTAATGCCGGACCGTATCTGGATGCCGCCATCCAGAGTATCGTCGAGCAGACTTATTGCGATTGGGAGTACGTCATTGTGGACGATGCGTCCACCGACGGATCGTTGGATATCGCCGAAGGCTGGGCCCGGCGCGACGGCCGCATTCGGGTGGTCCGGAACGAGACCAACAAAGGCCAGACCCCCTGTCTGAATCAGGGTCTTCGCGAGGCGCGGGGGCAATGGATCGCGCGGCAGGACGCGGATGATGTTTCGCTCCCGGAACGACTCGCGCGTCAGATGGCGGCCTGCGACGGCGTTGCGTTGCTGGGAACCAACGGCTGGATCATCGATGCCTCGGGTCGGACGACGGGGTTGCTGGATGCGCCGCTCACCCATGAAAGCATCACCTGGACATCGCCGTTTTTGAACCCCTTCATGCACACGGCTGTTCTGGCCAGGGCGGAGGTAATCCGCGAGGAACTCGGCGGATACGACGAAAATTTTCGCATCGCGCAGGATTACGACCTTTGGGCGCGTCTGATCGCGCGGCATCGGTCCGCGAATCTTCCCGACCGTCTGGTCTGTTACCGGCACCTGGCGACGTCGCTGTCCAAGAGCGGCAAAGGAAAAGCGTTCGCGGAAGCCCGAATCGTCTCACGGCGCGAGGCAGAGCGGGTCTTTGCACGCCCGCTGGTGGGAGCCGAGGACGACTTGGTGGCCGCATTTCGGGAAGGGCTTGATGATCGCCATCGCGCATCCTTCTGGCGCCTGTATGAAAATCTCCAGGGGAAATTTCCGACCAGCCCTGACCTCGCGCGCACCAGCGCCTTGCATCACCTCAAAGCCGCCGGCGCCGTGCGGTCGAGGACTGCCATGATTGCTGAAATGTTCTCGGCTTTTTGGGTCTCTCCGGGAACGACCTGTCGATGGTTGGTCGAGCGACTTGCGGGGGGTGGGGGGCGCGGATACAAGATTCCTCCTCAATGAAAGTGATGATTTTGTGCGGAGGGCGGGGAACTCGCCTGCGGGAGGAAACGGAGTATCGTCCGAAACCCATGGTGCCCATTGGATCGCGCCCGATTCTCTGGCACATCATGAAGATCTACAGCCATTTCGGGCATAGCGAGTTTGTCCTCTGCCTTGGCTACAAGGGTGGGATGATCAAGGACTACTTTCGCAACTTCCGATGGAATCATGGCGATGTCACCCTTTCGCTGGGCCGGGCCAACGAGGCAACCTTTCATGCCGGGCCTTCCGTGGAGGAATCGTGGAAAGTGACGCTGGCGGAAACCGGCGAGGATTCCATGACCGCCTACCGGATCCGGCAGGCGGCGAAATATCTCGGCGACGATGAAGATTTTCTTCTGACTTATGGGGACGGCGTCGCAGACGTTGATCTGGAAAAAGTGCTGGAATTTCATCGCTCGCATAACAAAACGGTCACGCTCACCGGCGTGCATCCGCCGGGGCGCTTCGGCGAACTGCGCCTCACCGAGGATGGGACGGCACAAACTTTCAACGAAAAACCGCAGGCGGAAGGCGGCTACATCAATGGCGGGTTCATGGTTTGCCGCACCAAAAAATTCCTCGCCCGCCTGCCGGACGATCCCACGGTGATGCTGGAAAATGATCCGATGAGGCAGCTCGCAGCAGATGGCGAGCTGGCGGTTTACCGTCACGAGGGATTCTGGCAGCCGATGGATACGCAGCCGGAGTTTCTGCTGCTCAACCGCCTGTGGTCCGAGGGCCGCGCGCCGTGGCGCTGCTGGGCTGACTGATGGACGGTCGGGGAGATTTTTGGCGAGGCCAGCGTGTCGTGGTCACCGGCGCCACGGGCATGCTGGGAGCGGAGTTTGTGGCGAGGTTGGAGGAAGATGCCATCGCGTGTGTCGCCCTTTCGCGTCCACGCGCCAATCTCGACGAGCCCGCTTCCCTGGCGAAGGGCCTGCTGGAAACGCCCGGGAGTGTCGTGATCCATTGCGCGGCCGAAACCAACGTCGATGCCTGCGAGGAGGATCCGGCGATGGCCCAGCGCCGAAATCACGAAGCGACGCTCGTGCTGGCGCAGGCCGCGCACACGGCAGGGGCGAAGTTCGTTTTCATCAGCAGCAGTGGAATTTTCGACGGACGCCGGAAGGCCCCGTATGACGAATTTGTTTCTCCGTCTCCCCTTACCACCTACGCGCGCAGCAAGGTGGACGCGGAGAATGCGCTACGGGAAAAATTTCCCGACGCCCTGATCGTGCGCGCCGGCTGGCTCTTTGGCGGCGCCACGTCGCAGAGAAAAAATTTCGTCGCCGCCCGCTGCCGGGAAGCCGTGGGTGAGGCGGAAATCGTCTCGGCCTTCGACAAGGTCGGATCGCCGACCTGGACGCGTGATCTGGTGGATCTGGTCCTACGGCTGGGGGAAGTGGGGGCGTCCGGCGTGGTTCACACAGTCAATTCCGGTGCGGCCTCACGCGCCGAATATGTCGCCGAAATTCTCCGGCTCGCCGGGTCTTCCACCAAAGTGCGGGCGGTTTCCTCGCAAGAATTTCCCCGGCGTGCGCCCGTGCCGGACAATGAATCTTTGACCAGCGTCCGCCTCGGCGAGTGGGGCCTCGCCCCGCTGAGATCGTGGCAGGAGGCTCTGGCAGAATATATCGGGGGGCTGGATTTGCCGGGCCAAGCGGAGAGCCTCGACGCCAAGCCTTCCTAACGCCGCCACCTGCGGTCGATCCAGGCCCGCCCCGCCTGCATGAGCGAAAAGACCCGCCGTTCGACCCCGGATTTCTTCGCCCAGCGCGCCGCGGCCTCGGGAAGAGTGTTTTCGACCAGCACCCGCCAGCGTTCCAGAATGGCAGGACGGTCGAACTGCTTGCTTTTGCGCATCCCGGCTTGGACCAGTTCCTTACGAAAGGCGGCGTTGGTCGCAAGTCGTTTCAAGTGCGCCTCGAGTTCGGGCAGAGAGTTGGCGGCGAGGTATTCCCGACCCGGCTCGGCATCTCCCCGATAGGCGGAATCTCCGCCACCGACAAAGGGCACATTGGCCAGCCACGCATTATACAATTTCGTGGAGGGTTTGTGCAGGTACGCGGATCCGTCAAATCCACGGACGGCGAGAACACAATCCGTCTCCCGATAGTCGTGCCACCGGTCGGCTCCTACAATTTGCAGAGTCAATCCGGTTTGCTCGCGCAAGGATTGCTGCCAGCCCGCGTCCCGGAGTTCGGGAGCGAGATTGGAAACGTCACCGAAAAAGCCGAGATTTTCGAAAAGGGTGCCGCGCGCGGGGTCACGCGGCAAAAGGTTGGGGTGGGGCCAGAGCGGCATGAACACCGAAAACGGCAGCCGTTGCGCGTGAACGGCGTTTTGGAGGATGTGCAGATGGGCGGCGGGGTGGGGCACAAAGTCCGCCACGATGTCGGCGAAAAACAAACGCGGTCCCGGCCGGAAATTCGCGCCGACACAACCGGATAGCGTCACCAGGACACCTTCCTCGGGCAGAGCGTGCACCAGCTGGACGCGACACCCTGATTTTTCCAAGGCCAGCCAGGTTTGGTAAATCCAGCACTGCGCGCAGGCGATTTTCCCCCCTTCTTCGAGAGTGGTGATGGTATCGGATTTCCAGGCTTCCTGCCGGGCTGGGTCCGGAAGATACTTCTCCGGAAGATAAAAAAAGACCTCCATGGACCTATCGCACGCTAAATGAAAGACGGCATCCTGCAAGATTGGGCCGCAAATCGGGGCAATTGGAAAAGTTGTCTCGCCCTTTTGCTCTATCGGCTGGCGCAGACGATCCAGAGTCAGCCCGCGCCCTTGCGGCTGTTGGGGAGTCCATTGGTCGCGGTTTACGTCATCCTGGTCGAATGGATGATGGGGATCGAGTTGAACGTGAAGTCCCGCATCGGAGCGGGGCTGCGGCTTTATCATGGTTGCGGTCTGGTGATCCACGAGGCCGCGGTGGTCGGGAAAAACTGCGTCCTGCGCCACGGCACGACGCTGGGCATGAAAAATGGCCCGGATGATTGTCCGATCCTCGGCGACAACGTCGATGTGGGTTGCAACGTTGTGATCCTCGGACGCGTGGGGATTGGAGACGGAGCGGTGATTGGGGCCGGTTCGGTGGTTTTGAAGGATGTCGCACCGGGAGACGTGGTGGCAGGAAACCCGGCGAAGTCGATTAAGGTTGGCTAGTAACGCGAAAGGGGAACGATGGAAAAAAATGTCATTCGCGAAATGACCCCCGCAGAGCGGGAAAGTGTCGTCGCCTGGGCGGGCCGGGAGGGCTGGAATCCGGGGCAGAGCGACGCGAGGATTTTTGGCGCGGTGGACCCTGAGGGATTTTTCTGCGCCGATTGGCACGGGGAGATGGTCGGGGGCATCTCGGCGGTTGCTTACGGCAAATCGTATGGATTTGTGGGTCTCTTCATTGTGCGCCCGGATTTGCGGGGTCATCGGGTCGGGCTCGATCTGGCGGACCGCGCGCTGGCCCACCTCGAAGGCCGGATCGTGGGCATCGACGGCGTCCTGGCCAAGGAACAGCAATACGCGAAATTTTATGGATTTGTCCCCGCTGGCCGGAACATTCGGTTCGAGGGAAATCCGCTGGGTCGGCGTATTCCCGGGCTGGTCCCTGCGACAGAGGTGCCCTTCGCTGACCTGGCGGCTTATGATCGGCGTCATTTTCCCGCAGAGCGTGAAGGGTTTCTCCGGGACTGGATTTCCCAGCCGGGAGCGGTGGCCTTGGCGGACACCCGGGGCGGATCGCTGCGCGGCTTCGGCGTGCGGCGTCCGTGTCTGGTCGGAGGCAAGATCGGGCCTCTTTTCGCCGATGATGCGCAGACTGCGGAGGATTTGTTTCTGGCGTTGTGCGACGGGGAGGGCCCGGTCTTTCTCGACACACCAGGCGACAATTCCGCCGCCCCGGACCTAGCCCGGCGTTTTGGGATGAAGGAAGTTTTTGCCACCACCCGGATGTATCGCGGTGGCACGCCGGAGTTCGTTCGGGAGGGAGTTTTCGGAGTGACCACCTTCGAGCTGGGATAGTTCGAACAAGGGCGGAACAAATATTTGTCTCTCATGAAGTTTCTTTTTCTCTCCGGCCATGCCCATCTGGCCTTCGATCCTGCGACGCAGCGGGCCTCGGGGGGAGCGGAGTTGCAGGTCGCGCTGCTGGCGCGGGAGTTGAACGCGGCCGGGCACGAGGTCGTGCTCCTGGGTGCGGACACGGGGCAGCGGGATGGGGTGAAGTGGGACGGCGTCAGGGTGCGCAATGGCGGGCGGTTCGACACCGGCGCGCCGCTCGATACGCTGCGCTCACTGTCGGTTGTTCGCGGCATCCTCCACCAGGAAAGACCCGACGTCGTGGTGGTCTATGGCTGGACGACGTGGTTGTACCTTCTGAGCTTTTTGCGGCGGGGCTGCGGCTTTCGCTTGGTTTTTGTCTGCGCGCTCGATGCGGAAATTGACGGCGGGTTCCGCCGCGAGAACCCGGTGCGCGGTTTCCTTTTCGCCCGGGGCCTGCGGCTGGCGGACGCGCGGCTGGCCATCACGGAGCATCAAGCGGATTTGTTTCGCCAGCAGGGCATGTCGTGCTCCGTGACCCGGCTGTTGCTGCAAAAACCCAATTTTTACATGGGGCCGAAATCTGTCGATCTGCTCTGGGTCGCCCGCTGCCATCCGGTGAAACGCCCGCAGCTTTTCCTCGATCTCGCCGAGCGGCAGCCCGGGGTCCGCTGTCGGATGATTTGTTCCGTCCAGGACGAGGCTCTCTGGAATGCGGTGCACGCGCGCGCCGCCCGGCTGCCCAATGTGGAGTTCTTGGAAGCGGTGCCTTACCGGGAAATCCAAATCCATTTCGATGCGGCGCGGATTTTTGTCAACACCTCGGAGCACGAGGGGGTGCCGAACACCTTCATCCATTCCGGACTCGGCCGTACGGCGATCCTGTCCCTGGCAGTGGATCCGGATGGAATGTTCCAGCGCTTTGCCGCGGGCCTCTGCGCCGGGGGGGATTGGGAGAAGCTGGTCAGGGCGGCGGAAGGACTTCTGAAAAATTCGCCCGAGCTCGAACGCGCGCAGCGCGAAAGCGCACGGTTTGTCCAGGAGTGGCATGATAACGCGGCAAACCTGGCTGCATTTCTTGCGGGGGTGAAGGCATGATCCGCGTTCTCCATGTGATTGATCACCTTGGGCTTGGTGGTGCGCAAACCGCCTTGCTCGACATGTTGAGCCATCGGGATCGGGCCAGGTTCGATGTGGAGGTGGCCGTGATGCACGGGCGCGGACCCTTTGCGGATGCGCACGAACGCGTGGGCGTGAAGGTCCACTCGCTCTCGCGCGCCAAGTGGCCCCCAGCTTACGTGCCGGCGTTCCTGAGGCTGATCCGGGAGGGGCGTTACGACGTGCTGCATTTTCATCTTCAGGCCTCCAACTGGCTGCTGAAACCCCTGGCCGCCCTGGCGGGCGCTCCCCTGCGGATTTCTCACGACCACACCAGCGGTGATCTGGCGTTTCGCGGCGTGGCGTCCCTCCTCCCGGATGGAATATCGCACCGGTTTTCCACCCGCGTGATCGCGGTTTCGGATGGGGTCGGAGATTTTCTGACACGCTGGGAGGCGGTCTCTCGCGATATCATCACTGTGATTGCCAATGGTGTGGACGACTCCGCTTTCCGTCCCGCCCGGGACGGGGAAAAGCAGGCCGCGCGTCGAGGGCTGGGGCTTTCGACGGACAGGTTTGTCGTAGGGGGAATGGGCCGGCTGGCGTATGAAAAAAACTTCGCCGTGCTGCCGGAGCTGGCTGCGCGGGATGGGAATCTGACGTTTGTGGTGGCGGGGGCGGGTCCGGAGAATGAACGGCTGAAGGAACTGGCGGGGAGACTCGGCGTGGCCGATCGGGTAGTCTTTGCGGGTTCCGTGACCGACCGGCCGGGATTTTACCACGCGCTGGATGCCTTCATATTGCCGTCTCTGCACGAGGGGCTGCCCATGGCGTTGTTGGAAGCGATGGCGTCCGGAGTTCCCGTGCTGGCGTCGCGGCTGGAGGGCATTGCTGCTGCACTGGCCGAGGACGAGGAGGGGCTTCTGGCGGGCGTTGGCGCGGTTGACGAACTCTCCACCAAGCTGCGTCTCCTGCGGAAAAATCCCGCCCTGGGTGCAACTCTGGCAGCGGCGGCGCGGACAAAGGTGGGGAACCGGTTCTCCGCGGCCCGGACGGTGGAGTTGGTGGAGGCGGTTTATTCCGCTGAGCTCGGTATTGCGCAGAACGCCGGGCCTGATAAAGATTCGCCGCGATGACCCGATATTTCCTGGCCCTTCTCTGCCTCGCGCTGGCTGGATGCGCGACCAAGGCTTTCAGCCCGGATGAAGCACCGGAGTATGTGATCACGAAAAATTTCTCCCCGTTCTACCGCATGGGTCCGATGCAGCCGGGCGGGCCGGACGGCAGCCTGCCCGTGGATACCCGGGTGAAAATGATGACCCAGGAAATGGGCTACAGCCGGGTGCAATTGGAAGACCTGCGCACCGGCTACGTCGCTAACGAAAATATCGCCCCCGCTCCCCCCAAACCGCCGGAAGTGGTCTCCTCAGGCGACAGTTCCGCGCCTTCCGGCCGCAAAAAACGCGGCGCGCGCTACAGCGGTCCCCAGGTAAACGACACCCCCCTGCCCGACCCCGGTCCTCCCCCGGATTTGAACATTGCCCCCGAGATCATGCCGGATCCCACTCCTGTTCCCGAGCCTCCGGCCGAGCCGCCGAAATTTCGGTATTGAGCCGGCACCCGGAGGGACTTTTCACAGAAGCAAAAGAAGGTTGCGCGGAGAGTGGAGCCAAGGAGTTTACCTCTCTTTGTTTCCTTCCTTACCTTCTGTAAAAAAAATCCGAACCCTCACTCTGTGATGCGGCGGTGATGCAGCCACCACTCGACCAGCAACAGCCCGAGAGCAAGAAGGGCAATACCCTGCCAAAGTAACAGGCCTCCTGCGGATGGGGTGGAGAGAAAGCTTCCTGCGGAATTGGTCGACTTTCGAAGATCCGATTCCTCGCCACTTGAGGCGTTGACCGCCACCCACCGCGTTTCCCGCGGCCCCCGGGTTTCGTAAAATCCCTTCCTTTCCAGTCTGACCGGTGCCTCCGCGAGAAGCGGAGCTTCGCCAGCCAGCACCGTGGGAGTTTCCCGTGGCTTCAAAGCGATCTTTTCGCCCGGTGCCGGGTGAAAGATTTGCCCTGCCTCGAGGACACCAGTGCCGGTGTGTTCGCGTCCGGCCAGCCAGCGAACGACGTTGCTGACAAAAAGCGGGAACCCGGCGCGTAGCGGAAATGCCGTGTCGTCCACGCCAAAAGCGGTGGCGACGTGCCGGGAGCCCCCCGGCTTTTCCACCATCAGCACCAGGGGCGAACCTTCCCCGAAAAGCGGTGCTTCGAATCTCCATCCCTCGGGCGCGCGAAGGAGGCGGGCCTTGACCGGACCGATGGATTTCACATTCCAGAGCAGCGGGTTCTTGGCGTCGGTTATCTCAGGGTCCGACACCACGACGCTTTCCCCCGGAGATTCAAAAGGCGATCGGCCGAAGAAAAAAAACCGGCCCCCGTCCAGGGAAAGTCCGGCCGGGAACTCGCGGTCAAATATCACCGCGTCGAAGCTCTCCGCAAATTCCGGTCGCCAGCCCGACGGTTCCAGTATTTCCATCTGCACACTGGGGTCGGCCCGGAGAGCGCCTTCGAGGAAGGGGTTGTCCTTCGTGAGCAGCAGGACCCGCAGCGGCGATCCTGTAGTGAGGAGCGCGTGCGCCGAGTTGTCCACCTCCAGGCCGTCCCGCTGGGTCAGCTTCGCCTGCAACCCTCCAGGTCCCGCCCGGAGCATCTCGGCCGGCACGACGAGGGAATAGTTTTTTTCCTCGCCCGGACCCACCCGGAACTTCTGGAGGTCAAACACCCGGCCATCGAGGGACAATTCCAACTCCAGGTCGCTTGCCTCGACGGCAAAATTTCCAATTTTCACAAACACTTCTGCCGACTGCGGGCTGGAGGGCACGGGTCGCTGGGACAGGGCAAGAATGGCGGCGTTGTCTTCTGCCCGACCGGTGAGGATTTCTTCCGCATCGTCGGTTTCGAGGGGCCGGTCCGTGATCACCACCAGTCGTCTTTCCCCCGGCTGGCTTTCCAGAAGCCGCCTGCCCAGGGCGAGCGTTTCTTCCATCCCGCCCGCCGCGTCCGTGACCGGCAGGGCTGACAGTTTTTCGCGGAGGTCTCTGCTGTCGCCGGAAAAGCCGGAAATGAGATCCGGCCCACCACGGACCGCGAGAATCCCGACCGGAGATTCCGACGAAGCACGCGCGGCGATATCCTGTGCCGCCTTCACCGCATCCCGAAAAACCCGGCCATCCCCGGCCTGCATGCGTGCCCTCGCATCAATCACCACCATGGTGTGGCCGGTGGCCCTCCGTCCCGGTTCCGGCCGTGCGAGCGCCAGAATGACGGCGAGCAAAATGAGAAGCTGAACCAACAGGGAGAGCGGATGGCGCAGTCTCCCGAGAAACTGCCGATGCGGTTCGCGTTCCATCACTCGCTGCCAGAAGAGGAGGGTCGAGACCTCAATGGTGCGACGGCGCTGACGTTGTAAATACAGCGCGACGATTCCGGCCCCGAGCGCGGTGAGGAAGAAAGCCGCCGGAAAAACAAAGTTCATTGCACCAGCCCCTCCCGGCGGAACATGCGCAACACCACATCGTCGAAATCCGTATCCGTGAGAACGAACGAATACCCGGCGCGGTGGCGGGAGCACCACGTCTTCACGCCCTCGCGGAAACGCTCCACCTCCTCTTTATAGGCCCGCAGAAGTCCGGGTCCGGCCGTCACTGCCATCTCGCCTCCCCCCTCGCAATCCCGCAGAAGCAGGTCTCCGCGTTCCGTCGGTTTGCACTCGGCGGGATCCATCACCTGGATGAGGTGCAGATCGAAATGCCGCCCAGCGAGTGCCGTAAGCCCGCGCTCGTATCCCGTCGGGTCGAGGCCATCACTCAGGACAATCGCCAGCCCGCGACGGCGCTGGCGTTTGCCGAAACGTCCCAGACTTTCCTCCAGGCTTGTGCTTCCGGATGACGTCGGCACTTCGCGAAGAAAACGCAGGATTTGATGAAAAGCCGGCCGACCCCGGAAAATTCCGCTTTCGCCGCGCAAGGTGGAATCGAAAAACCACAGCTCGACATGGTCCATTCCATGTAGCGCAAGATAACCCAGAACCGCGGCCAGACGCCGGGCGTAGTCAAATTTCGACAACCGGTCTGCGCCCGGCGGCCGCCAGTGCATCGAGGCGCTGGTATCGACAAGGATCGAAACGCGCAAATCCTCCTCCTCTTCGGTGAGCTTCATCATCAGCCGCTCGATTCGCCCGTAGATATTCCAGTCGATCCGTCGCGGATCGTCGCCGGGCACGTAGTTCCGGTAGTCCGCAAACTCCAGACTCGAACCCGTCCGTCGCGACCGGCGGTCGGCCCGAAGGTTCCCGGCAAATACCCGCCGCACCTGCAAGCGCACCCGCTCGAGCCGCGCCAGAAACGCGCTGTCGAAAAGTTCGGGTTCATCCGCCGGGGGCATCGCAAACCTATAAACCAGGAAGCGAGGATGGAAAGCCGCCATTGCCCTCCCGCCCGTTGGCCGCCCCCCGCGGTGCTATCGGTCGTTACAATAAATGTCCCACCTGGGACATTTATTGTAACGGATGCTGGAGGATATTTCCGGGGGACCGGAGAGCGGGCGGAGGGTGGGTGTTGGGGGTTGGCGGCACAATCCCTTGGACACCGGGGGCGCTTTGTGGTTTTTGGCGGGTTTCATGTCAACCATTGGCCAGCTTCTTCTTGTCGGCGTTCCCGGGCTCGAACTTGACGCGGAATCCGCGGCGTTTTTTCGGCAGCTTCAGCCGGGGGGATTCATTCTTTTCGGACGGAACATTCAGTCGCCGCGGCAGCTTCGCAAATTGATCGACGATCTGCGCGACCTCAGTGAGGTGGAGCCCATCATCACGATCGACCAGGAAGGCGGCCGCGTGTCGCGCCTCAAGCTCATCGGCAACGAACCGCCCAATGCGCAGCAACTGCGGGACCGCAACGATCTGGGGCTGATCCGTCGGCATGGCGACATCACTGGACGGTTGCTCAGGCTCTTCGGCTTTAATCTCGATCTGTGTCCGGTGCTGGACATCTCCTTCGATGACGAGGCGGACAATTCGCTGAAGGGCCGGTGTTATGGTCGGACGGTGGCCGAAGTGATCGAAAAAGCGGGTGCCTTCAATGACGGATTGCGTGGCACCGGGGTGTTGAGTTGCGGGAAACATTTCCCGGGGTATTCGTCGGCGGGTTTGGATCCGCACCATGAACTTCCGAATCTGGAGCGCTCGCGCGAGTTGATGGAAGAGTTCGAACTCGCGGTTTTCCGGCATTTTGCCGACAAGGTGGACAGCATGATGATCGGGCATATCACGATTTCGGGGCTGGAAGCGGGCGGCCCTCCCGCGTCCCTCTCCCCCGCCATCATCAACGGCCTGTTGCGGGACGACATGGGATTTGACGGTTTGGTGATGACCGACGACCTCGACATGGGCGCGATTTTGAATCACCACGGTTTTGATGAGACGATGCGCCTAGGTCTCGCGGCGGGGAATGACATGCTGATGATCTGTCATCGGGTGGAATTGGCGGCGCAGGCGAAGGCCGTATTGGAAGCGCTGCCGGCCGCCGCGGTGGATCCCGCGCTGGCGCGGATGGCGAAATTTAAAACGCGCCTCATCCCGCCGGACACCTTTAGCGATGACGCGTTTCGCGCCCTGGATTCCGAGGTATGGGACTTGCGGGTGGCCACCTTGGGTGAGGAACGCGCCGCTCAGCGCAGCGCCGAGGATGGCAAACGTTCACCGGTGGAGTTGTACTGAAATCTTACCAACACTTGGGTTTAAACTATCGCTCTGCATTTCATGAAACTTGCCCTTAAGACTTCCATTGCCCTCGGTGCGGCATTTTTACTTGGTTCCGCGCTGCTCTGTTTCACCGAGCTCTGGTTTGTTGGCGTCCTGGGAGTGATCTTCAATACGGTGCTTTTGGTGTTGAACATTCGCAAGTTGCGAGCGCTGTGAGGCGCCGATTGCGCGCATCTTCTTCTTTGGTGCGGCGGGCATTCGCGCTATAGTGAGGAGAGGTATGAAGGCATCAAGTTTGCTGCACTGCGCGTTTCGCTCCCCCGATCCGGTGCGCATTGGGAAATTTTACGCGGAGATTTTTGAATGCGGGTTTTACATTCATCCCGTGCTTTCGGGGTTGGGGATCGTGATGGTGAAGCTGGCCAATCCCGATGCGCTCTATCGCGGATTGCTGGAATTCTGGCCGGCCGACTTGCATTGGGACGGCGCGAAGGCGCGTTTTGAACGCAAGGCGGAACCGCTCGCCATGGTGCAGAATCATGTGGCGGTGCGCGTCGATCAGACACGGGAGGAAATTTTTGCCACGCTGGAGGGGCGCGTGGACAACGTGCGCTACGAGCCGCGTGGGCCGGGATTTCAGATTGTGTGTTTCGACGACCTGGATGGGAACTTTGTGGAAATTTTCCCCGACATCGACACGGTCCCCCTGCCGCCGGAAGCCTTCTGCTCTACCGGCGAACTGGACGGCCGGATGGCCGAACTTGCCCGGTACGTTGAGGCTGAGGCGGAGCCCAACGAGGCCACCGGGTCCAAAATTTACCCGCTGGTTTATCACCCTCTCGCCCGCTCCTTGGCGCTACCGCGGAAGAAGCTCCGCCCCGAAGGCTGAGCCCGCTTCACCAGGTCGTTGCGGACAGCCTAAATGCTGGATTTCAACGCTGGCCCAAGGTTGGAGTTCAGGCTTCAGCCTGCTCTCCGGTGTGAACCGCGACGCCCCAGGCCCCCGGCCCTTCCCTAATACGACTTCGCCCAGATGACGCGCTGGCGGCTGGGTTCGCCGGTAAACGGACAGGTGCCCGCCTCGGGAGAGTCTTCGAACGGGATGCAGCGGATGGTAACTTTGAGATCGGTCTTGATTTGCTCTTCGACCTTCGGGCTGCCGTTCCAATGGGTCAGCGCGAAACCGCCATGGGGCTCGGGTTTGTTGGCATTCTTTGGGGTGAAGAAGGCGTAGAACTCGTCCTTGCTGTCGATCTGCTTGGTCTGGGCGTCGCGGAAAGCCGTGGCGCGTGCGAGGAGGGTGGCCTGGATTTCTTCGAGGATACCGGGGATCTGGGCAGGCAATTCGGTGCCGGAAACGAAGGCTTTTTCCTTCGGCGGTTTGTCCCGGCGCGAGAGAGCGACCGTGCCTTGGGCGAGATCGCGGGGGCCGATTTCGATGCGCAGTGGGATGCCTTTTTTGATCCACTCCCAGCTCTTGGATCCACCCCCTACATCACGGGAATCGATCTCCACTTCGACTGGTCGGCCGTGGAAATTTTGCTGACGCAGGGTGGTGGCGAGAGCCTCGCAGGCTTCGAGCACGGCGGCGCGGGAATCCTCCTTCGGCGTGATGGGAATGATGACGACATGCGCGGGCGCGACGCGAGGCGGCAGGATGAGGCCGTCATCGTCGCTGTGGGCCATGATGAGCGTGCCGATGAGGCGGGTGCTGACCCCCCAGCTGGTGGTCCAGGCATGCTCAACCGCGCCGTCGCGACCCTGGAACTGGATGCCGGAGGCCTTGGAAAAATTTTGCCCGAGGAAATGCGACGTGCCGGCCTGGATGGCCTTGCGGTCCTGGACCATGGCTTCGATGCAATACGTCTGCACGGCACCGGGGAACCGTTCGCTTTCACTTTTTTCCCCGCACAAAACCGGCACGGCGAGGTGGTCGCGAGCGAATGTTTCGTACACTCGGAGCATCTTCATCGTTTCGGTACGGGCCTCGGCCTCGGTTTCGTGGGCGGTGTGGCCTTCCTGCCAGAGAAATTCTGCAGTTCGAAGAAAAAGGCGCGGACGCATTTCCCAGCGGACAACGTTGGCCCATTGGTTGAGCAAAATGGGCAGGTCGCGCCAGGATTTCACCCAACGGGCATAGGCGGCTCCGATGATCGTTTCCGAGGTGGGTCGAATGACGAGGGGTTCGGCGAGCAGTCCTGCGGGGACAAGTTTTCCATCCTTCGCTTCAAGGCGGTGGTGGGTGACGACCGCGCATTCCTTGGCGAAACCCTCGACGTGGGCGGCTTCTTTTTCCAAGTAGCTCAGCGGGATGAAGAGGGGAAAATAGGCATTGCGGTGGCCGGTGGCCTTGAACATGGCGTCGAGGTCCGCCTGCATCCGTTCCCAGAGGGCGTACCCCCAGGGTTTGATGACCATGCAGCCGCGGACTTCGGAATTTTCCGCCAGATCAGCGGCGCGGACGACCTGTTGGTACCATTCGGGAAAATCAGCGTCGCGAGTGGGAGTGATGGCGGTTTTTTCGGACATGGGAAAACGGTCATAAAGCACCACCGGGGGGCGGATGGCAACCCTGCTTCGCTTTCAGGCAGGAGACTGCCGGCGCAATTTCAGGATGATTGGAGCGCCGTGAGGAATTTTTCGAAGAAAATCGTCCCTGCCTCCAGGTCGGCAAGGGAGATCCATTCATCGGCGATGTGGGCCTGGGCGATGGAGCCAGGGCCGAGGGCGACGGAGGGGGAGCCGGCTTCGGCGAAGATGGCGCCGTCGCAAAACCACGGAGCGCCCACGGGGGGGGCGCCGCATTCGCCGAGTTTGGCGATGAGGGGGTGGGAGGTGTCGGTGAAAAGGGGGCCGGAGTTGCGCACGGCGATTTCCAGGAAGGGAAATTTTTGCGTGAGGGCGTCGAGGACGGGCCGGACGTTCTGGCCGGGGACCGTTCGCATGTCCACCTTCACCTCGCAGCGGTCCGGCACGATGTTGACTTTGCTGCCGCCGACGATGGTGCCGATGTTGAAGGTCGGCTTGCCGAGAACCGGGTGAGAGAGCGGGGCGATGTGGTCGCGCAGGACGGGGCGGAGGAAATGCAGGACATCGAGCATTTTCTCGATCGCGTTCTCGCCACGGTCGGGGGTGGAGGCGTGGACGGCGCGCCCGTGGGTGCAGAGGGTGAGCCAGACGGCTCCCTTGTGGGTGTGGACGACTTCGAGGCTGGTGGGTTCGCCGACGATGACGAGGTCGAATTTTTCCTTCGCGGCCAGGGCTTTTGCGCCGTGCTGTCCGGCTTCCTCGCCGACGAGTCCGGCGAACCAGATTTCGTGTGAGAGAGCGGGCAGCATGTCCCGGCAATTTTTCAACGCGGTGAGCATCGCGGCCATGGGGCCTTTGGTGTCGGAGGCGCCGCGACCCCAGAGTTTGCCGTCGCGGATTTCGCCGCCGAAGGGGTCGATGGTCATCCCGACGACACTGACGGTGTCGGTATGCGGCGCGAAAAGCAGACGAGGTTTGCCGGGGCGGTCGGCGGGAAAGCGGGCGACAATGTTGGGCCGCTCGGGGAGGACTTCTTCCAGCGAGACCTCCGCGCCGATGTCGCGCAGCCAGGAGGCGAGAAACTCCGCGCAACGCCGTTCGCCCACGTGTTCCGTGCCGGGGTCGCCGTCGGGATTGACGCTGGGAATGCGAACAAGGTCGCGCAGGAGTTCGGCGGTCATTTGCCTTTTTGGTTGAGATACCAGTCGACAAATTTCGGAATGCCTTCGGAGATTTTGATGCGCGGGTTGTAGCCGAGCAAAGCGCGGGCCTTGTCGATATCGGCGCAAGTGAGGGGCATGTCGCCCTGTTGTTCGGGCAGGCGTTCGATCACGGCTTTTTTATCCAGCGCGGTCTCGATTGCCTCGATGAGGTCGGTGAGCGTGGTGGTCTGATTTTCGCCGAGGTTAAAAATCTCGAATGGGGTGCGGCGGTAATTAAGAGCGCCCATGACGCCCTGCACGATGTCATCCACGTAGGTGTAGTCCCGGCGGGTGGTGCCATCGCCATATTGCTGGATGGGTTTGCCGTTGAAGATGTGGTCGGTGAATTTGTGAATGGCGAGATCCGGGCGCTGAGCCGGACCGTAGACGGTGAAAAACCGCAGGCAGACGACGCGCAGGTTGTAGAGGTGGGAGTAGTTGCCGCAGAGATGTTCGCCGGCGAGTTTGGTGGCGGCGTAGGGACTGAGGGTTTGCGGCAGGGCGAGGTCCTCGGAAAATGGCACCTTGCGAGCGAGGCCGTAAACGGAGGAACTGGAGGCAAAAAGGAACTGGCTCACCCCCCCGGCGCGGGCGGCTTCGAGCATGTTGTAGGTGCCGTTGATGTTCGTTTCGATATAAGCGGCCGGGTTTTCCACCGAGGGGCGGACTCCGGCGCGCGCGGCAATGTGGATGATCGCGTCGTAGCGGCCCTGCAGGACCACGCTTTTCATCCGGGCCCCGTCGCGGATGTCGCCTTCGATGATTTCGGCCTGGGTCTCGAAGGCCTTGATGTTCGCGCGTTTGAACTCGGGATTGTAGAAATCGTTAAAATCATCGAGCACCGCTGAGGTGTGACCGGCGCGCAAGAGCCGCGACACAACGTGGGACCCGATGAAACCGGCTCCGCCGGTGACCAAAACTTTCATCCGTGCAAGCTATCGGGCGTGTGAAAATGGCGGCAAGGACTTTCCGCCACTCATTTGCCATTGCCTGCGGCGGGCCCAGACGTCGAGGGGCCAGAGGAGGGCGGCCAAAAGCAGGCACCAAGGCGCGAGATCCTGCCGCGTGCGGGCGGGGCGCTCGGCGGGACGGAAGATTTCGGAAGGTGCCGGGTTCACTTTCCCGCCGGTGAGGGCGGCAAATTTTTCCAATACTGGGCGGCCGTCCCGCGGGGTTTGGAATTCAGCGGGATAGTCCGGGGTCCACGCCGTGGTGAGCGGTCGGGAGATGCCATCGGAGACCGCAATCAGAGCCGGGTTCGCCTTGGGCAGGGGGATGGTGGCCCGGTAAAGGCCGGGTGCCGTCTGCGGGAGAGCGAAAGGCCCGGCGTCCTGCCCGGGGGCGGCGAGTGAGGCTGTGACGGCAAGCCCATTACGAAATTCCCCAGAGGGGGTGACGGCTTCCGCTTCGATCACGAGGGTGTTGTTTTCCTCACGCAGGGTCGTGGTCAGATTGTCACGTCCGGCCGGGGGAACCAAATCGCGCGCCACCTGTGTCCAGAATTTTCCGAATCCCGGCCACGCGAGCCATTCCGAGGCCCAGCGGGCTTTGGCGTCGCTGGTGAAAGCCGCGGTGCGACCCAGGCCGTAACGCCAGGTGGCGAGTAGGGGGTCGCCTTTTTCCGTGGTGAGAAGCAGGTCGGCTCCGGATTTGAGGCGGGAAACGTTAAACCCGAGAAGCAGCGGGGCGGTAGACCAATCCAGACCACGCAGGGTCTCCGGGCGGCCCTTCGGCAAGGCCAGGAAGGCATCTTCCCGCAAGCTTGACTCCGTCGCCCGCATCGTTTCCAGCGTAAAAAGCCGGGGAAGGGTGGTGGCGTCGGCCGTCAGGTAGAAACGCCCGCCGCCCTGAGCAGCCAGCTGGCGGAGGAAAGCTGTGTCGCGGTCCTGATCGGACCCAAGAGCCACCACGGACAGGGTGATGCGGCCTGCCAGCATGGCGGCGGCGAGATCGAGGGCGGTGCCGCTGCCGCCCGGGCCTTCGCCGATCTGTCCGGCGCTCTTTTCCTCCGCATCCGCAGCGTCGGAGAAGAGAATGATGTGTTTGATTTTTGCCTCTGCCTGCCGGAGGCGGGGAAGCGCCTCGGCGAGGGAGGTGTAGATATAGATTCCGCCGCCCCCCGAGGTGATTCCCGCAATACTGCGCGCGGCCGCCTCCCGGTCGGTCACCCGACCGAGCGGCACGACATCCTGCACGCGGGTGTCCACCGCAAAAACGCCGAAGAGGTCCTTGCCCTGCAAGACTTCCAAGGCGAGTGCCGCGCCTTCGTTGGCCAAGGCCATTTTGGTTTGACCTCCGGCCGGCGCCGACATGGACCCCGAACGGTCGAGGATCACGAGGAGGGCGACAACCGGCGTTTCCTCACGTTCCTCCCGTTCGATCCTCACCGGGAGCATGGTCGCGATAGGGGTCCGGAAATACCCGCCCGCCCCAAAACTGTCCTCGCCGCCCGCCATGAGAAAACCCCCGCCAAAATTTTTAACCCAGTCCTCGAGAAGTTTCAGTTGTGCCTCTGCGAAATCCATGGCTGGCGCGTCGCAGAACATCACCAGATCGAAGGCTTCCAGTTGCTCCATGGTGGAGGGGAATCCCTGGGGGGACCGGACGTCCGCGGAGAACCCCGCGGCATTCAGGGTCGCGGAGAGCGGTTCGGATTGGGCGGGATTGGCATCGACGATCAGGACTCGGGCGGCACCTCCATGCGCGACGGCGATTCGTTTGCGGTTGTTCTCGGGGCGGGTGTCCTGGTCTGCGGTCACCTCCACCTCGTAGAGGGCCATGCGGCCGGCGGCACGGACATTCGGGAAAACCACGGCATTGTCCCCCGCGATGAGGTCCCGGCGGGTCTCGGCCAGAAGCAGGTTGTTTTGGTAAAGACGCACAGAAGCGCCCTGTGAGGGTGGGGAGGCATGCACCGTGGCCGTGAGGTCGAAGACCTCGCCTTCGCGGACGGAGGATGGCAGTTCGAGCGTGGCCACCCCGGCTTCCGGCCTGGGATCGGGTGGCCCTGGCACTACGTCGATCTCCACCCCGCGCTCGGCGAGTTCGGCCGCGGTTCCGAGGGGGTCTCGACCGGTGTTCCAGTTCCCATCGCTCCAGAGAACGATTCGGCCGGGACGATCGGGTGGCAGGGCTGCGGCGCTGAATTCCAGGGCGGACTGGAGATCGGTCGCGTCTGCGGGAATTTCCCCGCCCACCGTTGTTTTTGCACCGAACGCCCTGGCGATTTGCGGCGTTCCAGCGAAGACGACTTCAGCGGATCGGAGAGGGTCTTTGCCGATGATTTCCCGCCAGGCCCCGGCCCGTTCTGCGTCCTCCCCCATGCTGGCGGAAACGTCCTGAAGAAAAATCACCGCAGGATCGCGAGTTTCGCCAATGAGCCGGGGTCCCGCGAGAGCGAGGCAAAGGAGGCACGCGATGGCTCCTCGCAAAGCAAGGCAAGTTGCCGCCTGGCGGACCGTCCAGGTGGTGAGTGCTCCGCGTCGTGCGAGGACGAGAATCCCCAGGACGATGGGGATGAAAAAAAGAAACCCGGGTCTGTCGAAGTGCAGCATCGCGGCGGCGTCAGGCCGCCCCGGCAGGTTCCTTGACTTCGGTGTCGGGAGCCTCGACCGCCTTGAGGTCGGCTGCCGCCCGGTCGGCCAGCAAGTGGTGGCCACGTTCGAAGAGGAGCACGAAGGTGCCGCCAATTTCGGATCGGATGGTCAGTTTTTCACACAGAAAGCGGGACTCGCGATCGATCGTTCCGTCCCGCATTGGGATCTCGACAACCACCGGACCGCGCCAGCGTCGCCCGACAAAAAAAGTGCGGCCATCCCGGAACTGTGCCAGCCAACCAAAGCGGTTTTTCGGAAGGCGGGGCCCGCTGCCGCTGATGCAGGGAACCGCCAGAGTCACCGGTTCCGGGGTCGCATGGGATTGGCGGAGGGCGTGTTCGAAGGTTGCAGGCAGGGGAATGTCGGTAACTTCGCTTCCTGCCGATGGGCTGTTTAGTTTGCGCCAGGCGAACCAGGTGGTGGCGTGAATGCTGCGGAGCATGCGGGGCAGGTACGTCCAAATGACGCCCAGAGCAATTAGCGCGATCAGAAGAGCGACAACGGGGTTCCATACGATGAGGCCCAGTCCGCCCAGGACAACGGCGTCGCCTCCCAAGCTAAGTCCGATGTTGGAAAAAGGCTCGGGTGAGGTGTTTGCGACCAGCCGGGTGCCGGCCTTCGTGGCGTGAGCGGAGAGGGCAACACCCCCCGCCATCAATGCGGCAACGACCTTGACGGCGGGCAGGGCATCACCCAGAGCCAGGACGGCGAGCAGTGCGCCACCGACAGGGCGGATCAGAGTGTGGACGGCGTCATTCGCCGAGTCCACCCAGGGAATTTTGTCCGCAAAAAACTCCAACACGTAGAGTGTGCCGGCCACTCCGAGGACCCACGGGTCGCCCAGAACCGTGAGGTCCTGAAGGTGGGCGGGGAGGGCGACCCATCCGAAATGCACGGCGAGTCCTGTGACAAAAACCGTCAGGTAAAGGTTGATTCCCGCCAGAGCGGCCAGCCCAAGCGCCACGCTGAGAGTCTGCAGCACATCCATGCGCGGAAATATCCCGCAATCGGCGGGGAAGTCACGCGATTTTGAAAAACAAAAAACCCCCTCCGCCGAAGCAGAGGGGGTTTTTGAAGTTTTTTGGTTCTGTATCTTTACGATTAGAACGTGAAGGTCACCTTGCCACCACCCCAGAAGGTGTTGTCTTCGGTGCCAACGAGATTTTCCCACTGGGTGCTGTAGGCACCGTAGACGTAGAGGGAGATCACGTCGTTGATCTTGATGGGCAGGCCAATTCCGAGCTCGAGGTTGTTAGCACCGGTGAAGGTGTTGCCGTCGCTCTGGAAGTTGTAGTCGAAGCTCGATCCGAAGGCGATCCAAGGCGCCAAGGACAGGATGTCCTTGTAGAGAGGGATGCCAGCGTCGATGCGGGCGAGGAGGTAGCTCGAAGCTGGCTCAACAACGCCTTTCTTGGGGCCGATTTCTGGTCCAAGATTGAAGAAGTAAGCGAGCGACGGGGTCACCGTGATGCCGCCACCGAGTTCGATGGTGTAAGCCAGCTTGGCTGTGAGCTCGTTCTGATACTGCTCGGTGTTGCCGTAGTAGTAGAAGATGTATCCGAGCGAAGCAGCGAGGTTGCCGAAGGTGTGCGTGTAGGTCACGTACACATCGGTTTCCTTGTAAGCCGAGTTACCGATTCCGAAGGCCTGCCAGGCGCCGACGTTCAGGAAGTCGTTGTCGGTGATGTTCCAGGTGAAGTTCAGGTCGGTCCAGTAAAGGCTGGAACCGTAGTCCTGATCGCCGCGAAGGACGTTCACACCGCGGAACATATAGAGGCTGTCCCAACCTGTGCTGAGAGCGGCTCCCCACCATTTGGTGGTTTCTTCTTCGACGATGACTTTTTCTTTGAAGGTTTTGCCATCACCAGCGAGCAGCGGGTTGGAAGCCAGCACTGCGGCCAGACTGACGGCAGCAACAATCTTGGTAGCGATTTTCATGGGTTTGTTTTCTTTGTTTTTTTGGTTTTGCAGCCGTCTGACTTCGCTTGTGGCTCAGTCCCCCGACTTCTCATGCTGTAAAGGCATGTTAAAGCCTTTTCAGCACGATGTGTGCCAACGCTTCTAAGAGGGGGAAACGGGGCCGTCAAAACTTTTTTGCATATTTTTTGAACAATTCGCGACAGGCATTGTCCTTCCTTGGTCAGCAGAATTGCGAACTTTGCCCCAGTTCAGTTGGCGATGGCGTTGATGTCTTCAGGCTGAATCCGGCAGAAAACCTCTTCACCCTCGTGGAAGTCAAATTCCTGCTGTCCGTCGTTGGTCAGAAGCGCGCCCAGCTCCAAGCCTCCCTGGACGGTGACGGTCAGGTCGTCCACCGCCCCTTTGAAGATCTCCAGGCAGATTTTTCCCGGGAAAACGTTGAGGCCGCCGGGATTCTGTCGCATGAGGCGGATTTTTTCGGGGCGAAGCGAGAGAAGGATTTTGCCCGAGGCGGCCAGAGGGGAATCTTTGACGCTCAATTCGAGTCCCCCTTCCAGACGGCAGTGGGCGAGGCCGTTGTTGTGTCCGAGCACCTCGGCTTCCACGATGTTGGTCTCGCCGATGAAGGTGGCCACGAACCGGGTTGCTGGCTGGTAGTAGATCTCGTTAACTGTTCCGATCTGTTCGACACGGCCGGCGCTCAGCACGGCAACACGGTCGCTCATGGTGAGGGCTTCCTCCTGATCGTGGGTGACGAAGATGAACGTGATGCCGAGCCGTTTCTGAAGTTGTTTGAGTTCCACCCGCATCTGCGTGCGGAGTTTGGCGTCGAGGGCGCTCAGAGGTTCGTCAAGCAGGAGCACCTTGGGTTCGCACACAATGGCTCGGGCGAGGGCGACCCGCTGACGCTGGCCTCCGGAAAGTTGCGCGGGCTTGCGGTCCACAAACTGGCCCAGTGACGTCATTTCCACGACCCGGTCCACCCGATGTTTGATCTCGGAGGCGGGCACCTTTTTCATCCGCAGTCCGAAGGCAATGTTCTCGTGGATGCTGAGATGGGGAAACAGGGCGTAACTTTGGAACACCTGGTTCACATCCCGGCGGTAGGGGGGATCGTAGGTCACGTCCTTGCCGCCGATAAAAACTTCCCCCGTGGATGGGGTGTCGAATCCGCTGATTAGGCGCAGACACGTCGTTTTGCCGCACCCAGAGGGACCCAAGAACGTCATGAACTCCCCCTCCTTGATCTCGAAACTCACCTCCTGAAGAGCGGTGAAGGAGCCGAAGATCTTGCTGACGTTGCGAAGCTCCACCATTCCGGGCATGGGGGCACTTTACTGAGCCTCAGGCGACACGACCAGCGGATTTTCGCACAAGCTTTTCGTGGAGAACTTGCAATCGCGCCAAGTGGACTGAGGGCGGGGCGTCGTCTCCGTGAGATGGCACGACACCCTCAAGCTTCAAGCTAAGGGCTCTCCCAATGCTGGAGGGGATTTTGCCGGGTTCGCTGTTGAAGATGGCGGGGGGTAAAATCGCGCCGCGTGCCGGACTAGCGACGAGGTCACCGCAAAGGAGCAAATGCATTTCTGGATGATACAGTCCCATGTGCCCTGCGGTGTGGCCGGGGAGATGGAACGCGGTCAATCCGCTCTTTGGTAATGATGTGCCATCATCCATCCAGAGATCGACCTCAAATGGTTTCCACGGAAATATTGTCCGGCTCAGCGACTCCAGCCAGCCGCATACTCGTGCCGTCCCGCGATAGGCGTGACGACCCGCGCAGTGATTTGCGTCCAGGCGAGGTGCGGCGATCCACGCTCCGAAATCGCGGGCGAAGGCTGCCGCGTTATAAATATGATCAATGTGACCATGGGTCAGGATAATTCCTGCAATCGGGATCCCGGACCAACCTCGTTCCTGAAGGGCTCGTCTCAGCAGTCTTCGGCCGCCGACGAATCCGGTGTCGATCAGGTAAAGTGCATTGCCTTGGCGCAGGACATGGAAGGTGACGAAAGGCGAACGAACCGAGAGGATTTGGTGGTGCACCCCTATGCCTTGATCAGATCCCACGGTGGGGTCCTCCGCCCCTCTTCCCAGGCGGTCTCGAGATCTTTTTCGGGAAGCAGTTTTCTTAAACCCGCCAGCGCCCTGTCGTGGCGGGCGTTTTCGGAAGGGGTGAATTCTGTGGCAAAACGGTCCTTCGCCACCTCGGCTGCTCCGAAAATCCGGGCCGCACGTTCGGCGTTGCCCCCGGCCACGGCCAGACTGGCCTCGCCTTCCAGAATGTGAGGCAGCATCCAGCTGTTCCCGAGGTCGCGGGTGATCTCGGCCCATTCGGCGAGGGCGGATCGGGCGCGGTCGTAGTCCGCCTGGGCGATGCAAACGTCGCTGATGCCCCATAGGATGAGTCCGGTGATCCATCGGTCCCCAATTTCTTGATAAACCTTGAGGCTCTCCTCCTTGAGCTGGCGGGCGGTGTCCGGGTCTCCGCGGTCGAGGGCAATGCTGCCGATGCCGCTAAGGCAACCCGCCCGGACGTAGGTGCTGCCGTTGATCCTTCCGACGATTTCCAGTCCTTTGCGGAAATGGGCCTCTGACTCGTCAAGTTTCCCGTCCCCGCGATCGAGGAAACCCTTGAGCATTTCGCACAAGGCCACGCCGTCCTCGTCGCCGAGTTCCGTAAAGATTGTTTGCGCGCGCTCGTGAAAGCCGCGGCATTCTTCATACCGGTCCGCGGCCCAGGCGATGCGGCCCGCCGCCACGAAGAAGCGCGCCTGGGAGGCTGGTGGCACATCGAGATGCGGCAGAGCCATAAGATCGGCCACCACCTCGCGCGCCTCTTCCAAGCTGCCCCGAATTTCAATTGCCCGATACGTGCCGGCGAAGATCCGGAATCCGGACTGCGGGTTTTCTGAAAGCACCGCCCATTGGAAGGCAGCGCGAAAGTTGAATTTCTCCGCCTGGCACCGGTCGAGCCATGTTTTCTGGTCTCGGCCCTCCAGATGCGGCGCGGCTTTTTCCGCAAACTTCAAATAATATTCCAAATGCCGGTCGCGCAGGGTTTTCTCTTCGCCGGATTCGGCGAGTTTGTCCCGGGCATACTGCCAGACGGATTCGAGGATCGTGTAGCGGGGCGCGCGTCCCCCTTCGCGTTCCACCGTCACCAACGACTTGTCCACGAGCTGTTCGATCAGGTCGAGAATTTCAAAATCTTCAATCCCGTCACCCGCGCAGACCGCCTCCAGACCCTCCATCGTCCGGCCGCCGACGAAGACTCCGAGCCGCCTGAATAAGATTCGCTCCGGTTCGGAGAGCAGATCGAAACTCCAATCGATGAGCGTCTGGAGGGTTTGTTGGTGGGGGAGGTGCCCGCCGCGGTCGTTGCTGCGCAGAAGCCGGAACCGATCTCCGAGGCGTTCGGCGATCTGGCTCAGATCGAGAACCCGGACGCGTACGGCCGCCAATTCGATGGCCAGAGGGATGCCGTCGAGCCGGCTGCAAATTTCCGCCAGGGCCGGGGCGTTGGCATTGGTGACCACAAAGTCCGGTCGCACCGACATCGCCCGTTCAATGAAGAGCCGGACGGCGTCATATTGGGAAAGCTGGGCGGCGATGTCGGGCCCGGTAAGTTTGTGGACCCGGACGTCGAACATTCCCAGCGGTGGCACGGGAAAGGTCGTTTCTCCGGAAATGCCCAGGGAATGCCGGCTGGCCGCGATGATCTTCAGATTCGGACACGCCCGGAGAAGATCCGCCGCGAGGGAGGAGGCTGCGCTGAGGAGGTGTTCGCAATTGTCGAGGATGAGTAGGACCGTTTTGCCCTTCAGAAAATGCACCAACGTATCCCGCAGCGGACGCTCTGGTTCCTCGCGGGCCCCGACGGCCGAGGCCACGGTGGCCAGGACGCGGTCCGGGTCCGTGATCAGGGCGAACTCGACCAGCCACACCCCGTCGCGAAACTCATTGATCACGCGGGCGCCGATTTCCAGGGCCAGGCGGGTTTTGCCTGTGCCTCCCATGCCCATGAGGGTGAGCAGCCGAGTTTTTTCCAGGCGCCGGAGGGACTCCTCAATCTCCTTCTCCCGGCCGACAAAACTCGTCGTCTGGACGGGCAGGTTGTTCGGCAGCACCTCCATACTGCGCGGAGCGGGGAAATCGTCGGGCAGTCCCGTGGCCGAGGCCTGATACAAGTGTTCCGGCCGGTCGAGATTGCGCAGCCGGTGGCTGCCGAGCGATTTGAACCGGATGGCCTCGAGTTTTTCGTCTTCGAGCAATTCAAAAGTGATCTGCGAGAGCAGGATCTGTCCTCCGTGCGCCGCCGCCTCGATGCGCGAGGCCCGGTTGAGGGTGCCGCCAAAATAATCGCCGCCCCGGTACTCCGCCGCGCCCGAATGCAATCCCATCCGCGCAACCAGGGGGCCGAGCGCGCCCCAATTTTCCGCGGCGAGTCCCCGCTGGGCCTCGATCGCCGCCGACAGCGCATCGAGGGGCGTGGGAAAGGCCACGCAAAAAGCATCGCCCACCGTTTTGAAGACATGCCCGTTCCACCCTTCCGCGGCCGAGCGAAGGATCCCATCGTGCCGGGCCAGCGCCGCGCCCATTTCGTTGGGAAATCTTTCCCAGAGCCGGGTGCTCCCGACGATGTCCGTGAAAAGAAAAGTGACGGTCCCCTGTGGCGCTTCTGGCATGACTGCAATCAACCAAGGAAATTCCAAAGGGAAAGCGGGAAAATCGTACCCCTGCCGTCGAAATGACGCATCCCCGGGCGCGACGGCCGACCCAGCGGAAATCTAGCGGAAACCGAAACTTCCCCGAGTGACGCTCACCTCGGGCCGGTAGGTGATGCGTACCAGGAGGTCTCCCCGGCCGCCGCGGGGTTTGGGCAACCCCTCGCCATTCACGCGGACGACGGCGTTTCTTCCCACTCCGGCGGGGATGGGAACTTTGACGAGACGGCCAGCCGGGCCGGGCATCATTTCCGTGCCGCCCTGCGTGGCACGCTGCGCGCTGATGCGCAGGTCGGCGCGGAGGTCAGAGCCACGGGCTTTGAAGCGCGCGCTGGGACGGACTTTGAGGCGGGCGATGACGTGCCCGCCGGCGAACGGTTCTTCGCGGGGAATGCGGAAACGTTCGCCAGGCGCGGTGTCGGGCGGAACGGTGAGGGAATAGGTTTCCTCGCCAAGCGGGTTGGCCGGGTCCTTCACCCGAACCTGAAGAGTGACACCGCGCAAAAATTCCTCCACCTGCAGGTGAACATCGTGGGGGATGTCGCGTTTGATTCTCGCGGAGTTCGTGCCCGGCCGGGGCAATTCATTTTCGGAGAGTTCGCGGTCGTACGTCTTGCGTTTCGCGGGATCACCGAGAATCTCAAAGGCCGCGTTCAGTCCCTGGACCCGCTCGTTGGCCTCGGCGGAATTCCCATGGAGATCGGGATGGAGCTGCTTCGCGAGCAGGCGGTAGGCGATGCGGATTTGTTCGGCGGTGCAGCGGCGGCCGAGGCCGAGCGTGGCGTAGTGGTCCGGAGTTTCCTGCATCGGGGTAGTGTAGGAGCGGGCCGTCGGGCCGTCAGTCTCAAGCTTGTGAAATCTTTTCCGCCGGGGACAATGGCGGATCCCATGAACAAAGCCGCCATCGTCTCCGCCATCTTTGAAGCGCTTCGCGAGGAATTCGAGGTTTTGCAGCGATCTTCGAGAGAGACGCGGGCGGCCGGGAACGACACCGAGTCCAAGGCCGAGGGAAAATACGACACGCGATCCATCGAGGAGAATTACCTCGCGGATGGCCTGGCCCGTCAGGCGCAGGGCGCGGTGCTGGCGGCGGCTGCCTACGAAAATCTTGCCGTGCGGGATTTCGGGCCCGATGAGGAGGCGGATCTCGGCGCGCTCGTGCGGGTGGAGTTTGCCGATGCCGACGAATGGTTTTTTCTCGGGCCCTCAGGCGGCGGCATCGCGGTCCAGGAGGGTGGCCAGACCATCACGGTGATCACCCCGGAATCCCCGGTCGGTCGCCAGTTGATGGGAATCAAGGCAGGCACCAAACTCACCGCGCCCAAGGCGGTGGTGCGGGAAATTGTCTGATCCGAGCCGCTCCGGCGTGCGGCCTACCCCTCGAACTTGGTCGCGACGAGGGTCGCATTGTGGCCGCCGAAGCCGAAGGAATTGCTCATGGCGACCTTGATGGGAACTTCCCTCGCGGTGTGCGGCACGTAGTCGAGGTCGCACTGCGGATCGGGTTCGTCGAGATTGATGGTGGGCGGGATGACCCCGCGTTCGATGGCCAGGGCGCAGGCGGCAAACTCGATGCCTCCGGCAGCAGCCAGGAGGTGTCCGGTCATGGACTTGGTGGAGCTCACCATGGTTGTCTTGGCGTGTTCACCAAGGACCTGTTTGATGGCTTTGGTTTCGCAGACGTCGCCGATCGGCGTCGAGGTGCCGTGGGCGTTGATGTAGTCGATATCCTCGGGATTCACCTTGGCGTGTTTCATGGCCAGACGCATGCAGCGGGCAGCCCCTTCGCCGTCCGGCAGGGGCTGGGTCATGTGAAACGCGTCCGCGTTCAGGCCGTAGCCGGCGAGTTCGCAATAAATGCGGGCCCCGCGTTTTTTCGCGAGCTCCATTTCTTCGAGTTGGACGATGCCGCAGCCTTCGCCCATCACAAAGCCGTCGCGGTCCTTGTCGAACGGCCGGGAGGCGCGCTCGGGATCATCGTTGCGCAGGGACATGGCACGCATGGCGGCAAATCCCGACATGCCAAGCTGGGTGATGGTGGCCTCGGTGCCGCCGGCGAGGAACATGTCCGCGTCGTCAAATTTGATCATGCGCCAGGCTTCGCCGATGGAATTGTTGGCCGTGGCACAGGCGGTGACGATGCACATGTTGGGTCCACGGAGATTGTACTCCATAGAGACGAGTCCGCCGGCCATGTTGCTGATCATCATGGCGATGGTGAAGGGTGACACACGCGAGGGGCCGCGGGAGATCAGGCGCTGGCATTCATCCTCCATGCTTCTGAGGCCGCCGATGCCGCTGCCGATCATCACTCCGAAACGGTTGCGGTCAGTCATTTCCAGATCGATGCCTGAGTCGGCGACGGCCATCTTGGCGGCGCCCATGGCAAACTGGGTGAAGCGATCCGCGCGGCGTGCGTCCTTGGCGGACTTGAAATACTTGGTCGGGTCGAAGTCGCGCACTTCGCCCCCGATCTTGCAATCATAGACGGTGGAATCGAACGCCTCGTAGCGGCGGATGCCACTGCGCCCTTCGATCAGACTTTTCCATAGCGTTTCTTTGTCGTTGCCGACCGGGCTCACGACACCGATGCCGGTGACAACTACTCTGCGTTCGCTCATTTCTTTGGGAATGGAATGGGTTGAATCTCGGTTTGAGGCGCAATCTGGCAATCAAAAAGTTTGCGCGTTTGCCATGAGAGCCGGGCAGCCGCTTGCGTGGGCGCCGGTGGGGTTTAGTAAATTTTTAGTTTTTGGCGTTCGTTGAGGCTGCCGCAGCGCGGGCAAAGCGGCAGGGGCGTCTTGGTCCGATCTTCGTAGAGCATGCCGCAGATGGCGCACTGCAGTCGGTGGCGCATACCGCGGTTCTCCCGGAATCGTCGAATCATTTCGTAGGCTATCCAAACGGTAAAAATCGCCGCAAGAAAAACCAGCAAATACGCAAAAACCAACCAGGGCAGCGCGATGCGAATCATGGCTGTTCGCCGGTGATGATATCCGCACCCCAGTGAAATGTGGCAGTGCCCCAGGCCGGTTCAGTTTCCTGCTCCGCCGCGGAAAATCGCGCTCCGGCGAGGTAGCGCAGGGCGGCCCGATCCAGGACTTCGCTGCCAGAGGATTTGCGGGGGAAAAAATACAGGGGGCGGCCTTCCGGAGACACGGCGAGGAGAAACTCCGCGGGGGCGAGGCTTTTCCAGCCGTCGGCCGGAACGACGGCGAAGGTAAATCCGTCGGGGCCTGTGACCGTGCGTCCCTGCAAGGGCGCGCCCAGCGTTACGGTGGTGGGGGGTCCGGGCTGGCGCACCCCGGGCGAGCGGGCGACGGAAGCGTTTTTGGAGACAGGACCCACGGAAGAAACCGGGGGCAGAAGAGGCGCGGCGGCGGGGGGCGGCGCCGCCACCAGGGCCGGGGGATGGGCGTCAAAGCTGGCCGTGTAGGTGGTCTCCGGGAGTTTCCAGACATCGCGACCCGAGATGTGCGCGGGGGAAAAGAGCGCGGGATCCGAGGCGGCGAGAAGCGGCGCCAGGCGAGCGGCCTCAGCGGACCCGGGCACCAGATAATAGACCTCGGCGCTGCGTTGGGGGTTGGCCTGCGCGCGGGGATGCACGACTTGGAAGACGGCCACGGCCGCCACGTGCAGGCCGACCGAAATCACCAGCATGATGGGCAGCGCGAGATGGACGTTGTGCCGGGAAGGCCAATCGAACAAATGATCAAGCTTCACCGTTCTTCCTCCGCAGTGGCGAGCACGACGGGAAATCCCTGCTCCAGCGCCGTATTCATCACGGCGCTGATATTTTCATAAAGGGCCATGCGGTCGGCCTTGATGATGATCGTCTGCGAACGGCCGCGGATTTTTTCCAGCCGTCCACGGAAAGTGGCGAGGGTCATTTCCTCGTTTTCAAAAAAGATGGCGGAGAGAGGCGGGGCGGTCACGCTGACGATGCGCGGGTCGCGTTGGGGCGACAGCAAAAACGGCGACTGCGGCATGCTCACCGCGATGCCCGGCTGGAGCAAAAAGGTGGAGCTCAGCAGGAGGAAAAAAATGAGCAGCATCGCAAATCCCAGCGAGGGCGCGAGGTACAGCAGGAGGGGATGCGGGGCCGGGGAGCGCCGGAGTTTCACGCCGACGGGGGCTTGTTGCGCACCTCATCAAGGATGGCGAGGATTTCGATGCCGGTGCGTTCCATGTCGTGAATCAGGCCGTTGATGCGGGCCGAAAGGTAACTGTAGGCGATGAAGGCGGGAAGCGCGACGGCCAGCGAACCGGCCATGGTGATGAGCGCCTCGTAGACCCCTTCCGCGATGTCGGTGGCGGTGGCGTAACCGCTCTGCGAGGCAATTTCCTGGAAGGTGGTAAGCAGGCCGATGATTGTGCCAAGCAGTCCGATGAGGGGTGTGGCATAGGCGATGGTCGAGAGCAGCGGCATGTTGCGTTCCAGCTTCGGGACTTCGAGTTGGCCAGCCTCCTGCGCGATATCGCGGAGTTCGGCGCGCGGCGCTCCGTGGCGCAGGATCACGGCATGGGCGACACGGGCAACCGGACCCGGCGTGGTGGCACATTCCTGGAGCGCCTCGGCGTAGTTTTCCTTCCGCAGGATGTTCGCCAGGCCCCGCAGCATCTCTCCCACCGGTATCGAGGCGCGATGCAAGGAAAAGAGGCGCTCAAAAAAGATGCCGACCGCCGTGACGCTGCACAGGACGATGATCCACATCAGCGGGCCGCCTTTTTGCAGAAGATCCAACATGTCGTTTTTTTCGGGGTCGTTAGGTTGAGTGGTGGGCGAAAGGGCAGCTTCCGCCAGCGAGGAGAGTCGGGAAATCCAATTCTTACGACCCGAGCATTTTTTTGGCGGTCCTCTGTCCAAGTCGGAGCGGAATCTTCGCCTCGGACAGCTCGTGGACAACTTGCTCCAGTTTCTCCCGGACGCCGGGAATGAATCCGCGATCCTTGTGCAGGACCAGGAGGCAAAGGTCGTCCTGATGGAAAAACGTGATCGGGCCCTTCTCGGAATGAACGGTGACGGCCGGCACGGCCCCGATGCCCATCTTGGCGGCGGAGGAACGCATGGACTTGATCATTTCGAGCGCATGGGCGCTAAGGGAAACGATGTCCACAGAATCGGGCGCGTTGTGCGAGGCGATCACGTTCGCGCCGCTGGAGAGCACGCAGGAACGGATGCCGGGGAGATTGCCGCAGAGTTCCAGCACGCGGTCCACAGAAAGAAATTCCTCGGTGAGGAAGATGGCCTGCAACGCGTCCTGCTCGGCGATCTCCGGACGTTCCTGCTCCTTGGTGAGGTGCTCGGTTTCGACCAGGAGCGCCGCGGGGGGCTCGACGACGGCG
>JBGSVZ010000119.1:0-11736 GCA_041752695.1 Terrimicrobiaceae bacterium
GCATCGCCCTCCTCCGCCCGCACGTCCACCCGCGCCAGCAAATCCTCCAGCGCCTCTCCCTCGCCCGCCCGAGCCAGGGCATAGGCATAATGCGCGCTGACAAAAGGCATGAACAACGTGCCCGCCAGCGGGAGCAAATGCGGCACGATGGCGCGGTAGCGTGCCGCGTCCACCTCCACCCCCGCCATCTCCGCCCGCCAGAGAAACGCGATGCCATCCAGCTGCTCGACCACCATGTCTGGCGCATGACCCCAGACGTGTCCGTCGTAGACCGCAAACGCCCGCTCCACCGCCAGCCGGTCCAGATGCATGAGCGCCACATGCCAGGCGTTGTGGCAATGGATCACCCGGCCGGCCCGGTCCCACGTTCCGAGCCACGCTTCCAACCGGTCCACCGCGACGTCGGGGCTTCCCTCCCAAAGCAGCACATGCTCCAGGGCATGCTGGGCCCAGGGGTTGAAAGGCGTGATGGCCAGCGCCTCCTCGGCCCGGTCCCGCGCCTCCCCCGCCTGACCGCAGAGTTCATGGGCAAATGCCCACATCGCCAGAAAATCCGGATCCTCGTGGTGCCAGACCGCCAGCCGTTCCAAGTGCGCCAAAAACCTCGGCCCGGACTCCTGCTGGCCGAGAATGTAATACAAAAACTCCGCCGCTTTCGTCGCCGGAAGATCCTTCGGCCACGTCCTGGTGATTTCTTCGAACGCCACCGCCGCCGCGTCGAACGCCCGTCCGTGCCACAACTTCAGCGCTCCCAGCCAGGCTTTTTCCCGTGCGTCCAGCCGCCCCGCCTGCGCCTCCGCTTTGGTCAGAAAGTCTCCCGCCCGGTTCTGCGCCTCCGGGGTCTGACCGAACAGCCATAAAAATGCCCCCGCCAGATCCAGCACCGGTTCGTCGGGAAACTTCTGCGCCACCTCCAGGATGGCTTCCACCCCCGGCTCAATGCGCAGGAGCCTTGCGAAAAAAGCCCGGCAGGCCTCCGCCACTTCCGGCTCGTTGGTGCTGACGGGCAAAAACCGCTCTTCGGAAAGATCGCGCATCCGCCGTCCCTACCACAACTGGGCCGCGACGGAAAGCCCCGCCCTCAGAGCGACTCTAAAACGCGAATCCTGGAGGGTGCCGGGTTGCCGACGAGGAGTCGCCCTCCGGGCTTTGCTGCGCAAAGGCCATCTCCGCGTCCGCTTCGATTCTCGGCACCCTGGGATGCGAGGGCCCGCATCCCTCCATTTTCCCCACGAATCCGCATTTTCAGGCACGCCCTCAACCGGCAAACGTCCGGACGCGCAGTTCGCCGTCCTCGATCACGGCCAGCGCGGCATAGGGGAGGCTGCAGCCCCCGCCGAGTTCCTGAAGGCGGCGGCGTTCTTCGTTAACGCAGCGGGCCGTATCCGCATGATGAAGGGCGGCAAGGGCGGCGAGGGTCTCGGTGTCACCTTCGCGGCACTCCACGGCGATCGCTCCCTGGCCAGGCGCGGGCAGCATGTCTTCCACGACCGTGAGATGCAGGCCTTCGGGGATAATGTGGTGGCCGAGCCGGTCGAGCCCGGCCTTGGCGAGAAGCAGTCCGTCGAGGACGGGATCTTCGGCAAGTTTGCGCAAACGCGTCGGAACATTGCCGCGGATCTCGACCACCCGCAAGTCGGGCCGCAGGACGAGCAACTGGGCCTTGCGGCGCGGGCTCGACGTCGCGACGCAGGCGGACGCGGGCAGGCCGGCGACTCCGCTGGGGTGTTTGGAAATCAGTACATCGGAGGGATCGGCCCGTTCCAGGATGGCCCCCAGGGTAAGTCCAGCGGGTTGAGCGGTTGGCAGATCTTTGAGGCTGTGGACCGCGGCATCAATCTCGCGGCCCAAGAGGGCTTCTTCGAGCTCCTTGGTGAAGAGGCCTTTTTCCAGCGATCCCGGGGCGGAAAGGCTCACATCCAGACGGCGGTCGCCGGTGGTTTTGATGATGCGGGTTTCGACCGTGAGAGCCGGGTGCGCGGCGCGGAGTTGGGAGGCAACGAGAGAGGTTTGGGCCAGGGCGAGGTCGCTGCCCCGCGTGCCGAGAATCAGTGTGGTCATCGGGAAATTTCGTGGTGGCGGCGCAGCCAGGAAACGAAGGCGCCGACGTGATCCGTGATCATCTGTTCGCAGCGGACGAGGTCCCCGCGGCGGATGTCCAGCGACTGGCGGACGATGCCCTCCAGCGAATCAATGTCGTAGAGAAAAACCCCTTCGAGTTCGTTGACGGAAGGCTCGACATCGCGGGGCACGGCCAGGTCGATGACAAAAAGCGGACGCCCCCCGCGCTCGCGCAGAAGGGGCTGGAGCTTTTCCGCCGTGATGATCGGGTGGGGCGCGGCGGTGGAGCAGATCAAAATGTCCACGTCGGAAAAGGCGTTTTGCCAGTGGTCGAAATGAATGGCGAGACCGCCGATTTCCTCCGCCAGTCGGGCGGCGCGATCGAAGGTGCGGTTGGAAACAATCACCGTCTTCACCCCACGGGACACCAGACTGCGGGCGGTGCGTTCGCTGGTGTCTCCGGCTCCGAGGATCATGATGCGGCGGCCGGTGAGGTCGCCGAAAATTTTCCCCGCCAGTTCGACTGCGACCGACCCAACCGAGGTGGCCCCGCGGGTGATCTGGGTTTCCGTGCGGACGTGTTTCGCCACGCGGAAGGCGTGCTGGAAAAGTTTGTTCAGATGGGTCGTGGTCGCACCCAATTCCGCGGCGGAGGAATAGGCTTTTTTGACCTGACCAAGGATTTCCGTCTCGCCGAGCACCATGGAGTCGAGGCCGCTGGCCACCCGGAAAAGATGACGCACGCTGCGTGGGGTGTCGTGAAAATAGAGCGGCGCGTCGTAGCCGGTGCGCTCGTGGAGCAGTTCCTTGAGACCGTCGAAGGCCCGAACCGGACAAACGCTGGACGCGTAAAATTCCACCCGATTGCAGGTGGAGAGGATGACCGCGCCGGAGAGGCCGTCGATGGTCCGCACCGCGGCCAGGGTTTCCCCGAGATCACTGCCGCCAATGGCAAACTTTTCCCGGATTTCGACGGGGGCGTTCTGGTGATTGAGACCAGCACAAAGAATGTTCATGGCCGCGAGGACAGGTATTGGATACCAGGCAGGGCCACCATGGCCAGACCGAAGACTCCGATGGAAAGGACGGCCAACCGCCGCGGGGCGAGGGACCGCAGGCGGGCCAGGACGAGGAGCGCGCCGTAGATCAGCCAGAGGGAGGACGAGGCCCAGAATTTGGTCGTGTTCACCGGCATGGAACTGGCGAAGCCGGCCGCAAATCCAAAGGTCAGCAACCCGAAGCCCAGCCAGACCAGACGGTGATTGGCCACGGCCAGGTCGTTGATCGGAGGCAGGTTGTAGAGCAACGGCGAGGCTTTGTGGTTTTTCAGCTGACGTTCCTGCACGAGGTACATCACCCCGGCGATGCCCGCCAGACCGAAGGCCCCGTAGGCGATGATGGAAAACGCCGCATGCAGCTCAATCCACGGACTGGTGACCACCCGCCGAACCGGGGCGGAATTGATGGGGGCAATCAACGCAATGAGAATGAGAAAAAACGCCAGCGGCGCCGTGAAGGCCCCGAGGAGCGAAAGACGGTAGGTCGGACCAACCAGAAGGTAAATGAGGACCAGGGCCCAGCTTTGGAAAATCAGGACATCAAAGAGCGTATTCAGCGGACACGACCCCTCCGCCTGACCGCGTAGATAAAGAAAACCCGTCTGGAAAAAAAACCCCGTCAGGATCGCGACAAAGTTCACCCGCCCCGGCGTAAAACGCCCCGCGCCAAGCGCGTAGAGCGTGTAGCCGAAGCTCGCGAGAAAACAGAGCGTTGCCGCAATGAGCAGAAGGCGATCCATGGATGTGGTGATTTTGCGAAAATCGTCGCCCGTCGTCGAGCGACTCGTTACAATCGGACAATGCGCCGGATCGTCAACACTTTCGCCCTCGGCCTGGCCGCCCTGGCCCTCGGTGCCTGTGCGGGCCGCCCCCTCCCCAAATACGAAAAGCCGCTCGCCCGCGCTCCCGTGATGAAGGTCCGCACCACGGCCTACACCCACTCGGAAAGCGACCACACCCGCTACGGGCGGCGCAACGCCCTCGGCACCGAACTCCAGAGCGGGCCGGTCAACAGCGCCGCCGCGGACTGGTCACGTTTCCCCGCCGGCACGGTCTTCCGCGTCGTGGCCACTGGCGAAATCTACCGCGTGGACGACTACGGCTGGATGCTGGCGGGCACCAACACCATCGATCTCTACAAACCCTCCCGTCAGGAAATGAACACCTGGGGGGTCCGCCGCGTGACCATCGAAGTGCTCGAATGGGGCGACGTGCGGCAGTGCTACGCCGTGCTCAAACCCCGGGAAAAATACCGCCACGTTCGCCGGATGGTCCAGCAGATCGAGGAGAGGCATTTGTAGGAGGTCGGAGGTCGGAAGTCGGAGGTCGGGAGGGCGGGTCTCTTTTGACACCGGGCCTGTGTCCGCATAGGATGCGCCGCCCGCATGTCCATCCGTTTTTTTAATACCCTTACCCGTCAGGTCGAAGAGTTCCAGCCGCTCGAGGCCGGGCGGGTGCGCATGTACACCTGCGGACCCACGGTTTACAATCACGCGCATATCGGCAACTTCCGCGCCTACTCCTTCGAGGATCTGCTGCAAAGGCATCTGGAGTTTCGGGGGTTCGCTGTGGAGCGGGTGATGAATCTGACCGACGTCGATGACAAAACCATCCGCGGCTGCCAGGCGCAGGGTGTCCCGCTGGCGGAGTTCACCGCGCCATTCAAGAAGGCGTTTTTCGAGGATCTCGCCACGCTACGGATCAAGCCGGCCGACCACTTTCCCGAGGCGACCGCCGACCGGCACATCGCCCGAATGATCGAGATGATTGCCACCCTCATCGAACGCGGCCACGCCTATCGGGCGGAGGACGGGTCGGTCTATTTTCGGATCCGGACCTTTCCCGCCTACGGGCGGCTGGCCCATTTTAACCTCGACGAGTTGCAGCCCTCGGGCCGCGTGCGCAGTGACGAATACGAGAAGGAACAGATCGGCGATTTTGCCCTCTGGAAAGCCTGGGACACCGCCGACGGCGAGGTCGCGTGGGAGAGCCCGTGGGGACGCGGACGCCCCGGCTGGCACATCGAATGCAGCGCCATGGCCACGGGCATCCTTGGCCCGCAAATGGATATCCATTGCGGCGGCGAAGATAATATTTTTCCCCACCACGAGGCGGAGATCGCCCAGAGCGAATGTGTGACCGGACAGCCCTTTGTCCGCCTCTGGATGCACTGCAAACACCTCCAGGTGGAGGGCAAAAAGATGTCCAAAAGCGAGGGCAATTTTTACACCCTGCGCGATCTGCTCGACAAGGGTCACACCGGTCGCGAGGTGCGGCTGGTCCTGCTCTCGGTGAAATATCGCGAGCCGCTGAATTTTACGATGGATAGCCTGGAGGCCGCCCGTAAGACGCTGGCGCGCTTCGACGAATGGTCCCGCCGCCTCGACGAAACCGCGGCCGGTGCGGCCGAGGCCCTGCCGGAATCCCTGGACCTCGAAAAATTCGGCCAGGCCCTCGACGACGACCTGAATTTTTCCGCCGCCCTCGGCGCGCTTTTTGACGTGGTCCGCGAGACCAACCGCCTCCTGGACACCGCCGCCCTCACCCCCGGGCAGGCCCAGGCCCTGCGCGAGTGGCGCGACCGCATCAACACCGTGCTCGCCTTCCAAGCCGACGCATCCGGCGTCCCGCCCGAGGTGCAGGAAATCCTCGACCGCCGCGCCGCCGCCCGCGCGAACAAGGACTGGAAAGCCAGCGACACCCTGCGCGACGAAATTCTCGCCCTCGGCTGGCAGGTGAAGGATACCAAGGACGGGCAGAAGGTGAAAAGAAATTGACCGCGGATGACGCGGATAACGCGGATGAAGAGATGATACACAAGGAAGTCAGCGAGCAGATCATTGGGTCTGCCATGGCGGTTCTCAATGAGTTGAAGCCCGGTTTGGATGAAAAACTTTATGAGAATGCTTTGGTCATAGAGCTGCAGGAAAGGGGGCTGACGGTGTCCCAACTGGAGCGGTTTCCCGTGAGCTACAAGGGTAGGCCAATCGGCACTTTTATCCCCGATTTGATTGTTGAAGGTAAAATTATCGTTGATCCAAAAGTCGTTTCCGCGTTTTCCGACGATCATGTCGCACAGGTCATTGGCTATCTCGCGATCACGCGCCTGGAGCTTGGGCTGCTCATCAATTTCAAGTTCGCTCGCCTCGACTGGAAGCGCATCGCCAGATCATATCCCCAACCCTAAAGCCTTTTATCCGCACAATCCGCGTCATCCGCGGTAAAAACTCCTCATGTTTGCTCCACAAGAATTCCTCGATCTCGGCCATACCGAACACCGCGTCATCTTCGACAATGTCGAGCATGTCTGGCAGGCCCTGCCGAAAATCTCGGCCTATTTGCAGTTTCGCCTCAAGCCCGCCATCCACGGAAAACTCATCGGCAAGCCCTTCGTCAGCAACGCGGTTTTTGTCGGCAAGGGGACGGTGATCGAACACGGCGCGATGATCAAAGGACCGGCCTGGATCGGGGAAAACTGCGAAATCCGCAACGGCTGTTACATTCGCGAAAACGTCATCATCGGCGACGGCGTGGTGGCAGGGAATTCGTGCGAATTCAAAAATTGCCTGATCTTCGACGAGGCCCAGGTGCCGCATTTTAACTACGTCGGCGACTCGATTCTCGGCTACAAGGCCCACCTCGGTGCGGGCGTGATCCTCTCCAACGTGAAGCTCGACAAAGCCGAGGTGGTGGTGACCGGACCCGATGGGAAGATGCTGCCGACGGGGTTGAAAAAATTCGGGGCCATCGTGGGCGATCATGCCGAAGTGGGGTGCAACAGCGTGTTGTCACCCGGGTCGATCATCGGTCGCAATGCCATCCTTTATCCCGGCACGCAGTGGCGCGGTGTCCTCGGGTCGGACCGCATCGCCAAGATCCGTCAGCAGATCGAGATCGTTCCCCGGCGGGCCTGACTATTCCTTCCAGTCGTTTTTCTTCGAGAGGGTCGTGGGATTGGCGTACTCGCCGATGATTTTGCCCTCTGCGTAGGCGCGGATCCAGATGCCGTGGACCTTGTCGCGGGCGCGGGCAGCTGCCCCGGAGTTGTAGCTCCACCCGCCGTCGAGATCTTCGGTGGTGAGCTTGAATGGCTTGGTCTCAAACGTGACCGTGGCATTCGACGCCAGGTCCTTCAGAATTTCGCTTCCACGGTGGGACGTGGCCACGGCCCGTTCCGTGCTTCCCGCCTGCTCGTCGGACAGGAAAATCATGTACTTCACCTGAACCTCCGGCATCGTTTTGAACCGTTTGTTCTGCACCGTGACATTGTAAACGATCTCCTTGGTCGTGACGGTGACGTTTTCCCCCCGCTGTTTTTGCTCATCGAGCTTCTTCTTGGCGGCCGTGATCTGGACGTCCTGAAGCTGGGCAAAGGCGGGAAAGGCCATCCCCAAAAAGACCGCCAGGAGTTGCCCGATACGGGGAGTTTTCATGCGCTAAGGCTCTTCGTTTTTCCTGGGCCTGTCGAGCCGGAAAGCCCGCCGCACTTGCCTTCCGGCCGCTTTGCGGCTAGCGTGATGACGCCGCCTGCGGGCGGCTATTATGGCAAACGTTATGGTCATGGGAATCGGCGGCGTCGGTTCCGTTATTGGACAGAAACTTCACGAGTTTGATTGTTTCGATCGCATTGTGCTGGCGGATATGGATCCCATTTTCGCCCAGCAGCTCGCGGCGCGAACGTCGAAAAACCGCTACGTGGTGGTGCAGGCCAACGCGATGGATACCGCCGGACTGACGGCTCTGATGAAGGAGCACAATGTGACGGTCACCTGCAACGCCTGCACGTGTCACACCAACCACTCCGTCTTGGAAGCCTGCCTGCGGGCGGGTTCGCATTACCTCGATATGGCGGCGGATATTTATTCGCCCCCCGGGGTCAAGCGCCCGGGCAAAAACTCGTTCGAGGCCGAGATCGAAAAATTTAACGATGCCTACCTCGACCGCGGGCTGGCCGGCATCCTATGCATGGGGATGGACCCCGGCGCGGTGAATGTTTTCGCGCGCTGGGCGATGGATCGGCTCGATACTGCGTCCAGCATCCGCGTGCTCGATGCCGACAATGCCGAGGTGAAAGGCTATCGGTTTGCCGCTCTCTTTTCGCCCGAGACGCTTTTCGAAGAATTGAATGCGGTTCCGTACTACGTCAAGGAAGGCAAGATCACCGCAGGCAAACCCCTCGAGACGGAAGTGAGCTGGCACCGGTTTCCCGATCCGATTGGCTTGGTGAAAACCTACGCCGTCGCCCACGAAGAGGGCGTGAGCCTGGGGACGTATCCGCCCTTCCAAGAAAAAGGCGTGAAATATTCCGTCTTCAAATACGCCCTCACCGAGCCCGTGCTGAACCTGGCCCGCTCGATCGATCTGCTCCAGCTCGACACTTGGAAAAAGATCAAGGTGGACGGCGTGGAAGTCGCCCCGATCCGGGTGGCCACGGCCAAGTTGCCGAAGCCCGCCCAGCTGGGCGCGACCGTCGATGGCTATTCCTGCGTGGGCACCGAAGTGCGCGGCACCAAGGACCGCAAGCGGGTGGAATATTTCATCTACACGATGGACAGCCACCGCGACACCTACGAACGCTACGGGTATTCGCTCACTGTCGTACAGACCGGCATCCCGCCCGCCCTCACGGCAAAACTCCTGGCCACGGGTAAAATTACCGAGCGTGGTGTGATGATGCCGGAGGCCCTTGACCCCGAGGAATTGATGAACAATTTCAGCCGCGAAGGCCTCCCGATCTTTGTCGAGAAACGCGAAGTCGAACGCCTCTGATGAAACCCTTTTACCTCGAGGGAGCCTGGGAAGAGTCCTCCGCCAGCCACACGGTCACCAACCCCTGGAATGGCGAGCCCATGGCCGACGTGAGCCTGGCCGATGCCGGGCAGGTGGAACGCGCCGTGGCTTCCGCCCACGCCGCGTTTGGCATCACGCGTTCCCAACCGGCCTGGCGGCGCTCGCAGGTCCTCACGCGCATCGCCGATCTCATCGGCGAACGCCGCACCGAGTTTGTGGACACCATCATCGCCGAGGCTGGCAAGCCGGTGGTTTTTGCCGAGGCGGAAACCGACCGCGCGCAAATGACCTTCCGCTTCGCCGCGCAGCTCGCCCTCGCCGATGAGGGGCACGGCATCCGCATGGATGGCAGCCCTCCCGGTGTCGGACACTTCGGCCTGGTGAAACGTTTCCCCATGGGCGTCATCCTCGGCATCACTCCCTTCAATTTTCCGCTCAACCTCGTCGCGCACAAAGTCGCGCCCTGCCTGGCGACGGGCAACACGATGGTCCTGAAACCCGCGCTCAAGACCCCCCTCACCTCGCTCCTCCTGGCCGAGGTGCTACACGAGGCGGGCGTGCCGGCCGGGCAGATCAATGTGGTCCCCTTCGACCACGAACACATCCCTCCCCTCCTCACCGACCCCCGCATCAAGATGCTCAGCTTCACCGGCAGCGCCGAAGTGGGCTGGAAGTTAAAATCGGACGCCGCGAAAATGAAGGTGGCCCTCGAACTCGGCGGCAACGCGGCGGTGGTCGTCGAGGACGACGCCGATTGGAAACCCGCCGTCCCAAAAATTGCCGCCGGGGCTTATGGATACGCCGGACAATCCTGCATCAGCGTCCAACGCATCCTCGTCCACTCCGCGATCTACGCCGAATTCCGGGACGCCCTGGTGGCGTTTGTGACAGAAAAAATCTTTGCGGGAGACCCCTCCGACCGGACCACCGTGGTCGGCCCCATGATCAATGTCTCCGCGCGCGACAAGGTGGTCGGTTGGGTCGCCGAGGCCAAAGCCCTGGGTGCCCGCCTGCTCACCCCGCTGCGCACCGAGGACCCGCACCTGCTCTGGCCGGTCCTGCTGGAAAACGCCCCCGCCGGATGCGCGGCCGTCTCCCAGGAGGCCTTCGCTCCCCTCGCCGTGCTCGAATCCTACGACTCGTTCGAGGAAGCCCTCACCAAAGTCAACGACTCCGCCTTTGGCCTTCAGGCCGGCATTTTCACCGCCAACATCACCAAGGCCCTCCGCGCCTTCGACGAACTCGAAGTGGGCGGCGTGATGGTGAATCAGGTGCCCACCTTCCGCGTGGAAAACATGCCCTACGGCGGCGTGAAAGACAGCGGGTTCGGCCGCGAGGGACTGCGCTACGCCATGGAAGAAATGACCGAACCGCGCAGCCTCGTCATCAACGCGGGTTAGCAAAATTCGGAAAGCGCGACGAACCACTGTAGCCCGCACCGCCGGGGCGGTTCTCGTCATGCCGTCCCAGCGGGACGGCCTACAGTTCGTGGTGTCTCTTCCCCAAGGTGCGGACCAAACGGATCTTGGCCCTCCATTTTCTCTGACCCTAAAACCGGAAATGGAATTTTACAGAAGGCAACGAAGGTAACGGAGGCTGAAAGGCTTGAAAAAAAACGATTCCCGATTCCGAGTCACCTTCTGGGTGAACTGCGGCGTTTTCGCAACTCCATAATTCTTAGCGATCTTCGTTACCTTCTGTAAGCTCATCCTCTTTTTTAAGCTGTCTGTTCCTCGTTGGACGTGAGGCGCATTTACACAAAACCATCTTCCCCAATTTCGATTGTGTTGCACATTCTTCATGTGTAGGATCCCTGTGTGGCAACAAATCTTCAGATCGACCAGTCGCTGCTTGAGCAAGCCAAGTCGCTGGCTGGCCTGGCCACCAAACGGGAAACAGTGAATGAGGCCCTCAAAGAATTTATTCAAAGTCGCCTCCGCAGGCAACTTTTACAGCTTCGTGGGCAAATCGAGTATTTTGAGGACTACGATTACAAGGCTCTCCGCCGGGATAAGCATTTATGATTGCCTGTGACACCTCGGCGTTGTCGCAATTTCTCAGACGTTCCCCAGACTCCCTCAATGACGTGGCCCACACGGTTGAACGACTCATCGATTCCAACGAAATGGCCCTGTTCGGAATCGTTCGGCAAGAGCTTCTCTCGGGCATCAAGCTACCCGCGCATTTCGAGCGCATAAACCTCACCACTCAAGCACTTCCGCTATTTTTTGCGGAGGACCAAGATCACACGAAAGCTGCGCAATTTTTTAATGTCTGTCGATCGAATGGCATTCAAGGCTCCCCCATCGACTTTTTGATCTGCGCGATGGCTGTAAGGCGGAAATTTCTCATCTACACGACAGACCCGGATTTCGCGATGTATGAACCCTTCATCCCGATCGAGCTCTATCGCCCATGAATGGCGGACGCTTACATTCTTCGACTGCGGAAAAAATGGGTGCCGGACTTTGATTTGGCCTGAAGAAGATCGTTAGAGAGAATCTTCCCCCTCAGGGATAAATCCTTTTATCCCGCACCGCCGGGGCGGCTCTCCTCCCGCCGTTTCAGCGGAACGGCCTACCGCTCGTGAAACGGAAATGAAAGCCACGGATTTAGCCTAACAAGCTCTATCCTGCCAGAGGCGCATTTGACACGAGAACCGTGTTTCACTATTTTTGTGGCGATGAAAGTAAGCGTCACACAAGGCGCCCAAGACGAATGGCTTGATTTTTCATAGGCGTCAGAGGCGCGATCTATGACGCCTATGATGTTTCAGGCGGCTGCCTGGAGAGGAGTCCGGCGGGCTTTGAGCCAGTTTTCCGGGGTG
>JBGSVZ010000120.1:0-15192 GCA_041752695.1 Terrimicrobiaceae bacterium
GGAACTTTTCACGCTTCGTTTGCTTCTTTTTCCCGCGGAACTCGTTCACCGCGAAGCTCAGTTGGCTTTCCATTCCCTCTTTTGCCTTTTTCCCTCTCCTTTGGCAATCCCGACTGCCGATTAAATCAGCGTTTCCTTAGACATTGGCCTCACCGTTGAAGAGTTTGCCTGCCGGATCGCGCGAACCGGGGTGTTGGAATTTGTGCCGGTTGACACTGAGCTTTGGATGGCAAATCTCCGGCTCAGTTGGGGGCATCGGGATCCGGCGGACCGCACCATTGTTGCGACCGCGCGACATTTGAAAGTTCCGCTGCTGACCAAGGACGAGGTTATTCAGGCGTTTGCCCCGGCGAGGGCCATTTGGTGAGATGATCAGTTTCCAGGAAAAAATCCGCGAGACCTACCGCCTCATCCGTGAGCGCGGGGACGACGGTGTCTGGCTGGCCCTTGTGCCCGAGGAAGAGGTGCTGGCGCGGGCCAGGGTTTTGGAAACCAGTGATCTGCCGTTGCGGGGGAAGACTTTTGCGGTAAAGGACAATATCGATGTGGCCGGCCTCCCCACCACCGCGGCCTGCCCGGAGTTTTCCTATCTCCCGGAGAAGAATGCCTTTGTTGTCCAGCGCCTGCTCGACGCGGGTGCCATCGTGATTGGCAAAACAAATCTCGACCAATTCGCCACCGGCCTCAATGGCACGAGGACTCCGCACACCATTCCGCGCAACGCCTTCCATGCCGAATACATCAGCGGTGGATCGAGCTCGGGTTCAGCAATCGCGGTGGCCGTCGGTGAGGTGGATTTTTCCCTTGGGACGGACACGGCGGGCTCCGGCCGGGTGCCGGCGGCGTTTAATAATCTCGTGGGCTTCAAGCCCACCAAGGGACGCTGGTCCACATCGGGCCTCGTGCCCGCCTGCCGGTCGCTCGATTGCATCACCGTTTTTGCCAAGAACCTCGCAGAAGTCGTGGCGGTGGATCGTGCGGTTGCGGGTTTCGACGCGGCCGATCCGTATTCGCGGGTGGAGCCGGCCGGATTTCGACCGGTGAAAAAACGGCTGGCCGTCCTGCCGGAATCGCAGCGGGAATTTTTTGGCGATGCGGAATGCGCCGCGCTTTACATTTCGGCGCTGGTCAAGGCGAAGACCCTCGGTTGGGAGTTGGTGGATTTTGACTACGAACCCTTTCTTTCTGCAGCTGCCTTGCTGTACAGCGGTCCCTGGGTGGCGGAGCGCCACGCCGCCTTGCGGGCATTTTTGGCGAACCATGCAGACGCCGTGCAGCCCGTGGTGCGGCAGATTGTGGAGGGCGCTGGAAAATTTTCCGCCACGAATGCGTTCGAGGCCCAATATCGTCTCGCCGCCCTGGTCCGGGAAACGGAGCCTCTTTGGCAGGATTGCGATGCCATGGTGTTGCCCACGGCGGGAACAATTTACACGGTCGGCCAATTACAGGCCGATCCGATCGGGCTCAATTCGAATCTCGGACGCTACACCAACTTTGTGAATCTGATGGATCTCTCTGCGGTCGCAGTGCCCGCGGGTTTTCGTCAGGACGGGCTGCCCTTTGGCGTCACGTTCGTCGCTCCGGCGTGGGCTGAAAATCTGCTTTTCGAGGTTGGGGCAGACTTTCTTGGAGAGGACCGGCCGGCGACTTCCCGGGGTGTCAAGGTGGCTGTGGTGGGTGCGCACCTCCGTGGTCAACCGCTAAACGGGCAGCTTCTTGGTCTGGGGGCGGTTTTTGTCGAGCAGTGCAGAACGGCCCCGATCTACCGCCTTTTCGCCCTGCCCGAAACGACACCTCCCAAACCCGGGATGGTGAGGCGCGAAAACGGAACCGCCATCGAGGTAGAAGTGTGGCAGCTCAGCGAGGTTGCTTTCGGGCGTTTTGTCGCGGCGATTCCAGGCCCGCTGGGAATTGGCTCGGTGGGGTTGGAATCCGGCGAAATGGTGAAGGGTTTTCTCTGCGAAGAATATGCGGTTAAAGGGGCTGAGGACATCAGCGGCTTTGGCGGCTGGCGGGGATATTTGCGAGAGTTCAATTCCGAAACTTGAGCGTTCGGCGTTCGGCGTTGAGAGTTCAGCGTTACGCGCGAAGCGCGAAGAGTGGTTGTCTGTCGGGACGGACGCGGTATGCTTCCGCCATGCCGTTTGTTCATCACACTGAAGCCGGGGGCGCTGCCCAAGGCGTGCCCATTCGTTCTGCTGTCCGCTTGGAAGATACCTGGGATCTGACTCCGCTTTATGCCTCGGAGGAGGCGTGGGAGGAGGATTTTCGCCTGCTGCAGGAGCGTTTTCCCAAGGTGGCGGAATTTCGGGGGAAGGCCGGGGAAAGCGCGGCGACGCTGCTGGAGGTTCTCGAGTTCGAAAAGAGTGTGGATATCCTGGTTGAAAAGCTCGGTCAATACGCCTCGCTGCGCACGACGGAGGACAGTTCGGCCAATGAGGCCCTCGTCCGGGAAGGCAAGCTGGAAAGCCTTTTTGTGCGGGTGGGGGAGGCGTTTTCCTTTGTCGCGCCGGAATTGCAAGCCGTGCCGGACGAGGTGTTTGCGAGCTTTTTGGCCGACCCTCTACTGGCGGAATGGATCGTACCGCTGAAGAAACTTCGCCGACTGAAACCCCATACGCTTTCCGCGAATGAGGAACGATTGCTCGCTCTCGGATCCGCCGCAACGCGTGGGCACGGGGAGACGTTCTCCCAATTGACGAATGTCGATATGAAGTTCGGCAAGGTGACGGACGGTAAAGGCCAGGAGCGCGAGCTGACGCAGAGTTCGTTCTCTTCGTTTCTTCAACAGCGGGATCCCGCGGTGCGGCGTGAGGCGTTTCATAAATTCTACGCCGAATTTAGGGACCACCAATTTACGATCGCCTCGTCCTATACGAATTCTGTGCGCGCCGACGTGTTTTACGCCCGGGCGCGGAATTATTCCTCGGCGATCGAGGCGGCGCTCTTCCGGGACGACGTGCCGCTAAGCGTGTATGACAATTTGATCTCGACGGTGCGAGAACACCTCCCGCCCCTTTATCGGTATTTCGATCTTCGCAAACGTGTGTTGGGGCTGGATGCAATTCACCATTACGACACCTACGTTCCGATGGTTAATGATGTACATACCGATGTCCCATGGGATGGCGCGGTGGACCATGTGCTTTCCGCGCTGACCCCCCTGGGTGACGAATACCTTGCCACGCTTGGCCATGGGCTGCGGGGAGGGCGTTGGTGTGACCGTTACGAAAACAAGGGCAAACGCAGTGGAGCCTTCAGTTCGGGCACGTTCTCAAGCCCGCCCTACATCATGATGAACTATAAGCCGGACGTGTTCTCTGATGTTTACACCCTGGCTCACGAAGCGGGGCATTCGATGCACACGTGGTATGCCACGCGCTCGCAGAACTTTCAGACCTACCATTATCCGATCTTTCTCGCGGAAGTGGCTTCCACCTTTAATGAGATTCTCCTGACCGAGCATCTCCTGAAAACCACCGATGACCGCCGGATGAAGGCCTACATCATCAACCGGCAGATTGACGACCTGCGCGGCACGCTTTATCGGCAGACCATGTTCGCGGAGTTTGAAAAGGCCGCCCATGCCGCCGAGGAGGCCGGTGAGGCGTTCACGCTCGACACGTTCAAACGCATCTATCGCGGCCTGCTCGATACCTATTTCGGCCCGAATTTTACGGTCGATCAGGAGTTGGAGCTCGAATGCCTGCGCATTCCCCATTTTTACGGCGCGTTTTACGTTTATAAATACGCGACGGGCATCTCAGCCGCGGCGGCTTTGGCGGATCAGGTCCTGGCCAGCGGGGATGCGACAAAATATTTGGATTTTCTCCGCAGCGGGGGAAGTCGTTTCCCCATCGAAACCCTGGCGGAGGCGGGAGTGGACATGAGTTCACCGGCCCCGGTGGCGGCCGCGCTGGCGCTCTTTGAGCGGCGGGTCGGCGAATTGGAGGAATTGCTTGGGTGAACGAACGGACGGCACCGGTGTGCCGCCCCTACCGGAGCGACCGTTATGAATAACTTTTTGGTTTGGCGAAATAAAAGCCCCGGCGATCTGTCGGACGAACTTCCCGAGGTTGCCTCAGGGGACGCCGGCGCCTCTGTTGCCCGGGCGAAAACCGCCTATGCGGATTGGCGGGCGTGCAGCCTCGACGAGCGCAAGGCGGCCTTGCGCGCCTGCCGCGATCAATTGGCCGCGAAACAAGAGGATCTCGCCCAGCTCATCGCGCGCGAAATGGGCAAGCCGCTGCGCGAGGCCCGGCTCGAACTCGGCGCGGTGCTGGCGAAATTCGATTTGAGTTTCGCAGATGCGGATCGGTTTGTCGCCGAACAGCCCGTCGAGGACGGGCCTCATCCCGCCTCGGTGCGGCGGCGATCGCGGGGCGTGGCGGCGGTGATTGCGCCGTTTAATTTTCCCATTCACCTCGGTCATGGAGCGGCACTCGGGTATTTGCTGGCCGGCAATACGGTGGTCTTCAAACCGTCCCCCCTCACGGCGAATGTGGGTGCGGCGTATGTCGCAGAAATGCAGGCGGCGCTCCCGGCGGGGGTTTTTGAGTTACTGCAAGGGTGGGGGGAGACGGGCCGCACTCTTTGTCTGCATCCCGATGTGCGTTCGGTTTGTTTTACCGGTTCTGTTCCGGTGGGAACGGCTCTGGCCCGCGAACTTGCGGCGGATTATTCGAAATCGCTCGCCTTGGAACTGGGCGGGAAAAATAGTCTGATCGTCTGCGAAGATGCCGACCTCGATCACGCGGCGACCGCGGCCGCGGACGGTCTGTGCCTCACGGCCGGACAAAGGTGCAATGCGACCAGCCGGATCCTGGTGCAGCGCAAGGTTGTCCAGGCGTTTGGAGAGCGTTTGATCACTTCGCTCGAGCGATACCTTCCGGATTATCCTCTCAACGAGGGCACTTTGCTGGGGCCGCTCGCCACCGCGGCGGCGTTGGAACGGTTCCGGGGCTTTCTCGGACGGACGGACGGGCGCTGGCTGCAACGCGGCGAGGTGCTCGAGGACGTGGAAGGGCGGCGTGGGTATTATGTCCGGCCGGCCGTTTTGGAAGTCGAGGAAGGCGTTGCGCCGACGGAAGCAGAAACCTTTTCCCCGTTTGCCACGCTGGAAGGTTTCGACGATGACACGGATGCCGTGCGGCGTCAGGCGCTGACCCCTTACGGTCTCACCGCGTCCATTTTCACGGCCTCCGGCGCGACCTTTCGCCACATCGGCGATCAACTCGAAGTGGGGAACCTTTACCACAATTTGCCCACGACGTTTTCCCCTTCCACGCTCCCCTTTGGCGGGCTGGGTGCGTCGGGCAATGGCAAACCGGGCGGACGGGGATTTGTGAGGTTTGCCGGCGACGAGCAGGCGGTGCAGTGGCTCCGCCAATGACCGATGACCATCCACTAATGACTAAGTCATGAAACGCGGATTTCTCGAAAAACTGATCGAGCGCATTGGACTCGTCCAACCGGGCGATGTGCAGAATTATCTCGTCGAGATCGCGCGGGAAAAGGGGTTTCTCGAAACCATCTTCAACGTGATTTTGGAAGGGGTAATCGTGACCGATGCGGCGGGGCGTGTCATTTATCTCAATCGCGCGGCTTGTGGATTTTTTGGCATCAACGCGGAAATCAGCCTTGGCAAACCGCTGGGACAGGTGGTGCGCGGGCTCGACTTGAGCCAATTCCCGGGATCAAGCGAGGTAGTTAGCCGCGACCTTGAGGTCTTCTATCCGGAAAATCGGTATTTGAATTTTTACGTGGTGCCGCTGATGAGTGAGGACGAGCAGGGCGAGGCGGCGGGCCGTGCGGTGATTTTGCGCGACATCACCCAAAACCGCCGGGCGACCCAGGAGACGATTGAGAGCGAACGTTTTTCCGCTCTGACGCTTCTGGCGGCGGGAGTGGCTCACGAGATTGGCAACCCGCTGAACTCGCTCGATATTCACCTCCAGCTCATGCAGCGACGCGTGAAAAAACTTCCGGCGAAAACCCGGGGTGAGTTCGAAGAATCCATCGCGGTGGCCCGGCAGGAAGTTGGCCGGCTGGACCACATCATCACCCAGTTTCTCCGGGCGATTCGTCCGCAGCCCCTCGAGCCACGGATGGAAAGCCTCAACGCCATCGTCGGGGAATCCGTCTCGTTTCTGGAGGCGGAGATTCACGACCGAGACATCCTCGTCGAAGTCGAACTCGATAAATCCCTGCCGCCCATCGAGGTGGACCGCGACCAGATTAAACAGGCGATTTACAATGTGATTCGCAATGCGTTTCAGGCGATGAAAAGCGGGGGATTCCTGCGCATACGGTCGGGGGCGGACGAGACTCACCAATTTATTTCCTTCGCGGACACGGGTGGGGGCATTGCCGCCGAAAATATTAGTCGGGTTTTCGAGCCTTATTTTACCACCAAGTCCAGCGGTTCCGGCCTGGGTTTGCTGATTGTGCGCCGCATTATTCGGGCGCATGGCGGGGAGGTGGCCATCGAAAGTGCGCAGGGACGGGGCCTGACCCTGACCATTCGGCTGCCGCGGGCGGATAAACGCGTCCGGTTCCTTGAGGCCCCGGGCGCGCAAAGCGCGTAGCTCTCAACTCCCAACCGCGAACGTTCAAGTTGGGCGTTCAGAGCGAAGCGCCGAATGTTGCGTGCCCGACAAAACTTCGACGTTCAGCGTTGAGCGTTCGGCGTTCAACGTTACGCGCGAGGCGCGAGGCGCGCGGGTCACTTTTCCTCGGGCATGGGCGGCGGAAGGGTCTTTGTTTCGGAAGGCAGGGCGGGAAGACGTTTCCGGCGGAAGGCATCCCAATGTGGCAGCAGGCGATGAAAAAGTTTTTTCGTTTCCGAGATCGGCGCGTCCTCGATGAAGTACGCGATGGCAGCCCGGCCCACCGCATAGGTTCCCGCTCCGGCCACCATCCCGGAAACAGCGTTGCCCCAGAGGGGCACGATCTTGACGAGGGCGCGCGCGCCTTCCCGGAAAATGATTCCCGCGCCGATATTGATCCCCAGCGCGCCAAGAAATTCGCCGAAAAGCCGCGGGCTCACCGGTTTGCCCGTGGTGTAAATCACCAAGCCCACCATGAGCGATTGCAAGGCCGTGAGGATGGGCATGTCGGCCAGCGGAATGGGTTGGAGGCCGATCACCCCGCAGACGGCTGTAAAGGATTTCAGCAGCGAACCGGCGATTTGCGCCTGAGCGCCTTTGGCCCCGCTGAGGCGGGCAAATTCCAGCCGGGCGGCATTGGGTAGCAACGCGCATAGGGCTTCGGGCACGGAATCGCCCGCGGCGGGAGAGCACACGGTATTTTTCCGCAGGGAGAAGTCCCGATCGGCGCTCAGGAGGGCGGCCAATCGGGCACGGGCGGAATCTCCGCCCATTGCTACGCCGACCAGGGGCAGGTCCGGTCCGCAGGCGGCAAGGCGCATCGCGGCGGTTTCGAGTGACGAATCCTCACTTTGGGCTTCTCGGATGAGCACGGCCACATCCGGAGCCAAGTGGGACCGGGCGGCCTCGAAGACCGCTTCCGGTGTGTCCGTGCGGGCGTCCAGAATCTGGATCGCCCCGCGTCCGGAAACATGATAGAGGCGCCATCCGTTCTCCGCCTCGCCGGTTTCGACCGTGATCCCGGCGATGGTATGCAGAAATTCCGGCACGCTTTTTCCGGGTGAACCCAGAAGCAGAACACGGGCGGGGCGTTGCTCGAGGAACAGTTCCCGGATGGGGACGAGTTCCCGCAGGATGGGCTTCTGCAGACCACCGGGAAGTTTCTCCACCAGACCCGTGAAGCGGTCGTAGAGCGTTACGAGAGTGTCACGGTTCAAAGTGGCGCAAGTCCTCCAAAACGGTTGTCGCGTGCTGGTCGGGCTTCACTTTGCGGAAGACCGACCGAATGGTGCCATCGGGCCCGATCACGAACGTGCTGCGTTCGGTGCCCATGAAGTTTTTGCCATACATGCTTTTTTCCACCCAAACGCCATAGGCCTCGACCACACGGTGGGTTTCATCGCTGAGAAGAGGAAAGGGGAGTTCGTATTTGGCGATAAATTCCGCATGGCTTTTGGCAGAATCCACGCTGACACCGAAGACCGTCGCGCCCGCGTCAATGAGATCCCGGTAGCGATCGCGCAGGGCGCAAGCCTGGGTCGTGCAGCCCGGCGTATCGTCTTTCGGATAAAAATAGAGCACCACCGTCTTGCCAAGAAAATCGGCGAGATTCACCTCTCGGCCGTCCTCGTAAGGACCCCCGACTGCGATGGCGGTGAAATCGGGCGCTTGGTCACCCGGAACGAGCAATGCAGACATGCGGGGACAATTCCCCGCGCTGCGCGGATTTGCAAGTCCGCAGGAAAGGCGTCATTGATAACGCCGGATTTCCTGAAATCCTTTCGCGCTTTGTGAAGCTTTACCGTGCCCGCCTTGTTCTTCCGCTTGCCACGCCGCCCATCGAGGACGGCGTGGTCGGCGTGCAGGCGGGTCGCATTGTTGCGGTGGGCCGGGAGCGGGATTTTTCCGCGGCCGCGGAGGATCTTGGTGATGTGATTCTCATGCCTGGGCTGATCAATGCCCACTGTCATTTGGACTATACCGTGATGCGCGGAGCGATCCTCCAGCAGGAAAATTTCCCGAACTGGGTGCGGCGGATCAACGACCTCAAGCGCACGCTCACGGATGACGACTATCTCGCTTCCATCGCATCGGGGTTTCGCGAGCTGCAAAAATGGGGAACGACCAGTGTTTTTAATATCGAGTCGTTTCCAGAATTAATGGTGAGGTTGCCGGCGCCTCCCTTGCGCACGTGGTGGTTTTACGAACTGATCGATATCCGCAACCGCATCCACACGGAGGATGTGGTGGCGGGCGCGCTCACCTTTTTTGATCACCATCCCAACTGGCTGGGCGGATTTGGCCTCTCGCCCCATGCGCCTTACACGACTTCGGCGGGTCTTTACGAATTGACCAAGTTTTGCAGTGAAAACCGCGCCATGCCCTGGACAACGCACCTGGCGGAAACCGATGAGGAATTCGAGATGTTCGTCAAGGCGGCCGGGCCCCTCTACGACTTCTTGAAGAAGCTTGGCCGCACGATGGATGATGTCGGTGGGGTGACGCCTGTTTCCCGGCTTTTCCACGGCCCCGGCGTGCCGCAGGGGGGCATTCTTGCCCACATGAACTGTTTGTCCGAGTCCGACTATCAGATCCTCGCCGGCCGGCGCGATGTCGCGGTGGTTCATTGCCCAAAGTGCCACGAATACTTTGGCCGCGCGCCGTTTGCTGTCGACCGCCTGCGCGAAATCGGAATCCCGGTTTGCCTCGGCACCGACAGCCTCGCCAGCAATTCTTCGCTCAACCTTTTCGGAGAAATGCGGGCCCTGCGCCGCACGCATCCGCACCTCTCAGCGGCCGAACTCGTGGACATGGTCACCCGTCGTCCCGCCCGTGCCATCGGCCTTCCCGGCCAACTTGGCGAGATCACCCCCGGAGCGCATGCCGACCTTATCGCCCTGCCGTTTGCCGGGGTTCCCTCCGACGCGCTCGAAGCCGTGCTGGAAAACCGCGAGCCCGTGCGATGGACCATGATCGGAGGCGCGCCGCGCGCCTAACGCTCAACGCTCAACGCTCAACGCTCAACGCTGAACGCTGAACGCTGAACGCTGAACGTCGAACGTCGAACGTCGAACGTCGAACGTCGAACGTCGAACGTCGAACGTCGAACGTCGAACGTCGAACGTCGAACGTCGAACGTTGCCGGGCCCGCCCCTATTCGCCTCCGAGCGTAACATTCCGAACTTGAACGTTCAGAGTTGAGCGTTCGACGTTCGACGTTACGCGCGAAGCGCGCCGCGCGCCGCGCGTCAGTCCAGGAGCTCCGCGTAGTGGTCGGAGGCGACCTCGAGGCAGCGGTGGAGGATGGCGAAACTGTTGTCGAGGTTGAGGGCCTCGTCCGCCAGTTTCTGGCAGGTGGGGATAGAGAGGGACTGGACGGCCTTTTTGACCCGCGGGACCACCGTGCTGCTGGCGCTGAGTTCATCGACGCCCAAGCCGAGGAGGAGGGGAATGAGGGCGATGTCGCCGGCCATTTCGCCGCAGACGCCCACCCAGATGTTGTTGCGATGCGCGGCATCCACCACGCCCTTGATCAGGCGAATGACGGCAGGGTGGGTGGGTTCGTAGAGGTGGGCGATGCGGTCGTTTCCGCGATCCACCGCAATCGTGTATTGAATCAGATCGTTGGTGCCGATGCTGAAAAACTTCACTTCGCGGGCGAGGTGGTCGGCGACGAGAGCCGCGCTCGGGATCTCGATCATGATGCCAACCTCGACATCCGGGTTAAATTCGACGCCGCGTTCGCGCAGTTCGTCCTTGCACTCGTCGAGTACTGCATTGGCGCTCCGCAGTTCCTCCAGACTGGAGATCATGGGGTACATGATGCGGATATTGCCCGAGGTCGCAGCCCGCAGGATGGCGCGAAGCTGGGTCTTGAAAATGACCGGATTTTGCAGGCAAAATCGAATCGCCCGGCAGCCGAGGAAAGGGTTTTGTTCCTCCTCGAGTTCGAGGCTTTCCGAAGGTTTGTCGCCGCCGATATCGAGGGTTCGGATGATGACAGAGTGCGGCTTGGCGCGTTCAGCGACCAGGCGATAGCTCTCGAACTGCTCTTCCTCGTTGGGTGGTGTGGTGCGATTGAGATAGAGAAATTCCGTGCGGTAGAGCCCGACGCCCTCTGCACCACTTTCGCGCACGTCATCGAGTTCCTCGGGCAGTTCGATGTTGGCCGAAAGAATGATATGGCGTCCGTCGCTGGTGGTGGAGGACGTTTCGCGGATGAGTTCGAGCCGTTCCTCAACCTCCTCCTTTTTCTCCTCAAGGGTGCCGTATTCCTCAAGAGTTTCCGGCGAGGGATTGATGATGAGGAGGCCACTGTAGCCATCGAGCAGAATGTCATCACCACTGGTCAGTTCGTTGCAGATGTCATGCAGGCCCACGATGGCGGGAATGTCCATCGAACGCGCCATGATGGCCGTGTGCGAGGTCTTGCTGCCCTGCTCCGTGGCAAAACCCAGGACGAGGGTGCGGTTGATCGAAGCCGTATCCGAGGGCGTGAGGTTGTGCGAGACGATGATGTGCGGCTTGTCCTCGGTGGCGAGACTGTGGGGAGCCTTGCCGAGCAGGTGCCGGATGACGCGTCGGGCGACGTCCTCGATATCCACCACGCGCTCGCGAAGGTAGGGGTCGTCAATTTCCCCGAGGGTCTTGCAATAACGCTCGGCGGTGCGGTGGAAAATGTGTTCGACATTGTGCCGGTCTTTTTCCAGGCCCCGGAGCACCTCGTCGATCAGGGTGCGGTCCTCGACGACCAGAAGGTGGGCGTCGAAAATGCTCGCATCCTTCGCGCCGATGGCGTCGGCGATGCGCTGCTGAATTTCCAGGAGTTCCGCGCGGGTGGCGATGAGGGCCGCCTCAAAACGCGCAATTTCCTCGGGCATTTCCGCCGCGGTGATTTTCCGCAGTGGGATTTCCTCGTCGTCCACCCAGTGGACCACGACCTCGGCGTGGGCGATACCCGGAGCGACGGCGATGCCCTGAAATCGTCTCTCTTTTTTCGGGTCGGGGTCGCTCACCCCGAACCACTTAGCAGGATTTTAGCGAAGATGGAAGATGGAAGATGCGCGCTTCGCGCGAAACGCCGAACGCTGAACTCTCAACGTTGAACGCTGAAGTATGAAATAGAACGTGCAATGCCGACCATGCAGTGGCACGGAATCGAAAGTTGCGTGCCCGGGAAAACTTGAGCGTTCAGCGTTGAGCGTTCCGCCGCAGGCGGCTGGGTTATTCCTCGCCGAAGCGGGTCTGGACAAGGTTTTCGATTTCGGCGACAACCTTGTCCGCATCCGCTCCTTCTGCGATGATGTGCAGCTTCGAACCTTTTCCGGCTGCGAGCATCATGAGGCCCATAATGCTTTTGCCGTTGACCCGCTCCCCGTCCTTTTCCACCCAGACTTCGGCGCGGTACCGGCTGGAGATTTTGACAAACATGGCAGCGGGCCGCGCATGAAGACCATTGCGGTTCTGGATCGCGACCTCCTTGGTGCAGCGGAGGACGTCGTCGGTTGGTTTTTTGCGCGAGAGAATTCCCATTATCGGATACGTCGTTCGTTCATCATTTGCAGCAGTCGCTGATTAAATTCGACCGCACTGTTTTGTCCCATGCTTTTGAGCTTCTGGTCAAGCGCGGCGACCTCCACAAGGCGACCTAAATCACGGCCGGTCCGCACGGGGATGATGACATGCGGAATTTTGATGCCCAAAACCTCGTAAGTTTCGCGGTCGAGGCCGATCCGGTCCACGTTTTCCAGTTCGTCCCACTCCTTGAGCGTGATGACAAAATCGAGGCGCTTTTCCGTGCGGACACTGCCTACGCCAAAAATGGACATGATGTTGATTACTCCGATGCCGCGGACTTCCATGTGGAAGCGGGTCAGGTCGGCCGCCATGCCGACGAGTTCGCGGCCTTCAATGGAACGGATGCGTGTGATGTCATCGCTCACCAGGCTGTATCCCCTTTCGATCAGGGAAAGCACGCACTCGCTCTTGCCAATGCCACTGGCTCCGCGAATGAGAGTGCCGATGCCCTGAATGTCCACCATGCTCCCATACTCGGTCGTGGAGGGCGCAAAATCAAATTCCAGCGCGATGGTGGCCGCGTTGATAAACTTCATCGTGATGATGTGCGTGCGGAAAACCGGGGTCTCAAATTCCGCGGCATGGTCCAGCACCGCGGCCGGCACCGGGGCATTGCGGGCGATGATGAGGCAGGGGAAATTCCGCGAGAAAAGCTGATGAAGTTTTTCCTTGAGCGTGGTGGCACTCAGGCTGCGCAGGTAGCTGAGTTCGGCAGCCCCCAGGACCTGGATGCGTTTTCCGGCGAAATAGTTGTAAAATCCTGTGAGGGCAAGGCCGGGCCGATTGATGGTGGGCTCGCGAATTTTCCGGTTTAGCCCGCGCGAAGCCCCTTCCAGGCGCAAACCCAGGGTCTCCGCGTGATTGGCGTAGAAATGGCCGACCGTGATATGCGGGACCTGTTGCGCGGCGGGAGGCGGGGTGCGGGCCATGGCGGGTTACATCTGGAAGTTCTCGCCGAGGTAGAGCTTGCGGCTGATCGGGTCGTTGAGCAGAAAATCTTTCGTACCCTGGCTCTCGACGCGCCCCTCAAAAATCAGGTAGGCGCGATCCACAATATTCAGCGTTTCGCGAACGTTGTGGTCGGTGATGAGAATGGCCAGGCCTTGCGCCCGCAAATCTTGGACGATCTGCTGCACATCGTAGACCGCGATGGGATCCACGCCGCTGAATGGCTCGTCGAGCATGAGCAGGGTGGGATTGGTCACCAGGGAACGCGCAATGGTGAGGCGGCGTTTCTCGCCGCCCGAGAGGGTGAGGGCGGTATTTTTGGCCAGATGTTCGATGCCGAACTGCGTGAGCAATTCCTCGCAGCGATCTTTGCGCTGCTGTTTGTTCATCTTGGTGGTCTCCAGGATGGCCATGATGTTTTCCTGCACGGTGAGTTTGCGGAAGATCGATTCTTCCTGCGGCAGGTATCCCATACCCTCACGGGCGCGGCGGTACATCGGCATGTCGGTCACGTCGCGGTCGTCGAAGAAGACGCGCCCGCCGTTGGGACGCACCAGCCCGACGATCATATAAAACGTCGTGGTTTTGCCGGCCCCGTTCGGGCCGAGCAGACCCACAATCTCCCCGCGACGGACATTAATATCCACACCGTTGACGACGGAGCGTCCGCCATAGATTTTGACCAGCTTATCGGTTTGGAGAAGCGGCTTCTGATCGGGTGAGGGAGCGCCCGGTTTGGCGGCCGGGGCTGGTGTCGGTGCGGCGGCGCTCATTACAACTTCGACTCTCCGCTGTCGACGATGGTGGTTTTGCTGCCGCCCTTGGTATCCATTTTTCCGTTACGGTCCAGATACATGATGGTGCCTTCCTCGGTGGCCTGCTGGAGGTTGATATCGTGCTGGACGGATGGCCAGCCCGAGAGGGTGATGATCCCTGTGGCCGGATCGTAATGGACCTTGGTGGCGCGTCCGATCGCCTTGGTCGTCTTGCCCGAGCTGTCCGAGTTTTCCTGTACGATGATCACCCGGTCGCGCGCTTCGCCGAAGGCTTCGACAAGCTGCAGGCCCTTGCGATTTTTATCGAGAGTGACCTTCAGCCGGTCACAAAACAATGTGAACTGGACGTCTTTCACCACGACGCTGCCTTCGAATTCGGCGATGCTGGTCGAGTTGTCGAACGTCGCCTGTTTTTTGGCGGTAATCTCGGTCTTGGCCCCTTTCGGCCGTTCCTTGCTGAGTCCCATGCCGAAAGGCGAGGATTTTTCGCCCGCGTCGGGATTCATCGAGGGTTTGAGTTCCTGGGCGCGCAGGGCGGCAGGACCCGCCAGGAAGGCAAGGGTGAAAAGAAGGGCGAAAGAAAGGCGTTTTGTCATTTATCGAGATTTTCGGTGTTCAGGATGATCATTTTCACGTTGCCGAGAAACTTGGCGTAGCGGGTTTTGGTGTTGAATTCGCCAGTGTCCCCGATGATTTCAAAATCGTCCCGTTTGATCACAATCTGATCCTTGCCGGTCAGAATGCGGGTGCCCACGTTAAAAACCGAGAGGGGCATGGCAATGTTAATCTCTTTGCCATCGTCGTCGAAGGCGATGATTTTGAGCGCCTCCATCTCGATGTGTTCGTCGTCCACTTTCCGGGCGACCTCGGTCTCAAATTCCATCACCACTTTGTCATTTTCGTCGCGGTGGGCGTATTTCATGCCCTTCACCGGCTGGCCGATGATCATCATGCTGGACATCTGCGAGGTGTCGTCGCCGGTCTCGGCTTTTTCGTCCTTGGCCTCGGGGGTATCCTTGGCCGCAGCCTCTTTTTTCGCCGGGGCGGGCGACGGTTTTTCCGCCAGCAGCGGGAAGGCCGGGAGAGCGGAGCAAACGAGAAGGCTAAGCCAGAATCTCGCGGATGCGGACGAGTTGACCGAGAAGTTTCGGAAGGGCGCGGAGCGGAATCTGATTGGGACCATCGGAAAGGGCTTTGGCTGGGTTTTCGTGAGTTTCGAGGAACACGCCGTCGCAGCCTGCAGCGACGGCCGCGCGTGCCAGCACCGGTGCCAGCACGCCGTC
>JBGSVZ010000121.1:0-43362 GCA_041752695.1 Terrimicrobiaceae bacterium
GGGCGGCTTGCGCGGCTTGCTGGGCGGACGCCAGGGCATTGGCGGCCTGCGGGGTTTGGTTGTTCTCGAGATTTTCCTCAGCTCGCTCGATGGCGGCCTCTGCTAGTTCCAGCTGGGCTTCCGCTTGCGCAAGCGCGGCGACTTCCGTTTTCTGTTTGGCCAGTTCCCGCGCGGCCTCTGCGAGTTTCACAGCGGCCTCCATTTGAGCCTGGAGCGTAGGATTCGGGACGTTTGCGGCGGCTTCCCCCAGCATGGAGGCGGCTTCGGGAGAAATGGGCAGAGCCCTCTGCTGGAAATTGCTCACACTCGCGAGCATGGCCTGCTGCTGAGTTGGGTTGACCTGCGGTTGGCGGGCAGCCTGGGCCTGTTGCATGGCCGCCATCGCAACTTCGCGCTGGAGCTGCTCAAGGACGGCGACCAACTGCGCCGGTGTTTGCGGCTGGTTCGCCTCGGTGCCGGCGATCTGGTCGTTTAAGACTTGGAGGGCGGCGAGCATTTGCTTGAGGGCTTCCTGTGTGTTCACGCGCGCATCCATGTGTTCCTCCCACATGCGGCGGTAGTTCAGCAGGGCCTTCTCCACAGCGTCGCCCGCCGTGACCAGTGGGCCGGAGGCTCCGCCGCTCAGGGGCTCCAGTTCGAAGCGCACGGCGCCCACATCGTCGCCCAGACTGGCCTGCATGATTTTAAAATTGCGGTCGAGATCCTGCCTTTCACCAATGAGCATCACCGCGTCCATCACCTCCCTTTGCGCGTTTGCTCCGCGCTCCAACCGGGCCGCCAGATCGCGCAGGCGCTCGAGCGGTTCACTGCCGGTGGCCAGCGCCTGCTGCATGGCAACCAGAGTGCGAATGACCTTCGTCTGGGCCTCGACGGCCTGGTTAAGCGGCCCGCTGGCGGCAAGCACGGATGCCTGCTCTGCAAGCTCCGGCAGCTTGTCGGCAATGGAAACGGCAGCGGCCTGGACGAGGCCATTGTGGGGGTCGGACTCAAATTCCTTCGCGAGGTTCTCGATCTTGCGGCCCAGCAACTTCAGGTCAGCGGTGACGCCCTTCTGGTCTTCGTTGGCGACTTGATAACGTTCGCCGTCACGGTTTCGCAAATCCCCCGGAGCCTGTTGGATTTTGCCAAGCCGGGCGAGTTCGAAGCTGGCGGAAACCTCACGCCGCACCAGTTCGGTGAGCTCCCTGGCGATGGATTCGAGGGTTTCGCGGGCCTGCAGATCCACGGAGAGCTTTTTCAGTCCGGTGCTGACCACCCCCTGACTCCTGAGCGCGCCTGCGATCTTTTCGACCTGCACGTTGGCGTCCCTGCTCTCACTGGCTTCCTGCAGAGCCCCGATGGCACCGCCCATTTCGTCCTTCGACAGCGCCTGGAGTTTTTCAATGGCCTTGTCCACCGTGGCCACATCGCCGGGCATGAGTTGTTTCATCTGCTCGCGCAATTCCGTGAGCTCGGACTCGATGGCCTCGGCGTCTCGCTTGACGTCCCCCTGCGCCATGCTCGCGCGGTAGGCTTCGCTTTGCTGGCCATCCTGAGCGAAGGCCGGAATGGCCAGCGCGAGGGATAGGATAAAAGTCCTCAGCCCCGTTGGAGTCCAGCCTTTAGGCTGTTCCGAAAGACCCACGCTAAAGCGTGAACTCCAACCTGGCGCCAAACACTTATCTTTTTTCGTTTTCATTTTTTTCCTGTTTCAGCAGCTCTCCCAATTCTTTGCGGACATCCTCCTGCGCCCCGGAAAGGTCTTTGATCGATTCGGCATGTTTTCGGAGTTGCTCGGCCAGTTCCGCGCGTTTGGTTTGCAACGAGACCACCGACCATTGCCGCGGCGCGCTGTAGGTGACGCCGGGTCCCGTGACATCATTATTATCCACCGCCTTGATCCACCAGGCAAAGGTCACGCCCTCGGCCCAATCCACCGCCTTCTCCGGGTCGGCCCATTCATAATCAAATGACAGTCCTGCCGCGGGTTTCGGCATGGTGATGGGAATCTGTTTGGCCTTCTCTGGATTAGGCTCCTCGCCTTCACCGAGAGTGTTGGTGGCCTGCACGCAGAGAAACACTTCCTTAACCTTAAAATCGTCCCGCACCTCAAAACGCAGGCGCGGTTTCTGGCCGGGGACGAGGTTGATATTGTCCGTCTGACCCTCTGCAAAGAGGATCTCCGGCGGCCGGTCGCGAATCACCTCAATGCCGTAAACGGTGTTGTCCTGTGAGGCGATGTCGTCGTCGTTTTTCAGTTCGACGAACAGTCCGGTGAGATTTTCCTTAGGCACATCGACTTCCGCCCGAAACTCCCTCCGGTCGGTTCCGCCGGGTTTCATCGCGATAGTTTTTTCGAGGCCGGTCAATACGAGATTGGCGGAGGCAAGCGGTTGACTCGATTTTCCGGAGACGGTGATTTTGCTACCCGCCAGGAGATTAAGACTGCCAGGAGTGAGACGAGTGGGTGGCAATTCGGTGTAGGGGGGACTTGTTCCTTCAAAGACAATCTCCTCCATCACGGGAGGGTGCAGGAGCGTCACCTTCCATTCCTCGCCACGGCCGTCGTTGAGGTAAAACCGATAAGTGAGCGGTTGCTGGACATTGGAAATTTGCAGGGCAAAAACTTCAGGACTGGAAGCCTTTGGTGAGACGCTCACCATTTCCGGACGTTTGCCTTCGTAATTGACTTCCACCCGACCCGAACGCGGGAGATGCCCGGACGCTAGGGCGGAAAGTTCTATGGTCTGCCCGGCGGGAATGGCGATGTCTTTGGTGACCGCGATGACAATGGTTTCCGTGGGCAGCGGTTCGTTAATCAAGACCATGCGGCGGAGCAGAATCAGGCTTTTCGGGGCAAACCACGCGATGGCACCGCCGGCAACCACAACCAGGACCAGCGCCGAGAGAACGAGCTTTCGCAGCCAGCGGGATGGCACGGCTGGACGAAGGTCGAGGCCGGAAAGACGAGCCGCCATTTTCTCCAGGAGGGCATTGATGATACATGGCGAGCCGTCTGCGCTCCGGGCCAGCTGGACCGAGGAGATCAACCCGGTGCGAAGTTCCGGCCACTGACGTTCGGCGCGGAGAGCGGCTTCATCGGGCGAGAGGCGGCGGAGCCAGGGATGAATGCCGAAGTGAAAAATGAGGAAGGCGAGGAGGCCGAGGTCTGCCAGCAAAAACAGCACACGCACCCGCAGCGGAAGGTCGAAAAGCCAGTCCGCTGCGCCCTGCATCAGCACAAAAGCGCATAATGCGATGACGATCGAAAGCAATCCCCCGGTCCATGCGATATGAAGCGCGCGAGCGCTCAGGGCGTTCAGGCGGCGGGCGATTAGGGGGGGCAGGGCGGACGGCATCGAGAGCCGCTCGCGGCGTGGTTGCGCGGGGTGGCGTTTGAGAATGGGGTTGGCGAAAAGCTTTTTCATCTCAACTGCCAAAGCCTCCTCAACAGCCATTCCGTGCAGGCAATCACGACCAGCGCCACCATCCACCACGGTGAATAGAAAAGTTCGTGTTTCTTAAAGGTCGGCACCGTCGCACTGCGGCTGGAAATCAATGTCGGCAGTTTGTTAAGATCTTCTTCGCGGAGGAATTTTCCTCCCGAAGCATCAGCCATGGCCTGCAAAAGCGAGGCGTCCATGGCCGTTTCCGCCTGCTCCAGCTTTGGCGGGGAGACGGTGAACTTCACCATGGCGCGTGGATCAATCAGAGTGGAGAAGCGATAGTCTCCCGCCTGGGTCGCGAGGAAATCGAGTTGGTACGAACCCGGCTGGTCCGGCACTTCCAACAATCGCACGTCGCTAAACTCTTCCTTCGCGCCCTCCTGCGCACCGAGGAAAATGAGCGTGCCGGGAACAGTCGCTTCCTTCAAAGGGGCGAAACTTTGGGAGAACAATTTGCCCGAAATCACCACCTTGTCGCCGGTCATGTATTCGGGGCGGTCCGTTTTGAGCTGCGTGCGCGCGGAGGCCCCAAGCTGACGGTCGAGGGAAAAGTTCTGAATGATCTGGTTCCATATCCGGGAGTAAAACTTTTCACCGAGTTTGCTGCGCCAACGATAGGTTTCGTCGAACCCGAAATACATCACGGCACCCTGGCCGTAGGTCTGCTGCGCGATCACAGGCATCGGCTCGCCGTCCGTCGCGTGGTCCGGATGAGTATCCACCAAAAAAACTTGCGCCGTGGGACGGGCACCGACCACGCGGGCGGTCCAGCGGACGCCGGGGAAGGAGTTCCAAATCTGACGATTTTCCAGATTGTTGTCCGCCATGCGCAAGAGCGGAGAATATTCTCCCATGGAAGTGAGTTTGAGAGTGATCGGCTCACGGCTGCGCTCGCGCATTTGTTCCTCGGTCAGGTTCGGATCGAGCTTCACCGGCAACAGGGGTTCGAGCGGCGTGCCCGCGTAGCGGAAGGGATTGTTTTTCGGACCGGCGAGAAAGATCAGCCCGCCGCCTAGTTCGCCCACCCACTCGGCGATAAGTTTCATATTTTCTTCGCCGAGCATCTCGGGATTAACATCGCCAAGGACGAGAATTTCGTTGCCCACCAGCTCGGCGCGGTCGCGCGGAAACTCCTTCAAAAAAGGACTACCCTCCTCATCAGCCAGATCGGCCCCGCCATCAAAGAGAACGCTTTTCACTAGCAGGCGCCGATCACGCTGCAACGTCGAGAGCAGGTAGCGGAAATCCCACCGCGGCTCCTGTTCGACGTAAAGCACCTTCACCTGACTATCCAGCACGCGCGCCCTGGTGCTGGCGGTGTTGTTCTCGTTGGAGGATTCGCCTCCGACGGGCGTGATCACGGCCTCGACGTTCACCTCGGCCTTTTCCTGAGGTTCGTAACCGAGCCGGTATTCCGTCTCGCCATCGCCGTCGAGCTTCACTTCCTGTTCGTCGACCGGCTGCCCGTTGACCTTAAGCTGGATCTTAACCTCGCGGCCCGTGTAACCCGGGGCTCGCACCTTGACGGCAAACTCCGCGCGCTCTTTCACAAACGCCCCGCGCGGCCCCACGATCTCCTTCACCACAATATCCTTCGGACCGACGATGCCTGTGCCGTAGAGAAAAAGTGGCAGGCCATCGAGCTTCGCCATGCGGGCAATTTCGGCGGGCGGTGTGCCGGCATTGTTGGCGCCATCGGTAATGACGAGCACGCCCGCCACGGGCTGGCCTCGCACCTCGTCGAGCACCTGACGAAGTGCGTCGCCGATGGCCGTGGCGTCATCGGTATATTTCAGTCCGCCGAAAAAGGACTCCGCCACGGCGGTGGTTACCTCCTCACCCGCGCCCATCACGCCAATCTTTTTTGCCTCGCGTCCGAACCGGTAGAACTCCAGGTCGGCCTTTTCCTGCAGACGCGGCCAGAGGTTCAGCTTGTCATTGGCCGCCAGGGATTGAAGCAAGGCCGCGCGGGACGCGTTTCGCCAGGTGTCAATGCCTCCCGGTGGGTTGCCGGTGAGCGAGGCCGTCGGCGAGAGAAGTCCGGCCGCCAACGCGGCGCGATTGAGATCTTCGTTGGTTGCACGCTGGTCTTTGATCTCCATGCTTTGCGTGGCATCAAGCAACACAAGCAGACGCTCCCGCACCGGCTCGTTCACGGTGAGAAGCAGGATCGGCTGCACGAGCAGGAAAAGGAAAATGGCTGCTGCCGTGATCCGGAGGCCGGTCAGCAGGGCACGCTGACGGCGGGAAAGGGTGGCCGCTCCCCAGCGGTACCCCCACCAGATGAGACCACCGAGCACGAGGAGAAGAAAAAACGCCCAGCCCCAACTCATCCCTTCATACCCCATGGCCGCCTCCGCGCTGCCGCCGGAAAAAACTTACTGAGGAAGGCGCGGATCATCGGGAAAAACTAAACCGGTGCGCGAGCACCATTTCGGTGAGGAAAACGACGAAGGCGAGCCCAAGGAAAACCACCCACAATTCCCTCCGCACTTTGTCCGACGGCGTTACGCCAATCTCGGAAACGGCGACAGCCTCCCCGCGCTTCAAAATGGCAAGCTGTTCGGGATCGAGCATGCGCAAATCGGATTCCTTCGCATCGGTCTGGACAGCAAACGCGGCCACGGGCTTTTCATTGCCGGTGACAATCATGCGATATGCCCCGGTCCTGGCGGTGTCATGGTACCTCACAACCGCATCCTGATTGGTGGCCTCCACTTTGCCGGCCGGACGCGGCTGGCCCTTGCTTCCGGGAGTCAGAATGGAGACCTCGCGTTTGACGAGATCATGGGACACGCGTCCTTGAAAAACAGCGCCGGGCGCGAGCACGAGCGATTCGCTGGACGTGCGAGGAGAGAGGTGCCCGATCAGGCGCTGGAGAAACGGGACGAAGTTGGGATGAATGGGAAAATTATTCCCGTCCGTCGTCGCCGCGGTGCTGAAAAGCACGACGCGACCCTTGCCGTAAGGAGCTTCCACCGCCGCCGGAGTGCCGTCGGAGAAGGCCACGATCGTTTGCGCGGAAGGAGTGGGTGTCAGCGGAAACCAACTCGTGGCCCGCACGGAGCTGAGGTTGCCGTTGTTCGGATCGTTCCAAAGCGAGGTCACAGGATGCGTGAATTTCCCGCTTTGCCACGCGAGAGGACCGCCGGTCTTTCGCGTTCCGAGTTTTGCAGGGAGGAGTGGGGCAAGAACGGGATCGTCGTTGAGCACGGCGGGGGTGGTCAGCGCGCCCGGAAAGATCACCAGCGAGCCGCCTGCAAGGACGTATTTTTCCACCGCTTTCGACGCGGCCGGATCGAGCTTCGCAACGTTCGCGAGAAAGAGAATTTCCTGTCGCGAGAGGTCGGCGGTTTGCAGCCATGCAGGCGGTGCGGTTTCAATTTTCAGGTAGTATTCGGCTCGGCGTGCCGGTGAAACTGGGGCGAGGCCGTTGACGAGAAAGAATCCATCGCGTTTGTCCTTCGCCGCCGAACCGCCTTCGATCACGGCGACATTCATGTGTTCGATCACCTGGACCGCCACGGAGCGCTCATTATCGACCGGCATGCGGTCGGCGGGGATCGCGGCGCGGAGGGTGTAGAAGCCGGGCTTGGCGAACCGCGCATTGAGGCGGACGACTTGCGATTTCCCGGGCTCCACGGTGCCAAGAACGGTTTCGTCAACGGGTGGCCCGTCATCCACCGCGAGGGTCACTCGCACACCCGAGATCGGCACGGTTCCGAAATTGCTTACCTCGACCAGAAACCCGCTGAGCCGCCCGGCGGCCGGCACGCCGCTCTCCGCTTTGAGCGTGGTGATGGCAAGATTGTCGGCCCCGCTGGTCGCGCTCGGATTGACCACCGTCAGCTTCACCCCCGGCGCCTCCGCGAGGAGGGTCTGGATTTGATCGATCTGGGGCCAGGCGGAAACCTGGTTGTCGGAAAACACAAAAATCTCCTTCCGCGATCCGGCAAAAGGCTTGAGCGTTTCGAGCGCAAGCCGTGTGGCCGCGACCATGTCGCTGCTCCCATCGGTGGGCTCCGCCACCTCCAGCGTGCGGCGGACCAAGGGTAGATTTGCCGTGGGACACGGCACCGCCTGATTCACCCGATCGCCGACCAAAAACAGCGCTACTTGCGAGCCCCCGGCCAGGTTGGCGATAAATTTTCCAGCGGCGGTTTTGGCTTCGTCGAACAAGGTCTGAAAACCGTTGCTCTGCCCCATGCTTGCGCTTTGGTCCACCAACACAACGGCGACCATTGGGCCCGTCGCAAGAGCCTCTTGCGCCGCTCCCGGATTTAGCACTAAACGCGCAAACGCCAGGGCTAGCAGGATGATGAACAGGCAGCGCAGCAGCAGGAGAATGAGGTCCTCGATCTGGAGACGACGCTGATTTTTCTGGAGACTCTCCTGCAGGAAACGGATGGCCGCCCAGCGCACCACTTTCACCTGCGTTTTGTTGAGCAAATGGATCGCGATGGGCGCCGCAATCGCGGCGGCACCGGCCAGAACTGCGGGGACGAGAAAGGCCATGGTCAGCGCGAACGGTGGTTTTGCCGGAAAGCGAGATATTCGCTCAGCGTCTCATCGAGCGGCACGGCCGTGTTGCAGAGCACGTAGTGGCAGGCGCAACGGTCACAAAGGGCGCGCATGCGTTTGCAGAAGGCCTCAAAAGCCGCGAGGTAGCTTTTGCGGATGGAAGCCGGTGAGGTTTCCAGAGTCGGCCCGCCCTCCATGCCGACAAACTTCACCGTGCCGGTGAACGTGAAGTTGATTTCCGCCGGATCGAGTACATGAAACACAATGACTTCCGTCCCCTGAAAACGAATGCGCTCGATGCTTTTTTGCAGGCTCTCCTCGTCGTCGAAAAGATCGCTGATCAACACAACAATGCTTCGCGAGCGCAATGAGGCCGCCAGATCGTGGAGCACCTTAGACGTCTGCGTTCCCTCAGTGGCTTGAAAGGACGCCAACCGATGCATGATTTCGTGGATCTTGCCACGATTGTCGGTGCGTTCTTGACGCTCCCTCACCTCGGTATCGAAAATATTCACCGACACCGCATCGCTCTGGCCGAGCACGATATAAGCAAGGCAGGCGGCCAGCACTTTGGCGTAATCCAGCTTCGTCAGTTTCTCTGACCCGTAGGTCATGGACTCGCTGCCATCCACCACAAGGTGCGCGACGAAGTTGGTGTCCTGCTCGTATTGCTTGATGTAATAGCGGTCCGTGCGGCCAAGAACCTTCCAGTCGAGGTGCCGTAAATCGTCGCCGGTGGTGTATTCGCGGTGCTGGGTAAATTCGATGGCAAAACCGTGAAACGGCGAGCGGTGTTCGCCCACGCGATAACCTTCCACAATGCCACGCGCGATCAGGCCAAGTGCTTCGCCCTTGGCAATCGCGGCGGGATCTAGGAGGGTGGACATACGTCAGGGTCGAGGGCCTGGGGCCATGGGCCGAGGGATCTGAACAAGAGTCGCGATCATGGGCGCGTGGATCGGGTTAAAAACGTTTCCTCCCGGATTTCTCTTTGTGCTCTTTGCGTTCTCTGCGGATAAATTTCTTTTCCCCACTAGTGCGCAGGGATCGCCCCGAGCACATGTTCGACAACGGTGTCAGCCGTGATTCCTTCACTCTGCGCGGCGAAATTCACCGCGATGCGATGGCGCATCACCGCCTTCGCAATGGCGGCCACATCGTCACAGCTCACGTACAACTGCCCGCGAATGAGCGCGTGCGCCTTGGCCGCCATGATGAGGCTCAGGCTCGCGCGCGGACCGGCACCAAAACTGAGATATCGTTTACAGAAATCGATCGCATCAGCCTCCTTCGGCCGCGTGCAGCGGACAATCGCACTGGCATACTCATACACATGATCCGCCACCGGCAGGGATTTCACCGTCTCCTGGATGTAGAGGATATGTTCAACGCTCAGCACCGGATCCGGCTGTTCCCCGCCGCCGCGCGTCCCGCGTTTCATGATCTCGATCTCCTCGGCGAGCGACGGATATCCGACGTTGATCAGAAACAAAAAGCGGTCGAGCTGCGCCTCGGGCAGCGGATACGTTCCCTCCTGTTCCAGCGGGTTTTGCGTGGCCAGGACAAAAAACGGATTCGGCAGCGTGTGTGTATTGCCGCCCACGGTGACCCGGCGTTCCTGCATCGCCTCAAGCATGGCCGCCTGGGTTTTGGGCGGAGTGCGGTTGATTTCATCCGCCAGCACGATGTTGGAAAAGAGCGGCCCCTGCAAAAATTTGAACTCCTTCGCCCCCGTCGCCGCGTCGGTGTAAATCACCTCCGTGCCCGTGATGTCACTCGGCATCAGATCCGGCGTGAACTGGATGCGCTTGAACGTCATCTGTAACGTCTTGGCCAGCGTGGAGATCAGCAGCGTTTTCGCCAGGCCGGGAACTCCGACCAACAACGCATGACTCCGGGTGAGGATGGCGATGAGAATCTGCTCCACCACTTCGGTCTGGCCGACAATGACCTTTCCAATCTCCGCCTGCAACTGGCCGGCGGCGTTGCGGCACAACTCGACGGCCTCCAGTTCGGAGGCACTCTGCGGGGCGGACGCCACCGGGGGCGTTTCTTCAAGAACATTGGCCATAAGGGGAAGTGTAATTTTTCGTTTTAACCGTTCGAATCTGACCGCCACGCGATTTCGTCCCGAAGTCCCAAAACAACTTAAACAGTTCACGTGATTGCATAAAATTGCAACGAAAATTTCACAAAAAACTCCGTGATCCTGTCAGAGAGAAATCAAGGAGTTGGACACGAATGGCACGAATTCATCCGAACCTGAGACCCTGCTTGGTACCGAAATAAATTCTCTCCCGCGGATAACACCTCCCTCACACGCGCAATGACCTCACCCCCCCTCCCTTTCGTGCAAATTCGGGGAATTTGCTTCCAGCGGCGATTTCGCCCCGCCCGGTAAGCGTTCCGCTTGGTCGCGTCTCTCTTTTCTGGGCAAAAAAAGAGGCCCCCGGTAACCGGGAGCCTCTCCAAACAAAGAATGTTGGTGCTATTAGTTCGCCGAAGCCACGGGCTCGACGTTCACACGGCGGCCGTTGCGGTCGAATTTCACCCGTCCCTCGATAAGCGAGAAGATGGTGTAGTCGCGGCCGAGACCGACGTTGAGGCCAGGCTGGAACTTGGTTCCACGCTGGCGGAGAATGATGTTTCCAGCAATAACGGCTTCGCCGCCGAATTTCTTCACGCCGAGGCGTTTGCTGATGCTGTCGCGTCCGTTTTTGACGCTGCCCTGTCCTTTTTTATGCGCCATAAGCCTGTATTAAGCAGTGATGGATTTGATTTTGAGCCGGGTGATTTGGCGGCGATGACCGACGGTGCGGTGATAGCCCTTGCGGCGTTTGAATTTGAAAGCGATGACCTTGTCGGCTTTGGCCTGTTCGACCACTTCCGCGGTCACAGCAGCGCCCTGAACGTGCGGCGCGCCAATGGAGACGCTGGAACCGTTGGAAACCAACAGAACTTCGTCGAACCTCGCCTCGGCGCCGGCCTCGAAATCGAGCTTCTCGACTTCGATGACATCACCTTCTGCGACGCGGTATTGTTTACCGCCTGTATGAATAACTGCGTATGCCATGAAATTTTCCTCCTCTGTGGGAACCGCGGAGAATCTCACGGAAAGTTTTTTCGATCAAGCGAAATTTTTGCCTTGCGAGAATTCCCCCGTCCGGCAAAGTAAAAAACTCATCTTCCTGCTCGGGTGGTGAAATGGCAGACACGTACGTTTGAGGGGCGTATGCCGAAAGGCATGGGGGTTCAAGTCCCCCCCCGAGCATTTCTCTCCCGCCCTCCGCCGGACCATCCTTCCGCCCGTCATGGAAATCCAGGAATTCGCCCAACGCGTTCTTTTTTCAACCTCGCTGGAGGAGAAACTCACATCGGGCGGCGACCTCACGGATGACATGCCCGGCGAGGCTCTGGGAACTCCAGGGTTACCCGGACGTCCGGTGGAACTGCGGCTGCGCCGCGATGGCGTGCGCGCGGCGTTTCCCGGCGAGGCCAAACTCATCAACGAGGAGCAGCGCGGCGTCTTGCTGCATTTTTTTGCCAATCACGAACTGCTCGCCACCGAGTTGATGGCCCTCGTGTTGTTGAAGTTTCCCGAGGCTCCCGCCGAGTTCCGGCGCGGCATTGTTCGCACGCTGAGGGAAGAGCAGCAACACACAAAATGGTACCTGCGGCGGATGCAGGAATGCGGGGTCGGATTTGGGGATTTCCCGCTGAACCGTTTTTTCTGGGACGCCATCGCCCCCATGGAAACCCCCCTCGACTATGTGACCCGGCTCAGCCTCACCTTCGAGCAGGCGAATCTCGACTATGCACGACACTACGCCGGTGTGATGCGCGAGGCCGGCGATGAAAAGACGGCGCGAATTCTCTCCCAGATCTACCAGGATGAGATCAGTCACGTGGGGTATGGCCTCAAATGGTTCCGGCGCTGGAAGGCGGCCGGGGAATCGGATTGGGACGCGTACCGGCAGCAGTTGCCGTTTCCGCTCTCACCGGCGCGCGGCCGCGGCAACGTCCCGTTTAATGCGGAAGGCCGACGCAAAGCGGGGCTCGCCGACGCGTTTATCCGGGAAATGGAAATTTTCAGCCGCTCCAAAGGCCGGACGCCCAACGTGTTCTGGTTCACCCCCGATGCCGAAGCCGCCATGGCACACGGTCTCGACGGCAAGGGGTTCGCGCCCCGGCAGGACGTGCGCGCGCTCCAGCGGGACTTGGAAATTCTTCCCGCCTTCCTCTGCCACCGCGACGATGTGGTGCTGATGAACCGCCCACCTTCGGCTGCGCATCGCGAGAAGTTGATCCATCTCGGCTTCGAGACCCCCGAATGCGAAGGACTTGCGGAGGACGGACAACTCCGCCCCGACAGCCTGCAGCGCACGCGCAAACTCAACGACCTGCGTCCGTGGGCCTGGTGCCCGCAAAGCGCCACAGTGTTGGCCCCGTTGGGCAGGGAGATCGTGCCGCGTCGATGGAACCTCGCGACACGGCAACTTTACGCCAAGGACTGGCAGGTGGAAAATCTGGGGATCGACAGTTCTGTCTGTCGCACGCCCGACGAACTCGCGGCGGCCGTGGGCGCTCTGCGGGGTCACGGCTACGAGGAGGGTGTTGCCAAAATGCCGTTCGGGGCCGCGGGACAGAAGAACCGGAAATTTTCCACCGCCGCCCCGGACAACCTCGGACGCATCCTTGAACCGCAGGGAGCCGTGGTGATCGAGCCCTGGTTGCCTCGGGTTTTCGATTTTTCCGTGCATTATGAGATGACCGCCTCCGGACTCCGCCGTCTGGCATTTGTGCAACTCGAAAACGACCGCCGCGGACAATTCCAAGCCTGTGTGGCCAGCGGCAAATTTCGCGGGACACCGGAGGTCACGCGCTTCCTCATGGGCGGAGCGCTCGCCGCCTATGACCGCGAAATCCCCGAAAGAATTGAGCCCCTTCTCCGGGCCACGAATTATGAAGGACCGATTGGCCTTGATGCCTTTGTCTTTCGGACTCCCGATGGGACCCTTCGCCTCCGACCGGTGGTCGAAATGAATCCGCGCTTCACCATGGGCCGCCTCGCCTGGGAACTCATGCGCCGTGTCGCTCACGGACGGGCCGTCCGTTTCGAACTCGTTCGCGTGAAAAATGCCCACGAAAAAGTGCGGGAGTTGGAAACCTCCAACCCGCCCGTCCTAGATCGCGGGGGAAAGATGTTTTCCGGTTGTGTCGTCCTGAACGAACCGGAAAACGTTCTCGCGGTGCTGACGGTCGGAAACGTGCCACAGGATTCCGGTGCCACTTCCGGAAACAGGGCCGACGGTTGACACGGCCCCGCCCAGCCTTTCTAAAAGGGACATGACAATTGACTGGCGACGCAACTCTGTGCAGGTCGCCGGAACCGCCGCCATCGGAATTTCCGCCGGACTGGCCGCCGTGGGGTTTCACCACGCAATGATCTGGTTGTCGCACTGGCTCGTAAACCTGCCGGCCAAGTGGACGTTCTGGCAGTTCGTTCCCTTTGTCCTCGCGAGCATGGCGGCCGGGGCTTTTCTGACCGGGCTGATGATCAAACATTGGGCTCCCGACGCGCCAGGGAGCGGGATCCCGCAAGTCAAGGCCGCCTATCACAACGGCAAACTCGACTTCACCTGGAAACTCATCCTGGTAAAATTTTTCGGCGGGGCCCTTTCCATCGGAACGGGATCGAGCCTCGGCCGCGAGGGGCCGACCATCCATATCGGCGCGGCGATCGCGAGCAAGATTGCCAACCTGTTCCGCGAAGATCCCGCAGCCAAGGCTAACGCGGTGTGCGCGGGCTCGGCCGCCGGTCTGGCCGCCGCGTTCAGCAGTCCGCTCGCGGGCGTTACTCTGGTGCTGGAAGAAATCGCGGGCGGAAAAAATCAAAACAAATTCGCCGGACGGGCTTTGTTGGCCGCCGCGCTGGCCTCGAGCGTCGTTTACGCGCTCACCCAGGGAGCGGCCAGTCTGCCCATCGGTCCGGACCTGCCGTTGAGCTGGCGGGTGCTCTGGCTTTCGCCCGTGGTCGCCGTAGTCGCCGGCACGGTCGGCCTGCTCTTTCAGGCCGCCACCCTCGCGCTCCGGGCTCGCGCAAAAAAATCTCCCCTCTCCGGCCCGGTCAAACTCGCCCTCGGCACGGGTGCGGCGGGGGCGATCGCCCTCACGGCCTTTCTGCTCACCGGTCACCTGGGCGCGTTCGGCCTTGGCGAAGAAGACATGCTGGCCGCTCTCACGAACCGCATCACCTGGCAGGTCGCCCTCGTGCTTCTTCTGGCCAAACTCGCCGCGACCACCCTGTGTTATGGACCGGGCGGATGCGGCGGCATTTTTGCGCCGATTATCTTTTTCGGCGCCATGTCCGGCGTGCTCGTCCATGGCCTGCTCGCCCCGGTCCTCGATCTCACCGCCTCGGACCAGACGCTTCTCGCCCTCGTCGGCATGACCGCCTGCCTCGGCGCGGTCGTCCGCGCGCCCCTCACCTCCATTCTCATCGTCATCGAAATGACCTGGCAAATCCACGTCCTGCCAGCCCTGATGGTTGCCGCGGTCATTTCCGTCTTCCTGAACCGGACGTTCTTCGCGGGCAATTTTTACGACGAAGCCCTGCGGCAGGATGGGATTATCATCAAGGAATGAAACGCGTCCTCATCACCGGCGCCAACCGCGGCATCGGCCGGGCCTTGGCGAAGGAATATTCCCGGCAGGGCTGGGAGGTGTGCGCCACGGCGCGGCGACCCGAAACACTGGACGGACTCGCCGGCATCTCCCCGCTCATGCTTGATGTCTGCGACGACGCGAGTGTCCTCGCTGCTCGCGCCAGCCTGGGCTGGGATCGGCTGGATGTCCTCATCAACAACGCGGCGATTTTTCCCGGTGAAGGAAACGAAGACTTTACCAACCTCGATCTCGCCTGGTTTCGCGACGCTTTCGATTGCAACGTGCTCGGGCCGGCAAGGGTCATAAAAGCGTTTCTCCCTCTCCTCCAAAACTCGCCCGGGGCCCGCATCGTGAACATTTCCTCGGGAGCGGGTTCCCTCAGCGAAAAAGAAGACAGCTTGTATTACCCGTATTCTGTTTCCAAAGCGGCGCTCAACATGCTCACCCGAGGGTTGGCCGCGGAATTCCGGGAGATCATCGTCACGGCACTGAGTCCGGGCTGGGTGCAGACGGAAATGGGCGGCGACAACGCGCCCCTCACGCCGCGGGAATCCGCGCAATCGCTCTTTCGGACAATCGCCGCACTCACCCCGGAACAAAGCGGGCGTTTCCTCGGCCGCGATGGCGAACCCTACGCCTGGTGATTCAAACGCCCCGCCGCTCCTTCGCCTCACCCACCGCGGCGGCAAAGCCTGCCTCAGCGGCGGCTATGTGTTCGCCAGCCTTTTCCAACGAACCCGCCTTGGCTTCCATTTCGAGAGAAGCCATGGGACCGCTCACTCCGATAAACCCGAAGTTGGCCGCGCTCCCTTTGAGCTGATGGGCGGTACGCGAAGTTTGCAGGGGATCGCCCGCGGAAACGTTCTCGCGCACCATGGCCAGAAGTCCGGGAATCTCCGCCACAAACTCGTCGTAGATTTCGACAAAATCCTGAGTGAACCCGTCGGCAATCATGTCGAGCTGTTCCCAGTCAATCACAGCACTCATTGCCCTGAGCAAAGGCGTTGCCGGAAGGAAGGGGAAGAAAAAAACGAGACCGCCGCAAAAGAACATAATGAGCGCATCAGAGAGGGTCGTCAGAGTTCTCCGGGCCCACGACCGCCCCGGCGGTGAACTTTTCCTTAAACGCCTCTCGCCGACGGGCGGGGATTCTGCGAATACAGGGATCCGATGGAATATCCGGTCGTGATCATCGGAGCCGGCGCAGCCGGACTTTGCGCCGCGGACAAGCTGCGCGCGGCGGGGTGCCAAACGCAAATCCTCGAGGCGTCGGCCTTGGTGGGGGGACGCGTGCGCGCCCGGGAGGGGTTTGCGGATTTCCCCATCGAACTCGGCGCCGAGGAACTGCACGGCCCGGACAACGCGCTCATCCGCGAGGCCTCCCGGCTGGGCATCGAGACCCTGCGGCATTTCACCACGGACGACATGCTGCGTCTCGATGGAGAGTTGTGTTTTCTCGATCAGGCCGAAAACGACCCGGACGTCCGCCGGGCTTTCGATCTCATTGATGGCCTGGGGAAATACGGCGGGCCCAACGTCACGGTGCAGGACCACCTCACCCGCGGACACTTTCCCCGGCGCGCCTGGCACTATCTGGATTCGCGCCTCGGCGTGGAACACGGCACCTCGCTCGACCGGCTCGCCATCGGCGGCTTTCTCCACTACGAACGCGGCTGGGAGGCCCGCGAAACCAACTACACCCTCCGGCAGAGTTACCTTGATCTCTTCACGCCCCTCCTTCCGGGATTGGATATTTTGCTCAACAGTCCGGTGGAATCCGTCACCTGGCGGGACACGCCGGTGGTGCGAACCCGCGACGGCCGGGAGTTTCGCGCCCAGGCGGTGGTTATCACGGCCAGCCTGTTGGTGCTGCGGGAGGGGGGCCTTGTTTTTGACCCTCCCTTGCCTCCCGAAAAACTGCGGGCCATGCACGCCATCGGAATGGACCGCGGCATGAAAATCGTCCTGAAGTTCCGTCAGCGGTTCTGGGACGAACGCATGTATTTCCTGCACACCGACGGGTTTCTGCCGCAATACTGGGCGACCGGAAACGGCAAATCCGAGGACAACCGACTCCTCACCGCCTTCGTGGGCGGCTCGCGGGCGGAGGCCATTGCCGCGATGGGGGTGGATCCCGTGCAATTCGCCCTGGAGGAGCTCGATGAAATCTTCCGGCCGCGACTCGCCTCGCGCTCGTTCGAGGATGGCTTTGTCGCCGACTGGGGGGCCGACCCCTTTGTGCGGGGACTCTACAGCTACCCCACCACTCTCACCACGGAAGCCGACCGCCAGACCCTGGCCGCTTCGCTGGCCGGAAAACTTTTTTTCGCGGGCGAAGCCACGGATACCGGTGGGCACAGCGGAACCGTGCATGGAGCCATGGCCACCGGCTGGCGTGCGGCGGAGGAGATCATTAAGGCACGGACGGAAAACCACTAATTTTCACTAATTGGCACTAACCCTGAAAAGGACAATGAGCCACAGAAAGTAACGATGATCACTAAGAATGAACGAGTTACGAAAACGCCGTGGATCACCCAGAATACGATTTCGCTGCAAGCCCTTTATAAGGGGAAAAAGGCAGCCCCAGCCTTATTAGTGAAGATTAGTGTCCGTTAGTGGTTTCCCCACTTAGGCTCCTCCACGCCGCGCAGGTGGTTCTCAAAACGCGCGAGCGTGAAGAGAAAATCCGAAAGGCGGTTGAGATAGACCACGGCCTGCGGGGGAACCGGCTCCGTCTCACCCAGCGCGATCAAACATCGCTCGGCACGGCGGCAGACCGAACGCGCCACATGAATCTGCGCCGCGGCAGGTGTTCCGCCCGGCAGGATGAAATTTTTCAACGGGGTGAGGTCCGCCGTCATGGCATCAATCCGCCCCTCCAGCCAGGCGGGATCCGGCAGTCCCGCTGGCGGCGGCTGGCGCGAGCCCAGCGCGGCACCGAGGGAAAAAAGTTCGTTCTGAATCCTCCGCAGATCCTCCCCCACCGCCTCCGCCGGATCCGAGGCAGCCGCCACGCCCAGGAGGGAATTTAATTCATCCAGGGTGCCGCAGGCTTCGATCCGCGGGTGGGTCTTGGCCACCCGTTCGCCGGAGAAAAGCCCGGTCGAACCATCATCTCCCGTGCGCGTGTAAATCTTCACGAATGCACCCGATCCGCGATGACTTCATTTTCCAGCGAACCGCCTCTTGCGAAGACCGTGAGGTTTCGCACCGTGGTCTCGGCAATGTTGCTCAGCGCCGTGTCGGTGAAATAAGCCTGATGCGAACTCACGAGTACGTTGGGAAAGGAGATCAGCCGCTGGAGGGTGTCGTCCTGAATAATGGTTTCGGAAAGGTTCTCGTAAAAGAAATCCGCCTCCTGCTCATAGACATCCAGTCCCAGATAGCCGATCTGTCCGGTCTTCAGCCCGTCGATTACCGCCGCCGCGTCCACCAGGGCGCCGCGGCTGGTGTTGATGATCATCACCCCGCGCTTCATCAGGGCGATGCTCTCCGCGTTGACGAGGTGAAAGGTTTCCGGTGTGAGAGGACAATGCAGGCTGATGACATCACTGCGGGACAGCAATTCTTCGCGACTGACATAAACGCCGCCCCAGTCCGTGAAGGCCGGGTTGTGAAAGAGGTCGTAACCCAGAATGTCCACACCAAAGCCGGAAAGGATCTGCGCGAAAACGATGCCGATTTTTCCGGTTCCCATCAAACCGACCGTCTTGCCGTGCAGGTCAAAACCAACCAGTCCCTCGATGGAAAAATTTCCGTCGCGCACCCGATTGTAGGCGCGGTGAATTTTCCGGTTGAGCGCCAGCATCAGCGTGAGGGCAAACTCCGCCACCGCGTGGGGCGAGTAGGCGGGGACCCGGGCCACCCGGATGCCCAGGGAGGCGGCGTGACGCAAATCCACCTGATTAAAACCGGCACAGCGCAGCACGATAAAACGCACCCCCTGGTGATGCAGCCGGTCGAGCACCGGGGCATCGAGCAGATCATTGACAAAGGCACACACCGCCTCGTGGCTGTCCGCCAGGGCGGCCGTGTGGTGATTCAGCCGCTCCTCAAAAAACTCGAACTCATGGCCGTGGTTCGCCGCCGTCAAAAATTGCTCATCATAGGGCTTCGTGCTGAAGACGGCGGTTTTCATAACCCCCATTCAAGAAGCTTCACGCCCCGCGCGCAACGCTGAACACCTGTGCGCCAGCGCTTTCCTGGGGCAGGGCAACTCGAGCGTGTTGCCGGGAGGCAACCGGAGCGAAGCGCAGCAACGCTGATCACTCGCACGAAAGCACCATCGCGACCGCGGGACCGCTCGGGAATTTGGCTTTGCGCGTATTCCACCGACGTTACGATCCACCCATGCCCCGCACCTCGCGAACCCGGCGTCCGGTCTCCCCCTCCGTGCCGTTCGTCTCAATCTTTGTGGAAACAACCACTTCGTGGGGACGCCGGGTGGTTTCTGGAATCATCGAGTACGCCAAAATCAACGGCCCCTGGCACATCGAACTTCACACAGGCGGACCCGAAGAGGTCTTTGCCCTGGGGGCCGGGTGGCGGCCGGATGGCATCATCGCCCGGGTTCCAACGGCCGCGGTCGCCCAGGCGTTCCTCGCCAAAAAGACACCCTTGGTAAACTGTTCGGGCATCATGGTGCCGGGGTTTGAGTTTCCGACCGTCACCGGAAGTTACCGTGGGGATGCGCAAATCGCGGTCGAACATTTTTGGTCGAGGGGATTTTCTCATTTTGCCTACGTTGGGCACCCTGATGAATCCTACGTGAACATCCTTTATGACAAATTTTGCGCCGCGCTCGCGACTCGCGGACATCGTTGCCATTTCCACCGGTCGATGCCCCGACCGGAAGGATACGTCGAGTGGCTGCGCGAGCTCCCCAAGCCGGTCGGAGTGCTCTGCTGGGGACCCGCCATCGGCCACATGGTTTTGGACGCGTGCCTCAAATCCGGGATCAACGTTCCGCATGATGTCGCCGTGATGGGCTGCGATTTCGACGACCTTCAGTCCGAGGCCTCGTATCCCGAACAAACAGGAATCCAAACCGCTGCCGAACAAATCGGTCGGACGGCCGGGGATATTCTGCACACCCTTTTCCGAGGCAAAAAGCCCGCCCGGATGCGCCACGAGATTGAACCCCTTGGCGTGATCTCGCGGCTCTCCACCGACACCCTCGCCATTGGAGACCCCCGCATCGCGGCGGTAATGCGATTCATCCAGAACCACGCCCACGAACCCATCACTGTCGAGGACCTGCTGCGGCGCGAACCCATGGCAAGGAGGTCCATGGAGCGGAAATTCCGCCAATGTTTCGGGCGCTCCGTCGTCGAGCAGATCCGCCAGATCCGGATCAATAAACTGCGTTTGATGCTCGCAAATACGGACGAACCCATTACCCGCCTGGCCGAACAGTGCGGCTTCACGTCCTACAAATACATGGGACTGGTTTTCCAACAGGCCACGGGAATGTCCCCGCGAAAATTCCGCGAGCAAAACCGTCCGCGCCGCCGAACGACACGCCGCTAATCAGCTCCTCCCGCATCGCTTCACCAAGGCGGGGCCTTGAAGGATCGCGGAACAAACGACGGCAAAAGGCCTTGGCGCAAAAGTGGACATCTAATCCGCAAACCGGGGTTGTCCAAGTTTTTGGTCGCCCGTATGAGTGGCCAGGAAACAACCCCTCATGAAAACTCCATCCTGTCTCAACGCCCTTTTCGCCGTCTCCGCCGCCGCTGTTGCGGCCTCCGCCAGCCTCTCCGCCCAGACCATCTGGGATGCGGGCGGAGGGTCCGACACCAGCATCACCCTCAACACAAACTGGAACAACAACCTCCTCCCGGCCAACGATGGGACAGCCAGTGTGCAGTTCGGCTCGGGCGGTTCGCAGGCCACATTCAACAGCGATTATTTTTTCCGGGACATCACTCTCAACCGGGGAGGGACCTTCGCACTGAATTCCACCGGCGGAAATCTCATCCTGCGAAGCGCCAACTCCAGCAGCACTTATGCGCTCACCATGTCATCGGGAGCCACGCAGGACCAAACCATCAACGCTCCCATCCGGATCGATACGAACAACGCTGATGCCAACAAACTCTTCGTCATTCGCAACAACAACACAACCCGCACCCTGGATCTGAACGGGGACATCGCCCGCTCGACGGCAAGTTCAACGGACTTTCAGATGCGCTACGAAGGGGTGGCCGGCTCGGTCACCCGCGTGGATGGCAGCATCAGCAATATGACAACCCTCCAGCAATCCGGGGGAGTGTGGGCCGGCAGCCTGATTTTCGGCGGGTCGCGTTCGATGGGATCAACCAACATCAACATTGCATCCACCGCAGCAGGCGTGGGGGCGCCCGCGGCCACCGCCAGCCTCGTCCTGGGTGAGTCCCCGGCCGACGTCCAAACTTGGGGGAACCTCACTTTGAACAACGCGATGAAGGTGCGGGTCGGAGGCGGTGTCTCGGTGGGCACAGTCGCCGTGGGCGGGAATGCGACCGCCGCAGAGACCCGGATTCTGGGCTATTCGGCATCGACCTCATCGCTATCGATCTCGGCTGGCACGATCAGCGCCAACGCGACCATCGGCGGCGCGGGCACCCACGAAAATAATCTCGCCCTCGTGAAAACCACCACAGGGACGCTCGCAATCAATGGATCGAACACCTACACCGGAGGAACGACCATTGAAAACGGCGGCGGCAGCGGGTCCTTTGCCATTGCGCTGGGTGCCAACGATGCCCTGGGCACCGGTCCGCTCCTCATCGGCAATGAGAACACCGGAGGCAATGGGGCCAGGCTCCGCCTGAACGGCTTCAACCAGTCCGTCTCCGCCCTCTCCTCGGGCAATACGACCAACGCGCGGGTGATCGAAAATTTCGGTGCCTCCAACAGCCTCCTTACGGTCAATCAAAGTTCCAACACCACCTACGCCGGAGTCCTCCGCGACCGGAGCACGGGAGCAACCGGCGCCACGGGAAATCTCGGGCTGACCAAGTCGGGGGCGGGCGTACTGACTCTTTCGGCTCCGGGCTCAACCTATACCGGGGCAACAATCCTCAGCGGCGGTGTGCTCGAAGTCGCATCCATCGGAACGGCTGGCGTGGCGCGCACCGTGAGCACGACGACCGGGAGTAATATCGTCACCGTGGACGACACGACGGGATTGACGGTGGGAATGACTTTTTCTGCGGCCACATTGCCGGCCGGATTCACCATCACCTCCATCGACAGCCCGACCCAGATCACCATCAACACCAGCAGCAATATTGCCACCGGCAGCGGGGTTTCCGCCATTTTTGGGGTGAATTCCTCAATCGGGATGGCAACCAGCGCTGCGTCGAATCTGGTTTTTGATGGCGGCAACTTGCGCTACACCGGCGGAACGGCATCGACCAACCGCAATTTCACCATCAACGGCACCAACACGGCAGGCTTCGACATCGCCAACCTGGCAACCGTGCTGACAATATCCGGCGCCGCTTCGTCCGGCACCGGCTCCCTGGAAAAACTGGGGGCAGGGACCTTGATTCTCACGGGATCCAACAGTTTCAGCGGCGCGACGACGGTATCGACGGGAACGCTGTTGGTGGGCACCACCGGGGCCTTGGGAATCGGAGGGGTGTCGGTGGCCTCAGACGCGACAATTGGCGGGGACGGGGTGATTTCCGGCAGCCTGAATCTCCTTGCCGGATCGAACTTCCAATTCAGCCTCACCGAGACCCTTACTGTGAATGGCGCGAGTGTCACCTTCGGGGGTTTCGGAGTGGAAAATCTGACCGGGTTGAACAGCTCTGTCGCAGCGGGCACGTACACCCTGATTGACGGATCGGCAACGATCAACACGGCAAACCTGGCCAACCTTGGAGTCGGCAACGCCTACGATCTCGGGTCCGGGGTGTCGGCCTACTTCGAGGTGGGCAGCCTGAATCTGGTCGTCGTTCCGGAACCTGGCACGGCGGGCCTGATCGCCGCAGGCGCATTGGCCACCCTTGCGCTGCGCCGGCGCCATCGCCGCAGTTCCCACACGGTCCGTTAACTCCCCCTCGCACAATGCCTCCCCGTGCCGAGCTTCCCGAGATCACAGCACCTATGGTGGAACGACGAACCTACTGCCTGGCAAGGACAACCGAAGGACCGCAGACCTCCACGGCGTTTACGATCGTCGAGCTTCTGGTTGTTGTCGGGATCGTCGCGCTGCTGGCGACGCTGCTGATGCCTGCCGTGAATGGGGCCATCGACAAGGGGCGGACGACAAAATCACTCGCCCAAATCGGGCAGATCTACGGTGCCATTTCCCAGTACGTCGTCGATAACGAAGGGCAATTCCCCTATGCCTACGGCAGCTCTGGCTCGCTGCCCAGCGGGGCGACCGACCGGGACTTTTGGTACAACGTGGTCAAAGTCCGGCTTTACCCCCACCCCACGGCCGCGAACCGGTCCGCGCTGGACGGACCCACCGGATGGGGACCTCCCAGTGCGACGGACACCACCGGCACGGTGCTGCGCTCACCAAATGCAGAAAAGAGCTGGCCGAAGAGCGTGATCTCCTACGGCTATAACAACCGGTTCGTTTACCGCCCGGGAGCCTCACAGAAACTGGCTCTCGTCCACAACAACAGTCAGACGGCGCTCCTGGCTGACAACCTTGGCAATACCCACTCCCTGACGCCGGACAACTCCACCAGTGCGGGCAAACTCAATGCCCGCAACGGTGCCACCAGGGATCTGGGAACGAACGGAGTGGCGATAGCCACCTTCATCGACGGCCACGCGGAATTCCTCAGTGCCTCCGAATGTGCAAGTCGGAACGCGGACAAGAGTCATCCCTTCTGGGGACCGGAACCATGAGCACGACCGCCCCCCGCCTTGCCCCCTGGGACCAGGCCGCGCCTCAGGAAGCCGCGATAAACACGTGCCAACCGCACCCGGTGTCCACGCAGTTCCGCTTCGCCATGCCAGGCTGGCACGTCTGGTGCGGATCGGTGGTGGAAAACCCCGGAGGCACCTTCAGTCTGTTTTTTTCCTGCTGGCCCGAGGCGCAGGGCCACGACGGCTGGGTCACCCACTCGCAAATCTGGCGAGCGGAGGGGCCGCATCCCTGGGGGCCCTTCAACCATCCCGAAGTTGTTCTGGCGGCTTTCGGCGCCAGCTCCTGGGATGCCGACAATTTTCACAATGTGACCGTGAAGCAATTTGGCGGCCGGTACTTTCTGTATTATACGGGCAATTCCGGCAATGGAGAGTGGTGGGTGCACCGCAATAACCAGCGCATCGGCGTCGCGGTGGCCAGCTCACCGAGAGGGCCTTGGCACAGGTCCCGAACGCCCGTGCTGGATGTCAGCCCCGCCGCATGGGATAGCTTGTGCGTTGCAAATCCGTCGGTCAGCGGCACCCCCGAGGGCCGCATCATGATGATTTACAAAGGGGTCACCATCGGCGATCTCCCCTACGGCTCAACAATTCTTCATGGAGCCGCATTTGCCGACACCCCGGAGGGCCCGTTTGAGAAAGCCGATACCCCGCTCTTCCACGTTCCCGGCTCCCGCTTTCCCTTCGAAGACCCTCATCTATGGCACACCGACGGGCGTTACCATTGTTTGATGAAAGACATGGTCGGGCTGAAAGGATCGTATCCTCGCGCCACCCTTCTTTTTGAATCCGAGGACGGTTTGAACTGGCGGCCGAACGATTACCGCCTTGTCGCCACGCCCCACCTGGAAACGGTGGACGGTCGGACAGTAAAAGTGGAACGCTTGGAGCGACCGGCCTATTTTCTTCACGCCGAAAAACCCTGTCTGTCGTTCGCCGTGAAACCAGAGGGCGAGGGGCTGTCTTTTCTCGTTTTCGTGCCGGGAGACATTAAGCATCGTGCCATGCGACCTCGCGAGCAGGGCCCTTGGCACTAGAACCTTTCTTATGAAACCTCTTCCTCCCATCCTCAGCCTGGTGACAGGCGTCCTCATTGCCGCGTCGCGTTTGCAGGCGCAGCCGCCCGCCGCTGCGGTTAAGAAATTGCAGGAGCCGACATCCAAGGTCGCTCCGGCCGTCCTCTATCTGAGGTCGGCCGAAATCAACGAGGGCACCGGAGACTCCCGTTGGGTGGCAACCTCCGGGACGCGGATAAATGCCATGGGACGGGATCCCTGGGGCGACGATGAAGGCGCTTTCGGTCCACCCCCGGACGCTCCGACCGGCGCAGCCATTGCTTCCTCGATCGAGAGCCCGCTGCTGACCGGCGAATCGGGGGCGGTGGTTTTTTGTGTCCTGATCCCCGAAGTGACCGGAGATCCGGCGATGATCATCAGCCGGGGTGCGTGGGGAGACCGCTCTGCCTTTGACCTGAGAGCCGACAAAACCCGATCCTTGATTCTTTATACCGGAGGGAAGGAATCCAGCCCCCAAACGCTCCGACTCGGCGCTTACTCGCCGGGGTCGTGGATGTTCGTCGGACTGGCTTGGAAAAAACAGGGCGACGAATTGGTGCTCGACGTTTGTCTGGGGGAACTGGCGGGCGGGGAGGCCCCCGCGTTTCACTCGTTCCCCATTCCCCGGGCGGGCGAGCCCGCTGCGCCGGTCTTGATCGCGGGACGGACCAACCGCGACCTGAGCCCGGCCCTCCTGGAAGGGGGCCGGCTGTGCGGATTCGCCATCTACGAGGAGGCCCTCTCCCGGGATACGATGGAGGACCTCTTCAAGGTTTTGGCCTCAGAATTGAAACCATGAAGTGCCCAGCCTTCACGGGTTGCGTGGCCATGGCGGTGGCCGCAGTTTTCGGACTCGTGACTATCGGCTGCCAGCCGGAAGGGCCGCGTCCGGCAGTGTCCCTTCCGGAGGCGGATTGGGAGCTGGTCTTTGAGGACGACTTTTCCGGCGAGGGGGAGGCGTGGAAGGAACGATGGGTCTCGGACGCGCAGTCCCATAAACACATTCTCTCCAGCCGGTGGCCGGAGAATGTCTCCATGCGGGATGGGAACCTTTCCCTGACTGCCAGGAAAGAACAACGCGGCGGCCAGCAATGGACGGCCGGCAGCATTTGGACAAAAAAACCGTTTCAATACGGCTACTTCGAATGCCGTTACCGCTATGCGGCAGCCCCCGGATTAAACAATTCGTTCTGGCTGATGAACTCGCCTCGCGGAGTGGACAAAGCCCGTCTCGACTCGGGCGACTTCGCAGTTTTTGAGATCGACATCAACGAAGGGCACTTTCCCAACAAGATCTCCACAAATATCCACCGATGGACCCCCCGTCATACGGCGGACAGCCGCTCTGTGGTGCTGGGAGCCCGTGCCCTGGCCATGTTCCCTCTGGAAATTCCCGTCACAACTCAGCGCCTGCGCATTGTCAGCCGCGACCTCAACCGGGCCAGCATCGCGGAGATCCGGGCCTTTCCGCCCAGCAAGGAAGGCTATCCCGCCATGGCCGACGAGGCGGGCAACCCCGTCCCTGTGCCCGCTGACAGAGTAAACCTCGTGCCCGGTGCCACCGTGAGCGCAAACTCCACCCTCCGCCCGGAATTTGCGGCAGCCAACGTGGGGGACGGCACGGTCGACAACGAATCGCGCTGGGTCGGGGCCGACAGCCATGCCGGCAAGCATGAGGTGGTCATCGATTGGAACAAGCCGGTCGAACTCGGCTGCATCCAGATCTTCTCCGGCTGGCGCAACAAGGGCGAATGGACCCAGGGGCTGAGTGATTTCACCATTCAATACTGGAGCGAGGACGGCTGGGTGGACATCGCGGGCTCGGGAGGGACGGGCCGCGATTTCCGGGACTTGAGCGCGGAGTTTCACACCTATGGATTGCTCTGGACGCCGGAGGAACTGGTCTTCTATTTCGACGGTCGGGAAATCCGGCGCGAGCCGAATGTTTTCTGCCATCATCCGGCTCCCCTCTTCCTCAGCCTGGCAGTGATCCACTGGGCCGGTCCCGTGACCGACCGGATCGACGGGTCAAGTCAGGCGATTGATTACGTGAGGATCTGGCAAAAGGCCGCAGACCGGAAACCATGAAGACTCCCACGAGCAAGCGAGGCGCCAATCCGTGGCACCCAGCGCTCGGTGCCACGGGAAACGAATCGAAGCGCGAGGAGGAGACAACGGTCGGCCGAGCGACTCTGCATATCGAGGCCGATGCCCTCCTCACCCTGGCCTGCGGTCCCCACACGGCAGACGCGATCACGCGCGACCGCTATTTTCGTTTGTACCATTTTCCGGGAATGTATTCCGGAGCGGTGGCCGAGGGAATGCGTGCTCTGAGAATGGCTCCCGGCCGCGGCACCGGGCCCTACTTCGGCGAAGATGGCGGCGACAAATTCCGTTTTGGCCGCGGACCCTCCACGGAAGCCACCGTGACAAATTTTGTCCGAATGGCGGCGCGCGGTGCCATCGAACATCCAGGAGCAATTTATGCCGCGGCGGGGGGCTCGTTTCCGGATTCTTCCGCGTCGAGATCGTCGGGCATCCTGCCGGCGGCCGCGGTCGAGCCAACCATGAAGGTCGCGCACAACCGCGCGGTGGCTCCGGCCGACCAGCAGGCAGCGGGCGATCTGGTGGTCCGCTGGCTCGATGCCCTCCGCGAAGCTGGAGCGCCCCCGCCGGGATTTTTTTCGCCGGTCAATGAGCCGGATGCCTCATGGAAAAGCGGTCCAAACTCCCCCCTCGATCACGCCAAATTTGCCCGGGCGCTGGCACTCCGCCTGCGTGACAAACACCCCGACGTGCGCGTTTCGGGTCCCTGCACGGCATGGCCGTATCCGGGTGAGTACTGGGAACGGTGGAATTCCTCGGGCTGGGAGCGCAGCTTCATCGAAAATGTTGGCGATGTCGCCGGAGCATACGACTTTCACCTCTACACCAAGGAGCTGTGGGCCTACGGACCCGAATCCCCGGGTTTCGCCTCGCACCAGAAGCTGCCCACCCCCAACCTTTTCGCCAGCCTGTCGCTGGGCCACTCGGAGATCATGGAGTTTGGGAAATCTGAAGTCCTGCTGGACCTCGTGCAGACTCTTCATCTTGCCCAATGGGGACGTCCATCGCCGCCCGTCTTGATATCCGAATTCGGACGGCAGGGCATCACCCCCCAACTGGGTCCATGGGCCAGCGACTACCTCTCTTTTCTCTACGGCACGACGGTGACCCGCCTGTGGTTGGGTTTGATGAATCGGCCTGAGGTGGCAATGACCGTTCCCTTCATCCTGCCGGAAAGCGACATCGGCTATGGTCCCCAACGCGGTCAGACTCTGGCCACGCGTCCCGGCTCGCCAGCCGATCCGGAAACCCGGGTCACTCCCCTGGCCGGCTTCGCGGCGTTTTTCCGCGAGGTCGCGGGTCAGCGTGTGCCGGTGTCGTGGCGGGTGACTGACCCCGCTCTTTCCCGAGGCCTGTTTGCCGTGGCCTGCCGCACGGACTCCGACATCCTGGTTCTCTTGCACAATTCGACTCCGGAGCCTCTCGATGGCGCCATCGAGACGGAAGGGATTGGGCCCTGGCCGACCGGCGTGCGAGTCGCGCGCATGCGCTGGGAAGGCCCGGCCCCATTAGACCACCACTCACCGAATCCAGCGAGGGCCCACTGGCGGAGGGACGCCGTTGCCGAAGAGCCTTTGGAAAAACCCTCCTTCCGACTCGAAGGCGAAGAAACCGCACTGGTCCGTATTCCCAGGAATCCCCCGGCCATCCGGCGGGTCATCCTTTCACGGCACTATGCGCCGGAGTTTTTACAACCCCTTTGCCCGGGCGCAGAGCTGTCGTTTGCCCTCAGCCAGGAAATGATCAGAGGCGCGGTCCGCGCTCAACTCGTATTGGGATTCGCCGCTCCCCGCGGACCCGATAGGGGATCCGGCCGCCTTCGCGTCAGTTGGACGGGTGGAACTCCCGTGATTGCAGAATTGGGCTTGAGCGCGGGGTGGCGGCAGGTCGCTGTGCCGGTGGCCGTGGACGTTCCCTCCCGGGATCTTCCGTCAGGCCCGTGGATCGTGCGGATGGATGACAATGATGGCACCTTGCCGGAGGGCTCGCTTCTGGTGTCCGCGCGCCTGGAGATTCGGACCGAAGAGCCTGTCGAGGCGACTCCCTGAGTGCCAGGTCCCTCGGCGACCTTTTCGCTCCTGCCGCGGCTGGCGTCAATCCGGACCGAGCCCTAAGGAACCGGATGAATGGGGAAAAGCGTTTTTCGCATCACCGTGACCGCACTCCCTCCGCAGGCTGCTGGGCCATGCACCGTCCAACCCAACTTTTCAAAAAGCTGCCGGGCGGATTCCGTGAACAAAAATCCCTCGGAATATCCCAGCGTCCTCAAACGTTCCTCGGCGGCCCGGATGAGAAAACTAGCCACCAATTTCCCGCGGTGGGCCGGCAGGACAATCAGATTCGCCAGCCAGGGATTGAGATGCTCGAAGCCCGGCAGGTCGTCGAAAATCAGACTCACCGTACCGAGCAGTTCCCCGTCCTCCACCGCGACCAACGTCACGGGCAACGTGCCGTCGCCGGGCTGACTTTCAAACTCGCGCCGCGCCGTCTCCGCATTCCAGTCCGGGTAAAAATGCGCCCATTCGCGCCCGCAGAGATCACTCAGGGCCGGAACAAATTCGGGATGATCATGGAGGAACGCGAGATTCATTTATCTCAACGCCAGCAGCGCCAGCAGGCGTCCGGTCCGGCCCATTTCGCGGCGGTAGGAATAATAGCGCTCCGGGTCGGAGGCAGTGCATTTCCCGCAGTCGTGAACGTCGCTCACTCCTGCCCCCCGTGCTTGGGCGGCGATGGATTGCGCAATATCGACTTCGTAATGGGGCGGACGAATGCAGGGCCCGATCTGCACGACGAGGTCGGCGGGCAAACAACCGTATTCGGCGTGGAGCCTGCGGATGGCGGCAGGCACGATTTCTTTTTCGGTGCCCTTTTTCCCGGAATGGACAAGACCAATGGCGCGACCGCGTTTGTCGGCCAGAAACACGGGAGCACAATCCGCCACGTAAATGGCCAGGCAAAGCTCGCGAGAGGAGGTGACCAAGCCATCAGCGCCGGGAAAGGGGGCCTCGCCCGCGATGTCCACCCGGGTGACCAGAGCGCCATGAACCTGCTCGGCGATGGCGAAGGGCAAGCCGGCGAATCCGGCGGCGTCCGCGGTTTCACGATGGGCCGACCATAGCCGCTGCATGGCGGTCTCGCGGTCGGTCAGCACGTCAATCCCCTCACAGCGCTGCACAAAAGCCGCGCGCAGGAAGGGGAGCGCGTCGAGAGCCGGGAAGGTCTCGACGGGACAGGGGCTCATTTACTGAGGCCGCCCGCGGGTTTTCTCTTTGGCTTGGGGCTGGGCGACGGGGCGCCTTCCAAAATGGGCTTAATCAGATCCTGGTCCTTAAACACTTTCGGCAATTTAGGCTGGGGACGGTCGGGCTGGGTAACTTTGCGGAAGGTGGCGCGTTCCCCTTTATTCAACGCCTGCAAATTCAACGGACGGACCAGCGGGTCGTCAAAGGTCTCGATGTATTGCGTATCGAGCGAAAGAGCAAAATCGTATTGCGCCCGGGCGGCGATGTAATCGTAGCGGGCCTGGAGCACATTGGTTTGCGCGGCAAGGAGCTGGGTTTGCGCGTTCAGAACATCGAGCTGGGTGCCAGCCCCGGCGTCGAGGCGTTCCCGGGCGAGGCGGAGGGCCTCCGTCGCCTGGACCACGCTGGCGGTGGTGGCCTCGATGGTTTGTTTGGCCTGATCGAGATTTGAGATGGCGGTCTGCACATCGAGGACGACTTGGCGAATGCCATTGTCGTAGGTGTTTTTCGATTGCATGAGTTGGGCTCTGGCCTGCGCGACGCGGCCATAGGTGGCACCACCATCCCAGACATTCCACTGGCCGGTGGCCCCGAAGAAAAATCCTTCGACGGTCTGCGTGAGGTCGAGGGAACCGGTGTCGTTCCGAAATTCATAACCAGCCTGGGCATTGATCGTCGGCAACCACCCCGCGGCCTGCGCGCTCACGTTCGAGGCATTGGCCAGGATGTTCTGCCGCTGGGCTTTCAGCGAAGGATTGCGGGCAATGGCCACGCGGATGGACTCGTCAGTGTCAATTTTCCGCGGGCTGTAACCCAGCGTACCAACGATGTTAAAGGGCACTTCGCTGGGGTTCCCCTTGGGGTAGTCCATGCCCAGCAGCTTGACCAATTGATAAAGAGAAATGCGAAAAGCGTTTTCCGCCTGGATGAGGGGAGGCAGGGCATTGGCCAGCTGCACTTCCGCCTGGAGAACATTGAAACGCGGGACGGTGCCGGCTTCGTAGCGGTTCTGTTGGTCTTGGACCTGCTGTTGCAGCAAGGCGACGTTCTGTTGCTGCGCGACAATGAGGGCGCGATTGAGAACCACCTGGTAAAACTGAGTGACCACCTGCGAAACGATCCCGTCGATCGTCGAGCGCAGGCTGAAAAACGCGCTGTCGTAGGCCGCGCTGCCTGCCTTGATGCCGGCGATGGTCGCACCGCCGTCGAAAATCAACTGCGAGGCGACAAACTGGACATTCCAAGTCTGGTTCTGCGCGGGAGTCGATCCACCCGTGGACGTCAGCACGATGGGTTTTCCCCCGGAAGGATTGGGGATTTCAATCGAGGTCGAACCGCTATTCCGGGTGGGGTTTAACGAATCGGCCTGGTTTTGGTAGCCCGAAGATATGGCCAGTTGCGGGACAGCTTGCGCCACGACCTCAATCAACTGCCCGCGGGTGAGACGGATCTGCTGGATGGCGTTCAGGATATCCGGATTTTGCTTCAGGCAGATCTGAACCGCCCCGTCGAGGGTGAGGTCGGCGACCTTGGGATTGCGCTGCTTGGCAATGAGGCCATTCAGGGATTTTTCGAAATCGGCCATCACCATCTTCTGCTGCATGGCGAGTTCCTCGCTCTGCTTGAGCTTCTGCGCTTCCGTCGACGGGCCAAGCGACTCACTGAGCTGGGTCGGAGCGGGCAGCGGCAGGTTCAGTTGCTCGGAAAGCGAATTGGCGTCCTGCAACACCGGGGTCGGCATCGGCGGCGGCGTGAGGGGCATCGTGCCGTCCGGCAGTGGCGTGGGCGACGGTGTGGGACTCACCGCGAACGAAGGCAGCGGCGTGGGCATAGCCGAGGCCGGCAGGGCGGGCAGCGGTGTAGGCAGTGCGGCCGGCGCGGACAGCGGCGGCAACTGATATGGCGTGCCCGACGGGGTCGGGGAAGGCGGAATCGCCGTGGGAAACTGGACGTTGGTCTGGGCCAAAGCCGTGGCGACGACTCCGGAAAGTGCGGCCAGACCGAGGGCGGTTTTGAGCGCGCTTATTCGGAGCATGGAGTGTTTTTACTTTGGCAGTAGGAATAAATCTTCTCGTAAATGCTCAACCAGGCTGTCTGCTCGTCGGGCGGAAGAAGATCCATCACTTGCGACAGATTATTCACGATGTCCTGGCGGATTCTCTCCACCAGGGCCGTGCCTTTTTTTGTGATCTTGACCAGCACCTTGCGCCGGTCATTTGCGGCGTGGGCGCGCTGGACGTAATCGAGATTTTCCAGACGGTCCACCAACCCGGTGGCCGCGGCCGTCGAGTGGTTCATCTTGCCCGCAATCTCACTCATCGAGAGCGAATCCTGGGCGGCAATGTGACCAAGGAGAAAAAATTGCGGGAAGGAAACCTGCCCACGCGCCAGCTCTTCGGAGAGGCGGATCATGAAACACCGCTGCATGGTCATGACGAGGTCGGCGAGACGCTCGACATCGGGACGGACAGCGGGTTCTTGAAGTTGCATTACGGCGATTTAATTAAGGATGTTAAATATAAGCGCAACTTGATTGAAAAAGTCAATTCCCAATGGCGGGAAGGCTGACGGCTTCATTGCGGGGATGCCGCGGCTGGGGAGGGTTCCTTTTTCACCATCTGGGTCGGCCGGTCCATGGCGAGCAATTCCGAAACGGTGACAAACTTAAATCCCTTGGCGAGCAGCGTGTCGAACGTCTGCGGCATGGCGGCGACGGTGGTAGCGTGAATATCGTGAGCCAGAATGATGGCACCGGGATGGGCCTTTTCCACGATCTGGGAATAGACATGGTTAACCTTCCGGTATTTCCAATCCTGCGGATCGACCGACCAGAGGATGACTTTCATCCCATATTCTTCCGCCATCTTGCGGTTCAAGGCCGCGTTGGTGGCTCCATAGGGGGGGCGCATCGTCACCGGTGTGACCCCGGAGGCCTCGCGAATGGCCGCCGTGGTATCGGCCATCTGTTTGCGAACGCCCTCGGCTCCCAGCTTGGGCAGCGAGGGATGGCTCCACGTGTGATTGGCAATCTCATGGCCTTCGTCGGCCATGCGTTTGACGATTTCGGGGTATTCCGCGACGTTTTTGCCCACCACATAAAACGTGGCCTTGAGATTCCGCTTTTTCAGCTCGTCGAGGAGTTTGGGGGTAAATTCGGGGTGCGGACCATCATCAAAGGTCATTGCAATGTAGGGCCCGTCCACCGTGCAGGAGTTATAGGAATGCTTGGAGGAGGCGACTGGTTTGGACAGGCTAACCTGGGTTGGCGCGGCGACCGGCGCGACCGACTGCCCCGTGGTGGCTGGTCCGAGAGAAGGGGGCCTCGACATTTCATCCGTCGGCACCACAACAACCTGGGGCTCGGCCTGCGTTTGGGCATTCTGGCAGGCCGCCAGCATAAACACAGCCAGCGCGGCTCCGGTGAGAAGTCTTTTCATGGAATCAACAGGATTACTTCCTTGTATGACACGGTTTCCCGGCAAAGCCCAACAGGTTTTTTCGGAGGGAGCCACGGGCGGCGCGAATTGTCGGGGTCAAACCGGTTAGCCCGAAAGGCCTCCCGAACGCCTCTGTTCGCGCAATTGGGGGGGATCAACCCTCCGGCTCCGTCCGGGGCGGATCGGCAGGATTGGTGATTTCCGTATTCTCCAATCGGAACAAGAACTCCCGGAGCGCCGGCGAAACCCGGGCCGACCGGCGAATGAGGGCACCGAGAGGCCGCCACATATCGGCCGCATCCACTTCGATGGCCTTGAGCGAGCCGGAAGCCACTTCATGGCGAACGGTGGTTTCTGGCACGAGCGAGACGCCATTCTCGACCTCGACGGCGCGCTTGACGGTCTCGATGTTGTCGAACTCCAGGGCCATCTTCACCTTCACCCCAGCGGCCCGCAGCTTGCGGTCGATCTCCCGCCGAGTCGGCAGATCGGGCTCAAACGCGATGAATTTTTCCCCCTGAAGAGCCGAAAGCGCCACCCGCCGCCGATGGGCCAGCCCGTGGGCCGGTGAGCAAATCAAAACCAGCCGGTCCCGCCAGAAGGTGATGCTTTTCATGCCTCGCCGAGCCGCGGGATACGCCACCAACCCCACATCGGCCCGGCCTTCGAGAACAGAGGCATAGACCTCGGAAGAACGCCGGTATTCCACCCGGACTTCCACATCCGGAAAAGCTTGACGATACACCTTCAGATACGGGGGCAACTCGTGGAGCCCAATACTGAAGATCGTTGCAACCCGGAGTTCTCCGCTCACGGCATTCCGCAATTTGTGGAGCCGGCTGCCAAGACCATCGAGAGTGCCAAGAATGTCGCGGCTGGCTTCTAAAAAGACCCGGCCTTCCGGAGTGAGCCCGAAGTTACGGCGCCCGCGTTCGATGAGCTTCACGTGGAAACGCGTTTCGATGGCGCTCACTTGCTGGCTCACGGCGCTCTGGGTGATCCCATTGCGTTCCGCCGCCTTCGAAAAACTCGCGGTCTCCGCCAAGTCCGAAAAAACCTTGAAAGATTGAATTTGCATCCGTTCTTTCGCCATAAGAATAACTTATCTTGGCCGAAGGTAAATAAGAGAATGTTATGAATGAAATCGCGGAGAGACTGGTTGCCATCCGGGAAAAAATGGCCATGGCCGCCCTCGCCGCCGGCCGGAATCCGGCCGAGGTGGAACTGGTGGCGGTCTCGAAAACCCACCCGACCGAGTCCGTGCGAGAGGCCTGCGAGGCGGGGCAAATCATCTTCGGTGAGAACCGCGTGCAGGAACTGGTCTCCAAAGCCCCCCTGCTGCCCTCCCACCTGCACTGGCACCTGATCGGCCATCTGCAGAAGAACAAAATCCGCAAGGTGCTACCCACGGTGGACCTGATTCATGGCGTCGATTCTCTGTCACTGGCCCGGGAAATCGACCGGGTGGCGTCCGAACTGGGGCTGTTTCCCCGCGTGCTGCTGGAGGTGAACGTCTCGGGTGAGAGCACCAAGTTCGGCTTCACCCCGGGCCTACTTTCCCGCGAACTCGAAACATTGCTCGCGTTGCCGCGGCTCCAGGTCGAGGGCCTCATGACTATCGCCCCTTACGTGGAGATAGCGGAGGACGTGCGCCCCGTATTTGCCAGTCTGCGGAAATTGCGGGACGACTTCACCCGCCAGTTTCGAGTGCCACTCACCACCCTCTCGATGGGCATGAGTGGGGATTTCGAAATCGCCATTGCCGAAGGAGCGACGCTGGTCCGCATCGGGACCGCCATTTTTGGAAATCGCCCGAAAAAGACCGCCGAACCTATTTCTCCCCAATAAGCGACGTGAGGTAGGCGGCGAGGATTTCCAAGCGGCGTGTCGTTTCGAGTTCTTCCAGCAGTCGCTGGCGGATGACCTGATCTTCCACCAGGTTCGCTCCGACAAAATCGGCAAATTCCCCATGATCGCACGTGGCATCGAGCAGCTTTTCAATCGGCTTGGCGTCGCCTTTGAGGAGCCGACCGCAAAGGTGACGCACCTCGCTTCGGAGTGCCTCCACCAAAAGCGGGGTTCGCGATTCCGAGGCCAGCGCCTCAACGCGGGCCAGGCGGTACGGTTCACCGGGCAACCATTCCTCGAAACGCACCCGGCTCACCCCTTGCAATATCAGCCGCGAAGTTCCGTCGTCATTGGCCACGCAGGCCCGGACAAATCCGGCCCCTCCGACATCGTGAATCTCCGCGTCTTCCTCCCCCGAACTCGCTGATCCGATGGCGAACATCCGCTCCCCGGCCAGGGCGTCGGCCAGCATTTTCCGGTAGCGAGGCTCAAAAATATAAAGCGGCAACATGGAGCCCGGAAACAGCACGGCACCAGGAAGAGCCATCACTGCGAGGGTACCGGGAATTTTCATCTTTCCCCCCTTTACGCACGCCGACGCGGAAATGGTAAACCAAAGTTGGAAAATTTCCTGATGCGCGGCTCAGCACATTCCCGCTTGATGCCTCCCGCCAAGCGTCTATTTTCCTGCCAACCCAATTCATTATGGCATACGAACTTCCATCCCTTCCCTACGCTCCCACCGCGCTCGAACCCAACATCGACGCCAAGACCATGGAGATCCACCACGGCAAACACCACGCGACGTACGTGGCCAATCTCAATAAGGCCCTGGAATCTGCACCCGAACTGGCCGCCAAGTCGGTCGAGGAGTTGATCGCCGATCTCTCTGCCGTGCCCGAAGCCATTCGCGGCCCCGTCCGCAACAACGGCGGCGGACATGCCAACCATTCGTTTTTCTGGAAAATTCTCGGGCCCGACGCGGGAGGCACACCCAGCGGCGCCCTCGGTGAAGCCATCACCGCCAAATTCGGCAGCTTCGACGAATTCAAAGCCAAGTTCGAAGCGGCCGGTCTCGCCCGTTTCGGCAGCGGCTGGGCCTGGCTCCTCGTCAATCCCGCCGGCGAACTCGAAATCGCCTCGACGCCCAATCAAGATACTCCGCTCATGGGCAAGGCCGTCGCGGGATGCGAAGGCACACCCGTCATCGGCGTGGATGTGTGGGAACATGCCTACTACCTGAACTACCAAAACCGTCGCGCCGACTACCTCAAGGCCTTCTGGAACGTCGTTTCCTGGAGCGCCGCCGAGGCCAATTACGCCGCGGCAAAATAAGAAATATCTTTCCCTGAAAAAGCCGCCGGCACTCCCGGCGGCTTTTTTCCGTTTTCAGCACCTCAGCATTTCCGCTTTTCTTAGACCATGGCCCACCTCAATTCGCACTACTTAAAACTCAAAGCCGGCTACCTCTTCCCCGAGATCACCCGCCGCGTCAAGGCGTTCACCGACGCCCACCCCGCCGCGGCGGCCCGCCTCATTCGCTGTGGCATTGGTGACGTCACCGAGCCCCTCCCCCTGGCCGTGCGCGAAGCCATGCACAAGGCGGTGGACGAACTTGGCGAGCGCTCCGGCTTCCGCGGCTACGGACCCGAACAGGGCTACGAATTTCTCCGCCAAGCCATCGCGGAAAACGACTATCGCTCCAAGGGCCTCGACGTGGCCGACGACGAGATCTTTGTTTCCGACGGTTCCAAATGCGACTGCGCCAATATTCTCGATGTCCTCGGTGACACCAACCGCATCGCGGTGATGGACCCCGTCTATCCCGTCTATGTGGACACCAACGTCATGGCCGGCCACACCGGATCGGCCGACGACGCCGGGACCTACGAAGGCCTCCTCTACCTGCCCTGCACGGCGGAAAATGGTTTCATGCCCGACGTGCCTGCGGAAAAGGCCGACGTCGTTTACCTTTGCTCGCCCAACAATCCCACCGGTGCGGTGGCCACCCGCGAGCGCTTGGAAAAATGGGTCGCCTACGCCCTCGAGCACAACGCGATCTTGCTCTACGACGCGGCCTACGAGGCTTACATCACCGAACCCGGAGTGCCCCACTCCATCTACGAAATTCCCGGAGCGCGCCGGTGCGCCATCGAGTTCCGCAGTTTCTCCAAGAGCGGGGGCTTCACAGGCGTGCGTTGCGCATTCACCGTCGTGCCGAAGGACCTCCTCTGCACGACTTCCGACGGCAAAAAGAAAGCGCTCCACCCCCTGTGGAACCGACGCTTCAGCACAAAGTTCAACGGCGTTTCTTACGTGACCCAGCGCGGGGCCGAGGCCATCTACTCGCCGGAGGGCAAAGCCGAAGTCACCGCACTCGTCTCCCATTACATGGGCAACGCAGCGATTCTCCGCGACGCTGTCACGGCGAGCGGCCTGACCGTTTTCGGTGGCGTCAACGCGCCCTACATCTGGGTGCGCGGTCCGCAGGGAATCACAAGCTGGGAGATTTTCGACAAGGTTCTTCAGGAAGCCAACATCGTCATCACCCCCGGCTCCGGCTTCGGCAGCAAGGGCGAAGGCTACTTCCGCATCTCCGCCTTCAACAGCCGGGCGAACGCCGAGGAAGCCGCGAAGCGCTTCCGGATGCTGGGTTGGTAACGCGCCAACCGGAGCGGAGGACGTAGCGGAAAACGTAGCGGAAAACGTAAGTTTTCCGAAATTCCATTGCTTGCAGGCTCCGGCCTGGATCCGCATCATCACAACGATGGATGCCCGAGATTCTGACGCAGACGGAAAACTCACGGTTTCCGCCGCGGCGCAGGCTCGCGACTATCTGCGACGGCTTGCTCCCGAATCCTACCGCGGGCAGGCGTTCGTCCATTGGACAATGGCGATCGAGGGCCGACGCACAGGCTGGCTAACGGAGTCCTTCCATCTTCGCTGGCGGGAAGCGCTTCTCCATACCCTTGCCCGATACGACTTGGCCTGCCCCGCCTACGTTCTCATGCCAGATCATTGGCACATCCTGTGGATCGGATTGCGCGAAAACTCCGACCAACGCAAAGCCGCCAAGTTTTTCCGGGAACATGCAGGCAAGCTTTTGCAATCGGCAGGATGCGAGCTCCAAAAACAAGCTCACGACCATGTCTTGCGTGGGAAAGACCGAGCCCGGGACGCCTTTGCGCACGCCGCCCACTACATCCTCGCAAACCCCGAAAGGGCCGACCTCGTCGCAAACTGGACGACCTACCCCTATCTCGGAGCGATTACGACCGGATACCCGTCTTTCAATCCTCGCGCCAGTGACTATTGGGACCGTTTCTGGAAAATCCACGAGACGCAGATCCGCAACGAAAATCCGTAGTTTTCTGTCCCTTCAGCCTCCGGAAAACTCACGTTTCCCGCTACGCACCTCTCCCGGCCTCCACCCCGCTTCGCGCAGCGCCCGCAGACTCAACGCCGCATCGCGTTTCGCGAGGCGGCGGCCGTCGGCGTCGCGCACCAGCGGACAATGATAAAACCGCGGAGGCTCCGCCCCCAGTGCCCGATAAAGTAGCAACTGCCGGGCAGTGGAGGTCAGCAGATCCTCACCGCGCACCACCTCGGTGATTCCCATCGCAAGGTCATCCACCACGACCGCCAGTTCGTAAGCGGGAACATCCTCGCGATTCCAAACCAGAAAATCCCCGAAGTCTTTCTGCCCCGTCCGCGCCACCCGGCCCACCGCTCCATCCACAAACGAAAGCAACTCCCCCTCGGGCACACGAAACCGCCAGTTGACTCCGCCCGGTACGGAGAAATTCTCCGCTTCGGTCGTCGGAGTCCGCCACTCCAAAGGAAAAACCGGCTCCTCTTCGTGGGGCGCGAGCGAAGCTTCCGCCACATCCTTGCGCGACCGCGTGCAGGGATAGAGAAACCCTGCCTCCTTCAATTGTCGCCACGCCTCCCGATAAAATGTCCGGCGCCCACTTTGCTCCACTGGCCCCTCATCCCAAGACAAGCCGAGCCAGCGGAGATCCTCCATCGCCGCATCCGCAAACTCCGGCTTGCACCGCCGAGGATCAAGGTTTTCCGTGCGATAAACCAGCGTCCCCCCCGCCTCACGCGCCCTCTGGAACGCAGTCCAAAACGTCGCCGCGTGGCCGAGATGCAGCAATCCGGTCGGCGTCGGCGCAATCCGCCCGCGATAGCCACTCAGCATTTTGCCCAGCCGTTCAGCGTTGGAGTTCACGCTTTAGCGTGCGCCTTCCCGAGCAGCCTAAAGGCTGGACTCCAACGCCAGCAATTCACCCACCTCGGCAACTTTGGCATCGTGCATCCCATCAGCATCGCGCCCAACCATTCAGTAGTTCCGCAAGAACCCTCGCCCCGAGGTCCAGATGCGCCAGAGGATACGACTCGTTCGGCGCATGGGCCTGACAATCCGCCAAGCCCAACCCGGCCAAAACGACCGGCACCCCCAACTCCCGCGCCAAGAGCGTGGCCACGGGAATACTCAACCCCTCCCGCGTCAGCGCCGGTTCCCGCCCAAAGACCGCCGTGAGGCTTTCCCCCGCAGACTGGAGAAAAGCATTTCCCGGCGGCACGTAAAACGGCAGGCCTCCGTGATCATAAGACACCTCCCCCCGCACGCCCTCGCGGATAAACTGCTCGTCAAACCACGCCGCCACCTGCGCCGCAATCGCCTCGGGTTCCTGGTGGGGCACCAGCCGGAAACTCAACTTCGCACTCGCTGAAGACGGGATAATGGTCTTGCTGCCCGCACCCTGATATCCACTGGTCAGCCCGTTGATTTCCGCAGTGGGTCGCACCCAGACTTTTTCGACCGGGGCATAGCCCGTTTCTCCAGCCGTCGGGGCAATGCCCGTGGCCTCGGCGAACCAGCCCTCGTCCCACGGCAACGCGCCCCAACTCTGCCGCTCGACCTCCTCGGGAGAAATCACGGCGTCATAAAATCCCGGAATGACAATGTGCCCTTTTTCGTCATGCAGCCGCGCCAGAATGCGCGCCAAAACCAACGCCGGATTCGGCGTCGGTCCACCAAATATCCCCGAATGCAAATCCGCCCGCGGACCAAAAACCGTCACTTCCATGCAGGCAATACCGCGCAGGCCCAGGGTGATGGCCGGCCAGCCCGGCTCGACCATGCTGGTGTCGGAAATCAACACGACTTCGCATTCCAACACATCGCGATTCTCCGCCAGGAATTTCCCCAGATTCGGGCTGCCCACCTCCTCTTCGCCTTCGAGCAAGAGAATCAGATTCACCGGCAGTTCCCCCTGATCCAGCAGCCGCTTCAAACCAATCAAATGGGAAAACGTCTGCCCCTTATTGTCCGTCGCGCCGCGCGCAAAAATCATGCCCTCGCGGATCGCAGGCTCAAAAGGCGGAGACTCCCAAAGTTCCAGCGGCTCCGCCGGTTGCACATCATAGTGGCCATACAGCAGAACCGTGCGTCGCCCCTCGCGGCGTGCCGTGCGTGCCAGCACCACCGGAGCGCCTCCCGTTTCCCGACAGTCCACCTCAAGGCCCCAGCCTGCCAGCAATTGTCCCAGCCATTCCGCACAAGCGCGCACGTCGTCGGCACGCGTGGGGTCTGCGCTTATCGAGGGGAAACGCAGATATTCGAAAAACAAATCCAGCTCTTCTTGGTGGTTCATGCCGACACAAAGGGTGCCGTAAACCTCACGGAAGCGAAACCCGAAATTCCACGATACCGGCATTGCAGACATCCAGGCAAACGCATCAAATTTCAGAAATGTGTGGCCTGAAGGGGTCAGCCGCCGATTGATTTCCGAATCCGCTTGTAATATGTCAGATACGACATATTTATGATTTCCTCGATGAGCAAACCGCTGCGATGGATGGCACCCGGAGTGAAAACTCCACCCATGAGCGCGGAGGCACGTAGAGAGATCGGCTTTCTGCTTCGACAATTGCAGGAGGGCGAATCCCTTTCGCTGCCTCAATCACGCCCAATGCCATCCATCGGGAAAGCTTGCCACGAGCTTCGGGTGAATGACCGTAACAAGACGTGGCGTTTGTTTTATCGCATCGATCCTGACGCCATTGTGATTCTCGAAGTGAACGAAAAGAAAACCCAGACAACCCGAAAATCAACCATCGATCTCTGTCAAAACCGTCTCAAAAGCTATGAAGAAGCCAAAAACCGATCGTTCCGAAAAATCAAAAGCTGAAAACTCGGAATGGGTGGAAGGTTCCGTGCAAAATTTCCTTTCCCTGTCGGATGCGGAAATGGAACTCATCGAAACCCGACTCGCAGCCAGCCGCTTATTGAAGGCCGTCCGGCAACAACAAAAGCTGACTCAAGAAGCCGTCGCTGCCAAATTGCACACCAGCCAATCCCGGTTGGCCAAAATGGAGGCCGGAGATTCCTCTGTCTCCCTGGACCTTCTGTTTAAGTCTCTATTTTCTCTGGGAGTAAGCCGGAAAAAACTCGCCTCTGTTTTTTGAATTTCCGCGCCCTCAAATGTGCATGATTTTGCTGCCCGACCCCTGGTTTTCTCAATCCCTAAGGAACTGGGTCAGGCTGCATTTTCTTGCTTCTTTAGGAACCCCTGAAGCGTCTCCGGCAGTTCCTTCATGTCTCTCTTGCCGCGGTGCAGTGCCAAGCTCACGTTCGCTGCGTGCCGCATTTTCAATCGGTCTGCGATCCAGCCCTGCGACACGGTGGTCCGTCCCCAAATGACCCCAGCGATTGCGACTTTCCTTTTCTCGTTTGCGGGTAGCTCTTCTAAGTCCTTCTTCCGCAATCCAGCCGCCGACATTCCTTCCTTCAACAATCTTTCCGCCTCCTTCTCCCCGTGCGCCAGCCGTTCTTTGCTTCTGCTATAAGCCCGGGAATTCGCTTTACCCACGATCTCTCTGGCTCCTTCTAGATTTTTCTCCGCAAACTCCTGACTGCCCCAATACCAGCCGCGTCGAAGATGGCTTCGCCTCCCGTCCGTTCCATCCTCCACCGGCACGAATCCGCTCTTCTTCCCCTCTTCCCTTGCCCTACGATCCAGATTTTCCACCATTTCCTTCCTGCCCTTCGCCGTGTCCGCATATCCCAGCACCCCGAAAGCCTCGTCCGCGGCCAACCATTTCGGCCTCAGCTGCGGCATCAACGCGTATCCCCCGGCCACACTGCTCCACCGGTAATCCAAAATACTCCCTCCCTCTCGCACTCTCACCAATCCCGCACGCGCCGGATTGAGATGCACGTAGTCCCAAAGGCTCATGTAGTAATTGGCTACTCTGCCCTCCACCAGAACGGACTTATACCGGTCTCCAAACAACCGGCCCCATTTCCCGTGCCGCACGTTAAATCTCCTCGTCACCGTATTCTGCAGCCACTTCATCCCGACCACCAGATTGGCTTCGGGCGTTTCGATAAACAGATGGTAATGATTACCCATCAACACCCACGCGTGCACCCGCCAACCCGTCCTCTCGCAACACTCCGACAAACACGCCAGAAAGAATCTCCGGTCGTCATCGTCCTTGAAGATCGCCTTCCGCTGGTTCCCTCTCGCCATGACGTGATAGAAGGCCCCCTCAAACTCAATTCTTACGCTTCTTGCCATGCCCCATTTCAACCTCTTGTCGCCGCGTTCGACAAGGCATTTTGCAAGGATATGCACACTGACCCCTAGTTTCCCCCGCCGGGCCTCGATCGTCGCAGCGGCAACGGCGCGTTGATCTCGGGGTATTGGCGGCGGCGTCCAAAGGCTGCCGAGCTCGTTGACCTCGCAACCGCGCTCCGCCGTCACCAAGCAATGGCAGCCGTCCATAGCAGGCCGGAGAAGACGCCCGATCTGCGCGAACACGCGGTTGGCCGGCCTGCCTGATTCCGCCGAAGGCGGCACACGCTCACGCCCCGCGCTTGCGTTGGTGCGCGTTCGTGGTGGTGAGAGGATTTTCGACGGCTGGGAGGTTGAAGGATTTCTCTTCTCTCCTAGTCGTCTTTTCCCCTCTCAAAAACATCTCACTCTCTCTAGCCACGCGGCAATGAGCGCCGCCGGAGGCTCGTAAACACTGCCTTCGGCGGCGGGCAAGGCTCTCCTTGGCTCCGGGCCTTGACTGCCGCCGAACACTTTTTCCGGGTCGGGGGTGGCAAGCAAAGCCCGCGCCAACCCCGACTTGTCGGGGTTGGCGCGGGCTTTGCCAGGGC
>JBGSVZ010000122.1:0-19107 GCA_041752695.1 Terrimicrobiaceae bacterium
GCGACCTCCGGCGAGGCGGGCGTCCATCCGGCCTCGGCCAGGAGAGCCGATACCTCCACGAGTGATTGGGCAATGCGGAGGGCGACGGCCGGTTTTGTGGGGTCGGGAAATCCTTCGAGCAGCGCAGGATAGTCGTCCCGAGCGGCGCGGGTGATCACGTCCGTCCAGGCCAGCAGGCGATCCGCGCGGGTGGCTTTTTCCTGCGTGCTGGCCCGTTCGAGGAGGGTCATCGGTGCGACCAATAAAGGCGGGAGCAATCCCGTGCCCCGTTCCGCCGCAAGGCGGACCAGTTCGCCTTTCAGCCGGCGGGCGGCTCCGGAGGTGGGCACGACCACCGCGCAAGTCCGGAGGTCGAGAGGCTGGCCGGACGCGGATTCCGCCAACCAGTTCGCCACCTTTTCCAGGAGCGGCCGGGGTTCGCGAAGGAAGACACGTTCAGGCATGGCGGAGGGCGCGGAAATTCTTCCCGAAGTTGCTCACGAAGCAATCTTAACTGTTCCCCGCCGCCGGGCTTTCCAGATTTTTTTCAGGCGGCTGGCGCTGTCGCGAAGTTCGTTCGCCACTGCGGGGGTGAGGCCCTCTGCGCGGTACACGCCCGTCGTATAGGCCGTGGCAAAACGGTCGAGGGTTTCCTTTTCCGCGTCGGATGCCGCGTCTTGCAAGCGCCTGAGCCAGGCGAGAGGAGTCTCGCGGTCGAGCCGCGGCCGGCCGAGGCGGACCGCTTGGAATTCCAGGTCGGTGAGCAGGCTGGCGGCGAGATCGCGGGAGTGTTGCATGTGCCGCAAAATGAGCCGGCGCGCCAGCCAGGCCGTAAGGAAAAGCAGCAGACCCACGAAAAAAACCGGCTGGAGGGATTCCCACATTTCGGACGCGCCGACCACGGCAAAAAATTCCCCGGTGCGGTCGCCAATTTCCGTGAAAAACGCGCTGACAAATGCCGCGGAGAGCCGCCACCACGGCCAGGTGTCGGAGTCGAGATCGTTTTCCAATTGGGTGGTGAGATCCGGGGCGACGGAGTTGGTGGGATCAAAGCGCATCCACCGACTCGACGGCGCGTCCCAGGCCTCCACCCACGCGTGGGCGTCGGAATCCCGCACCGTGATGGTGCGCAGCCAGGGGTTCCAATCGCCCCCGCGGTAGCCGACCACAATGCGGGCGGGCACCCCGCCGAGGCGCAGGAGGTTGGCAGCGGCGGCGGCATAATGTTCACAAAATCCGCGGCGGATCGTGGTGAGAAATTTTCCCACGTTCGGAATGCGCCCCGGTCGCATGGTGTAGGCAAATTGGTTTTCCTTGAAATAAGCCGCCACGGCCCGCAGAGCTTCCGGCGTGCTGGAGTCCGGGGCAATCAGCGCCGCGGCAATCTGGCGGAGTTCGGGATTGGCTCCGATTTCCTCGGGAACGCCGAGACTGCCCTGGCCGAAGGATTCCGCGGGAGCGTCGGACGCGGAGTCTGCCGCCGCCACGACATCCATGCGCAAGGACCCCGCACCGACCGCCGTCAGGACCGAGGCCCCCAGATCGAGCACGGCGATTTCCTGTCCACCTCGGGAAGCATCGACGGTTACGACCCGGTCAAGGATGGGAAGGATACCGCCGCGATTGGAAGTGACCTCCTGACTGTAGCGCCAGATCGGGACGTCCTCGTCGGGAGTTCCGGTTTCCAAACTCTGCGGGGGGCCGCGTCGTCCACTGTCCCGCGACCAGCGGAGGCCTTCATTGCGTTCCAGCACCTGGCCGCGCCAATAAAGCTGCGATGCTTCGGGAACTTGCTCCGCCTCGGGAAATTTCGCCACCAGCGCGACGCGGCGCGACTGGCTGAGCTCCGCCACGCGACCGGGATCGAGAACATTGCTGCCGGAAAATCCCGTGATCGCGGGCATGGTCTGGATCGAATAATCCGGGAAGAGCCAGAACACCAATATGACCACGATGCTCACGGGCACGACGACCCGCAACGAACGCACCAGCGAGGCCCAGAAACTCTGTGCGGCCTCGGGCGGGCGATGAATCTGCTGGGTCAGGATCATGAGCACCACCACGTCCAGGACAAGGAAGACCGCGCCGACCCCGGGGTATGGCCGGATGATGGCGGCCACCAGCACCGCGAGGATGCAAAAAACCACCCGCAGGCCACGGGAGGGAGTAATCGGACGCAGCAGAAAAACGGCTCCGACGATTCCGGCGAGTTCCCCGATGAGGAGGTAGGGAGGCGTGCCCCGCCGGGTGAGAAAGACGACCAGGACCGCGAGCAGAAAAAGGCTGCGCTCCAGCCAGGCGGGCGCGAAAATTTGCCGGCTCCGGAGCACCGCGCCCACGGCGAGAATGAGGTAGGACACAAGCACAATGGCTGCGGGGTCGCGCAACAACAGCAGGTGGACGAAGAGGGCCCCAGCCAGGGCCCATCCGGCGATCCGGTCGCTGGGATTTCTCTCGTTCACAGTTTTTCCTCAAACGTGGCCAACGCTTCGCGGCAGGCGGTGAGACTGGCACTGCTGAGGCCGGGAGGGTGGCCAAGGTCCAGCAGAAATGGCCGCCCTTCCTGTCCGCACTGATCCATCCAGAAAGAGAGTTGTTCGAGCCGTGCTTCCGTGTTGGTGAGAAACCGCGTGTCCGTCCACCTCAGCAACACTTCCTCCTCGCCGCCTTCCTCCAACGTGCGCACGAGCAACTCCCCCGTGCGGGCGAAAACGCGCCAGTCCATTCGCGAGAGCATGTCGCCGGGATTGTAGGGGCGGTGGCCGCTGACGTCGTCACGGTCTCCGTCTCCCTCTCCCCCGGCTTCCATTTCCTGGTCGAGCGGACGACCCCGCGGAGCCGGGTAAACATCGTAGGTCGCGGTTTGGGGAAACACTTTCCATGCGAAACACAGACCCGCCGGACGCACGCTGCAGACCCAGAGTTGGGGAACTGGAAAACGTCCGCGTCGGGCGGTGGGCAGGGCAAGAGATACCGTGGCGGTCTCGCCCGCTTCGAGCACAGGGAGCCAGGCGGAGGAGCGCGGACGGATCCGCCAGCCGGTGCGAATGGTCAGACCGATGCGTTCGCGATCGGCGGAGTTTTTCACCGTCACTTCCAGTTTCACGGTTTCCCCGGCCGCCGTCGGCAGAGAACGGCAGCCCAGAATGTCAATGCCGCGAAGGTTGTCGTTGCTTTGGATCAGAGCCACGACACCGGCGACGACCAAAGTGATACCCAGCGTTTGCGTCAGGGCTCCCGAATCCCGGCTCAGGTAGCCCGCGCCAAAGATGAGCAGGATTAGGAAACCAAACACCAGCCCCGCCCAGTGAAAGATGATGTAAACACGTTCGCGGGAAGCCATCTCTGAGGAGAGTGAAAAGGAGAGGGAAGGTGAATAGGGGGCTACTTGGAACGGGTGGTTTCCAGGAGCGAGCGGGCCATGGTGGCGGCTTCGCGGGCGTCGCCTGGCGCGCGGGCGAATTGCGCCAGGCGGTGGGTGACGACCGGGGGAAAAACTTTTTGCACGTCGTCGGGCAGCGCATGTTCGCGACCCTCCAGAAAGGCCAGCGCCTGGGCGGCCCGTTGCAGTCCGAGGCTGGCCCGGGGGGAAAGTTCCCACCCCCGCTCCTTCGCGGCCTCGAAAAGGTCGAGAATGTATTCGGACACCGCTTCCGCGACATGGATGTGTCCGGCCTCATGCTGCCAGCGGACCAGTTCCTCCGGAGTCGCTAGCGTCCGGAGGGTTTGAAAATCAAACGACATGGTTTCCCGCCGTCCGCGGTCTCGCTCGAGCAATTTGCGTTGGGTGCCGCGTTCCGGTGCACCCAATTCGATGCGCATCAGAAAACGATCGACCTGGGATTCCGGGAGCAAGGCCGTGCCGACCTGCTCGCGCGGGTTTTGCGTGCCCACGAAAAAAAACGGTTCCGGCAGCGCGTGGGTGTATCCCTCGATCGTCACCTCGTGTTCATCCATCGCCTGGAGCACCGCGCTTTGCGTGCGGGGAGAGGCGCGGTTCAGTTCGTCCCCGAGCACAAGTTGGGCGAAAATTGGCCCCCGGTGAAAGGAAAACCCCTGCCGGGCCGCGTCGAAAATCTGGCTCCCGAGAATGTCCGCCGGCAGCAGGTCGTTGGTGAATTGCACCCGTTTAAAATCCAGCCCGAGCAGGCGCGCCATCACCTTGACCAGGGTGGTTTTTCCCACGCCGGGGGTATCCTCGATCAGCAGGTTGCCGCCGGAAACGAAACAACACAGGGCCAGCTCCAACTCGCGTTCCCGATCAATCAATGCCCGCCCCGACTCCGCGTGAAATTCCTTCAGAAACGATCGCATCACAGGCGGCACCCTACACCATTTTTTGCCGATGGCGGGAGAAAGATTTCCCGTTTTTCCGGGAAAAACCCGGCGGCAGTTTTATTTGACCCCGGCGGTTTCGAGCAGCCGGGTAAGGTCGTTTTTATTGCCGCGGAGGGCGACGAGGAAGCAGATGCCTTTTTCCTCGCGGATGGCCAGCGACCAGGGCTCGACTTCGAGGATACGCCACGATCCTTCCGGATAAACCGAGATGCCAAAGGGCTGGGCGCGGAAGGAATAGAAATAGACCGGGTGGTCGTAGGCGATGGCCACCTGGGCGACGGTTTCCTCCTCCACCCGAAAGAGGCGCACCCCCACGGCGTCGAATGTGCCGAAGCCCGGTGGGAGCCGGAAATCGTCAAACCCTTTCAGCATGAACCAATCGGGCAGGTGTTCGGCTTTGTCCTGCACCTCGTCGAACTGGCTCGGGGCGGCCTTGCTGCCGGCCGTGGCCACCTTGACGGCATCGTCCGGGAACGTGCCGGCGCGGCCGAGGAAATTCCAGACGAGGACAGCGACGAGCAAAAGAAAACCCACTCCCACGGCCAGGGTTGCTGGGTTGCGCAGGCCATGGCGGGCGGAATGTTTGGTCCCCAGCGTGGCGGTGCCTGCGGCGAGGCGCTGGGCGGCATCCGGGCCGAGCGGGATGGTGGCGAGCTCGGCAGAAAGTTCGCGGTCGAGCGTCTGCCACTGACGCACCTCGACTTCGAGTTCCGGCGAGGCGGCGGCGGCGGCCAAAGCCTGCTTGAGATCGGCGTCGTCCTGGCCGTCCGGGCGGCGGGCGAGAAGAAGAGGACGGGCGGCTTTGGGAGTCATGCCGGAAGGGAGCGGATGGTGGTGCGGGCCTGATCCAGGGCGTCGGCCAGGGCCTTGGTGTCGATGCTCAGAACGCGTTCGATCTCACGGCCGGGCAGGGCGTTGAGGCAGAGCAAAGTGAGGGCGCTGCGTGCGGGCTCCAGCAGGCGATGCAAGTCGCCGAGGCGTCCGCTCAGTTCGCAACGCGCGGGAAATTTCAGACAGCGGCGGCGCAGGGTGGTGAAGAAAAGCCGGACGATCCGCTCCTCGTCCTCGGCATGGGGATGGCGGCGGACTTCCTCCAGGGCTTCGTCGAACGCCCGATTGGCCCCTTCGGTACAGCCCGTGAGCACGTGGGCGAAACGCCACGCGTTTTCCAGCAGGTGGGAGTGCTCGGCCGGGTCGCTCATCGGGCGGGAGCTTCATACGGCGCGGAGGGACGGGTCACAAGGCTATTCCCAAAATAGTTGCTCCGCTCCCTGCGATTGACTTGGAGGCGGAGCGACTCCATTTTGGAGGCTCGCGCATGAAGCACGTCTTATTTGTTTGCACTGGCAATGTCTGCCGCAGCCCGATGGCTGAGGGGCTTTTTCGGAAGCTCCTGGCTGGCCGCACGGACATCACCGTCGCCTCCGCCGGGGTCAGTGCCGGACGCGGCCAACCCGCCAGCGGCGATTCCGTGCGGGCCCTTCAGGCGCTCGGGATCGATCTCTCCCGGTTTCGCAGCCAGCCCGTTTCCGAGGATTTGGTGGAAAAAGCCACCCACATTTTTGTGATGACGCGCGACCACAAGCGTCTGCTGGAGCTGTTTTTCCCCGAGGCGGGCGGCAAAACCCGTCTCCTTCGTGACCTCGAAAAGGGAGCGCCCGACGTGCCCGATCCCATCGGCCTCGGCCGCGAGACCTACGAACGCTGCCGCGATACGATCCAACGCGCTCTTCCCGCCATTCTCAAACTCATCGACAGCCAGCCCATGACATCCACCACCGAACCCACCGAAAACCTCGACGCCCTCGCCGGCATCGACCCCGAGATTGCCGAAGCCATCCGCAGCGAACGCCACCGGCAATTCGAGCATGTCGAACTCATCGCCAGCGAAAATTTCACCAGCAAGGCCGTGATGGAAGCGCAGGGCTCCTGCCTGACCAACAAATACGCCGAGGGTTATCCTGGGCGCCGGTGGTACGGGGGGTGTGAATACGTCGACATCGTCGAAACGCTGGCCATCGCCCGCGCGAAGCAACTCTTCGGAGCCGACCACGCCAACGTCCAGCCCCACAGTGGCAGTCAGGCCAACATGGCCGTCTATTTCAGCGTGCTCCAGCCCGGCGACCGCATCCTCACCATGGACCTCGCGCACGGCGGACACCTCACCCACGGACACCGCGCAAATTTTTCCGGCAAACTTTACGAAGTTCACCACTACGGCGTGGACCAGAAGAGTGAACAAATCGATTACGACGCCCTCGCGCAGCACGCCGAGCAGGTTAAACCCCGCATGATCACCGCGGGAGCTTCGGCGTATCCGCGAACCATCGACTTTGCCCGCATGCGCGAGATCGCCGACTCCGTCGGCGCCTATCTTTTTGTGGATATGGCCCACATCGCCGGCCTCGTGGCCGGTGGCGCGCACCCCTCGCCCGTCGCCCACGCCCACTTTGTCACCACGACGACCCACAAAAGCCTCCGCGGTCCCCGTGGCGGACTCATCCTGTGCAAAGAAGAGTTTGCCAAAAAAGTGGACGGCCAGACTTTCCCCGGCATCCAGGGTGGCCCGCTTATGCACGTCATCGCGGCGAAGGCTGTCTGCCTTCATGAGGCCCTGCAGCCTTCTTTCCGCGCTTACGCCCGCCAGGTGGTGAACAACGCCAAATCCCTCGCCGCCCGTCTGGGCATGTTGGGCTACCGCATTGTTTCCGGCGGGACGGACAACCACGTCATGCTGGTGGATCTCCGCCCGCAGGGCCTCACCGGGAGCGAGGCGTCCATTGCCCTCGACAAGGCCGCCATCACGGTGAACAAAAATGCCATCCCCTTCGACACCGAACCGATCACCAAGACCGGCGGCATCCGGGTGGGCACCCCTGCCATGACCACCCGCGGCATGACCGAGGAGGACATGATGGAAATTGCCGACCATCTGCACGCCGCCCTGCAAGCCCGCGCTGACGAATCCGCGCTCGCGGAAATCCGCAAGCAGGTCGTGGCGTTTACCAGCCGCTTCCCGCTGCCCTAAGGCGGAACAAGGCCCTTGCAACCGCGGATGGCGCGGATAAAAACGGATGTGAATTCCCCTGCTCGAAAAATCAGGCTGGTCAACATCACACGTTTAATGTCTTGCCCTTTGGGCTATTGAACGGTTTCTTCGAGGTGTCCCTTGAAGACTCCTCCCGCTACCGCTGAAGACGTTTCCCCCCCGTCCGGTCCGAAGACCTGGAGGGTGGGAACGCTGGTCTACAGCACGGGTGGGTTGGTGGTGCTTTTTGCGTGGTTGTTGCTGGGGGATTTCGCGTGGTCCATGCGGGACCGTTCGGTCGGCCCGATGTCCCAGTGGTACCTGAACAGTCTGGGCGTCCCCAACCTGCTTTTCGGCCTGCTCATCAGCTCCTTTCCCGCCTTTATCGGCCTCATTCTCGGGCCGATCATCAGTGTGCGTTCCGACCGTCATCGGGGAAAATGGGGTCGGCGGATTCCGTTTCTCCTTGTCACCACCCCGCTGGCGGCCTTTGGCATGATCGGCCTTGGTCTCACCCCGCTCGTGGCGAAGTGGGTGCACGGTCATTTTCCCGATCAGAGCGAAATGACGGTTTCGGTGATTTGTTTCGGGATTTTCTGGGCGGCTTTCGAGTTTGCCACCATTGCCAGTCAGGCGGTGTTTGGCGGACTGGTCAATGACGTCGTGCCGCAGCAATTGTTGGGCCGTTTTTACGGGCTTTTCCGCGCGGTGAGTCTGATCGACGGCATGATTTTTAACTACTGGATCATGGGCAAGGTGCCGGATCACTTTACGCTCATTCTTCTCATCATCGGGACGTTTTACGGGGTGGCATTTTTGTTCGTCTGTCTGCGCATCAAGGAGGGGGAATATCCGCCCCCGCCGCCGCCGGACCCGAAGCGGACCGGGTTTGTCGGCGGGTTCTTCAAAGAGGCGGGCACCTATTTTCGCGAGTGTTTCAGCAACCCCTATTATGTCGCGGTTTTTGTGATGCTGATGGCGGCGGCGCTGACCTTTCTGCCCGTCAATACCTTTAGCATTCCATTTGCAAAAAGCCTGGGCGTGGACATGGACGCCTACGGCAAATCTCTCGCCCTCACCTTTGCCATTTCGCTCTGTCTGTCCTATTTTCTTGGATGGCTGGCGGACATTTTTCATCCCCTCCGGATGGCGATGGCGGCCCTGATCGGGTATTTTGTGGTGGCGGTGTGGGGAGGGGTCTTTGCCACCACCCCGAACACCTTTCTCATTGCCTGGGTGCTGCATGGCGTCCTCTCCGGATGTTATTTCACCTCCGCGGCCTCACTCGGGCAGAGGCTGTTCCCGCGGACCCGCTTCGCGCAGTTTGCTTCCGCCGCGGGCATCGTCGGATCACTGGCCACCATGGTCATCGCGCCAGCCATGGGGATTGTCATCGACCATTCGGGCAGCAACTACCGTCTCACGTTCGTCCTCGGCGCTCTCCTCGCCGCCATCGCGCTGGGTCTGGCGCTGGCCGTATACGGCAAATTCGTCAAACTCGGCGGCCCGGCAAACTATCAGGCGCCGGAGTGAGGGTCGAGGTTGGGATTTGAGCGTTGAGCGTTGAGCGTCGCCGTGGAAGCTGCTTTTTTCGTTGGATGTTCGCCTGCCCGCATTGTCGCTGTCATCTGGAGAGGCTGGAATCCTCCCGGGGCGCGCAATGGCGCTGCCCGCAATGCGAGGGTCGGGCGGTCACGGTGCCGGTGCTGCGGCGCATGATGCAGGCGGATTATGTGAACCAGCTTTGGCGGGCCGCGAAAGACCTCCCGCGCAGCAAAGAGGGGCTATCGTGTCCCCTCTGTGCCAATCCCATGACCGTGGTGCAAAACCTAACTGCCGGGGAAGATTCGGCGGTACATGTGGATGTTTGCCGGTCGTGTCATGCCGTGTGGTTCGACACGCACGAAATGGAACACGTGCTGGAACGCACGGAACTTCCTCCGGAAAAAAAGGACGGCCCTGAGCTGTCCGAAAAGGCGAAGGAAATCATTGCCCTTGCGCAGATCGAACGCATTCGGGAGCGGGCGGATCAGGAAGATGTTATTGATGGTCCGCCTCCCGCCGATGGCTGGCAGGCTTTGCTGACAGTGTTTGGCATTCCCGTGGAGGAAAATGTTCCGTCTCCGGTCCGTCAGCCCTGGGTCACCTGGGCGGTCCTCTTCCTCATGGCCCTCGGCACGGCCTGGGTTGAGTGGCTCGACCCGACGGTGATCGAACAGTGGGGCCTGATTCCAGCGGAACCCTTCCGGAAGGGAGGTCTGACCTTTGCTACGAGCTTTTTCCTGCACGCCGGGGTGCTGCATTTTTTCGGCAATGCCGCGTTCCTTGTCGTCTTCGGCGACAACGTGGAGGATTTTCTCGGCCACAGCCGCTACGCGTTGCTGCTCATCGGTTCGAGCCTTGCGGGCGACCTGCTCCACATGATCCTCGACCCGCGGGGAACCATGCCGTCCGTCGGAGCGAGCGCGGGAATCTCCGGCGTGATTGTCTTCTATGCCTGCCAATTCCCGAAGGCCCGCCTTGTCTATCTGGTGCGAATCGGATTTTTCTTCCGCTGGGTCCGTTTCACCGCCGTGACGGGCCTGATCTGCTGGGTGGCTTTGCAAGCCATCGGTGCCTGGCAGCAACTCGCCGGACTGACCAACGTCTCCTCCCTCGCGCATCTGGGCGGGGCGGCGTTTGGGTTGGGATGGTGGGCCGTGGCGCGGAGGAAAGAAAATGAGGACACTCTCGGACCCGCGGACAGTCGGGAGTGATCCGTTCATGCTCGAGCGCATTTCCCAGGAAGAGTTAGTCGAGATTAAATCAGGTCGTCATGAGGGCAAATGACTCTTCCCTCACCCCCCCCTTTTTTGAGTCAGCAGTCTTGAACCTCTAACTCAAGTCGTTTCCGTCCTTAACGAAGACAGCAGATCCTTAATGACGTCAAAATCGACCGGTTTGACTAGGTGAAGATCGAAACCCGCTTCATGCGACCTTAGCTTGTCCTCCTCCTGCCCCCATCCCGTCATGGCCACGAGGATGACCTCCTTGCCCCATGGCTGCGCGCGAATGTGGCGGCACACTTCGTAGCCGTTCAGTTTCGGCATGCCAATGTCGAGCAAGAGGACGTCCGGCCGGAACGCTTCCGCCGCTTCCAGCGCCTGCAAGCCATCATTCGCGGTGTTCACGGCATTTCCGAGCGATTTCAACAAGAGCTCGAGCGATTGGGCCGAGTCCACATTGTCATCGGCGACCAGAATGCGGCGGCTGGACGACTGCCCCGGTTTTTCCACGACGGGTGGCTGGGCGCTTGGAGCCGCAGCTGACACCACCGGGAGACGCACGATAAACTCGCTGCCCCGCCCCTCACCTTCGCTGCGGGCCTCGATGGTCCCCCCGTGCATCTCGACTAATCCTTTCGAAAGAGAAAGCCCGATGCCCAGCCCGCCGGTCGTTTTTTCCAGCGTGCGGTCCACTTGAGCGAACATCTCGAAGACCTTACCCACCATGGGGAGTGGAATGCCGATCCCGTCGTCTGAGACAATGATAACTGCCGCGTTCTCTTCACGACGAGCAACCAACTGAATGTGCCCTCCGGGCGGGGTGTATTTGGCCGAGTTGTTCAGCAGGTTGGAAATGACCTGAGCGAGTCGTGTCATGTCGCCATCCACAAAAATCGGTTTGTCTGGCACGACCACAGTCCACTCGTGTCCCGCTTGCTCGATGACCGGTCGGGAGGTCTCAATGGCAGCGTTGATGATCGCACTGAGTTCAGCCCGCTCTCGACGGAGCGCCAGTTTGCCGCTCGTCACCCGACTCACGTCGAGCAGGTCGTCCACCAACCGGATCAGCTGTGTCAGCTGCCGCTCCATCATGGCGCGGGCTTGTTCGAGTGTCCCGTCGACTCCTGCCGCGCGCATGATGTGCAGACCGTTGTGAATCGGGGCTAGCGGATTGCGCAGTTCGTGAGCCAGGGTCGCCAGAAACTCGTCTTTGCGACGGTCCTGGTCCCGGAGTTGATTGACAAGACTCTCCCGCTCAGCTTCGGCCACCTTGCGGCCGGTGATGTCATTAAAAAGAATGGCGACCTTGTTGCTGCCCGCGTCGCCGATTCGGAAGGCAGCAACGTCGAACCACCGGCCTCCCATCGGCTCTGCCTGATGGACAAACCGGGCTGGCTCGCCTGTCGACGCAACTCGTCCATAGGTTTCGAACCAAAATTCCTCAAGGGCTGGGATCGCCTGGCGGATCGAAAGGCCGATCAAACCATGCATCCCCGTGTGCTTCTCGAATGCCGGGTTCATCACTTCGATACGGTAATCGACCGGCCGCCCTGTCTGGTCGAATTCCATTTTGATCATACAGAACCCTTCATCCATCGACTCGAAGAGGGTGCGGAACCGCTCCTCGCTCAGCCGCAACGCCTCCTCGGCCCGGACCCGCTCGACCGACGCCCATGTCCGCTCGGCGGTGTCCTCGATGATGGCGACCTCGGTCGGTGTCCACTCCCGCGGCAGCGCCGAGTGTACCCCCAGGCCGGCGACAAACGCTCCGCCCTTGATGAGCGGCACGCCCACGTAGGCCCGGATCTGGACTGCTGCGAACACTTCCAGTTCCTCCGTCGTGCGAGAGCTGGAAGCATTTACATCCGTGTCGGATATGGTGTGACCGGTCCGGTACGCGGCCAAAAGTGCGGGGCCGAATGATCCGACATGGTAGCGTCCCGCCATGGATGGGGCCGCGTTGGTGTAATCCCGCTCGACGACATATTCGTCGCCCTGCACCTCAAAGTAGGCCACCCGGTTCGCACCAATCCACTCACCCAGCACGCGGCTGGCCTCGGCCCGCACTTCCACTGGATCGGCAAGAGGGCGCAAGGTGTCGGCCAGGCGGACCAGAAACGCCTGTCGCTCCTCGCTCTCCCGCAACTGTCTCTCCGTTTCCTTGCGCTCGGTCACATCGCGAGTCGTGCCGGCCACCGCCTCGACCTCGCCGTCGACGCCGAAGATGGGCACAAAGATGTAGTCATATTGCCGCAGACCTTGCGTCCCATGGAACGGCACCTCGCCGCGGATCGGCTTTCCCGTGGCCCGCACCTGATCGATTTCCCGATCGTGCCTCTCCGCGTGCCAGGGCTCGTAGCCGATTTCCAGGAACGTTTTGCCGATTGCTCCCTCAAGGCCGCAGCCCCACATGGTGATGAGGGCCTCGTTGGCGTAGAGGACCCTGTGGTCGAGGCTGAAGACATACACGAAGTCCGGCGTGTTGGTCAGCACGGTTTCGTAGAGACGCCGTTGTCGCTCAGATTCGGCGGCAATGCGGACAACTTCCTGCTCAGCCCGTTTCCGGTCGCTGACGTCGAGCGTCACTCCGTCGAAGCGGTTTGGGGTGCCGTCGGCGGCATAAAATGTCCGCCCGATGGCCCGCACCCATGTCACTTCGCCGGTTTCGGGATGCACTGTCCGGTAGTCCACATCGTAGCGTGTCCGGTCAGCGATACTTCGCTCGATGGCCCGTCGGGTTGGTTCCCGGTCGTCGGGGTGAATGCGCCCGTAAAACGTGTGGATGGTGACAGTGGCGTCGGGTGGCAGGTGAAAGTGTGCTTTTACCAACTCGTCCCATTGGAGCACGTCAAAGGGTAGGTCGCAGTACCAAAACCCGACCCCGCTGCTCTGCCGGACGAACTCGGAGCGCTCCTCGCTGATCCGAAGCGCGTTTTCGGACTCTTTCTGGGCAGTGATGTCCCGGATGAAAGTGGTCAGCCCTCCCTCATTCGTCGGATACCCCTTGAGCGAATACCATCGGCCAAAGGGTTCGTAATAGTTTTCGAATTCGATCGTTATCCTCTCCGCCACCGCCCGCCGGAATTCCGCTTCAAATTTTGTCCCAACAAGGGACGGGAAGACCTCCCACACGATCCGGCCCAACATTTCCGCACGGGTGAGTCTGTTGATCCGTTCGGCTTCCGTGTTCACATACACGATCCGCCAGTCGTGATCGTACCGCATGAAACCGTCCGTCACACTTTCGAGGGTCGTGGCGATTTGCTCCTGCGCCGCGCGCTGCTCGGCTTCGCCCCGGTGCCGCTCGCTGATGTCCCGGAACACCAGCACGCAGCCGACGATTTCACCCCCCTCGGACCGGATCGGGGCGGCACTGTCGTCGATCGGCCATTCGGTGCCGTCTTTGGCGATGAGGATGGTGTGGTTTGCCAGCCCGACGATCACGCCATCCTTTAGCGCCCGCAACGCCGGGTTCTCAACCTCCACCCGTGTGGACTCGTTGACGATGTGGAACACCTGCTTCAGCGGCACTCCTGCCGCTTGGTCGTTGGTCCATCCCGTCAGCTTCTCCGCCACGGCGTTCATCGAGGAGATCCGGCCCTCGGCGTCGGTCGTGATGACCCCGTCTCCGATGCTGGCGAGCGTGGTCCGCAACAACTCGGCCTGCCGATGGGCCGTCTCTTCCCTCGTTCGGGAATGCTGGCGGGTGCGGTAGAGGGCCTCCCCGAAGAAAACTACGACGGAAGCGGCAGCCAGGTACAAAAGCAGCCCGACGAACTCACGGGGTTCGGTTAGGCCAAATTGCCCACGGGGCGTAATAAAAAGATACGAGCAGGCTAGATAGCCAAGCACGCCCACGAGCACGGCTGGACGATACCCCCCGATCCAGACGGCAACGCCGAGCGCCGCGAACAGAGTGACGATGGGATACGTATCCCCCAGCACCGGGTCCAGCAGCCAACGGAGCCACACGGCCGCCGCAAGGCTGGCGAGTGACAACAGATAAGTGAGAAACGAAACCCGGGTGGAATGATTCATCGGCAAAGTTTCGCGCCCTGCGGCACGACTGATGTCTTGGTGCAACTTGCGCGGTTCGGCGAACTCATAAACACATTCCGGAAAAAGTCTACGCCGGATGGGTTGTCCGGAAAGAAACGATCGCCGCGACGGGTGTCGTGAAAAAGCCTGTCCAATCCGGCAACCTCTCTGCGGTGGGAAAAATTCTTTCCCGTGAAAAAAGTGGGGGACGCGGGCGATTGCGAAATGCAATTAGGAATGAGATCCTCATTCGCCAAAAACACTCCTGAATTCTTATGAACCCATCAATCCCCAAAAACACCATCTGCCTGTGGTTTGACAAAGAGGCCGAGGAGGCGGCGCGGTTTTATGCCTCCGTCTTTCCAGACTCGGAAGTGACCGCGGTCCACACGGCACCGGGTGATTATCCGTCGGGCAAGGAGGGCGATGTCCTGGTCGTCAATTTCACCGTCCGGGGCATCCCCTGCCTCGGCCTCAATGGCGGGCCTCAGTTTTCGCAGAGCGAAGCCTTCTCATTCCAAATTGCGACCGATAGCCAGGAGGAAACGGACCGGTATTGGAACGCGATCGTCGGCAACGGCGGGCATTCCAGCGCGTGTGGCTGGTGCAAGGACCGCTGGGGAGTTTCCTGGCAGATCACGCCCCGCACGCTGACGGAGGCCATGGCTGCAGGCGTAGCGGAAGCCAAGCGGGCGTTCGAGGCGATGATGGAAATGGAAAAAATCGACGTGGCGAAGATTGATGCCGCCCGGCGGGGGTGATCAAAGTTTTGGACACGCGGTTAAGGTGACCGTATCGATTCTCTTTCAGCATTCTTTTCCATGAATACTTCCCGTAATCCTGTCGGTTGGTTCGAGATCTATGTCCAGGATATGGATCGCGCCAAAGCCTTCTACGAAAAAGTCCTGCACGTGGCCCTCACCAAGCTGGAATCGCCAGGCTTGGAGCTGTGGACCTTCCCCATGCTCGATGACAAGCCGGGCGCAACGGGAGCTCTGGTCAAGATGGAGGGTAAGGACTCGGGAGCCGGCGGTACCATCATTTATTTCTCGTGTGAAGATTGTGCGGAAGAAGCGGGGCGCGTCGGCGAGAATGGGGGTGTCGTGGTCAAAGGGAAGTTTTCCATCGGTGAGTATGGATTCATTGCTTTCGTGCAGGATCCGGAGGGCAATATGATCGGCCTTCATTCGTGCAAATGAATTTCCGGCGCTGTGGCAGGGAGAGCACGCGGGCAACCGTAGCGCAGGACCTAGCCGAAGGCAAAGTGCCGTGGCTAAATCTTAAGTGAGATCTACAGCAAATCCAACTGACCCAGGCCGGCGCGGATGGCGGCTTTTTTCTTCCGGCTTTTGGCGATGACGGGTTCGCCTTCGGCGTTGAGTTCGGCTTTTTCCAGGTTGTTGAGGATTTCCTTGGCGCGGTGCAGGACGCTGTCGGGCAGGCCGGCAAGTCTCGCGACCTGGATGCCGTAGCTCTGGTCGGCGCGGCCGGGGAGGATTTTTCGGAGGAAGATGACTTGGTCATTCCATTCGCGCACGGCGACGTTGAGGTTGGTGATGCCCGATTTGGTGCGCTCCAGATCGGTGATCTCGTGGTAATGCGTCGCAAAAAGCGTGCGGCAGCCGATTTCGTCGTGGAGATGTTCCGCCACGCTCCAGGCGATACTGAGGCCGTCGAACGTCGAAGTGCCGCGGCCGATTTCGTCGAGGATGACGAGACTTTTGGCCGTGGCGTTGTTGAGAATATTGGCCGTCTCGTTCATCTCAACCATGAAGGTGGACTGGCCTTTCGAGAGATCGTCGTTGGCCCCGACGCGGGTGAAAATGCGGTCGGTGATGCCAACGCGAGCGCTGGCCGCGGGGAGGGAACTGCCCATTTGTGCCATGAGGGTCAGCAAGGCGACCTGCCGGATGTAGGTGGATTTTCCCGCCATGTTCGGGCCGGTGATGATGGCGAACTTTTTGGTGTCGGCATCGAGTTCGGTGTCGTTCGGGACGAACCGTTCGCTGGTCGTCTGCTGGTCCAGCACGGGATGTCGGCCTTCGGTGATTTCGAGCACGCCCGAATCGTCGATGACGGGGCGGCAGTAGTGAAATTGGCGGGCGGTTTCGGCGAGGGAGCCGAGGGCGTCGAGGGCAGCGAGGGAGGAGGCGGTTTCCTGGATGGCGGCGAGTTCGGCCAGGGCGCGGGCGCGGAGGTCGTGAAAAAGCTCGATCTCGCGGGCCTTGGCGCGTTCGTCGGCCCCAAGGATCTTGCCTTCGATTTCCTTGAGTTCGGGCGTGATGAAACGCTCGCCGTTAACGGTGGTTTGTTTGCGGATGTAGTCGGCGGGAACGGATGGCAGGTTCGCCTTGGTGATCTCGATGAAATACCCGAAGACCGAGGTGAAACGGACCTTGAGCGACTTGATGCCGGTGCGCAGAATTTCTTTTTCTTGCAAGGCGGCGATCCAATCCTTGCCTTCGCGTGAGGCGGCGTGGAGTTCGTCGAGCGCGGGGTCGAAACCGTCGCGGATGAAGTTTCCGTCCCGGACCAAGGCGGGAGGTTCGTCCACGATGGCGCGGGCGAGGGTTTCCACCAACTCGGGGAGGGCGTGGAGTTTGGCGGCAAGGGTGGTGAAAAGTTCGTGGCCGGGACGGGGGCCTTCCGCGGAGACATCGATGGAAGGACGGTTCGGAGATCCATCCGCCCCGATGATGGTCTGCACGCAATCGGTCACGCCGGGGACGAGGGCGAGGGAGCTGGTAAGGGCGGAAAGGTCGCGGGCGTTGCCGGACGTGCCGTTGAGGCGGGAGACAGCACGCTCAAGGTCGCGGATCTCGGCGAGGTGCTCGCGGAGTTTGCCAAGAAGGAGGGAGTCTTCCAACAGGCGGGCGATGGCGTTTTGGCGCGCCACGATCGGGGCGACTTCGCAGAGCGGATGCAGCACCCATTCCCGCATCAACCGCGCCCCCATCGGGGTGACGGTGCGGTCGAGCGCGCTGAGCAGGGTCATGGTTTTCCCGGCGCGGGATTGGACGAGCTCCAGGTGCGACTGACTGGCGGCGTCGAGGACGAGGAACTGACTCGCGCGATAAGGCTGGAGGCGGCGCAGGTGCGAGGCATTGCGGCGCATCTGGCGAGTCAGGTAGTGGAGCAGTGCCCCGGCGGCTCCGATCGCGGCAGGCAGATCCTCGCAGCCGAAGCCGTCGAGCGAGTGAACCTTAAAATGTTCGCGCAGCAACTCGCCGGCGGGGTCGGGTTCGAAAATGTAGCCGTCGAGGAAGTTCAGGCCGGGGACAGCGGCGAGGTCGGCGTTTTCCGGGGCGATGGTTTCGGCGGGGGAGATGCGCGCGAGTTCGTCCACGAGGGTCTCAGGGGAGGCAACTTCGGTGAGGCGGAACTCGCCGGTGCTGAGTTCGCAGAAGGCGAGGCCGATGGAGCCGTTGCGGGGATAAACGGCGGCGAGGTAGTTGGGTTTGCGGTCGTCGAGGCCGAAGTCGTCGAGGGTGCCGGCGCTGATAATTTGACTGAGCTCGCGGCGCACGAGTTTGCCCGCCTGGACTTCGCCGACCTGATCACCAATAGCCACGCGCCATCCGGCATTAACGAGCTTTTCAATATACCCGCGGGCGGCGTGAAAGGGCACGCCACACATCGGCATCTCGCCGCGTTTGGTCAGGGCAACATTGATGATGGGGGCGGCGGCTTTGGCGTCGTCACCGAACATCTCATAAAAATCCCCCAGCCGGAAAAGCAGGATGGTCTTGGGGGGCAGTTCCCGCCGGATGGCGAGATACTGCTTCATCATGGGAGTTTGTTCGCCGTCGCTCACGGGGTTTTCGGAGATCGCAGTTGGGAGATGGGGGTTTGGGTTTGGCGCGGGACCACTCGGAATTTTTTACAGAAGGGAACTAAGGGAACGAAGAACATCAAGAAATCTGTGCGCCCCGTCCTCTTCGTGATCTTCGTTTGCTTCTGTGAACAGCTTTGGGCTCAGGCGGACTGGGCGAGGAAGGCGGCCAGCGGGCTGGTGGCTTCGGCGTGATCGAGTTGGATGGGCAGGCCGGCTTCCACGGCTTCGCGGGCGGATTCCACAGCCATCTTAAAAGCGAGGGCCATGCGGATCGGGTCGCGCGCGGCGGCGATGGCGGTGTTGACCAGAACGGCGTCTGCGCCCATTTCGAGCGCCTCGGCGGCGTGGCTCGGGGCGCCGATGCCGGCGTCGACGATCACGGGAACGGTGGCCTGTTTGATGATGATCTCAATCTGCGCACGGGTCTCGATGCCGCGGTTGCTGCCGATAGGCGCGCCGAGGGGCATCACGGTGGCGGTGCCGATGTCCTGCAGGCGTTTGGCAAGCACGGGGTCGGCGTTGATGTAGGGCAGGACGGTGAAACCCTCCTTCACCAGGATCTCGGCGGCCTTGAAGGTTTCGATGGGGTCGGGGAGGAGGTAATGAGGGTCGGGGTGGATCTCCAGTTTCACCCAGGTTGGCAGTCCGGCGGCGGCGGCGAGGCGGGTGAGGCGGACGGCTTCCTCGGCATTCATCGCACCGCTGGTGTTAGGCAGCAGAAGGTATTTTTTCGGATCGATGAAATCGAGGATGTTGGCAAAGGGATCGCGTTTGCCGCTGAGGTCGGCGCGACGCAGGGCCACGGTGACGATTTCCGCACCGCTTGCGTCCAGGGCGCCGCGCATCGTCTCGTTGGACGAAAATTTTCCCGTGCCGAGCAGGAGTCGCGAGGAAAACTCACGTCCGGCAATATTCAAAAGACCGCTCATCCGGTTCGTTTTATCGGCCCGGGGCGCCGGCTGCAAGCGGGCAGGCTTCAGTTCCAGCAATTCTCATTTTAGGGAAGCGCTGATTAATTCACCGAAGCCGGTCGGCATGACCGGAGTGAGGAATTTTCGAAAAAATGGCTACAAGGATCCGGTGCGTGGTGACCGAATCTTCGATAATTGCAGCGATGTGGTATA
>JBGSVZ010000123.1:0-59595 GCA_041752695.1 Terrimicrobiaceae bacterium
ATCAACGCGCCCAGCGCCATTGCCACGAGGGCCGCCGCCAGCATCCAGGAAAAGCCATGCCGCACCCCAAGCCGGCCGGCCGGCACCATCGCGACCGTTGCGGCCACCAGGTAGGCGGCGGGTACCAACGAAACCACTCCCGCCAATCCTGCGACCTCCCGCCCCATCACCGGAAGCGCTGTCGCTGTCATGCAGTTTTCGAACTGATACAGAAATGCCATCAAGCCCGCACAGACCGCGACGCGGCGGGAAATGTCGGCAGGTTCAGGCATGGCTGTCTTTGTGTATCCGTTGTTTCCAGAAAACCTATCGGAAAAGCCGCAGGGCTGTCGGACCCCGCCGTTTTGCTCCCTCCACGGAAAACGACCGCCTTCGCGTTGTCAGGCGAGGACGTGCCGGAAACCTGCGAAGTTCTGTTTTCTCGAACGATCCGTGCCAAACGTCGTCATTTTCAAAATATGCCAACCCGGGCAGGGTATCGCCATGGAAACACCGCATAAGCCCCGCATTCATCGCGCGGAGTCTCTTTATCTTCACGGATCGCCCGGCAAGGCGATTTCGTTGGACGAGTATATTGAAACCGCCCGGACGGAAACCACTGCCGCAGACCTCCACGAACTGGGGGAATTTCGCGAGGAGATCCTGGCGAAACTTGAAACTCCCCAGGCGCGCCAGCATCATGATCTGCTGGAAGGCGTCCACCTGTTGTTGGAGTTCGCCACGTCGGAATCCGCCACGCAGGCCACCGATCCCCTCCCCAAAGCTCTGGGCGAAGCGACGGTGGCCCTCCGCTATTTTCTCAAGGGTGTCGACCTGATTCCCGATATGATTCCGGAAATCGGTCTCACCGACGACGCCCGTTTGGTCGCCCGCGTTCTGGCCCGCAATCCCGAATTTCGGAGGGCGGGTTAGCAGCTACGGGACGGACTCCTCAGTGGGGCCAATGCCGCTATACGTCGCAAACCACTTCTGCAAATCGCGCACCGCATAGGCAAATGTTCCGCGATGATTGGCTTTCTTTCCTGCGAAGATCGCCTCGGCCGGAGCACCTCCGAGGGTTCGCTGGTATTCGACCGGCAAGGTGACCATGTAAGGCGTCACGACTTCGTCGATTTCCCCATAATAAAAGCGGGAGGGTGTTTTGAAACGCCACGTATAATTGCGATTGGCCTGAAGGGTCTGGAAAAAGCGATTGCCGACGAGGCTGCCCTCCTCCACGAACTCGTCGGTGAGCAGTTCCCGCGTGGTCGCGGGGAAAACTTTTGCCGCCTGTTCCCACGTGATGCGGTTTTCATACAAATCGCGGGCGGTTTGCCGGTAGGCAGGCCGAATCGCGACAGCCGACAGTCCGGGAAGGTGGTAATATCGTTCGTAGGAATGGATGAGCAGGGCGGCCGCTCCCCCGAGCCACTGGACATCAAGTGCAGACGGGCAGTGGATCCAGCGGTTTACGCAAAGATAGAGGTCGTTCGGGGAACTGGCCACCGCGGCTGCCGTGACAGGTTCGCCGATGATCTCGAGCCGATTGAGCAAGACCATCGTGTTGAAAGATCCCTGCGACCAGCCGTGGAGAAACAAGCCTTCGGTGGCGACGTTTTTTTCGGCGAGGATCGACCGCGCGGCCAGCACCATGTCGAGACAGGCCTGGGCGGAGCTGTCTTTTACCAAATAGCTGTCAGGCCGGGTGGACGAGCCTTTGCCCAAGTAGTCCGCCGCGATGACAACATATCCTTGCGAGGCGAAGGCTGCGATCACCAGGCGGGTTTCCATGGACTTGTCCGGAAACGAGGGCACTTCATCGCGGGAAAATACCGTGCCATGCTGGTAGGAAAGAAGAGGCGCCGCAGCAGGCCGGTGCACCGGAATGGCAATCAGTCCGCTGGCTTGCACGGGGCGGTTGTTGTCCTCGGGCACCACGGTTGGATACAGGACCCGATAGAGTTCGACGGCGCTTTTCGCCCGGGGATAAGAGACGGCGAAAGTCGTAAAATCGGCGAACTCCGTCGTGAGAATGGCGTTTAATCGTGCCAGGTCATACGTGCCGATCCGTTCGTACGCGATCTTGCCGGGGCCCCCTCGGGCGTCTGCTGCGGATCCCACCTGGCCCGGGAGGGCAAAGCCTCCGGCGCAGGCCAACAACAGGAACCTTCTCACGGTTCGAGAAAACACCCCGAACACCGAACATACAAGCGGAAGGTTGGGGCGGTCCCCCCTCCGAAGACCCAACGTCCCCAGGCTCCGGCGCCCCCATTACCGTGCTGGTTCATTGCCTGGCTGACCCGGCTGATGAACTCCTCTTTCGTGCGACGCTCGATAGATCTCCGGGGATTTTGCGCGTTTCCCCGAACCAGGGACGGCATGGTTTTTTGCTGTCCGGTGGGAGGTAAGACGGACGACCTCCGCGGAGTGGGACAATGAAAAATTCAGGGCGTGCCGTAGAGCTCCCCGCCGTTCTGGGAGGATTTGCCGTAGAAATCATTCATGGCGCGATAACCATCAAAAAAGGTCCGGGTTATGGGCAAGGTCTTGCCGTAGCTGGCGTTTTTGACGGCGCTGGAAAGACCGTAGCCGGCTTCGTCGGCATATCCTCCCGCAAAGGCGCCCCCTTGGAAATTGGGTGCCGGGCCCCCAACCTGAACATTAACGTTGTTGCCCTTCCAGTATTCGTCACACCACCCGAAGATAAACCCGCCGGCACAGACCTGATCGGCTCCGGCACCGACATTGGTCTTAATCGCGGTCCACTCGGAGGTGAGAAAATCTCCCACCGGAATGGCTGCAAAATACGGCTGTCCCTGTCCCATTTGCTTCTTTCGGACATCGTCCAGATTCCGGATCGGCGTGGTGACATTCTGGCCATAAACGGCCGCAGTGCGCGTGGTGTGTGGAGTGCCCCATTCGCCCAGAAGCAACGGCTTCACTTTACCGAGGTCGCTCATGACCTGTTTGTATTGAGGGAATACCAGGTTTCCCGTTCCTCCGAGTTCGGGGCCGCGGTACACATTTATCATCCAGGAATCCAGGTTGGTCAGGGCTCCGGAATTTTCGCCATTGGTAATGGCGGGCCAGTTGTCCACGGGGGTGTAGTTATCGACGATGGCCGTCGAGATAAAGGGGTCTTTGCCCTGGCTAAGACCGGCGGTGTGGACGGCATCGACCAACGATCCATAGTTGGTCCAAAAGGTGGGGTTGCTTTCCTGTCCACCGGTAATCTCATTGCCGACCAGGTAGCCGAAGACGGCCGGGTGATTGACCGTGCTTTTCACCATGGCGTTGTAGTCGGTGATATATTGCTGCAATGCGGCCCCGCCTCCGGCGATGACGCCGCCTTGCGTGTAGGACATCATAACAACATAGATGGGGTTTTTGCCATTATTGTAGCAGTAGTCGAGGAACTGCTTCCAATTGCCGCTGGTCCCTGGCGCCCCGGCGTTCAAGGCAGGATTGCCGGCGTAGAGCTTGATCACGTTCACGTCGGCCGTACGCATCTTGTCGAGGTCCGGCTTCCAGACGTTGTCGTAGAGTTTGACAAAATAATCGCCATACGGCTGGTCGCTCGGAGCGACTCCGATCGGCACCGGCGAGTAATTCACGCCCTTCGCCACGTAAAGAGCACCGTTGACTTTCACCTTGAAGCCGTCCGCGGTTACCGTGGCGGCTTGGACCGAACTCAAAGTGGTCAGGGCCAAAATGGCGGTCGATAACGTGCCGGCCCAACCTTGATAGAATGCAGTGGCTTTCATGACCGAGCCTTTAGCGTTGTGGATGCCAGAAGTCAGGCTTTTTTTCGCGGCCAGCCCTTCCTGATACCATGAACTCACTCGCTGGGGCGGTCACGCGAAAGGGCCAGGAAAGAGAATGCAAGTTAGGAAATATGGGACTGACCCCCAGGGAATTACGAGGTGCTTTCGAGCCCCGCGGCGACTTGGGCGAAGGATTCCAGTCGCTTGGGTTCGATGCGGTCGAGTTGGTCCCTGGCCCGGTCGACCAACCCCGGGAGGTCAAGGCCCTGGCGCGCGGGGAAGGTGTCGGGGAGCGACTCGAGGGATTTCCAAAGGCATAGTTTGCCCTGCACACCGAGGGTCAGCGCCTCCAGGAATTCCAAATTGGCAAGGGGATCGGCGGAGGCGCCCAGTTTGAGGCGGGCCATTTTTTCCGCGACCCAGGCCCCGACTTTTTTGGGCAGACTTTCTTTGGCGCCGAGACGCTCGATGAGGGTCTCCAGAACGGTCTGATCCTCCGCGATGTCGCGGTCGAGTTGGAAGTAAAACGCCTGGTCGGGGTCATCGTCGGAGATCGCCTTGGCGAGCATCTCGCGCGCGGTGACCGAGCCCGCGTGGTGATCCTGAAGGTACGTGCAAAGTTTGGTGGAAACGACGTTCACATCCCCCCATCGCCTCGGGCGTGTCGTTTGCGGGTACCTTGTGTCGCCCTGATGGCAAGCCGCGGTTTCCCCGGAGTATTACGCGGGTGGCGTGGACTGGCTGGCAAGGTAGGCGGCACCGATGATGCCGGCATCGTTGCGCATCTGGGCGGGAACGATGATCACCTCCGTCTTGGTGGTGAGGTAGGGGAAAAATTTGTCGGCCTTCTTGCTAATGCCGCCGCCGATAATGAAGAGGTCGGGGGAAAAAAGGCGCTCCATATATTCGAGGAATTCCACGACGTATTTGGACCATTCTTTCCAGGAAAGGTCCTTGTCTTCGCGGACCTTTTCGGAAGCGCGCTTCTCGGCATCCTTCCCGCGAATCTGCAAATGGCCGAACTCGGTATTGGGGAGGAGTTTGCCATCGAGAAAAACGGCGGATCCGATCCCGGTGCCGAGGGTTACCATGATGACAACCCCCTGACGGTCCTTGCCGGCCCCGAAACGCATCTCGGCGATGCCAGCGGCGTCGGCGTCGTTGACCACCGAAACGGGGCCTCCCACGTGTCGGGAGAAAAGCTCCCCGGCGTTGGTGCCGATCCAGGAGGCATCGACGTTGGCCGCGGTGTAGATCACCCCTTTTTTGACGACGGCAGGGAAGGTGACCCCAGCCGGTCCCTGGTACGAAAAATGGGCGGCGATCTGCTTGACGACGTCGGCGACGGAGTTGGGGAGGGCCGGGTGCGGGGTCTCGATGCGGAGTCGTTCGGCGAGGAGTTCGCCCGTTTCCACATTCACCGGGGCGCCTTTGATGCCGGTTCCGCCGATGTCGATGCCAAGATAGGTCATGGTTTGGGTGGGTTGCGGAAAAACCTAACGAGAGAGAGCCGCGGTGGCGAGTTTTCGTTTTTCTCGTCGAGCCGGGCGGGAAATTGGTCGGTTTTCTCGCCGCGTTCATCGAATAAAACTGCCATCTCGTCGGGAGAGTGGTAGTGCTGACCAAACTGGGCTCTGGTATATTCCTGATCCCCGCGAAACCAAGAACGATACCCATGAAAACCTTCCGATTGGCGGCGCTTTCCCTCGCCGCCCTTGCCCTTCTGCCCGGCCTTGCTCAGGTCCAAGCTCTCACCGTCACGTTCACCAACCAGAACTCCGCGGCCGTTCCGAACAGCAACATCTGGGTCATGTTTGGAGGGCAGAACAACGGCACGCTCGCCGGCACGCTGACCTACTCCGGGACGGCGCAGCCCATTGTCTTTGGAACCTCCTACCTGCTCAGCAATATCGCCAACCAGACCGCGCAACTCAGCGCGGCGACGGCGGGGAAAATCTGCATCGCTTATGGGGTTTCGATGACGGGAACGAGCACGCAACTGGGAAATCCCGATTTTCAGCCGAACAGCTCGGACCCTGTCTCGCAAGCGCGTTGGGACAAAGTGGAGTATTCCCAATTCACGGGCACGTTGCCTTCCAGTGGCTGGAATCTTTCTGCGGCGGACTTTTTCAGCATCCCGCTTGAGATCAACACCTATCTGAGCGGGATCCTGGTGGGCACCGAGGGCTGGCATCCCCTCACGCCGACCGCGACGGTTTTTCAAAGCCTGGGAAACCTCAGCTCGGGCAGCCCGTCCCAGGCTTACGCCGTCATTACAGGAACCACTCCTTCGGGAACGTTAAACAGTGTGCCGGTCACTTTCGGACAACAGACCCTGAAAATTCTCCGCATCATCAATCCTAATAATGTCAGCACCGCGGTGGCCAATCCCTATAATAGTCTCGCACCCTATGTGGCATTCACGTCCACCTCGACGGGCGGACTGAATAGTGTGACGGTGCACGGAACTTATGGGGGCGCTACTCCTCCTTCCGGCGCTGTGCTTCCGGCCGCGGCTTACAGCAACCAGGATTACGATTTTACCGGATCGATTTCCCCGGCGGGCGATCTGATTCTGACCGGTTCGGGCACGGCCAACATTAACACAGGGTCCAATCCCGTGGTAGGCGCGCAGACGCTGACCGTCCAAGCGGCGGATCTGCCCAACGGCATCTATACCGGCACGCCGAACTATTATTTGAACTCTTATCAAAATGGCACGGTGGCTTTGCAGAACTCCAACTGTATCTACGATCAAGTGCTCTCCGACTATCTCGCGGGTATGAATATGGGACTGGTCGCGACCTCCGGGACAGATCCGCGCACGGGAGTGACCGCCGGGCAGGTTCTCGGTCTTGAGACGACGGACGCCTGGTATAGCACGGGACCGACTTATGGTGCGGATCAGCAGCTTACACCCGAGCAACTCTTCGGGACGCTTCAGCCGAAGGGAAACTATTATAACCAATTCGCCGGTTATCTGGCGCCGATTTACGACGCGTACGGATTCCCTTATACAGACAAGCTGGCCAAACCCTTGCTCAATACGACGCCAGGCGCCGCGGATACCATTGAAATTGTCATCCTGCCGGACCAGGGCCAGGTCGCATCTGTTGAAACACCGGGGTCCCGTCAGTTGAATAAAAAGATCAGCCGCTTTGGTTCCACGAAATCCGCCCTTCGGGTGGATAGCCGGGCACGAGTTCAGGCTGACGATTTGAAGCTCCAGCTCAGCATTGACCATCCCACGATCGGAGATCTGACGGTGCGTTTGATCTCGCCGCGGGGCAAAGTTTTCCGGATTCACAATCGGACGGGCGGCGAGGGCAACGACATTGCCTACGGAGCCACGCCGCTGGACGGAAACAGTGAGGTGGTCGTGAACGGAACGTGGCGTCTGGAAATCAAGGACAGGAACCGGCCCGTGGAAGGCCACCTCCTAAATTGGGCGCTGATTTTTCCGGAAGAGTAGGCCGGGTTACATTTTCGCAAACCACCCCAGGCGATCGCTGGAGAGGTTGGTGTTGATTTGTTTAAGCTCCGTGTAGGCGTCGTAGCCTGCGGTGCCGAGTTCGCGCCCAAAGCCGCTTTGTTTGTACCCGCCCCAGGGAGCCTCGTTGAAGGTGAGGTGGAAGGTGTTGATCCAGGTAACGCCGGCTCGCAGCCTCCGGATAAACCGCTGGGCGCGCGCACCGTCTTTGGTGAATACCGCGCCGGCCAGGCCGTAGGGCGTGTCGTTGGCTTTGCGAATGGCCTCTTCCTCACTTTCGAAGGTGTCCACCACCACCACCGGGCCGAAAATCTCGTCACGCACGATGCGGGAGGTGACGGGAGCATTTCGAAAAATGGTGGGCTGGACAAAGTTGCCCAGGGCGCGGTCGTCGTCGTAGGCCTCTCCGCCGCAGAGTAACTCCGCGCCGTCGTCGAGTCCGCTCCGGATGCAGCCGAGTACTTTTTCCTGGTGGGCGCGTGTGATGAGTGGCCCCATTTCGGTGCCGTCGCCGAGGCCATGGCCGACGACGATTTTTTGGGTGGCCGCGACCATCTTTTCCAGGAAGGCCTCCGCCATTCCGCGCTCGAGAAAGAGTCGGGAGCCGGCATTGCAGACCTCTCCCTGACCGGCAAAAATTCCGAACATGGCATACTCCACCGCAACCTCGAGATCGACGTCGCCAAACATCACAATCGGGCTCTTGCCCCCCAGTTCAAGGGTGACCCGTTTGAGATTGCCCGTGGCCGCCTGCATGATTTTGCGACCGGTCACGGTGCCGCCGGTGAAGGCGATTTTATCCACCGAGTGGCTGGCGGCGAGGGTCGAGCCGCACGGGTCGCCAGCGCCGTATACCAGCTGGACTGCCCCGGGAGGAAATCCGACCTCGTCGATGAGTTCAAAGAGGAGCTGCGCGCTCCACGGCGTGGCTTCCGCGGGCTTGAGGATGCAGCAGTTGCCTGCGGCGAGGCCGGGCGCGAGCTTCCACGCCGCCATCAGCACCGGGTAATTCCAGGGGATGATCTGCCCACAAACCCCGATGGGCTCCCGCACGGACTGGGACAAAATATTGGGATCGCCCACTTCATAGGTCTGCCCGTGCGGTTTGGTCGCTAGTCCGGCAAAATAGCGGAAACATCCAGCGGTATCCGCCGCGTCGAAACGGGCTTCGCGCAGCGGCTTGCCGTTGTTCAGCGTGTCCCGGCGGGCGAACTCCTCCGCGTTCTTCTCGATGAGATCCGCGAGTTTAAATAGCCGGGCGGCACGCTCACCTGCCGGTGTCAACGGCCACGGACCATCGTCGAACGCCTGGCGGGCGGCGGAGATGGCAGCTTCGACATCCTCCGTTTCCGACTCCGTGGCCTCGCCCAGAACGGTGTTGTCCGCGGGGTTGAGGTAGGAACGCGTGCGGCCGGACCGGGCGGGAACGAACTGCCCGTTGATGTAGTTGAGAAGGGGCTTCATGGCCCCACCCTAGCTCAGGGGTTGCCCTTCCACAATGCCGCGTCGATGATCGCCCAAAGGTGGATGATCCAGCCCATCAGAATGATCCAGAGCAATCCGGCGGCCACGAAAAAGATCAGCGCCCGGATGGGCCGTCCCTGAATGAGTTGGCCCAGGCCGGGAATGAAAAAACTGGCCAGCGCCGCGATGACATTGCCTGTGGATCCTTGACCGGGTTCAGTGCTCATGATGAGAAAACGTTGCCGCAATCTCCGGCGGCTGTCCAGCGCTTCAACTTGCGCCCTTGGTCACGGAAAATCCCGCCAGCAATTGGTGCACAATGCCGCCTGTCACGTGCTCGGCGACCTCATCAATGAACCTTTGAAAATCCAGCGCCGCCGCATGGTCCGCCTGGTCGGATATGACGCGGACGACCGAAAACGGCACGCCCCCCATTTCGTAACAGATCTGGGCAACAGCCGCGCCTTCCATCTCGGTGCACAGAGCGTCCGGCAGCGCCTCGCGCAGGGCGGCGGTTCGGGCGGGGTCGGCAATGAACTGATCCCCGCTCACCACCAGGCCCTGATAAACCCGTGGTTCCGTGAGCCCGAAACGCGCCCGGCATTCCCCGCTTACATCCTGCAAAAATTGCCCGCCCAGATACTGCTCCGCGGCGACGGCGGTCTCGGTGTGCAGCACCGCGGCAAACTCCGTCCTGGCTAGGAGGGGAATCTCAAAGCGGGGAAAAAGCGGACGCGCGTCCATGTCGTGCTGGATCAGGCGGTCGGCGATCACCACATCGCCAATGCGCAGTCGCGGATCCACCCCGCCGGCCACCCCGGTAAAAACAATGTGCGAACAGCCGAATCGCTCCAACAGGAGGAGGGTCGTCGCCGCTGCGGAAACTTTACCCACCCGGGAAAGCCCAAGAACGATCTCCTGGCCACCCCACTCCCCTTCATAAAACGTCCGAAGCCCTGCCTCGACGGTGCGATGCACCGTCATGGACCGCACCATCAACGCCACCTCCTGCGGCATTGCGCCAAGAATTCCGAATTTCATCGCATCACCCAAGCAGAGAACTCCCGGGTCGAGGAACAAATTTCGCAACTCTCCGGCGGATCCCTCTCTATGAGGAAAATCGGCGGGACGCTGTCCGTAGGCACCCCGCATCGATTTGCCCCGATTCGCGGGGCCGGACGATTTCCCTGGGGGCTATGGGGATTCCCGAGTCCAGACGCCCGACGGACAGCTGCAGAAAATATCGTCCTCACTGCCGCTTTGTCTTGACACCCGGTAGTCCCCGATCGAACGTTTGATCACAGTTTCCCTCCATCCCCCTGTCCAGCTCTCCCTTCCCAAGAGTTAATTTTTGTATGAACAAGCCATCCTCCCGCCATTTCGCCTTAATCCCCATCCTTTTGGGCTTTGTCTCCACGTCCACCCTGTCGCTGGGTGCCTCGGCCACGTGGACTGGCGCAGTGGATGGCAACTGGACGTCGGTGGGCAACTGGACCCCGTCCGTCCCGGGAGCACCAACGATTGCCTCGTCGAATAGTGACATCGCGACCTTCCTGAACGCTGCAAACACCACGGTGGCGGTAGATCCGACACGAGCCTTGGGGGCCATGCTTTTCAAGGCGGGGACCGGGGCGTTTACCTTCAACTCGGGGACCTTCTACTTGGCGTCTTCCGGCGGAACCGGCACCGCAGGTACGATCGTTTTGGAGAGCGGGGTCACCGCAAATCAGGTAATCAACACGTCGGTTCAGGCGCTGCGTACCTCTGCGGCGGGGGGATTCGGTTTCACGAACAACAGTGAGAGCGCGACTTTGACCATCAATGGGGCAGTGAGAGGAAGCATGGGGGCGGGATCCACCACGACGCAGTTAAATTTGGATGGAGCGGGGGATGGCGTTCTTGGAGGAGTCGTCTCGGATGGTTTGGGGGCACTTTCGGTGGTGAAGACGGGTCTGGGGACCTGGACATTCTCCAATGCCAACACGTACACGGGCACGACCACGCTGGCGGATGGCGGAATCACTCTGGATTTTTCCCAGGCCTCGTCACCGGCCAGTAACATCATCGCCAGCTCCAGTTTGCTCCTTATGGGGCGCGGCTCGCCTTCAGCCTTGGCGGGACCCCGCACGCTGACGATTGCCGGGAAAGTCGACACGGCAAACACGCAGACCTTCAACGGTTACGCCCTGAATGTGGGAGCCAATCACCTTGATCTCTCCACGAGCGGAACGGGGAGCATGGCGGTGAGTCTCGGAGCGATGGCGATAACGGCCCGGGTGTCCGGCGTGACGTTTGACATCGCGATGCCGGCGGGAACGAGCGCGACCACCACGACGGTCAATTCGGCTGCAGGCCTTCTCCCTCAGGCTTTCACTCTCAACGGGACCGATTTTGCGGCGAACAACGGTTCGAACACCATCGTGGCATTCTCCGCCTACACGGCCAATACGGCGACAACCCTGGGAACCACCAATCAGGTCATTGATATGATCGGGGGGAACACCACGCTGACGGGAACGGGCCAGACCAGCATCTCGGGAATGCGCTTTAACACGGCCTCGGCCACCACGCTTACCCTCGACCCTGCTCGCCTCGTCGCCGTGGGAAATTCGGGTTCGATTTTGGTCACCGAAAATGTCGGTGCGAATCTCACTCGTATAACAGGGGGTCTGTTGGCGGGCATTTCTTCGCGCGATCTGGTGATCCTGCAAAACAACACCCAGGGGGATCTGCAGATTGATTCTGTGATCACCAGCTCAAACAACAACGGCCTTGGTTTGACGAAAAGCGGCGACGGCAAGGTCATCTTGACGGGCCGAAATACGTTAGGCGGTTCGGCAAACTACATCCATGAGGGCACGGTGGTGGTCACGGCAGATGCGACGACGGGCAATACCCAGTCCCTCACCACTACGGCCAGTAGCACCATCAGCGGGGTGGACACGACCGGGCTTTTTGTCGGCCAGCGAGTGACCGGGACAAATATTCCCGGGGTGAGTCAGGGGTTGTATATTGTTGCGATTAACGCAGGAGCGGGAACCGTCACCCTGAACGGAGTCGCGTCCGCTGGGACGGGCAATGTGATTTTTGGCAATTCCGGCGGCCTGGGAACACTCACTGGCGCCACGGCCGTGCAGATCGGGGTGGGTGCTTCCCTGGAGATTGGCAATGGCGGGACAACCGGGGGACTGGTGGACGGACAGGGCATCGTGAACAATGGCACGGTGGGGTTGAATCGGAGCAACGCCTTCACTTTTTCCAATACCATGTCGGGAGCCGGTGGTCTGACCCAGATGGGATCGGGAACCTCGACTGTCACCGCAGTTCATTCCTACACCGGAAATACCGTGGTGAATGCCGGTACGCTCCTGGTCAATGGTTCCGCCGTGTCCAGCGCGGCGGTGGTGAATACGGGGGGAACACTCGGAGGATCTGGAACGGTCGGTTCCCTCACGCTGAATGCCGGAGGCGCACTCTCGCCTGGAAACGGCCTGGGCATGCTTTCCACCAATAACGGGAGTCTGGTCTGGAATGGGCAGGTAACTCCGGGCTTCGGGCAAATGAAGTTTGACCTTAGCACGGTCAGTAACACTTCGGACGTCCTCAATCTTGGCACGGGAATGTTTGATCAAGGCACTGGCGGCTTCTTCGTCTTCGATTTTCAAAATAGCGGAGGCGATGGATTTACCTACACCCTGGTGAATTTCGGCAGCACGGACTTCACGGTGGATGATTTCGACTACACCAACCTGGGCTCCGGTCTTTCCGGCGACTTTGTGCTCAACAGCGGGAACCTCCAATTTGTGGTCAGCGTTATTCCCGAACCTTCCACCGTCTTGCTGCTGGCGGGCGGTGTGGGGGCTTTGTTCGGATTTCGCCGCCGGGCGCGGGCCTGACCGGGGGGTATGACGTCCCGAAGTTGGTTGCTGGTCACGCTGTTATTCCTCCTGGTCGCCGGAAAAGGCAGGGCGCAGGAGGCCGGGACGGATTTCGAGAGCCTCTCGCCCGAGCTGCCGGGTTGGAGCGCGACGCTCAAGGGGGAAGACGGACAAAGTGCATATCGACCGGCGCAAAAGTGGGATGTGCCTTTTTCTTTGAATCTCGACTCCGAGAAGCCGAACAGCGGAGGGGTGAGTTTGCGGTGGGACTTCTCGGCGGAAGTTCCCGGGATGGCATCCTTGCGCGTGCCCTTTCAGCCGGTGCCCGGTCCGGATGTGACGATACGGTTTTTTGTCCGGACGGAAGGCGTGGGCAAAGATGGGCTGTTTTCCTTCGAAGAATCCGAAACCGATGGCCGGCGCATCAAGACGCATTGGGCGGTGGCGGCGATTCCGCAGAGTGATGGATGGACCGAGGTTCGGTGGACCGGCACGCTTGGTGCCGCGACCCCCGGCGTGCGGATGTCTTTGGTGTACACGGCGATTCCCGCAGGGGCGAAGATCTGGATTGACGACCTGAGTGTCACTCCGTCAAAGCCTGACTAATAGCCCCTTAGTTTTATGAAAGTTTCCCTTTGTCTTTTCTCGGGTCTTCTTTCGCTTTCCTGCCCGGAGATGTGGGCGAATTCCCCGAGGCGCGAGATCTCCCAGCACGGCATCACCTGGACCTTTGACCGCGAGTATCCCTCCGGCCAATTTGTCACCGGTGACTGGTGGGTGGTCGGACCGGTGAAAGTTCTCAGCGTCAGCCCCGTGGCGGGTCCGGTTGAGGCGTCCGGTCAAACCGCGGTGAAGAGTATCTACGGCGCGGTGGCGATGCAGGACGACAGCCGCATGCGCAATGGCTCGATGATCGTGCTCAAACCGGGGCCGACCCAGGGCTACGATTCGCGGCTGAAGAATTTTGACCCCAAGTTGTCGGTGGCGTTTCCGCTGACCCTGGAGGCAAACCGTTCGCTGATCTCGACCATCAGCAATGAAACGCTCCCCGTGCCGGTCCTGCATGAGGCGTTGATGTGGAAAAATGAAAAGCAGGGTGCGCTGGCTTTGAAGTCGGCGGCGGTCCTGACTTGTCTGGGTGAGCCTCCTCGCTCGGACGCCTTTCGCCCTCCGTATGTGGGAACAGAAAAACCAATCTTTGAAACGAAAAACCTCCGCTGGGATCTCTTGCCCAAACTTGCCCCGGTCGGTCCGGTCCCGTCGTGGGCGCAATTCGAGCGTTATTTCGAGCGGCCGTGGCTGGATCACCAGGAAAGCTGGCTGTTGCAGCATACGGGTCCCAGTGAGAATCAGGTGAATTATGGCAGAGAGTTCTCGCGCCTTTCCTCCCTGGCGAGTCTCATGCTCATGCTGGACGTGCCCCAGGCGCAGAAGGAGAAACTGATGGTGGGCCTGATTCAGTGGGGCATTGATCTGCACGGCCTCGCGGCTGCGGGAAGAAAATGGTCGGCGGATGGCGGGCATTGGAACGGCCGCAAATGGCCGATCTTGTTTGCCGGAATGATGCTGGATGATCCGCGTCTGAAATCGCTGCCGGAGACCGTGCTTTTTTCGGAAGATCAGCAGACCTATTATGGAAAGGGTGCCGCCGGCCAGAACGCCCTCTATCAGATTGTCTGGCACACGGGCGCCAAGTCGCCGCACGAAGAAAAGCCGGCCGATCAGTGGGATGCGGGCGACGAACGGGCGGAAGGGTATCGGATGGTGGTCTCGGGCGGCCTGCCGGGAACGGCCCTCGCGGTGCAATTGATGAAAGCAAAAGCCCTTTGGAACCATGACGCCTTTTTTGACTATTATGATCGCTGGATGGCTGCGACCGATGACTATGCTGCCCGGCGCGGAACCAATCCCCGACCCCAGCAGGAGGGCAAGGCGCTGGACCCTTTCGTCGATGCCATGTGGGCAGCGTATCGCGGGAAGGCGCCTACTCAGGAGGGCGGTTTAACCGGGAAAAAGTGGATCTGGGAAAATGGCCGCGGATCGTTTGTGGCGAACCCTAAGCAAAATCCCTGAGCCATTTTTCGAACTTATGCAACGCCTTCTTTCCTTGGTAATGTGTCTCATTCCGCTTGGCACGCTTCCGGCCCAGCAGGGCCCCGGTGCCCCGCTATCCGCGTGGGACGAGATTGCCGCCCAGGCGGAAAAAGATCCCCCCACCGGCTATTCGCATGCCAAGGCGGCATTAGCCAACCGGCCTAAGTGGCAGGCGTATTATGCAAAATTCGCCGGCTGGAAGGCGACTCCGCCGGTGGCGGCGGAAGGCCGGCTGCGCGGCCTGACAGGGACGCCCCGGGAACCGCGCTTCGCGCTCACCCCGAAGGTCTGGCCGGGAAAGCCGGGCGAGGCTTCGGTCTGCCTTTGGGAAGACGACAAGGTGGCGGCTGCGAGTTTTAGCATTGATGATAACAACGCCTCCGACGTGGCTTCGTGGGAGCAAATTTCCGCCAAATATGGCGGCCTCATTATCACGTGGTTTCTCATCACTTCGAACATCGGTGGCACGCTGGATCCGGGTCGGATTTCGTCCGCCGGAAAATGGGAGATGTGGCAGCGTCTCAGGGATGCCGGGTATGAGATCGGCTCGCATAGCGTCACGCATGTGGGCAACCCGGTGATTGAAGATGGGTGGCCCGGTCCCGACTGGGAGTGCGAGGTCTCCCAACAACAGCTCGATGCCGGATTGACGGGTCAGAAGACAAAAATTTTCGCCCGGCCCGGGTCGGCTACCAAAGCCTTCAACATGTCGGCGACCTGGCGTCCCAGCATCGAGAAATATTATGCCGCGGCGCGGGGAGGCAGCGGGGTCCCAATCAATCAGGCCAACATGATTGACTATTACGACATCCGGACGACGGCAAATCCCCTGGCCATGGTGAGTGAGGAACCACAGAAGGACGGATGGCATCTCGGGGATATCCTGAAGCCGGAGAGCAAATATTATCGGGGCTGGGCGACGGTGTTTATCCACAACATCAATGGCGGGCCCGATCTCGAAAACAATCCCAATCCGGTGACGGCGGCCTTTGCCAAGGTCTTTGATTTCTACCACAAAAACCGCGAGGACGTCTGGATCGGCCGCCTGGGCGACGTCGCTCTTTACGGGCAGGAACGCGATACAGCGAGGCTTACTACGGAGAAGTCCTCGGACGGAGAAATTGTTCTTGGGCTTACCAGCAAAATGGACCCGGCAATTTTTGACTATCCTCTTACTCTCAAAGTGCGGCTGCCGGAGGCGTGGAAGGGGTTGAAAGCCGCGCAGGGCGGGAGGGCGCTTGCGGTCTCGCAACTGAGTCACGAAGGCGGAAACTACGCTTTGGTGAAAGCGGTGCCTGATGCCGGGGAGATCCGGCTCACGCCCGAATCCTGACTGGGCCTGTGGGAGAATTCTTTTTGACCTTGTCGGCTGTGGCTGGTCAACTTGGTGAAATCGGATGGCGTCTCTTAAGCGAATTGCGGCAGATCTAAACGTTTCCTACACCTTGGTGTCCAAGGTTCTGAGCGGCCGCCTGGGCACCACGGGCGTCAGTCCCCAGACCCGCGATGCCATTCTGAAGAAAGCGAAGGAATTGGATTACATTCCCAACCGGCTGGCGGTGGCGCTGAAAGCCGGCCGCAAGGGGGCGGTGGGGATCTTTTTTCACCACTTGGGCAGTCCGGGAAGTGATGTGAGTGATCGTCTATTGAAGGGGTTGGCGGAAGGCCTGGATCAGAGCGGTCTGCGCATGTGGCTGCGTTTTTTCACCACCGACCAGGGGTTTCTGGCGGCCTGTGATTCTCGGCTGAAAAACGAGGTGGATGGCTTGATCATGGCGGGCGTTTATCACCCCGGATTGAAAGACAAGCTGCGGGATTTGGAGCGTCAGCGGGTCCCAGTGGTGTCGTTGTTCAACGACGATCCGTCGCCCCCGGCGCTGGTCGGGCCGACCAGTGTGAGGGTCGACTATACGGCGCACGGGTATCTTTCGACGACCCATCTCCTCCGGCAGGGATGTCGGAAGTTGGCCTGTTTTTGCACGGTCCAGAGTCGGACGAACGGATTTCTCAAGGCCCATCGCGAGGCTCGAGTCAAACACGATCCCCGCCTGTTGATCCCCACGAAGGGCTTTTTCCTGGAAGACGGCAAGGAGAGCCTCCTCAAGCTTCTGAAGTCCAAGGTGCCCTTCGACGGCATCGTCTGTCAGTCCGACGCGCAGGCCAGCGGCACCATCAACGAGCTGATCTTGCGCGGAATCAAGGTGCCCGAAACCTTCAAGATCACCGGGGTGGATAATTCTCCGCTGGCGGAGGATTGCATTGTTCCCATCACCTCGGTGACGTCGGAAATGCGGCGGGCCGGTTTAAAGGCGGTCGAATTGCTCCTTCAGAAAATCGAGGGCAAGAAGGTCAAACCCCTGACGATTGAGCCGTCGCTGTATGTCCGCAATTCCTCGGGTCTGGTCCAGTCAAAGTATATCGACCGCCGCGACCTGGAATGACCGCGAGTGCGGTCCGGTGAGGATTTCATAGCGCCCCGTGTGGACGCGCCAATCGCGGGCGGCGAGGTCAAAGGATTCGAATTCCTGGCGGCCCAGGGAGAAGACGACCGACCTTTCCTCGCCGGGTTCAAGGGCAATTTTTTGAAAAGCACGCAGTTCCTTCTCGGGCCGGAGCACGGGCGAATCGATGGGGCGAACGTAAACTTGCACCACGGTCTGGCCGGAACGGGAGCCGGTGTTTTGCACCCGCACCGAGACCTTGAGTTCTTCATTGGCGGTGATGGTGGAGGCGGAGACGAGCGGGGCGGCAAAGGAAAATTCGGTGTAGCTAAGCCCAAAACCAAAGGGGAAGTGCGGAGCGATTCCGGCATGATCAAAATGGCGGTACCCGATAAAGGGACCCTCTTCATATCGGACGGACACGCCGTCTCCAGGGTAATTCCGCAGGGCCGCGTGATCTTCCAACCGGTGCGGAATGGTATCCGGCAGATGGCCCGAAGGATTGGCCAGACCGAAAAGGATGCGGGCCAGGGCGCGGCCTCCTTCCTGGCCGGGATACCAGGATTGCAGGATGGCGGGAACGGAGGGTTCCCAGGGCAGCCCGAGCACCCCGCCGCTATTGAGGGCAACAATGGTGCGGGGGTTCACGCTGGCGATCCGCTCGATCAGTTCACGCTGCGCCTCGGGGATATTGATGCCTGTGCGGTCGTGAGCTCCGCCTTCAAAAAGATTGGAGAGCCCGGCGCAAATCACCACCGCATCAGCCTCCGCGGCTTCCTTCATTACGCGGTCGAGTTGATTTTGTCCCCCGGGGATTTCCCATTCGAGACGCACACCGGCGCGCGCCGCTCGCTTGCCGTAGGTGAGCTCGATGCTGGCGGGTTCGCCGGCCTTGAGATCACATTCCGTGGTGATGTACCGGGTTTGATATTTTTCTTCGAAGTTTCCGTTGGCGGCATCGTCCCACGCGGCGATCAAGACCTCGCCATTGACGGAAAGCCCCACGCAGCCTTCCTGGGCGTACACTCCCATGCGGTAGCGTCCGGAGACCGGAGGCAGCAACTCTCCGCGGAAACGAACCGAATAGGTGGTCCGCATCACGCCGGGGCCCGGGGATGCCCATCCCCACGAAAAATCCACCCGGGGGACCCGCCAGCTTGCATCGGGCACGTCTCCGGGATTCGGGGAATTGAAGAACTCGGCGAGCAGGCCGGACGCAGGGTTTCCATCCGGTCTCTCATGGCGGAAGTGATCGGTGATCGTTTCCATCGTCCCGACCAGACTGCAGCCCTCGAGAAACCGAACCTCCACGTTGTTTCCGCAGATTTCGCGGATGCCATCCAGGGGGCTGATGGAGTAAAAAGGAGTCACAGAAGCACTGCCGCCCCCGCCCAGCCGGGCCTCGGACGCATTCGGGCCGGTGACCAGGATCCGCCGCAATTTCCGGAGGTCGAGCGGGAGGGCCCCGTCCTGATTTTTCAGCAGCACAATGCATTCCTCCGCAACCTGCAGGGCGGCCGCGCGGTGCTCCGGCGTATCAAGTTCTCCGCCGGCGGTCTCGGATTCGTCCGCCCCATAGCGCAGGATCGCGCCAAGGATTCGGCCCGCTTTGTCATCGAGTTCGTCCTCGCTGAGCAATCCCTCGTCGAGCGCCCGCAAGACCGCGCGGCGATTGAGGAGTTTGCCGGGTCCGGGCATCTCCAGGTCGAGTCCGGAACTGTAAACGGACTGGTCATGCACCGCCCGCCAGTCCGACACAACGAAGCCGGAAAACCTCCAGTCGTTCTTGATGACTTGCTGGATCAACCAGGCGGACTCGGAACAGTAGACGCCGTTCAGCCGGTTGTAGGCCGTCATGATTGAACACGGTTGCCCTTTTTCCACCGCCAGTTGAAAGGCCCGCAAATAGACCTCCCGCAAGGTCCGCTCGTCCACATCAGAGCTGACCTTTTCCTGGTCACACTGCTGGTTGTTCGCCGCCATGGCCTTCAAGCAGGCTCCCACGCCCTCCTCTTGAATGCCGCGGATAACAGCGGCGCCCAGCAGGCCGGCCAACCAGGGATCTTCGGAGAAGGTTTCAAAACTCCGGCCGTTGAGCGGATGACGATGCAGGTTGATCTTTGGTCCGAGCAAGATGGAACAGCCCAGCGCGCGGGTTTCCCGCCCGATGACGCGACCGGCCCGTTCCAGCAAGTCGATATTCCAGGTGGAGGCCATGCCGACTCCCGTGGGAAAACAGGTCGCCGGACTGGACTCCGAACCGCAGAGCGTGACCCCGTGGCCGCAGTCCGTCACTCGCACGGAAGGCAGACCCAAGCGCGGAACCCCGTGAAAATGCCAATCGTCCACCCCGGCGAGCAGAGACGCTTTTTCCTCGCGGGTCATTTGTGCAAGCAAGGCTGGTGCCGTGCGGGAAGGCGGCGCGGATGAGGCCTCGGGCAAGGGGGCGATGGACATGGGGAATTCTATATCAAACAATTGATGTTCTGGCAAATCGGACTTTTTGGGAAAAATCGGGTCGTTTCGAGCGCGGCATCAACCTGACCGGCATCCATCACCGAGCCTGGAAAAAAATCCTTCCCGCCTTCGGGATTTTGCACGTCGATCGATTGGACCGAAAACCGGGAATGCAGCACGCGGACCAAGTGCTGGCCGAGAAATTCGCCGCCTCCGGTGACGAGGATGCGCGAATCCGAGGAAAGGGGAGGCATGGGAAAATTTTTCTCAGGGGGAATTGACATCGTCAAGTATCACATCAAACATTTGATGTGCTTTTTCCCTTCCTTGTGATGTGTTTGATTTTCGCCATGCCGAATTTCGCCCGAAGGGACGTTTCCTCCCCTGGGCCGGTCACTCACCTATCGGTTTGGCGTCATGCAGACGCTTTCTCAGATGGCGCTGCTGCATCACCTGCCGGAGCACGTTCATCCGTCCCAGGTTCGCGAGGCGCTCGGCGCAGTGCTGCGCCGGTTCCTGGAATCCCCTCTCACTTTTGATCCTCAGGGGTGGTTGCGGATCGGGTTCATCGGATCTCAGCCGGGTCTTGCCGAACCCTACATTTCCACGGGAAGCCTCTATCTTTTTGCGACGGGCTTTCTGCCGCTGGGCCTGCCTGCTTCCGATCGCTTCTGGGCGGATCCCCCGCTGCCCTGGACGGCCCTCAAGGCCTGGCAGGGTCTCGATACGCCGATAGACCATGCCTTTTCCGCCTGATCCGGGTGGACAAATGTGCCCGGGCGGCATTGACAGTGCGGGAGAAACAATCAAAGCTGTGATATTGATACTCAACCCCCTTTATTTCCATGGTCTTTTCCTCCCGTCTCCGTTGGTTTTTGGTGCTTCCGGTCCTTGGCGGAGTATCCCAATTGTGCGCCGGGGAAACCAACCGGTTTAATCTTTCCGACAAGCCGGCCAAGCCGCGTTTTGAAGTCACGGACAAAAAATGGCCGTCCAAAATTGGCGAGGCGGACCTCTGCCTGTGGCACGACGACAAGCTGGCCGCGCTGAGTCTGGGGGTGGACGACAATTTTCCGGGCGAGATTGATTGGTGGAAAGGGCAGGCCGCGCTCTATGACTTCAAGGTGACTTGGTTTGTCATCACGGGCCGCATTGTGAAGGAAGGGCGCAGCAATGGCGGACTTTGGTCACAGTTCCAAGAGCTGGAAGCCCTCGGGCATGGGGTGGAATCCCACACGGTGACGCACCTTCACGTGGTCGACCCAGGCTGGGGAACACCGGAATGGAGTTATGAAAAGGCCCAGGCCGCAGCGGGGACGGCCATGAAGGAAAAGAGGGCGGCAGCCATCCTGGCTGGGTCCGTTGACCTGAAGAAAAAGGAGGAGGCTCCGGCGGCTGCACCGGAGGGCGAACCGATGGATGGGGCTCCATCCCCCCGCGCGTCGAAGGAGGATCTGGCCGCGGCCCGTCTGGCGGCGGCGGACAAACCGGCAACTGACCCCGCGACGGGCGTGGATTGGGAGTACGCGCAGTCGATCGTGCAGATCGAAAACAACATTCCCGGAAAAAAAGTCTCCGCCCTGGCTTACCCGGGGGGAAAAAACACCGTCTACAATCACCGTGCCATCGCGGCCAAACATTTCCGCGTGGCCCGGGGAGCGACCGGGGCGCCCAACATGGCCGGCCAAACGGACTATATGTCCACCAATGCCCTGAGCGGCTGGGACTTTGAGTCGTCTCAGGGAGGTAATCCGAACAATATCCTTGATCCTAATCTTTACCGAGGCCGCTATTATCGGGGTTGGGTCATTCTTTTTGCCCATGGCGTCAGGGCCAATCCCGCGCTTTTTGCCAGGACGTTCGAGTTTATCAAGGAGAACCGGGAGAAACTATGGGTGGGACTTTATGCCGACGTGGCGAAATACGGCCAGGAACGGGACACGGCCACTCTCAAGGTGGATTCTGTCGGACCCGAAAAAATCACATTCCAGCTCACGGACGAAATGGACGACAGCTATTTTCATTTTCCGCTGACAGTCAAAGTGCGCATTCCCAACGAATGGAAGTCTGTCCAGGCTATGCAGGGAGGGAAACCTGTCGGCGCCAAGGTGCTTGAGCACGAAGGCGCCGCCTTCGCGCTGGTTCAGTCCGTGCCGGACGCCGGATTGGTGACACTAACTTCGAGATAAATCTTCCATGAAACTTTCCGTGAAAACGGCGCTGCTTTGCTTGCTGTATGCGCTGCCCGCTGTCCATGCCGAACCCCTCCCCGATTTCAAGTCCTGGACGATTGACGGCGCGGTGGAACTGGACGCCTCCAAGCCCGGACCTGATGGAAAACCTTCGATCAAGGTTGTACCCAAGAGCCGGGCAACCCTCAAGCTGCGCGATGTAGACGGGTCTGGGAAGGTGAGTTTTTTGGTCTATGATGATGGCGCGGTGGCGAGTCCAGACAAGGTGAAGTCGGTCGGTCCGCGCTGGGGCACTTCGGAATCCAACGGACGCATTCTGGTTGGCGCGATCATGTATGCAAAGTATCTCCAGCCGGAGGGCTCATATTGCCTGATCGAAACGGATCCGAAGGAAAAGAGCCCCTGGCTGGTGGTGAAGTTTCTCAGTCCGCGCGGACAGCCCGGCTGGAAAAAGTGGGAGTTCGATTTCCAGCCGGAAACCGGTCTTGTGGTTTCGGTGGAGGGCAAACCGGTTCCGCAGAAAAACTTCGATTGGAATACCTCAAAAGTCACGGGCTTCAGCGGCCTCATTCTCTATGGAGACGACAGTCCCTCTGCCACCGCACAGACCATTTGGATCGCCGGAATCGAGGTGGAACAAGGTCCACCGATGCAGGTCAAGCCGGGTTCGCTTCCGACGCCCACTCCCCCGCCTCCCCCTCAGGCCAAGGGCCCGGCTCCCGAGGAGGAAACGGAAAAGTCCGGCGAGCCGCCGGTTCTGGCCAGGATGGAAGGATTCGTGCCCAAGCCGACTCTGCTCGAAGACCTGAAGAATCTGAACGTGCCGCTGGTTGAGGGGTATGCCTCCGGGCACCCGCGGCTGCTCTTTTTTGCCAGGGACAAGGAGGATCTGCTGAAGCGCGCCACCGAGCGTCCGGATCTTTGGAATGCGGTGCTGGCCAGTGCCCAGGGGGTGAAAAGTCCTGACGGCATGCCCTCGCCCGAAGTCATCCGGAGTGGTTCCAAATACTGGCGGATCGAGAGGGTGCAGTCGGCCGCGCTGGCATGGTTTGTCACGGGCGAGAAAGCCTTTGCGGAGGGCGCCATCCGCTGGATGGTGGCGCACAGCAAGGAGCCGGTCTGGGGAGACAAATACCGGCCCAACCTGGACTTGGTCGCTTCCTGGTACCTTTATCATATCGCCGTCGGCTATGACATTCTCAAGGATCAGATGACCGAGGAGGATCGGAAGATCGTTCGTGACGGCCTCACCGAGCATGCCCGCCTGATCTACTTGGGTTTCGATCCTCACGACACCAAGGACAAGGTCCGGTACGACCAGAACCATACTTATATTCCCACCATCGCCCTGGCGTCCGCCGCGCTCGCACTGCTGGAGGATGTGCCGGAGGCAAAACACTGGCTCACCCGCAGTTACGCCGTGCTGCGCCGCAGCCGCTATGTCCTGAGTGAGGATGGCTATTATTATGAAGGTGTTGGCTACTGGACGTACGCATTAAACTGGCACGCGCGAGGCGCGGAGTTGCTGGCTCGCGCCACCGGGGAGAAGCTCTTCGACCTGCCGGCCTTGAAGAACACCTGGCTTTTCGGTCTGCACATGAACCTCCCCGGCACCCCGGGCTTCTTTGGCGTGGGGGATATCTTCTCCTGGAAGGACGGCAAGCTTAGTGAAAAAGCGGGGATCACCAATTATTCCATGCTCTGGGAAATCGCGTCCCAGACGGGTTCGGGTCAGAGCCGGGCCGTGGGGGATATCTTTCATGCTCTCAAACCGGAAAGGGATTATCCGGCGACCGCTTTTCTCTGGTTTAACCCCAAGGTCGAGCCGGCGGACATCGGCAAGCTGGAGCCCTATCATTATTTCCCCGATCACGATGTGGTGGCCTGGCGTTCGGGTTGGGATGCCGAAGCGACCTGCTATCTTTTCCGCTGCGGTCCCCCACTGGGGCACTCGGCGACGGCGAAGCTGGGACAGTTCAAGGACTGGATCATGAATTGCGGCCACGTGCATCCGGACATCGGCGGGTTTTGGATGTTTGCCAAGGGCACCTATCTGGCGGTGGATACGGGATACACCGCCGAGAAATGGACGAAGGATCATAATACTCTGCTGGTTGACGAAAAAGGGCAGGGCGTTGACGGCGCTTATCACAATGAGCGCGGGGTGCCTTATGAAAATTTCGACAAGGCCCGCATTACGAGCCAGTTTTTATGTCCCGAATATGGATTTGCGCGCGGCGAGTTCGGTAGTGTTTACGCCCGACAGGTCAAGGATGTGCAGCTTAGTCGCGCCCTCCTGATGACCAAAAGATGGATGTTGGTGGTCGATGACATGAAGACACCCGAACCGCGCAGCCTGACCTGGCTTTGCCACTCGGTCTCGGAGTTCCAGCCGGACGGAAACGCCTTTGTTTCCCGTCAGCCGTCCGCGTCCCTGGCGGTGTTCCCGCTTGCTCCTGCGGACATTCAGGCCAAACCCGAGCCGACCCTTGTCGTGGCTGGCATGGCGCCCGGGAAAGGAACGCCGACGCAACATGGGCATAAGCTGGCCCTGCGGTCGAAGGAACCCGCTGTGGAAACGCGCTTCATCAACCTGCTCGTCCCGCTTTCCCCCGAGGAAAAGCTTCCCTCGATTGGCGGACTGAAGGCCGAGGGAAACGGGATTTCCTTCCAGATCACATGGGCGGACGGAAAGGTCGAAGCTGTGACCGTGGACCTGGATTGGAAAACGGGCTCGGAAAAAGGTCCTGCCCAGATCGCGATGAAGTGAAACGTCTTCTCTGGTCCCGTGCCATTTTGATTTTCGCCGGGTCCTCCGCTTCGGGGCGAATCCGCCCGATTTTGAGGGAGTCGAGCGATTCTGATCCCAGGGGAGACGAGGCCCCGGATTTCTCCCTTGAACCGTTTTCCGCTCAACCCGATGCGCCGTCGGTCTTTGGGTAGCTCCCGAGAATTTTCACCGCGCGGCAGCGTTTCGACAGTTCGCGGAAGAGGTCGGCGATCTGGAGATCTTTCGTATGACCGGCGGCTTCGACGAAAAAGAAAATGTCCTGGCTGCCCTTGGAGGCGGGGCGGCTGGCGAAATGGCTTAGATTGATGGCGAGGGTTTTGAACGGCTCGAGAGCAGAAACCAACGCGCCGGGTTTGTCCTCGATGCGCAGCATGAGCATGGTTTTGTCGTTGCCGGACGGGGCGTTGCTGGTGCGGCCCAGAACAAAAAACCGGGAGGGTTCGATGTCGCCGCCGCTGCCATCGGCGCGGAGGTAAATTTCCGCGCAGATCGAGAGGTCGGTTTCGGCGAGCTGGTCGAGGGTGTTGTTGGCCAGACCATGCTCGGGATCATTGATGGGGACCACTCCGCAGTCGGCCTCGTCGCGTTTCACTTCGCGAAGAACGTCCTCCGCGCCGGAAAGAAACATGTACCGTACGCTGGAGCCGAACTTGCTTTTGGCGGCCTGGTGCGAGAGCGACCCGGAGGGTCCGAGACAGGCAATGGCGATATTTTTCTCCAGGGCCAGCGAGGCGGACATGATCTCGCGGTAGATGGCGCGAATGGCCTCCGGGGTGAGCGGTCCGACGCTGCGTTCGACGAGACCTCGCAGCACACGGTCTTCCCGTTCAGGAGAATAAATCGGGAGGCCATCGCGGCTTTTGATCGTCCCGATTTCCTGAGCGACGCCGGCGCGCTCGTTCATCAGCCGGAGAAGTTCGGTGTCGATGGCGTCAATTTTTTGACGCAGGGTGGCAAGGTCGCTCATGGGTTCGGAGATGGGAGTTCGGAGATCGAAGATGGGATCGCTTGTTCCGCCGGGGCGGGACTATCGTTATCAGGGTCAGTCGAAAGTGGAGACTGGGAAGGCTCCTCGGAAATCGGAGATTGAAGATCGGAGATCGGCGTCTCAACGGAGGATTCCGCGGGGTTTTCCGAAGGCGTTTCCTGGGCCGGTTCTTCAGCTGCTGGAGAGACGTCTGATGGGGTGGGTTCTGCGACCGGCTCGGCAGGCGCGGCTGCGGGCTCTGCCGGCGTCTCGGCCGGGGGAGGTTCCGCGGTGGGCAGGCTGATCTTGCGCAGTTCGGCGGCGTTGGGGAGGTCGTCGAGGTTTTTCAACCCGAAATGCTCCATGAAATTCTGGGTCGTGTCGTAGAGCAGCGGGCGGCCGGGAACATCAGCGCGGCCGGCGATTTTGACCAGTCCGCGGTCGAGCAGGGTCTGCATCACGCCGTCCACCGCGACGCCGCGCACGGCTTCGATGTCCGCCCGGGTGATGGGCTGACGGTAGGCAATGATCGCGAGGGTCTCCATGGCGGGGGCGCTGAGGCGGGCCGAGCGGTGTTCGGGAAAAATCTGACGCAACCAGGGCGAATATTGGGGCTTGGTGACGAGTTGCCAGCCAACGGCGCTTTCGCGCACCTCGTAGGCGCGGTCGGGGGACGCACAGGCGATTTCCAGCACTTCGATGGCTTCGCGCAACTGCGGCTCCTTGATTTTGGCGAAAGCCCGGGCCGGAGCGTCCGGGACGTCCTTCACGGCATCGGCGGCGCCTTTGAAAACGCTGAGGATCTCCTTGGCGGACATTGGTTTTTGCGAGGCGAACAGAATGGCCTCCACCACCTGGGGCAGCGCGTGGCGGGTGCCCTCTTCGGCGGGCTCAACCGCTTCCACGGGCTCGGTGAATTCGACAACCTCCTCCGCTGCGATCGAATCGGAAGGGTCGGAATTTTCGCCCAGAAGATCGTCGATCGAGATCTCGTCCGGGGCGGGAGTTTCCGTCTCCGGAACGGCGGGCGTTTCTTCGCCGGCGGCCAGCGGTTCTGACGTGGGGGAAGGAGACGTCTCGCGTTTCGCTTTTTTGCGCGATTTGCGGCCTTTGGCGGGCGGCTCGTCCGGTGGCGTTTCCACGACGGCGGCTTCAACGGGCACGGGCTCGTCCGCTGGCTCTGCGGTGATGGGTTCCTGCTCCTTGCTCATGCCACGATGTCGGCGAATTTGGGTCCGGCGGCCACGGTGGCGGCGTCGGTGCGTTCGATCCAGATTTCCGCGAAGCTGTTTTCCTGGCGGACACGGATTTGTTTAAGGCGGATAAGTTCCAGCATGGCGAGAAAGGTGACGACGATTTCAGCACGGCTGGCGGCTTCTGCGAAGCATTCTTCGAAGCGCATCGCAATTCCGCCCGAAGTGACCTTCAGGAGGTAATCGATTTTGTCGCCGACGGTGTGGTTTTCCTCGAAGATCTCCCGCAAATCCTCCGGCTTGTTTTTATCCAGCCGCTTGAGGATTTTCTGGAAGGCGTTGATCAGGTCGAAAATCCCAACCTCCTCAACAAGGAGATTGTCGGCGGGGCCGAGTTCGGGAATCACCGGAAAGCGTGGAAAGAGCTGGTCCTGCATGGCCTCGCGATTGCGGAGAAGCCCGGCGGCTTCCTTGAATTTTTTGTATTCGATGAGCTGACGGATCAGCTCCCAGCGGGGATCATCCTCCTCGGCATCCTCCTCGGCCATCTGCTGGTCGCGGGGCAGCAGCATGCGGCTCTTGATGTAGAGCAGGTTCGCCGCCATGACGATGAATTCCCCGGCGACGTCGATGTTGAGGACCTGGAAGGCCTCCATGTAGCTGAGGTACTGCTTCGTGATCCGCTCGATCGAAATGTCGTAGATGTCCACCTCATCGCGTTTGATGAGGTAGAGCAACAGGTCGAGCGGGCCCTCGAAGACCTCGAGTTTGACCTTATATTCTTCCACCCTGAATGTCCCGCGGCTTACCCCTAGCGGCGCGTGTATCCGCGCTTGCGCCCTTCGCTGGCCAGCTGGGTGAGATGCTTTTTATGGCTGGCCAGTTTGGTTTTGCGCTTGCGGAGCTGCATGGAAACTTTGTCCACCACCTTGTCGATGGCGGCGTAAAGGTCGTCCTCGGAATCCTCGGCGTGCACGTCGGGGCCGGGGACGGCGAGGTGGACCTTGACGGTATGCTTTTTCGTCTTGGTCTCATCATGAAGCAGCACGACGTGTGCGGCCACGATGTTGTCGGCAAGTTGTTCGAGGTGGGAGACCTTCTCTGCGACATAGCTGTGGATGGCGGCAGTGAGGGTCAGATGTCTCGGGCTGAGGTGGATTTGCATAACAGTAAAAATCTACGCCATTTGCGCAACGGCGCGAGGGAGATGTTGCGGAAAGTTTATTTCTGCCGCGGAACGATGGCGAGGTAATTTCTCACCGTCCCGAAAGAGAAAATTTCAAAAGGCTTGGGATGGGTGTTCACCCAGAGAGCTGTGGAGGAACCGCCGTCGAGGTTGAGGGCATCGCGAATGGACCAATCACCCGGCAGCCCGGCAATTGCCGACACCTCACCGGCCTCGGCGAGGCTGAGGGGCCCGGTGGCCATGATGGCCCAGTGTCCCTTGCCATCGGTGGCCACAATACTGCGGCGCGCCTTGCGGGCGGAATTGAGGCCGGGGACCGCCTTGCCGTCCTCCAGCAGCCATGGCCCCGCCTGGAGCGCTTCCTGGACGTCCTTGCCCGGCTTGAATGCGCCCGACCGCACCAATTCGATCCGGCCGCCCCGCACGGCAAGGACGCCGCTCAAAAGCTTCGCTTTTTCGAAGCCATGGATTTCCTTGCCGCCGCTGACGGCGAGGCCGAGCGGGCGGTAGTCGGGGTGAAAATACCCGCCGTTGATCCCTGCGATGGCCTGCATTCCGGAGAGGATCCCGGGAAAAACGACGCGCGCTTCCGGAGGGTTATCGACCAGCCGGAAAGTGGCTTTTCCCGAGGAGAACGACACTCCGGCGAGACGCACGGAGCCTTCCGGCCCGGTCACCATCTGCTGCCAGGCGACGCCCCCTCCCGGCAGGGTGCCGAGTTCCGTCCGTTCCCCCGCCACCCATGTGGCGTGTACCCGGGCCAGTCCCAGACAACCCAGCACGGCCATGAAAAAAAATCGCATGCCACGATCAAATCCGGCGGCGTCCGGGCGGCAAGGGAAATCGGCGAAGGGGCGCATTCGACTTGAAAAGCGGGCCAGTTCTTTGATGGTGCCCAGGCCATGCTCCGTGTTGCCACCACCGGTTTCCCTGTTTCCTGTTGTTCGATTGCCCTGCGGGACCGGCCGGTGGTCGAGGCTCTGGAGATGATAGCCGCGGCCGGGTTTGCCGCGGTGGAACTCTGGGCGGGACACTTCCAGGGGCTGCCGGCTTCCGGTCTGCGCGAACTGAGCGCCCACGGCCAACGCCTGGGTCTGCAAATAACCGTTCTGGCTCCCTATTTCAGTTTCACGCGCGGTCCGGCGCGAGCCGCGGAATCCCTGCGCGACGCCGAGGCAGTGCTGGGAGCCGCCGTGGTGCTGGGGGTGAAAAAGATCCGGACGTTTGTGGACTGCGGCCCGGACGGGCTGGCCAGCGCTGGGGCATCGGACGCCGACTGGACTGCGGCGGCCGCGGGCTTACAGGAATTGTGTCGGCTGGATGAGGCGGTGGAGTTTGTCGTCGAAACTCATGACAATACCCTCGCGGACACCCTCCCCGCCGTGCGGCGCCTGCTCGATGCGGTGGCGAGGCCAAATCTCAGGCTGAATTTTCAGGCCAACGACGACTTTATGAAGCGGGGATTCCTGACGTGTTTGCAGGAGGTTTTTCCCGCGGTTTCCCACATGCATTGGCAGCAGGTTGGCGTCGGCAACAAACACACCTATGTCGAAGATCCGGGAGCGGTGGATTTTGGCGAACTCGTTGCCTTCCTGAGAGGCAAAAATTACGCCGGGACGGCCTCGGTGGAATACTGCTGGCCGGATGTTCCCCCGGAGCGGATTGGCTCAGCGAGTCGATTTCTGGCGTCGCTTTTTGGCGTGTCGGCCTGATTAGTCCGCGGTCTGGAACACGACCTTGCTCACTTCCAGAAATCCCTGGCGGCCGTTCGTCGCCTTGATCTGAAAAAGGACCTTGGATACGGGATATTGCAGAGATTCCTGAGCGCCCGCCGGTTGCGCCGCTCCGGCGACGTCGATTTCAAAGGTCTGAAAATCGTCTTCGGATGGAGGCCCGAAGCGCCAGGAAAAGGCTTTTCCGGTGCCTTCGCTGCGCGCGGCCAAGGCTGTCGTGGCCGGTGAACCCTTGGCGGTGATGAGAATTTTGGAAATGGGTTGGTCGATGGCCGGAACGGTGAACTGAAAATGCGCCCAATCCGCCGTGCTGTTCTCGAAATCGTAGCTCAACCGCACCCCGGTGCCCCCCTCGGATGGCACCGCCGTGCAGGCGGCATTCTCCGCGGCATAAATGCGCGGAGGCGCCGTGAGATCGATCTCTGTCTCGCCGGCCCGGAGGGACGCCAGCCCGACCAACACGGCGACAAGAACGGGGCGCAGAGGCCGGCAGGAGCGAGGAATTTTCATATGGCGCAAAAGGGAGATGGGGAAGGACCAAATGGGACGCCGTGAACCTCTCACAAACCGGCCGAATGCGCCAGCAAATTGGAAAACTTGACGTCACGGCCAGATCCTCTTATCACATGTTTGACCTATGTCCCCTGTCTCCGTCGAACGTCGTCGTCCGCTTCACGCCAAGGTTGGTTTGCTGGCCATTGGCCATCATGTGTATTGGCCGCAATTTGAGGGCCTGCTTGAGGAGATGCACCGGAAGGTGGCGCATCTAAAAGGCCGGTTGGAGGCGAACGGGGTTGAGGTGGTGGAATTTGGCATGCTGGACAACGCAGCGACGGCGTATGCGGCGGTGCCAAAAATCAAGGCGGCGGATGTGGACATTCTTTTTGTCGATATGGCGACGTATGGCACTTCGGCGACGTTCGGTGTGCTCTGCCGGGAGATTCAGGTGCCAATCGTGCTGGTGGCGATTCAGCCGATGGCGGCGATGGATTACCCGAGGGGCACGACGCACATGCAGCTTTGCAACGACGACTTTTGTTCCGTGCCGGAGTTCACCGGGGTGGCCATTCGTTTTGGACGCCGGGTTCCTCCCTGCATCCTTGGGCATGAGGAAGGCGACCCGCAGGTGGATCGCGAGATCGGGGTCTGGTGCCAGATTGCGAAGGTCCTGCACGACCTGCGCACCGCGCGCATTGGTTTGATGGGTCACGTGCTGGAGGCGATGCTCGACATGCATTGTGATCCCACCGCGATCACTGCGGCCTTTGGGGCGCATGTTGTTTTGGTGGAACCGGGGGACATCTTTAAACATTACCAAAATCCTCCCGCCGCGGAGGTCGAGGCCTGGAAGAGGCGCATCCTGGAGTTTTTCGACACCCCGGATCCGGTCTCGGATCCCCTGACGGAAAAACTCACCGACCGCGACCTCGAAGTCGCCGCGCGCGCGGCGGTGGCTCTGGAGGGCCTCATCCAGGAAAAGAACCTCGATGGGCTCGCGTATTATTATGAAGCTGAGCCCGGGTCGGAATTACGCACGCTGGTCACCAATCTCATCGTGGGCAACTCCCTCCTCACCGGGGCGGGTTTCCCCATGTGTGGGGAGTTCGATATCAAGACCTGTGTGGCGATGATGATCATGGACCGTCTGGATATCGGGGGAAGTTTTGCGGAGTTTCATCCGGTGGATTTTGCGCAGGACAGCGTCCTGGTGGGCCACGATGGACCGCACCACATCAACATCGCCGCGAGCAAACCGGTGATCCGCAGTTTGAAAAAGTACCACGGCAAGCCGGGCTCCGGGGCCGGGGTGGAATTTCAAATCAAGGAGGGGCCGATCACCATGCTCAGCATCGGCCAGACGGCCAACGGGAAGTTCAAGTTTGTCATCGCGGAAGGGGAGTCCCTGCGCCGCCCGATCCCTCCCACGGGCAATACCAACACCCACGGCGTCTTCCAACCGAATGTGCGCCGCTTCCTCAAGAAATGGGTCGCGGAGGGGCCGACCCACCACTTCGCCCTTGGCATCGGGCACCACGCGGAAGAGTTGGTCGAAATTGCGAAAATCCTCGGGCTCGAATATGTCGTGGTGACGCCGTTCGAGTCGACCCTGTAGTCGACGCATCCTGGAGATCCCCCCCTGATGACGACATCCGTGCGGCGCGAGATTTCTTATGATGGCGGGGAGCATTCCCGGTGTGTGGGGGATGTCTTTCTGCCGGACGGCGTGGCCAAGGCGATCCCGGTTTTGCTCATCCACGGGGGAGGCTGGAAGGCGCTGGCCAAGGAGAGTTTTGAATTCATGGTGCCCTTTTTCCGGGAGGCGGGGCATCCGATTTATAACATCAACTATCGGATGCTGGGCGACGCTCCCTGGCCGGCTTGCGGTGAGGACTGTCTGACAGCTGGCCGGTTCCTCCTGGCAGGCGGACTGGCCGATCAGGGAATTCCGGCCCCGGAAAAAATTCTGGTCTGCGGCGCCTCGGCCGGCGGGCACCTTGCCATGATGACCGGCCTGGGGCTCCCGCGCAGAAACGTGGGCGCGATCTTTTCCCTGGCAGGTCCCTCGCGGATTGACTGGGTGGCGGTGACCCGTGACCCCCTGGGGATGCATGAGAATTTTTTCGCCGATTTTTTTGGCCGGGAGGTGATGCCGGACGGACCCGAGGTCCGGGAGGCCAGTCCGTCCCTAATGGCGGGGAAGGCTCCCCCCCGGCTGTTTTGCCTGCACAGCAAAAACGACACGCTGGTTCCCCTGGCCCACTCGGAGGCGGCAAAGTCGGCCTGGGAGGCGGGAGGGGGCGTCGCGGAGATCACCGTGATGGACGGCGATGGTCCTCTGCATGGTTTTTGGATCGACGGTGACCGGGAGGGTATGCTTCGCCCGGAAGTCGGAGAGTATGTTCACCGTTCTCTGGCCCATCTTTTATGATTCCCCAAGCTCAACCCCCTGCGGGTTACCACTTCCGCGATGTGCAGCTCGAAATGAGTCTCAAGCCGTTTTGGGACAATTCCCCGGAGACCTGCGAAGCGGTGTGCCGGGAGGTGTTTCAGCAATGGCAGCCGCTGTGCCGTTTTGCCGAGTCGATTTCGGTCATGCTCTGGATCGGAGATGGGTCGGAGATTCTGGAATATCAGGGCGACGCGGACCACGCCTTCGAATGGGGGCGCTACCATGGGTCGGCCAACGACATCCATGCGGACCCGCTCCCGGAAAAAGGCGACAAAGGCCACACGGCCATCAACGGGCATGTGATGGGGCGCGACCCCGACCGGCGGGGCGTGCACGTGCGTTCCTATCTGTATCGCCCCGAACCGGCGGTCTTTACCTTTCGATGGCTGAAAACCCTGGTCGAAACCCTCAAGCGGGTGGGGGCGGAGGTGACGGGAAAAAAAATCCTGGTGGGCGAAACCTTCGACATCGGCCCCGAGTTTGCCGTCTCGCGTTTTAAGTACGAATGGCACCGCGAGATCTGTGGCGGCGGCGCGCTTTTCGGCGGGAAATTTATTCGCTGCGACCGGACGCTGAATGGCGATGATCGCAGGTATGCAGGATTTCCCGACGGCATTCCCCACGGCACCAGCGTGGGAACGTTCGTCGGTCGCCAGACGCACCGTTTTTTCCAGGACATCGGGTTCGATTTCCTCTGGTTGTCCAATGGGTTTGGGTTTGCGCTCGAACCGTGGGCGCTCACCGGGGCGATTTTTGATGGGGCGGAATTTCAGTCTGGGGCAGCTGAAGAAACCTCGCGCGAGATCCTGCGTTTCTGGCACGACCTGCGGGCGGAGCTGCCGACCGCGCCGATCCGCACGCGGGGCACTAATCTGGCGACGGGCATTGATCTCGCCTCCGACGCGTCGCCGATCCGGGAGATCTTTCGCGAGGTGCCTTTTGTGGAGGCCCCGGTAAATTCCCCCTGGGCCGCCCTCGATGGGGACATCGGGTTGGAGCTGGCCGGGTGGATGTCGCATATCGCGAGGCTCCCGGCCCCGGGCTATCGGTATCGCTATTATATTCACGACCCCTGGTGGCTGAACAGTCCCTGGCTGGATCGCTATCAGCGCCAACCTTTTGATATCTATCTGCCGCTGGCGGTGAGCCGTCTGCTGCCGGATGGCACCGTCGAGCCGCCCTGCGATCTGGCGTTTCTTTCCATCGATGATTCCCACGGGTGTCTGCCCCCCGTGGTGCCCGTGGAGGTGACGGCCGAAATTTTCTACGCGCGCGAATTTCAACCCGACGCTCCCGCGCCGCTGGTCTGGGTTTATCCCTTCGATGCGTACCACGATCTTGTGACTGGTCCGGCCAAAAATCCGGCCCTGCCCTTTTTCGGAGATTGGTTCGTCCGGGGTTTGATCACGCACACCGTGCCGATCAATACGGTGGTGGATTTCGCGGATGTTTCCCCCCTGCTGCAGGGGACCGTTCTGGCCGGCTCCATTTTGCTGGTGCCCGTGTTGCCCGATGCGTGCGGCATCAACGCGAAAATTCTCGCTTTCGCCCGGACCGGGGGGCGTGTCCTGATGTATGGTCCGCTGGAGGATGCCGCAGGAGTGTGCGAGGCGCTTGGACTTTCCCTGGGTGAGGCCCTCGCCGGAGATTTTATTTTGGAGGATGGAGCCCAGACGATTCGCCATCTTTCCTTTCTCAGTGCCGGAGGATGGATGGAAACCGGAGAATGCCTCGTCTCGGCCCGGCAGGACGGGCAGGCGCGTTCCGCCTGTGCCATTCGAGAATTCCCCTCAGGCGGCAAATTGGGCTGGCTGCGCGCTTCGCTCGCGACGTCGGAATACGATCCGGCGCTTGGTAACAAAGTGCTCGGTCCCCGCCTGAACGAACTTTCCGCCGACAAATTTCTCGCCACCGAAAAACTGGCCCACCTGCTCCTTGCCCGCATGGGGCTGGGGATCACGGTGCAAAAGCCGCATGCGAAGACCGCCGACCCCATGATGTGCCTGCACCGGCATCGCAATGCGTTCGTGTTCTCCGGGTATCAGCCGGAGCCGACGGATTCCCTGACATTTCGCCTGGAACTGGGCGCCCCGATTTTCATCGGCGGCCAGAACTCCGTCGCGGATGGTTCGACCACTTATTCGGGCCCCACGGCCTGGCATCATGTCTGCCGGGTGTTTGTCCAGCAGGAGGCGACGGCGTTGGTCAGCTGCCGCATCATCCCGCCCATCCAGCATGGCTACACCTTGCGGCTGCTGGTGAGTGGACTGAAAAATGCCACCGTGCATTTCCTTCCGGAACCCGGCTCGGAGGCAAAACTTGAGATCCTGCGGGACCCGATGTTTCCGTATTTTGTGGGGGATTTTGTCGAGCCCGTTGTCGCACAGACCGCCGCTGGCACTGTCGTCACGGTGGGCGATGTGCACGGCGAAGTGCTCTTTTCCTGGTAGGTTAAAATCCGGCCTGACTGGGCACAAGCGGGGTGACCGCACCCGGTTCCTTGACGTCGAAAAAAAGCTGATCGTAAAACGCCCGGTTGGCGGGGTCCTTCAGGAAGGCCTCTCCAATCTTCCGATCCGGCCGGGGGTCGGCCTCGATGCTGGCCTGCCTGAGGTATTTCTCGGACACATAAGCCTGGGCGTTGGCTCCGCCCTTCCAGGCGCTGGCGGAATTTTTTTGCACCTCAGCTTCATGGGGCCCGGAAAAGGCAAGTTCCTTGAGGACGGGGTCATAGTGCGCCAGTTGGAGGGAGAGAAACCGCCCTTTGACATGCTCGTTTTTTACTCCGGCCACGTTGCGGTACTCGGGGGACTCCCGGTTGCCGTTCCAGCACATTTCCTTCTGGGTTCGTACGAAACGGGCGATGTCCCCGTCGCTGAAAAGCAGGCCGTGCTGATAAAGGTGCAACGCCATGGAAAGACTGGAGACATACCATTCGCCGTTGGGATCCGGGGCGATCCAGTTGACCTTCCAGCCATCCGGTTTGTCCGGGGACACGTCCCATTTTCCCGCTGGGCACCAGGACATCCATTCGTAATGGCCGTCCTTGACCGACAGGCAGGCTTTGAAAAATGCCCCGAGCTGGAGGGCGCGTCGAAGGTAAACGTCCTTTCCGGTCGCACGATGGAGCCCGAGCAATCCCTCCAGCACGATGGCCATTTTTTCATGGGAAAGCGTGACCCCCGGGGGCACCGGAAACTCGAGCCCCCGATAGATGCCCCGTCCCGCCGGGAGTTCCTGAAAAAATCCGCGGGAGTCCCATTTGGGGAACAAATGGTTTTCCATCAGATCCCGCGATGCCTTGAGAACCTGTGCATTTTTCTTCGCGTATTCCGGGTTGGTCTCCGCCAGTTCGACCCACCGGGAGAGGATGGCCATGGCGCGGAAGTTCATCTGGATTTCGTCCACTTGAAGAGTCGGGTTGTCCTTCGGAATTCGCGAGGGAATGGGGGTTCCATACCAGCCGAGATAGTGATCGTTTCCGGTGGTCATGATCGCCCGGTAAAGCCCGAAGGTGTCCCGGAACTGGTCCAGGTACGTCGTGTCGCCGGTCAGTTCATAGGCGAGGTTGAGACCATTCAAAAATCGGAAGTCCACCCACGCGAAGGATTCCGGACTTTTGAGGCAGGCGGCCTGGACGTTCTCCGGCGTCCTATCCGAGGCAAACTTCACCGCATGGCCGATAAACGCCTCCAGGACAGGCCGGTCCTCCGGCGGGATTTTCCATTCCTCCCGGAAAGTCAGGGGGGCTGGTGTGTCCCTGTCCGCCGCCCACCCGGGGAGGGAAAATGCCATGATCGCTAAGAGGGAAGGCGCGATTCTGACGCGGAAAAATTTTCCGGGGAGGGATGCCTGAACGTTCATGGAGGCGGCTCCTGATCCTTCCCCAGGCCACGCCCGAGGATTTTCAGGGCACCGTCGAACAATCCGACATCGATGATTTCGTCCTGGGCCGTCCGCACCAGCACCAGTTTCCACTCGGGCACGATAATGCAGATATTGTTCTTGTTCCCCTGCGCCGCAAAAGCCCCCGGGGGAGCGCTCGGCCAAAGGCGTTTGCCCGCTGCGTTCGTCCCATTGGTCCACCAATTTAATCCGTAGCGGCCGGGGAGGGGCGCATACCAACCGTTAGGATCGAAGAGCGGAATGCGGGCGTCCACCTGTGGTCTGGTCGCCTCTTCGATATACGCCTTGCTAAGGAGTTGCTGACCCTGCCAGTTCCCCTCATTGGCCAAGAGCCAGCCGAAACGGGCGAGATTTTGCGCGCTCATGTGCATGCCATTCTCCGGCATTCCGGCCCCACCGTTGATGACCAACCCGTCGCGGGTATGGACACTTTTCCATTCCCACCCTTGCGGATCCATCCCGATGGGATCGGCGATCCGACGCCGGAAAAGGTCCCGCAGGGGTTCTCCGGCGATTCTGGTGAGGAGGTAGGCCAGCAAATCGGTCTCGGGCGAGTAGTGAAGAGCCGCTCCCGGGGCAAAATTGGGGGCACCGGGATCGAGGGTCAGATTTTCCAGGTGCAGCCCGCTGGTGAAGGTGGCCAGATGTCGCAGGGTGACATTCGGATAATCTTTCGCCAGCTCCGGCCAATGCCGGGCAGCGAGATCGTCGGGCGAGCATTTCCCATCCTCCCAAAGCAGCCCCAGGCAGGTGCTGGTGAACGATTTGGTGCAGGACCAGATGATATCTTTTCGGGAAACCCGCTCGCCCGCCCAGAGCTGATAGCCTTGGTGGACAATCATTGTTCCCGCATTGCCCTCCCGGCCCACCACCGATTCCAGAGACGCGAGCGCCTCCGCCACTTGAGCGGCCGGAATCACCTTGGCCCCGGGCCCCGGGGACCACTGTTGGCCGGGGAAAACCGATTCGGTCGCAGCAAGGGACGGGAGCGTGGCAAGAGTGGTCACGGTGAGAAGAAGAGGACGGAGGAACGCCACGATTTTGGGGTGGAATATTGCCTCAGGCACGATTACGCCGCCCTCGGAGGGTAAATTTTTTCGGGATTTTTATCACAGGTTTGATATAATATGGTCTTCTTTTGCTGGGAAACTCAAAATGAAAAGCCGGATTTTGCTCTGCCTTTGGCCCTGCCGCGATGAACATTTGTTTTTCCGGGACGGTGGGGACCGGAGATGATGAGGGCCATGAAGTTATCCGCGCAGGACAGAATTCAGGCTTTGCTGACCGAAATGACCGAATCCGGCGAGGCCCGTGGGGTGCAGGTGGCGGTTTATCGCCGGGGCGAATTGATCGTCGATGCGTGGGCGGGCGTGGCGGATTGCCGCACCGGACGGGGAGTGGATGGGGACACGTTGTTTCCTATTTTTTCGGTGAGCAAGGGGATCGCCGCGACGCTGGCCCATCAAGCCGTCGGACGCGGCCTGCTGAGCTACGATCAGCCTCTGGCCTCGCTCTGGCCGGAGTTCGCCGCCCATGGCAAGGAAGGCATCACGTTGCGTCATGCGCTCAACCACAGCGCAGGCGTGCCGCAATTGCCGCAAGGAATCGGATTTACCGATCTGGCCGATTGGGATCGAATGAGCGCGGCGGTGGCGCAGCTTGTGCCCGTTTCGCCGCCGGGCAGCCGGGCGGAGTACCATGCGATCACGTATGGATCGCTGGTTGGTGAAGCCGTGCGGCGGGCGGACGGACGATCGTTTTCCCGGCTCCTGCGCGAGGAGATCGCCGTGCCCCTTGGCCTCGAAGGCATGTATGTGGGAATTCCCGACGAGGTGGAATCCCGCGTCGCGTTTCTGGAAGAGTATGATCTGGCCCCGCCGGCGGACGATTCCCAGCCTTCGCCCGTTCCGGCCTGGTTGGGCTCCTTGCACACCTTCATGAACCGGCCCGATATGCGCCGGGCCTGCCTGCCCGCTTCGTCGGGCATCATGAATGCCCGCGCCATCGCCCGACATTATGCGGCGCTGCTGCCCGGCGGCGTGGAGGGAATCGAGTTGCTGCCGCCGGGAGCGGTTCGCGAGGCCACGGCTTGGCAAGGTCTCAAAAACCCGCAGGGCGAAGACTCCCCCTTTGGGCTGGGGTATCAGTTGCTGCCCGGGCTGGCTGCGCCAGGATCTGTGGGTGTGCCTTTCGGACATGGCGGATATGGCGGCTCGTTGGGCTTTGCGGAAATGGGAAGCCGGCTGGCGGTGGGCCTAACTAGAAACCTTTTCAACAAGCAAAACGTCGCCGAGCTTGTCGTGGCGGAGTTGAATGCGGCCTTGGAAAAACGATAGCAACCTCATGAAAAAATCCCCCTGTATGGCGATCCGGCTGGCACTTTTTCTTTTGATTGTGACTGGGCCGGTTAAGTCGGAGGACATTCTCTTTTTTGGCAACAGTTACACAAACGGCAGCGGCGATGTGGAGGTGGCCAAGCTCGGGGTGCCGAAGCTTGTTCAGGCAATTGCCCTTGCCAAGGGTCGTCCGATCGCGACGGAAAAGGTGGTGGCTGGGGGCAAGGATTGGGGGTTTCATCTTCTGCAGCCGCAGACTGCGGACGTATTGACTGCGAAGAAATGGGATTGGGTCGTTCTGCAGGATCACAGCACCAAGCCCACCCGCGTTGGCAGCGTCGAAGAGCATGTTCGAAACGGCGAGGAATTCTACCGGAGGATTCACGCAGAGTCGCCCGCTGCAAAGATCCTCCTCTACGAGACCTGGGCGCGGGCGGCCGGAAATTCCATGTATGGTTCCAGAGGTTTTTCCAGTCCGGAAGATATGACCGGCGAACTTCACCAAGGGTACGCCGCCTCCGAGGCGGGCATGGAAGCTCTCGAGGCCGGCGAACAAGTGATGGTCGCGCCGGTGGGTCAGGCGTTTGCGCTGAGTTTGAAAAAACACCCTGAGCTGATTTTGCATGCGGAGGATAAGCATCACGCCAGCGCGCTGGGTAGCTACCTCGCGGCCTTGGTGCTTTACGCGACTCTCTTCCAGGATAGTCCGGTGGGGGCCGTGGCTTCGTTTCCCGGAGTGGAAATTGACCCGGCCGAGGCGCTAAAACTTCAGCAGATTGCGGAGGAAGTCACCTCACCGCTGCGGAGTCCGAAATCGTGAAGGCTGCCATCCACCTCCTGTTGCCTATCCTTTCCTGCACTCTTTTCTTCGGAGGTCTGCAGGGCGGAGAGCCTTCCGAAGTTACGCCGGAGGGCTGCGTCGTTGAAAAATTCAGGCTTCCGTCCCCGGCGATGGCACGCGAGATCGAAGTGGCGGTTCTGCTGCCCCCGGCATACCAATCGCGGTCTGATCCACTGCCGGTGCTGTATGCGTTGCACGGGACGGGAGCCTCCTACCTGTCGTTCAAAGACATGATCCCCTTGAGAAGGTTTCTGGTGGATCACCCGATGATTGTTGTGGCGTTCAATGGGGAAGAGTCCTGGTATCTTGATGCCCCCGGACGTCCGGAGTATTTGTTCACCACGTTTTTCTTTGAAGAGCTTGTGCCGGAGATCAACCGCCGCTTCCGGACGGACGGCAAAATGGCGGTGACGGGTTTTTCGATGGGCGGATTTGGCACCCTCCACTACCTGTTGGAACATCAGGACCGGTTCACCTCTGCCAGCACCTTGAGTGGAGCGTTCGAGTGTTTTGACAATTCCCCGGAAAGCAGCCGGTGGGTCAGGAGAGAGGAAGACTTGCTGGGGTCGAGGGAGAAAAATCCGGAAGCGTACTTGCGCGTGGCTCTGGCCTCCCGGTTCAAACGCCTGGTGTCGGAGGGAAGCAAGCTTCCACCCCTTCTGATCCTTTGCGGTTCCGAGGATCGCTTGAGAGATTCCAACCGGCGCTTTATCGACCGGCTTCAGGCGATCAATGCAGAAGAGCTCAAGAAATATGCCTCCGAACTGGATTCCCTTGCGACCCCCAAGGAACGGGTTGCGCGGCTCTCGCAGATCCGAAAATCCGACCTGATTGATTACGAATACCGGGAAACCCCCGGCGATCACGACTGGCCATACTGGCGCGACACTATGCCGGCCGCAGCCGAATTCCACTGGAACCATTTCGCGGGGCCTCTTGCCAAATAATCACACATGTGATTTCTTTGCAGCCATGCCCCCCAAAGCACCCCCCTGCTGCACCGTTATTCTTCTTCTTGTTGACGGCAAGTCCGCTGATCCGGTCAACGGTGCGATCCAACTCGACAGCTTCGGGCCGAATACCGGAGTGAAAGGGGAGATCACGGATTGCTTTTTTGATGGAGGGGCCTTCACGCTCTCCGGGGGAACCCGCGGTGAAGCCGGTGAGCCGATTTTCCTGCGCGGAAACAAATTCGGTCGCACCAGCAACTGCGGAGCGACGAATCCGAACGGGCGCAAGGATCACGACGTGGATGACTCCAATGTCTGGGCCGATACCGGCGAGCCCGCCAAGGGCAAACTATGAAACACTCTCGCAGGAATGCTAATGAAAATTCCTTCCTTCAGCCTTAGTCTTTTTTGGGCGCTTTCCGTCGGTTTGTCCGGTCCGGCGTTTGCCACGGAGCAACTGCGTAATCTCAACGAGAAAGACCCGAAACCGCGCTTTGAGGTGACCGACCGGACCTGGCCCTCGCGTCCCGAGGAGGCCTCGGTGTGTTTGTGGAAAGATGACAAACTGGCGGCCTTGAGTGTGACCATCGACGACAACTCGGGTCCGGACGTCGAATGGTGGCTGGAAACGGCGGCGAAGCAAAATCTTCCGCTCACCTGGTTTCTCATCACCGGTCGCATCAGTGGACCAAATCGTTACAATCTCAAATGGGAAGATTGGGCGGGAGTGCGGGCCAGGGGCCACGAGATCGAATCGCACACGGTCGAGCATTTGCACACCGAGGTGCCCGGATGGGGGAGCATCGAGCGTGAATACGCCGAGTCCATCAAGCAGATTGAAGCGGGAATTCCCGGGCATACCGCCCGTTTCCTGGCCTATCCCGGCGGCAAGAACAAGGCCCTGAATGACCGGGAGGTCGCGGCCAGGTATTACAACGGAGCACGCGGCGGCCCCGGGATGCCAAACCGGGCCAATACGATTGATTACCTCGCGGTCAATGGCATGTCTTCTCCCAACCTGGGAGAAGGCGGAGAGTGGGCCAATCTCAATAACCTCTTCGTCTCCGGTCACAAAAACTATCGCGGATGGGCGGTGGTTGTTCACCACTTGCTGAAAGACAAAGCGTCCCAGGATCCCTATTTTGCATTTTTCGAGGAGCATAAGTCCGACCTCTGGCTTGGAGGTTTTGGTGAAGTCTGCCGCTACGGTCAGGAGCGCGACACCGCCACCCTTACAGTCACGGAGAACACCGCTTCCCGAATCGCTTTTACCCTCGAAGACCGAATGGACGACAAGGCCTTCGACTACCCGCTCACGGTCAAAGTCCGTCTGCCCGATGGCTGGAAAGAAGCCGTGGTCGCGCAGGATGGCAAGGGCATGCCAAGCCGGACGGTCGAGCATGAAGGTGCCCGGTACGCCCTGGTGCAGGCCGTGCCGGACCGGGGAGCGGTCACCCTTTCCCGCCCATGATTCCGAAGATGTTCACCCGATGTTTGGCAGCGGCCGTTTTCCTCGCTGGGGTCGAGGGTGAAGCCGCCGAGAGCACCGTGGAGCAGGTTGCGGCGGCTTCCGCTGTCACGCCCAAGGCGGAGCTGTTCCGGGCGGGCGAGGCCAAGGCGATTCCGACCCTGGCGGCCGGGGGATTTGCGGATTTGCCGTCTTTCGAAGATCATTTCCTGGCGAGTTGGGAGCAGACGCAAGACGCCTGGCGCGTTGCGACCTGGAAACAAAATGGCACCCTCATGTCTCCCGACCGCTGCCGCACCGATGGCCAGGGTCACCTCGTCCAAACCGTCCTGGCCGGGGATCCGCCCCGCGGGGGATCCCTGCAAACCAAACGGGAATTCGGCTATGGGCGCTGGATCGCACGGGTGAAGGCGTCCGCGGTCCCCGGACTTCTCAACAGCATTTTCACCAAGGATTGGGACGACCTCACCACCCCGGGTGACGATCAGGACGGGCTGAAGGCGGAGGTGGATATCGAATTTGTCACCCACACCTTCGGCGACAACCAGGGTCAGGTTCATCTCGCCATCCACTTGAAGGACCATGACAACTTCTGGCACGGCAATGTTCCGCTGGATTTTAATCCCTCCGAGGATTTTCACGAATGGGGTTTTGATATCCTGCCCGACCGTGTCGTCTGGCATGTGGATGGAAAAGTGCTCCAGACGTGGGCCAATACCCCGGAGTATCTCGTCCACCCCGGCTACGAATTCTTTTTCAACTCCTGGACCCAGAAAAGTTGGCTCAAGGGGCCTCCCCTCCAGGACGGCCAATACGAGATCGACTGGGTGAAATTTTACCCGCTAAGGGAGAAGTAAGGGCATTCGCTCCAGCGGCATACTTTTCCAAAGCAAGCTCCAGTTGACGATCATCAAACATGTGATATAGGCTGAGGAAGTGAAATCCCCTATTCTGTTTCCATCCCTGATCCTGGGCACTCTTCTTGTCGGTCTCTCCCCCCTCCCAGCGGAAACGGTGGCGCATGGGAGCGAGTTGGTGCGCGGAAAAAATTGCGGCCTGCCCGAGGGCACGGAACTGGCGAAAAGTGAGGAGACCGTCTTCAAGCAACCTGACGTGATCACGGGCAAAATGTTGGGATCGGTGAAAACGACCCATACCGAGGGCGTCGTGAAATTTGTGAAGTGCAAGTTTGTGAATCCCGGATTTATCCCGCTGTCGGAAGGAGGCACGGCCTCACCGGGGACAGCCTATTACACGGTGCAGCGGGCGGGAACGGGTTCGGTGGAGTTGGAGGATTGTGAAGTGTATGGCGGAAAAAGCGTCGCCATCGTGGGAGTGGACAAAGTGACAAGAACCTATGTGGCGGAGGGCAATGACCTGCTGCGCGCTCCCGAGGGCGAGTCGTTTTATACCGAGGTCCTGGCCGAGAAGCTGATCATGGCCAGTCCCGAATCCCACAGCGACGTTATGCAAGTGACGTTTGGCAAGGATTTCACGCCGGACAACCCCGCCGTTGGCACCATTCATGTCGTGCGCTGCAAGTTCGACGCCCGCGGACGGGTGGGGGACGACGGCAAGTCGCTGGATGGCGTGAATGGCGCGATTCAGTTCGGCAGTTTCGGGCCAAACACCGGCGTGGCTGGGGTGATCACGGACTGTTTTTTTGAGGGAGGAGCCTTCACTCTGGCGGGAGGCGGACAGGGGGATGCGGGCAAGCCGGTGGTGTTGCGCGGAAATAAATTTGGCCGCCTGAGCAAATACGGGGCGTTTAATCCCAATTGGCGCAAAAACCATGATGTGGATGCCTCGAATGTCTGGGCCGACACCGGAGCTCCTGCCGAAGGTAAACCTTAGATTTCCTCTGCCTTTATGAAACCCCTCCTCCCCATCCTTCTTGCCCTCACCGTTCCGGCTTGGGCCAACGAACAGCTTCCCAACCTGAGTGACGAAAAACCGGCAGCCCGGTTTGCGGTCAGCGGCCCCGTCTGGCCGGCCAATCCCGGTGATGCGGAGATTTGTCTTTGGAAGGACGACAAAATTGCGCCCGTCACGTTTACGGTGGACGACAACATCTCACCCGACGTGCCCTGGTGGCTCGAGATGGGGGACAAGTACGGGCTGAAGGTTACCTGGTTTATCATCACCAAGAACGTTGGTGGCAATGGGGTGGGCGGCACGTGGGACCTTTGGAAGCAAGTCTTGGCTCGCGGACAGGATGTGCAATCCCACACCCACACGCATCTTCATGCGGACGAACCCGGTTGGTCGGGCATCGAGTGGGAGTACACCGAGTCCAAAAAAATGATCGAAGAAAATCTTCCCGGCCATCGGGTGCGTTTCCTGGCCTACCCTGGCGGGCCGAATTCCAAGTTGAACGACCGTGGCGTGGCCGGAAAAAACTACGCGGGAGCCCGCGGGGTCACGGGGACCCTGGTGCCGCCCAATGTGGTGGATTACCTGAGTGTGCGCGCGGTGACGGAAAGTTCCTTCGACAATCCCGCGGCGAAATGGGCCGATCTGAAACGTGTGCTCGACCCGGCCGACAAGGTCTATCGCGGCTGGGCAATTCTCATCTACCACGGCGTGAAGGATAAAAATCCGGACCGCCCGATGTTCCAATACCTCGCCGAAAACAAGGAGCAGTTCTGGATGGCCCATTTCGGCGATGTTTCCCTCTACGCGCAGGAACGCGACACGGCCACGCTGAAGGTGACGGAAAACACGGCTTCCAAAATTTCCTTCAACCTGGAGGACCGGATGGAGGACGCGGCGTTTGATTTTCCGCTGACCGTCAAGGTCCGCCTCCCGGACGGGTGGAAAACGGTTTCCGCCGTCCAGGGCGGCAAACCTGCCGGCGCGACGCGGATCGAGCACGAGGGCAAAGCCTACGCCCTGGTTCAGGCTGTGCCGGACCGCGGGGTGGTCTCGCTTTCCGCCCAATGACGCAGCTCATGCTTGCCGGGCGGGCGGCTCCCGGCGCAAGGTGCTGATAGCTTGACCGCAACAGCCCCACCTCCCTCGACGCTTCGCAGTTTCCTCTGGCCGTATTGTCGGCCTCACCGGAAAAAGCTGGTGCTGGCGGTTGCCCTGAATGCGTTCAGCGGCGTGGCCATCAGTCTCCAGACGCTCGCGCCCAAATATTTCATCGACGACATTCTGATGAATTCCGCGCTGGATGCGTCGGCGAAACTTCGCTGGTCGCTCCTGCTGGCCGGGGCGTTCCTGGGGATCACCGTGATCTGGCGGATGCTGCTCTGGCACATCAGTTACCGGATCTTCACGAAAATCCGCGAGATGGTGGTGCGCGATCTGCGCTCGGCGTTTTTCCGCCACATCAATTCGCTCTGCCTGCGCTTTCATGTCCGGCATCAGAGTGGCGAATTGTTCAGCTACCTCTTCGGCACCCCGCTCACCCAGGTGCAGACGTATTTCCAGCAGTTGACCATGATGGGGCCGCATTGTGCCTTCAGCGCCATCTCCACTCTGATGGTGGTGATGTTCTGGGATCCGTTTCTCACCGCCGTCATGTTTGTCGCCGTGGCGGCGTCCACGGTGGTGATGGCCTACAGCAAGGGGCGGGTGAAAACCCTGAGCGCCGACTACCAGGAACGGGAGCGTTCCGTGAGTGGGCGGGTGGCCGATCTGATTCGCGGCACGCGGCATGTGAAACTTTATGCCATCGAAGACGATGTCGCCGACCGCTTTAAGGTCGAGGCCGAATCCATCGGTCAGGAGATGGTGCGGCGCGACGTGCGGTCGCACGAGCTCTGGATGGGCTACGAGGCAGTCAGCTACGTGGGTTTCGCGCTGCTGATTGTGGTTGGGGCCTGGCGGTTCATTGGGGGAGAGGTCCAGATTGGCGAACTAGCGGCGTATCTGAGCGCCTACACCGCGCTGGCCTGGCCGCTCAATGTGTTGTTCCAAATCTCCCAGGCCCGCGGTGGCGCCCAGGCCAGCCTCGAACGCATGGCGGCGGTGATGGATACGCTGAGCAGCACGCCGGAGCCCCCTGAGGCCCGACGCGCCACCCCTCCGGCGCGCGCCGAGATCCGGTTTGAGAATGTCAGTTTCCGCTACACGGATGTTCCGGTGATCGAAGACTTCCATCTCACCATCCCTTACGGCCAGTCGGTCGCCTTGGTCGGTGCCTCCGGCTCGGGCAAAAGCACGCTTTCGCAACTCATGCTCCGCCTCTACGACCCCCAGACCGGGGTGGTAAGCATGGGCGGGGTCGATCTCAAAACCTGCTCCGGACGCGACGTGCGCCGGATGTTTGGCATCGTGCCGCAGCAGCCCTATTTTTTCCGCGCGACTGTTCTGGACAATGTGCGATTGCTGAAGCCCTCGGCGACGGAAGAAGAGGTGTGGCAGGCGTTGGATCTGGCACACGCTTCGCAGTTTGTCCGCGAGCTGCCCGAGGGTCTGACCACCCTGCTTGGCGAAGAGGGGTCCACCCTTTCCGGGGGACAGCGCCAGCGCCTTGCCATTGCCCGTGCCTTGCTGGCTTCGCCGTCTTATTTTATCTTTGATGAAGCAACGAGTGCGCTCGACACCGTGAGCGAAAAAAACATCCAGGAGACCCTTACCAAAATTCTCCCCGGGCACACCGCGATCATCATTGCCCACCGACTTGCGACCATTCGCCACTGCGAACGCGTCATCGTTCTGGACAATGGCCGGATCGTGCAGGATGGCACTTACGACGAATTGCTGCGGGTGGACGGTCCCTTCTCCGCCATGGCCCGGCAACCCGAGTTTGGCGAAAAATAGCGGAAACTTTTTCAGCGGATCAGGCTGGCCAGATGGGCGAGCAAGCCCTGTTTCAGCGGGGTTTGCGGCAGATGAGCGTTCGCAGCCCGGAGGGCGGCGAGATCGTAGATGCGGTGGCAGAGAAAAGGCGCCGCTTCGGGATGTTCGCGCAGATGAGCATCTACCGGGATTTCTTCCACCGTGAGTCCGACGCCGAGAAGTTCCGCAAGGATCCGATAGTATTCCCGGGATTCCACGACATCGGGTCCGGCAATGTTGAAGATATTGCCGGCGGCCCTGGCGTTGCCGGACGAGCTCAGAACGGTCTGCGAGAGATCATCCGCCAGAACCGGTTGTTGGAGGAAATGTCCACCCCCGACAAGCTGCAGGGTTTTGCTGGCGCGAAGGTGGGCAATGAGGAGGGGGTCGCGGCCATGCCGGGGCAGACAACCTAGGCGGGAGCCGGGACCGTAAATATGGGTCGGGCGCACGATACTCCAGGTCATTTGGCCGGTATCGCTGGTGAGGAGAATGTTTTCCGAGGCCCGTTTTTCCCCCCCGTACCCGTGGGACAGGTAGTGTTCCGCATTCTCGGGCTGGGGAAAAATCCGCCGCGCCGGGTCATAGACAAAATCGGTGGAAACGAAAATCAACCGCCCTGCGAGAGACGAAAAAACTTCCACGTCCTGACGGATGTCTGCGGGCGAAAACGCGGCGCTGTCGATGACCACGTCCCAGGCGGTTTGCGTCTCCCCGACGGCTCGGGAAAATGCCGCCAGATCCTGGCGATCCGCCACGAGGGAAATCGCTCCTCCCGAGATGGGCGATCGGCCGCGTGTGAGGGTCCAGACCCGATGGCCTTCCGCGACGGCCCGGCGGACGATGGTTCCGCCGAGAAATCCGCTGCCACCAATCACCAGGATTTTCGCCATGCGCGGTTATTGCTGATTCTTTCGCGGACTGACAAGGCCGGCCGGCCAGTCGGGGATGTCGCGTTTGCCGTCGGTGTTGAAGTCGCCGCGCAAATAGGCCTCAAAATTGACGGTGGACCCGCGTTTGTCCTTCGAGCTGAGGTCGATTTTCCCGACCGGTTGGGTTCCCCAGTTGGCGAGGAGGACGGTCGTGACCGGAGCGGTGGCCAGGGGCGGGTCGAGGACGATCGAGGTGACGTCGGCCTCACGCACGATGCGGTCTACGCCGTCGAAATCGAACTCCACATGGTCCCCAACCCGGAAGGCGCCTTCGCCGTCGTAAACGAGTTTGCTTTCGGTGCATTCCGACATGCGTTTGCCGTCGAGGCTCACCACCCGGACGGGGACGGCCGGAAACTGCGGGTCGCCGACCTCCGAACCCTGCTCGAGCCCGGTCTTTTCCTGCAGTTCCTTGAGGTCGGTGAAACGTTCGGTCCTCCCATTTTTGAAACTGGCGATAAGTCCATGCGAGCTGTTGGTGATCCAGAAGCGGTTGTTTTTCGATTGCACATCGGTGGACGGCACATCCGATCCGTAGGCATAGGTCCCCCCGCGAACGTCAAAGATATTGCCAGACATCTTGTGGCCGGCACCCTTGATGATGACGGCTCCATTGGCGAAAAGGGAAAACGTGTTGTTTTCCAGCACATAGCCGCCGCCCTCCTTTTCCGTGCCGGTGTTTTTGGTGTCGGGGCCACTGGTGAAAAAAACATTCGCACTGGTTCCGGCAAAGATGTTGTTGCGGGCGGTGAGGTCCACGGTCTGCTGGGTGTGGGCCCCCTGACCGCTGGCGACCAGGAGGTTGGAGTCGAGAAGGACATTCTTCACGCCGCGATAGGTCTGAAAATTGTCGGGATGGGCGAACCTGCTGTGGTGATGGATGGCGTTGCCGCGGACGATGGCATCTTCCGTGTCCCAGGCAATGATGAGACCGTCGTTGAGATTCCAGGCAATCTCGTTGTTTTCCACCAGGACGTCCCGTGCGTAGGAGAACGTGATGCCATAAGAATTGTCCACGATAAGGCAGTTTTTTACCGTCACGTCGCGGCAGCGGGTGAGGGCCACTCCGAAACGCTGATTCTGATAAACCGCGCAGCCTTCCACGGTGAGCCCGGTGCGTGTGCCTTCCGTCACGGAAGTGGACTGGGTGCCGATGCCAAACCCCGAAGGAGCCGGCGCGGCGTGGCGGACGTGCAGGTTTTTGAGCGTCAGATGGCTGGCCTTGGAAAGGTCCACCACCATTTCGCGTCGCGGAGATTCCGCCCTGGTGAGATCGTTTTTGTCCGTCGGCCACCAGAAGAGGCGGGTGCCGGTCCCGGTCTCGGCGGTCAGCCATTCGCCGGGCTGATCCAGGAAGGTGATGTGGTTTTGCAGATAGAAGCGGTCTCCGTCCGTGTAGGGCACCGCGCGTCCTTTAAAGAGCGGTGCGGCCAGTTCGAGGCTGGTGCCCCGCGTTCCTCCGGTCCAGCCCTGCACCGCCGCCATCTCCTGCTCCACGCCCTTGGCCCGGAAAAAGAAGATCTGGGCGCCAGCGAGCGACTCCGCCTTCACATCGGCGAGTTTGTCGGACAAGATGGTTTTCCCGTCGCTGGTGGTGGCGGAAAACCACCCGCTGTTGGGCTCGCGGGCGACACGCTGTTTGGCGGCGCCGGCGAACAGAAATCCGGGTTTCCAATCGAGGTCGGTGTAATAGATCTCCGAAGCCTGCGGGTGGTTCGCCTCCGGGAGCGTCGAACCGGCCAGGGGTTTCCATCCGGTGAGCGCATCCGCCCCACTGAGAATGGCAGGGTGGGCGGGATCGGCGGATTCGATCACGATGGGACTTTCTTTTGTCCCGGAAGACGCCACAGGGACCGTCTCGCGGTAAATCCCCGGAGCCACCACGACACGATCACCGGGGGAGAGCGTGGCCAGAGCCTGGGTCACCGTGGGGAAGGGTTTTCCCTGGGAGCCATCGCCGTCGGCCTGGGCCGCTGCATCCACCCGCCACTCGCGGGCGGGCAGGGCGTTTATGGCGCAAAAGATTCCAGCAGAGAGGAGAAGGAGGGGGCGGTTCATAATTCAGGGTTTTGGAGAATGTTGTTTCCACATCGCCACGGCGAACGGCGATGGACTGTTGGTGCCTTCCTGGAGATCCTCCGGGAAGATGCGATCGGCGTAGGCAAAGAGCGGGGGATGATTCCAGGCGTCCTCCAGTCCGAGGATTCGCGCAGCGATGACGACAGAGACGATGTTCGCGTTGTTGATACTGCGGTAGGAAGTCGTCCAAAGCGCGTTGTCATTTTGCGGCATTTTCGCATGGCGGATGCCCCACTCCGGCAGGCCGATATTCTCCTCCTTGTAAGGCTGGGGTGTGCCGCCGCGGGGGTCCGGATCCCAGCGGGGGCCGTGGGACATTTCCACGTCGGCCTGACTGACGATAAACGTTTGTTCGTCATCCTGAAAACGCGTTTCCCATTTTCCGGCATTTTTCATGTGGGCATCGTTCAACAGCAGGCCGGCCAATAAAATGGGCAGCTTGCGCCCCTGATGGTGGCCGCCATTCGCGGGCCAGCCGCCTCCCTGATCGGCGATCCCGGTGAGGTCGATTCCGAGTTGCACCAAGGGGATGAGAAGCGGGTCTTTGTCAGGCGCCCCGGGCAACTGCGTGAAGTCGAGATTTAGCGCGAGAACTGCATCGTTGATCAACGCGGCCATGTCCCGTCCGTAGTTGGGCATGTTCTCGGAAGGATGAACCATCGCCCCCAGAAATTCGTTCACATGATCAATCCACGGACGTTGGAATTTTTCCGCCAGGGCCGCCGGGTCCGGGGCTTCAGCGACCGGGGGCAGCGCCTTGAGTTTGGCACGGTCCAGGCCGGCAAGGCGGAATCTCACGGTTTTGTCCGTCCCCGCGTAGGCCGGGCGAAAGCTTCCCTCGGGAGGCGGCTCGGACAGCACGGTGAGAACGGCCCCGGAGCGCGTCACCGGACGGGGCGCCTTGGTGTGACCATTAAACTTCGGGATGCCGGGCTCGGCGTCCTCGGGCGAGCGATACAGCCAGCTCACCATGGAGACGAGGCTGGAAGGCGCTGCCAGCTTAAGTGGGTTGGTTGGGGACATGGGTTGGCCGCCGGGCAGCGCGGCATTGAGGGTGGCATCGTAGGAGGTGATGCGGTTGTCGTATCCCTGCCTTGCGTCGGTTCCTGGATTAACCATTGAACCATCCTCCCCCGGCTTGGGCAGAAATCCCGGAGCATGCAGGTTGGTGGTGATCCCCACCACGTGGACCGGCCCAATCACCCAATAATCCCCATTGCAGAACGTCCCTGCTTCCACCTTCTTGTCGAAGGTCCAGGTGATGCCATGCTGGGTGAGGCTCTGCACGGGAGCCCCTGACAAAGCGGCGGACGCTCCCCAAAGGGAACTTTCCCAGGCCAGCGCGCAGGCGGCGAGAGTGGCCAGCGAGAGATAACGACGCGGAGAAACGATGCGGCAGAACATGGGGAACCTGCCCTTAGCAATAGATCAAACATGTGATCTGTCGAGTCTTTTTCCCACCGGGCGGCCCTTGGCCGGCGCGAATTTGGCCCTGCCGATGTCGCAGACAGGAATTACCGGGCGGCCAGCTGGGCGCGGAGGCGGGCGATCTGGGCGACGACGTCGTCCTCCTCCATCGGGCGGCTCATGATTTCCTCGTACCTCTCCTCGATGACATCGTCGCCGAGGAGTTCTTTCAAAAACGGGCTGGGCAGGCAGTGCATGGAACTGCCAAATTTCGAGCGCCCCCGGCACCAGGTGATGATGAGAGATTTCATCGCCCGGGTGATGCCGACGTAAAAAAGGCGCCGTTCCTCATCGACCGTTCCCTCGGATTTTGAGCGTTCGTGCGGGAGCAGTCCATCCTCCGCGCCCACGAGGAAAACGTGGGGAAATTCCAGCCCCTTGGCCGCGTGCATGGTGATGAGCGTCACGCCGCGGTTGTCCTCCTTGTCCTCTTCGCGTTCGCGGTTGAGGGCGATGTCGTCGATAAAACTCTGCAGCGCATTCTCTTTCCGGGACCGTTTCTGGTGCTCGGCCATGGCGCGCAGCATTTCTTTCACGTTCTCCTCGCGGTTGAGCGATTCGTCGGCGGTTTTGCAGGAGCGTTTGAGGTCTGCGATGTAGCCGCAGTTTTCCAGCATCGATGAGACAATTTCCGCGCAGTCCGCGCCGGGCGTTTGCACGCGGATGCGGGTGGATTCGATTTCGTCGATGAAGGTCCGGATGCCCTCGGCGGTTTTTTTGGTGCAGCCTTCCAGGTGCTCGGGATGGCGCAGGGCTTCGAAGAGGGTGATATTCCGCTCGGTGCTGAAGGCCAGGGCGAGTTCGACCGAGGTGGCCCCAATGCCCCGCGGCGGGGTGTTGATGATGCGCAGCAGGGCGGGGTCGTCCGAGGGATTCAGCAGCGTGGTGATGTAGGCGGTGATGTCCTTGATCTCGCGCCGGTCGAAGAAACTTTTGCCCCCGACCAACCGGTAGGGGATCTTGAGTTTGCGGAGATTTTCCTCCAGCAGCCGCGACTGGGCATTCATCCGGTAGATGACGGCAAAATGCTCCCAGGGGAGCTTCTCGTTGTCGCGATGGGCGGCGATTTCCTGGATGACAAACTCCGCTTCCTTGCGATCGTCCGGGATGCCGATGATCCGCACGGGGTCTCCGCCCTCCTTGGGGCTCCAGAGGTTCTTGCCGCGGCGGCGCGGGTTGTTTTTGATCAGCCGGTTGGCCGCGCCGAGGATGGCGTTGGTGCTGCGGTAATTTTGTTCGAGCCGGATGATGCGCGGGTTGGGAAAATGTTTTTCGAACTCCAGGATGTTCGACACCTCCGCGCCGCGCCACCCGTAGATGCTCTGGTCATCGTCGCCCACCACACAGACGTTCGGCGGGTCCCCCGCGGCGAGATGGCTGACGAGTTGCAGCTGAAGATTATTGGTGTCCTGAAACTCATCCACCATGAGGTGTTTCACCCGCGAACGCCACTTCTCCCGCGCCTCGGGGTGTTCGTCGAAAAGCTGGACCGCCTTGCGCAACAGATCGTCAAAATCCATCGCGTTGAGCGCCCTCAACTCCTGCTCGTAGCGGTGGAAAACCGAGCCCGCCAGGGTGAGCGGATCCAGGGGCAGACCATTGTTCTTGGCCTTGCTGATGATGTTCTTGGCGAAATTGGGATCGAGTTTTTCATCCTTCCCGCAAACCCGCGTGATGATTTTTTTGATCAACCCCGTCTGGTCCCCCTCGTCGAAAATAGAGAAATTCGGTTTGTAGCCGAGCCGCTGGGCGTCCGCCCGCAGGATGCGCACGCAGAGGGCGTGGAAGGTGGAGGCGGTGACGAGTTTAGCCTCGTCCTCATTGACCATTCCGGCGATGCGCTCCTTCATCTCGCGCGCCGCCTTGTTCGTAAACGTGACGGCCATGATCCCGGCCGGATCCTCGCCCTGCGAGATCAGCCAGGCGATGCGTGCGGTGACGGTGCGCGTTTTTCCCGTGCCCGCGCCCGCCAGAATCAGCATGGGGCCCGTCTCGTGATGGACGGCTGCGAGCTGCTCGGGGTTGAGGTCGAAAAGGCGGAACCGGCTCATTTCGAAGGCGGAATGCGGAAGTGGGAAGGGGGAAGTTGCAGCCCGGGAGCGGAAGCGAAGCGGGCGATGACTTCGGGATAAATCCGGTGTTCCTCGACTTGAATGCGGGCGTGGAGGGATTCGGCGGTGTCGTCGGGCAGGACGGGCACTTCGGCCTGGTCGATGATTTCGCCGGTGTCCATGCCGGAATCGACGTAATGCACGGTGCAGCCGGCGGTTTTTTCACCGGCTTCGAGGGCTTGACGCCACGATTCGAGGCCGGGGAATTTCGGAAGCAGCGAGGGGTGGATGTTGATGATGCGGCGGGGAAAAGCTTCCAACATCGGAGCCTTGATCATGCGCATATAGCCGGCCAGGACGACGAGATCGACGCCGGCGTTTTGCAGCAGGGCGACCTGCTCCGTCTCAACTTCGGGGGAGAGTTTCGTTTTGAACCGGGGATCGGTCACGGTGGCGCACGGGATGCCTGCCTCCCCGGCGAACTGCAAGATTCCGGACTCCGGAACGTCCGAAATCACCAGGGCCACTTCGGCGTTCAGCCGGCCGTCCTGAATGGCGGCGAGCACGGCGCGAAAATTCGAGCCCTTCCCGGAACCAAGCACACCAAGTCGCATCGTCGCCATCGACCGGCGATGATGCCTTTCCCGGCCCGCCATGCAAGCGGTGCTTCCCAACTTTTTGATTTCTGTGCAGCATGCCCGGCCGATGACTTTGGAATCGTATCTCAAAGACCGGTCGAAGACCGTGGATGCCGCCCTCGACCGTCTGTTGCCCCGGGCCACGGTCAAGCCGGTCACCGTCCATCAGGCGATGCGATACAGTCTTTTTGCCGGCGGCAAACGGATGCGGCCCATTGCCTGCCTGGCGGCGGCCGAAGCCTGCGGAGGGTCCGTCGAGGACGCCCTGCCGGCCGCCTGCGCCGTGGAGTGTATCCACACCTATTCGCTGGTTCATGACGACCTGCCCTGCATGGATGACGACGATTTCCGCCGCGGTCGTCCCACTTCGCACAAGGTGTATGGGGAAGGTATTGCGGTGCTCACCGGCGATGCCCTGCTCACCCAGGCTTTTGAAATTCTCGCCTCCGCCCGGGAAACGCCGCGCTACAAAACCCGTGACCTCCTGCGCGAGCTTTCCGTCGCCGCCGGTAGCCGCAAGCTGATCGCGGGTCAGGTCGCCGACCTCGAAGGCGAGGGGAAAAAATCCACCCGGGCCGAACTGCGGTTCATCCATCAGGGAAAAACCGCTGCGATGATCGTGGTGAGTCTGCGCCTGGGCGCGATGAGTGCCAATGCCAGCCCCGCGAAACTCGACGGCCTGACCGCCTTCGGCCAGAACCTCGGCCTCGCTTTTCAGGTCATCGACGACATTCTCGATGTCACCCAGACCAGCGAAAAACTCGGCAAGAGCGCGGGCAAGGATGTTGCCGCGCAGAAGACCACCTACCCGGCCCTGATCGGCCTGGATGCCGCCCGCAAGGAGGCCCGCCGCTTGACCCGGGCCGCCCACGACTCCCTGGCTCCCCTGGGTGCAAAAGCGGCTTTGCTCCACGCCATGGCGGACTACCTGCTGGACCGGGAGTTTTAGTTTGCGACGGGTCCGGGTCCGGCTTTCTCGTTGATGGCGGAAATCTCGCGTTGCTCGTGGGCGCGCCGATTGATCACGAAGGTGTTGTTGTCCCCGTGGGTCGCCCACGGGCCGACGGGTACTTCGCCAAATTCGACAAATTTCCAATCCGTCACGTCGGTGTCGTCCATACCCAGAAAGTCCCGCACGGCCGGCGAGACATCGAGTCCGGCCCCTTTGTTGAGATTAAATTTCGGCCGCTCGTTGCCGAAGACATATTGCCAGTGATCCGTGCGGAACGGCCCGGCGTCCTCCCACTGCGCGTAGCAAACGCGGGCCCCCTTGCGGATGACGATCCAGCGTCCTTTGCAGACGGATTTATGAGGATTTTCAAAGGTCTCCCTGAACCACGGGATGACCTCGGCCGCCTCACCTTTGTGTCCGGTCCTGGTCATGTCGTTGTAGGGCAGGGCGATGTAGAAGGGATTCTGCCGCGGGGTGAATCCGGCGGGGGTGTAGGTGCGTGTGCGTTTCGCGCGGTCGGGGGTATCGGTGCCGCCGTAGTTGTCGGCCCAATTGCCGTCCCAACTGCTTTTGTGATTGGGCACGGGATTGTTCTGGGTCGGCTGTTCTCCAATCCAAAACGTGGTGGTGATGATGCCGAATTTCCACGCGTATTCCCGCTGGGGATTTTTCGGGGGATCGTTCAGAACGCCAGGTTCGGACACCCCCTCGCCTTCCGCGCTCCAGATTTGTCCGGGCCTGAGCTTTTTGCTGGTCTTCGACAGCTCCTTCACATCCGGGGCCTTCGCCTGGAGCGAGTGTCCGCCGAACATCGAAGCCAGCGACGTCAGGAAGATTCCTGCCGAGCGAATCAGCGATTTCCATTTCATGGTGGGGATTTCTTTCGCAGGAGAATCGTCCGGCCGGGGTTGGCCGGACGTCTGCCCGCGAGAAAACCTCCGCCTCTCACCGCGGGATGCAAGGGATATTCGCGCTGCCGGAGGGACACGCCGCACGTTGGAGTCCAGCCTTCAGGCTGCTTCCGAAGCACGCTGATGCCTGAATTCCCCCATGTCTCGCATCCGCCCCGCGGAAAATTTGCTGCGTGACGCCGGAACACGGGCGAAGATGGGGGCAATGTCCGTTTTGTACGAATCCCACAGTCACACGCCTCTCTGCAAACATGCCGTCGGCGAGCCCGGGGAATATGCCGCGGTGGCGGAGGCGCGGGGTCTCAAGGGTCTCCTGGTGACCTGCCATTGCCCGTTGCCGGATCGGGTTTCCGCCGCCGTCCGCATGGCTCCCGAGGAGTTCGAAAAGTATCTCGAGATGGTCAGCCTGACCCGGTCCGCGTGGGCGGGCCGCGTGGATGTGCGGCTGGGGATGGAGAGTGACTATTTTCCCGGGATCGAACCCTGGCTGGAAAAGCTGCATGCACGCGCGGATTTTCATCACGTGCTGGGGTCCGTGCACTATCATGTCGGAGAATACCGCAAACAGTATTTCACCGGGGACGTGTTTCTTTATCAGCAAGTCTACTACGAACATCTGGCCCAGGCGGCGGAAAGCGGGCTTTTCGACACCCTGGCGCACCCCGATCTGATCAAGAATGAGGCGCCCGCCGAGTGGGTTTTTCCCCGCATCAAACCCTCCATCGAACGGGCCCTGGATCGCATCGCCGCGACCGGCGTAGCCATGGAGCTGAATACCAGCGGGGTCAACAAGGCGTTCTCCGAGATGAACCCCGGCCGGGATCAACTGGAGCTCATGCACGCGCGGGGGATTCCCGTCGTGCTGGGGGCGGATGCTCATCGTCCGTCGCGGGTCGGTGACGGTTATGCGGAGGGCTTGCATGTCCTCCGCGAGGTGGGCTACCGCGAAGTGAGTTTTTTCCTCGAGCGCCGCCGCCAGACGGTCGGGATCGAGGAGGCCCTGGCTTCGCTGCGCTGAGGAGATCTCGGCACAAAAAAACCCGCCGATTGGGGCAGGTTTTTGCGGAAGGCGGGTCGGTTATTTTCCGGCCACCAGCTTCACGGAAGGGTCCATGATTTCCGGGGCGACCTCGGCGACGAACGACTTGAGCATTTCCATCGTCTGTTCCTGATTTTTTCCGTTTGGGGTGAAACCTTCCAGCACCGGGGCGCTCACGATGACGTAGGCCCAGCGGTGATTCACATTGTGTACGACCTTGTCCCAGTTGGCGTGGGCCAGACGCATCCAATGGTAGGGTGTGGTCATGTTTTTGCCGACGAACCAATACATGAAGATCGAGGTCAGTTCCTTTTGCACGCCGGGACGCACTTCAACCGGACGCGAAATGATGAGCCGCATCACGTCGAGGGTCTGACCATTTTCCAGGGTGATGGGCATGGCTTCGCCGGTTTTGAGATTCCAGCCCTGGGCAGGGAGGCAGATCTCCGGGCGGTGGATGCTGCGTTTTTCGCCACCGGCCAGAACGATCTGGGTGGAAACCTGATCGCCGCCGAAGTTTTTGTAGGTCTTTTTCGCGAATCCGGTGTCCTTGGGCAGCATCCGGATTTCCGCCTCGGAGACGGGCTGCTCCTCGCCGGTAAATCCATCGACGACATCCGGAAGTTTCATGATTACTCCCGCCACGGTGCCGGCGTCGGTCTCCGGGGTGGATTGGGAAAAAACAAAGACGATCCCGGCCAGGACAAGCACCAAGGCGGCCCGGATGAGGGTCGGACGGAGGGCAGATTTAGTATTCATCGTGAACGCGGGAGGGTTTTGCTCCGGGAGGGGGGACGGACGGCGGACGGGGTGGCGGGGTTTGTGCGGCGGAACGGAAACGATCGGCGAGGTGGTGCCAGTCGGCATTGAGCAACTGGCCGATGCCGAGAAGTCCGGCAATGGCGACGCCGAAAACCAGGAAGCCGGCCAGCATGTGGAACGTGCTGGGATCGTCGGCGGTGCCGATGGCCGCCTCGGATCCCACCGCGATCGTGCCCACAGTCAGCATGAGGATGCGGGCGAGATTGCCGAGAACGGCGAGCGGGATGGAGCAGAGAAACATGACGATTTTCCGCCACGTTCCGGGCTGGGTGAAGTAGCCGTAGAGGGCAGACACCATCATGAGCGCGAAGAGTGAGCGGAGGCCGCTGCAGGGGTCGGCCACATCCACCTCGAAACGGGCCCCCGCGCGCAGTCCCGCCAGCGTGTCGGGAGCGGAAAGGATGGCCGTGCCGGTTTTGATCGCACCGACTCCGACAAAATTCAGTACGTTCACGCTGGCTTGGGACATGACCATGCGCAGCGGGAAGGCGACAACGTTGTCCAGGAACGGCACCGGGTAGAGGAAGAGCAGAAAGCCCCAGGCAAAAAACAGATGTTTGAACCACTTCCACCCGCAGAACCAAAGCAGGAGCCCACCGGTGAGAATCTGGAAGCTGAAGTATCCGAGGTAGATGTTGTCCGCGCGAAAGCCCAGCCAGTACACCGCGAAACCCAGCAGGGTGACGGCCAGCCCGGTCCACGCGGAGGTGATTTCCTCCAGGCGCAGCTGCCGCCGTTTGAAATAAACCATCGCCGCCACCGCCAAAGGAACGAGATAACAATGCTGCCAGTCCTCGCCTCTCCAGAGCACCATCGCGAAAGAGAGGATGGAGACGGGATCCGCGCCGTAGCCTGAGGCGTAGGGATTAAAAGCGTAAAGCGCCGCGAGAACCACCAGGGAAACTCCCAGAGCGATGAAGGCGGATAGGGCCGCACCGGACGGAAGGGCCGGAGATTGGTCGGATTTTTCGGTAAGTGTCACGGGCAGGGTATTATCCAGCATTCAAGGCGGTTCGCAACCGACTTTCCACGAGGCCAACGGTCACCGATTCCAGGCAAACGACGGACGGCATGACACAACGGTCGATGCAGGGTCGGAATTTGCAGGCGTCTGTGGCGGCCACCAGGGAGCGGTTTTTCCAGGGCGCGAACCAATCCGGATTGCCCGACCCAAAGACGGCGACCACCGGTTTTCCCAAGGCCGCTGCGAGGTGGGAGGCGAAGGAGTCGTTGCAAACCACGGCGTCGGCCGCTTGGAAGAGGGCAAAAAGGGCCGCCCAGTCAGCCGGCTCGATCAGGCGCTGGTTCGGCCCGCGGGCTTCAGGGGCGATTTCGCCCGGCGGCTGAACAATCAGCACGGTGAGATTTTCCTGGCGGGCCAGGCTCGTGAGCAGTTCGGGAAAATGGGGCCAGCGTTTTGTGGGAAGGCGTCCTCCGGGATGGACGAGGACGATTTTTCGCTCCGCCTGGAGGGAGGAAAAGTTGGGGAGGTGTGCGGGAGATTCGGCCTCAATCGGGAACCACGGCAGGCTGTCGTCCGGGGCAAAGCCAAGGGCCTGCGCGAGTTGCTTCCAGTCCTGCAGGTGGTGCTGATTGGGAGAGGTGCGGTCGAGCGGAAGGGTCAGGACCGGTCGTCCGCGGAAGATTGCCGCCGCGATGGTGAGGAACTTGCCTAAAAGAAGCCGCCGGCGGCGCCAGGGGAGTTCCGCCGCGTAATAGTTGCGGGGAGTCATGGCAAACCCCGCGCGGATGCCGGCCCCGCTCAGCGCCATCAGGAGGTGCGCCCGGGCATCGGCCCACACGCAGGCGGCGGTGTCCGGTTTCTCCAGCCGCAAG
>JBGSVZ010000124.1:0-6066 GCA_041752695.1 Terrimicrobiaceae bacterium
TGAGGGCGTGGCGGCGACGGCACGCGGAGTGGCCGACGCGACGCTGGGCGTGGCCGTGGGGGAAACTGCGCGCGGGTTCATGCCCTGAGGGGCTGGAGCGGCAGGCTTCGTTTCGTAAAGGGCTCGAATAGCCTCTTCCACGATCTCTCCGGTGACAGGCTTGATCAGCAGCGGGCAGCCTGCCATGCGGGCGACATGTTCGGGAAGTTCGATCCCGGAGAGGAAGACCGTCTTCATCTTCGGCATGTGCGCCAGAAGAGTCTCGCGGAGAGTGAGTCCGTCCGCTGGTTGCAGCATCACGTCGGTGACAAGGACATCAATCCGGCCATGAGCGTTGACCCATTCCACGGCTTCGTCGCTGGTGGAGGCGACACCGGGTTTTCCCCAGCCGCCCTCCGCAAGCCATTTGACCAGTCCGTCCGCGAGTCCGGGTTCGTCGGCAACAATCAGAATGTTCATTCTTACTGGGGGTCGTCGAGGGGTAGTGGGAAATCCCGGGCGAGGCCGGCCGGGTCGGACCGGAAGTCTTGCAACTCGCCTTTGTAATAAAGGCCAACCACGTATCCGGCATATTTGCGGCCGGGAACGCCCTCTTCGGTGCCGGGGAGAGTGTACTGAAGGTCGAGCAGCTCGGGCTCGTCGTCAGCCCAGTCAATGGGAGGGCTCATCCACTGCGAGACAATTTTTGAGGTCGTGATGTCAACTTCGCCGTCTTCCGTTTGTTCGTAAAAGTAAGCGAGAATTTTGACCTGGTCGCCGACGATTTTGGCATTGGGCAGGGATTTGACTGCGACACTGAGCGTCTTCATCCCGCGTTTGTCATCCTTGATCCGGACATTGACGATGCCCAGGGTGGCACCCGCCCGGATGCCCGATTCGCTGCGCATTTCCTCGCCCGATTCGCTGGGCAGTGCGGTGGAGGTTCCTCCGGCCGTGGGAGCGCCGGATCCGCCGAGGGCTTCCGCCAGTTGATCAACTTTTTTGGCAATATTCGCGCGGTCGGCCGCTGGCAGACCAGGTACGCGGAGGAGAGCCTCGAGTTGCAGCACGGCCTCCGCCGGCTGGTCCATCTTTTCCAGGATCAGCGCCTTCATCCAGAGAGCCTTCGGGTCATTGGGAGATAGGGTGTCCAATTTTTCCAGGGTCTTGAGCGCCACTTGGAAGTCGCCTAGACGAAACTTGAGGTTGGCCTCTTCAAACACCTGCTGGATCTGCATCGCGTCGGCGGTGGGGGCCAGCGGGCGGATGGGAGGAGCCGACTGGGCCGCCGGGGTGGGAGCCGGGGCATTCTGGGCGTTCATCGCGGATTTTTTCACCTCCTGCTGGATGATATCGGAATAATGCCAGAGGACGGCGCAAACCTGGAGGGCGGCAATAAAGCCCAGCACACTCATGGAAACGACAAACGTCGTCCCAATCGACTGCCGGGGTATCGGAGGTTGGGAGGTGGTGGCGGACACGGGAAAGGAAGAATAGTGGATTTTCGAAAAATGAAAAGCCCTTACCGAACGGGACTCCAGAAAGGATTTTTTTGCACGTGTTCTTTGCCTTTGCGGATGGGACTGGTATCCGGTAAAGCAACGGCCCGCTCTCCATGCCCAAAGATACTTCGATCAAAAAAATTCTCCTCATTGGCTCCGGCCCGATTGTCATCGGCCAGGGTTGCGAATTCGACTACTCCGGCGTCCAGGCCTGCAAGGCCCTCGCCGAGGAAGGCTACGACGTCGTGTTGGTGAACTCGAACCCGGCCACGATCATGACCGATCCCGAGTTCGCCAAACGCACCTACATCGAGCCCATCACGCCCGAGGCGATTGAAAAAATCCTCGAGCGCGAAAAACCCGACGCTGTCCTGCCGACCCTGGGAGGCCAGACCGCGCTCAATGCGGCGATGGCCCTGGTGGAAAATGGTGCTTTGGAACGTCATGGTGCGCGCCTCATCGGGGCGAAAGCCGAGGCGATTCAACGCGGGGAGGACCGGCAAATTTTCAAGGACATCATGATCGAGATCGGCCTTGATGTGGCGCATTCTCGGGTGGTTCACACTTGGGACGAGGCCCGTGAAGCGGCGGTGGAGATCGGGGCGTTTCCGCTCATTATTCGCCCGGCGTTCACTCTCGGCGGGGCGGGAGGCGGCATCGCTTACAACCGTGAGGAACTCGAGGAAATCGTGCGCCGCGGCCTGGATCTCTCGCCCGTCAGCGAAGTGCTCATCGAGGAATCGCTGCTGGGTTGGAAGGAATTTGAAATGGAAGTGATCCGCGACAAGGCGGACAACTGCGTCGTCATCTGTTCGATTGAAAACCTCGATCCGATGGGCGTGCACACGGGCGATTCCATCACGGTCGCGCCGGTGCAGACCTTGACGGACAAGGAATACCAGGCGATGCGCGACGCGAGTTTTGCGGTCATTCGCGCCATCGGCGTGGAGACGGGCGGGTCGAATATCCAATTCGCGGTGCACCCGAAAACGGGCCGCATGATCGTGATCGAGATGAACCCCCGCGTCTCGCGCTCCAGCGCGCTGGCCTCCAAGGCGACAGGCTTCCCCATTGCCAAAATCGCGGCCAAGCTCGCCGTGGGCTACACGCTCGACGAACTCAACAACGACATCACGCGCGAGACCTCCGCGTGTTTCGAACCGTCGATTGATTATTGCGTGGTCAAGGTGCCGCGTTTCACCTTCGAGAAATTCCCCCAGGCCGATGCGACGCTTACCACGCAGATGAAAAGCGTGGGCGAAGCCATGGCCATCGGCCGCACCTTCAAGGAGGCGCTGCAAAAATGCCTGCGTTCGCTGGAAGTCGGACGTTTCGGTCTCGGGGCCGACGGCAAGGCGGAAACACCGCCCGTCCATCTGGACGGTACCGTCGATGTGGCACTGATCGAACAAAAGCTCCGCATCCCGGGCCACGAGCGGATCTTTTTCATCCGCCACGCCATGCAGGCGGGAATCTCTCTGGAGCGCATTCACGAACTCTCCGCGATTGACCCCTGGTTTCTGGAAAACATCCGGCAGATCGTGGACGAAGAAGCTAGGATTGCCGAAGCCGGGATCACGAACTTCCGGCGTGCGAAAAAGATGGGCTTTTCGGACCGTCAGTTGGCCTTCCTGACCAAGAGCACCGAGCCCGAGATTCGGGCGGCGCGCAAGGCGGCCGGTGTCCTGCCGACCTATCGGCTCGTCGACACCTGCGCGGCGGAGTTTGAGGCCTACACGCCGTATTTTTATTCGACCTACGGGGATGAGGACGAAACGCGTCCGAGCGACCGGAAAAAAGTCATGATCCTCGGCGGCGGACCCAACCGCATCGGGCAGGGCATTGAGTTTGATTACTGCTGTGTACATGCCGCCTTCGCCCTCAAGGAACTGGGCTGGGAAACCATAATGGTCAACTCGAACCCGGAAACGGTTTCGACCGACTACGACACCAGCGACAAACTGTATTTCGAACCCCTAACCCTCGAAGACGTCCTGAACATCTATGAGCGGGAACGGGCGGATGCCATCATTGTGCAGTTCGGCGGCCAGACCCCGCTGAACCTCGCGGCCGGCCTCTCCGCCAACGGTTGCACGATCATCGGAACCCAGCCCGAAAGCATTGAAATGGCGGAAGACCGGAAACATTTCTCCGCCATGCTGAGCAAGCTCGGCCTGCGCCAGACGCAGGGCGGCACGGCGACCAACGAAGCGGAAGCGATCGCGGTCGCCGCGGAAATCGGCTATCCCGTGCTGGTGCGTCCGTCCTTTGTCCTGGGTGGCCGTGCCATGCAGATCGTGCATAACGAAGAGGAATTGGACCACTACATGCGCACCGCGGTCGAGGCGAGTCCCGAGCGTCCGGTGCTGGTGGATCGATTCCTCGAAGATGCCACCGAGGTGGACGTGGATTGTATTGCCGATGGGGACGATTGTGTGATCGGCGGCGTGATGGAACACATCGAGCAGGCGGGCATCCATTCCGGCGACAGCGCCTGTGTGATTCCGAGTTTTTCGCTCTCGCCCAAAGTGCTCGAAACGATCAAGCGGGCGACCAAGTCCATGGCGCGCGAATTGCAGGTTCGAGGTCTGATGAATGTGCAGTTCGCGGTGAAGGATGAGGACGTCTACGTGCTCGAAGTGAATCCACGCGCCTCGCGCACCGTGCCCTTTGTCAGCAAGGCCATTGGCAAACCGCTGGCCAAGCTGGCGGCCCGCATTATGGCTGGGCAAAAACTGAAAGACCTCGGTTTCCTCGAAGAAATTGTCCCTCCGCATTTTTCGGTGAAGGAAGCGGTGTTTCCCTTCATCAAATTCCCCGGCGTGGATATTACACTCGGGCCGGAAATGCGTTCGACCGGTGAGGTGATGGGAATCGATGCCGATCTTGGCATTGCCTACGCCAAGGCGCAGATGTCGGCCCAGCCACCGTTGCCCTCCTCCGGCAACGTTTTCATCAGCGTGAAGGACGCTGACAAACCCTCCGTCGTTCCCATCGCGAAGGATTTTGTCGAACTCGGCTTCACGATCTATGCCACAGGCGGGACGTCGGTCGTTCTGAAAAAGGCGGGTGTGCCGGTGAAGGATCTTCTGAAAATTCAGGAAGGCCGCCCTAACGTGCTCGACTTGATCAAGAACGGAGAAATTCATTTTATCATCAACACGCCGAGCGGTCAGCAACCGCGCAAGGATGAGGTGGTGATTCGCAGCGCCGCCGTGGCCGCGCGGGTGGCCACCATGACCACGCTGCGGGCCGCCAAAGCGAGCGCTTCCGCGATCCGGGCTCTGCACAAGTCGGGCTATGGAGTGAAGACCTTGCAGGAATATCACGCGTGAGGGCAGCACGGGGCAGCTCAGTCCCAGGGGTGTTCCAAGTCCAAAGATTCACACCCCGTTCTTGAACCCCGCGCCACTCTGACGTTGATTGGCTGCATGGACACCACCCGGCGGCAGTTTCTCAAATCCTCGGCATTGGGCGCGGCGGCAGCGGTGGTTCCGCCGATTTCCGCAAAGGCGGCGAATCCCTCGGTGCTCTCGAAGCGCCAGTTTGGGACCAAGCCCGAGGAACTTTCGGTGATTGGCTTCGGGGGCATTGTTGTTTCCGGTTCGGAGCAGGATCATGCCAATCGCGTGGTGGCGGAGTTTGTGGAAAAGGGCGTAAATTATTTCGATGTCGCTCCCAGTTACGGAGACGCGGAGGTGAAGCTCGGCCCGGCCCTGGAGCCCTATCGGAAGCATTCTTTCCTGGCGTGCAAAACCACCAAACGCACCGCAGTGGAGGCAATGGAGGAGTTCGAACGCTCGCTCCAACGCCTTCGCACGGATCATTTCGACCTTTATCAATTGCACGCGATCACGGATGTCGAAAAGGATGTCGATGCAGCCTTTGCCAAGGGCGGGGTGATGGAATTGTTGCTCGAAGAACAAAAGCAGGGGCGGATTAAATATCTGGGTTTCTCCGCGCATTCCGTGGCGGCGGCTCTGGCCGCGCTGAACCGCTTTCCCTTTGACTCGGTTTTGTTTCCGGTGAATTTCGCGGCGTGGATGGACGGCGATTTCGGCCCGCAAATTCTCAAGCTGGCCTACGAGCGGGGGGCCGCCCGTCTGGCTCTCAAGGCCATGGCCCGGGGACGCTGGAAGGAAGGGGATCCCCAGCGGGGACAGTTCAAAAAATGCTGGTACGAGCCGCTCTCTGTTCCCCGAGAGGCGGACCTCGGTCTCCGCTTCACCCTCAGCCAGCCCGTCACTTCTGCGATTCCTCCCGGGGATGAAAGCCTTTTCAGGCTGGCGGTCGATCTTGCGATGAAATTTCGCCCCATCGACGACAAAGGCGAAGCCGAACTTGCCGCCTTGGCGAAGGGGGTGCGGCTGATCTTCCCAGCGTGAGAACGGATCGGCTGAGATTCCCCGGAGTTTCCGGGGGAGCGACCCTAACGGGATTCGACCCCGTGTCTTTTACCTAGGTAAAACATTAATTTTGACCAAAGGTAACAAAAAGGTAACAATTTGGTCATGTCTTCGAAATCATCAAATAAATCTACCGCAAAACGTGGTCCCTTGGAAGTGGTTGATGGGAAGAACATCCA
>JBGSVZ010000125.1:0-36680 GCA_041752695.1 Terrimicrobiaceae bacterium
CGGCCGCATCGTGGCCCTGGGCGTCGCGGGAACGCGGGTGGAAGGGATGGACCTGCCCGTGGAGAAGGACGATCGGTTCCATCTGGGTTCCAATGCCAAGGCGTTCACGGCCACGCTGGCCGGCATGCTGGTGGATGAAGGCAAGCTGCGCTGGGACAGCACGATCGGCGAGGTCCTGGGTGCGAAAGTGCCGGGCCTGCATCCGAAGCTGGCTGCGGTCACTCTCTCGCAGTTGCTCTCGAATTCGAGCGGCATTCCCTCCGACACTCCCGAAATGGAGCGGATCTATTTCCACGAACGGAACTACGACCTGCCGCTGCCCGAACTCCGCCTCAAAGCCCTCGAGGATTTCAAAAACACCGAGCCCGTCGTGCCCTCCGGGTCGCCGTTCCAATACGCCAACTTCAACTTCCTCATCGCCGCGGCGATGATTGACGCCACCGCGGGCGAACCGACCGAACATCTCTATTTCAAGCGGATCTTCCGCCCGCTTGGTCTCACTTCGGCCGGACTTGGGCCGCAGGCCACTACCGGCTTGTACGATGCGCCTGTCGGCCATTTTCCGCAAGCGGACGGTCCCGGTTCGCCGCGTCCTTGGGCGGAAAGCGCCGACGTGCCCGGCCCCTTGCTCACCGTGGGCGGTGTGCACATGAACCTTTCCGACTATGCCCGCTGGGCGGCGTGGAACGCCGGCGGGGGACGGCGCGGACCCGCGTTGCTGCGGCCGGAAACCCTGGCCACCATTCACGCGGAGAAAGTGCGCACGCCCGAGCGTCCCAACCCGCCGCCCGGCACCCCGGCGGCCGGTGGCTACGGATTCGCCTGGGGCATCCTCCAGTTTGCCTGGACGCCTCACCCGGTGCTCCAGCACAATGGATCCAACGGCCGGAATCTGGCGAAGATCCTCGTGGATCCGAAGTCCGACCTCGCCATCGTCGCCACCACCAACATCGGGGGACGGCAGGCCAACGAAGCGCTGGCTGAGATCGAGAAGACGCTCTATCAGGAGTTTGCGAAACCCCAGCCGAACCCATCGCCCGGACGGGCCGAACAGATTCGCGCCGAGGTCCGTGAGCTGATGACCGAAGCCTCCCTCCGGGCGGTGATCCTTCGCGTCACGGTCAACGGACGTCCGCTGCTCACCGAGGCCTTCGGGGAGTCCGAGGACGCGGTGCCGGCCACCACCCGCATGCACTTCCGCATCGGCGCCGTGGCTATTGCCTACCTCGGGGTGCTGGCTTTGCAGTTGGAGGAGGAGCGTGTGCTCAGCCTGGATGATCCCGTAGGGCGTTGGGTGCCGGAACTGCCGAACGCCGGCACCGTGACCCTGCGCATGTTGCTCAACAACACCTCGGGCTACCCCGATTACGTGCGTAACCCGAACTTTATCAGCGCGTTTTACGCCGATGTGAACCGGCAATGGACGCCCCGCGAGCTTCTGGAAGTGGCCTTCGAGGAGGAGCCGCTCTTTCCGCCGGGCACCAACTGGAGTTACGCCCACACCAACTTCATTGCCCTGGGACTGGCTGTCCAACGCGCCACCGGTACCCCGCTCGGCAGACTGCTGACCACGCGGATTCTCTTCCCGTGGCAGCTCAATGCCACGGCCAACCCCGCCACGCCCGCCATTCCCAAGCCCGTGCTGCATGCGTTCTCAGATGAACGGGGCACCTACGAGGACACCACCTTTTGGAATCCGTCGTGGACCCTGCCGCCGGGCGCGGTCATGACCTCGGACATCTTCAACATGGAGCGTTCGGCCCGCTTGATCGGCCGGGGTTCACTTCTTTCCCGGCGGTCCTTCCGCGCCATGCTGGCGCCGACCACCGCCGGGCTCGGACCCTTCAATGAAGACACCTTTTACGGCCTCGGTATTGTTGTTTCCAATGGCTGGTTGTTGCAGAACCCGCTCTTCCACGGGTGGGGCGGCACGATGGCGTATTTTCCCGACGAGGATATCTCCGTGGCGGCGGTCAGCACGCTTGGGCCCGCCGCGCAGGGTGACGCCAACTACAGCGCGGCGCTCCTGCGACGGATCGCCCGCATCCTGACGCCGGGGCATATTCCCTGAAACCGCACAAAGTTAAGGAGGGTTGGGAAAAACGGACTCTTACCCCTACCAAGCCTTTCCTGGAGAGGGAAATTGAGGGTCAGGCAGCATTTCTTTGCCGCTTTCGAGCATGCCTCGGGCTCGCTGACTTTGGCCTGATGTTCCTTTCGGACACGGACTCTACCGTCCAGAGGTGAGCGTCCAAAGCCAGTTTTCGGGCGCGTAGAGTTCTTGGAAACGTGCAGCCTGCTCGGCCGGCAGCAGCCCACTGACTTCGCGGAATGCCTGCTCGCTCATTTCCTTCCTTTGCCGGTCCCAGAGATCGAGTCCCGCCGCGGGCCGCGCATCGGCGTTCAGTCCGCGCGAAACGGCTTCACGATACACGGCCTCCAACCGGGCATCCACCTGCTGCCACTGCGGCTCCGTCAGGCCCACGGCTCCCTGCAACGCAACCGACTGGAAACGTGCGGCATTTTCCGGTTTCCAGAATTCCGCGAGGTTTTCTTCCTCGGCAAACATCGCCGCCAGCGCCGCGGATGTCGTGGCGAGCGCGTCCCGATCCTGCTCGTAATCCGTCGCTTCAGCCGATCCTTCTTCAGGCGGACCCGCTTCCCATTTTTGCCGAAACGCCGCCTGCCGGGCCCGCAATTGCCCCACCAGGACGGCGGCTCCCTCGAAGGTTTCCGGGACCTGCAAAGACGGATCAAGGATTTTTTCCATCACCTCCGTCCGCAAACTTGCCTCCGCATCCGCTCGCCGCTGCGCGGTCACCGCCTCAGCCAGCTGGCGGGTTAATTCGCGATTCGCCTCTCGGAGCTGGACGTTTTCCGCGGCGAGGGCCGAATCCGCCCGTTCCGCCGAAGGACCGCTCGGGGCCTGCGCTGGCACCGTTTGATGGGCAAACTGCGCCCAGTCTTCAGCGTTCGGGCGCTCCCGTAAAACCGAGCTTGCGAACCATCCGGCGAAAATACCGAGGCCAAGCGCCACGAATAATATCCGGGGGGAGCGGATCACCCTCTGACGCTCACCGGTCCTTATTTTGATTGCAATCCGAAAAGGCCCTGTGGAGGACTTCGTGGGCGACCGATCCGGGCAGCCTGAAGGCTGGACTCCAACATTACGCTTTTTCTCTGTGTCGCGGGGGGTGTCGTGTGGTTGAATTTTCGGGTGTTTGAGAAATCCCTTTTTGGCGAGCAGCTCGCCTGCGGTAGCGGTATTGAGGAACTAATGGACGACCTGGGCCGCGCCATGGCCGGGGCGCACGGTCCGGTGCGCATGCTGGGAGGGGGCAATCCCGCGCATATTCCCGAGATGCTCGCGCTCTGGCGCACGCGAATGGCCGAGATCCTGGCGGACCCTCCGGCGTTCGACCACATGATGACGAACTACGACCCGCCCATCGGCAACCCGCGCTTCCTCAAGGCGCTGGCGGCGCTGCTCCGGCGGGAGTTCGGGTGGGACGTTGGACCGGAAAACCTTGCGATCACGGCAGGCGGACAGACCGCCTTTTTCCTGCTCTTCAACCTGCTGGCCGGCGAGTTTTCCGACGGCCGCCGTAAGAAGATCCTCTTCCCGCTCGTGCCCGAATACATCGGCTACGCCAACCAGGGCCTGGCCAAAAACATGATGCGCGCGGTGGAACCGAAGATCGAGTTCCTGCCGGGTCACCGCTTCAAATACCACGTGGATTTTGACCGGCTCACCATCACGGACGATGTGGCCGCGCTGTGTGTGTCGCGTCCCACGAATCCCTCAGGCAACGTGCTGACCAATGAGGAGGTGCACCGTCTCGATGCCATCGCGCGTGCTGCCGGTGTGCCTCTGATTATTGACAACGCCTATGGCGTGCCATTTCCCGGGATTCTTTTTCGCGAGGCCGATCCCATCTGGAACGACAACATCATCCTCACGCTTAGCCTTTCCAAATTCGGCCTGCCCAACACCCGCACCGGCATTGTGGTGGCGAGGCCGGAAATCATCCGCGCGGTGGCGTCCATGACGGCGATTGTCGGATTGGCCAATTGCCCGATCGGCCAGACCATGGTCTTGCCGATGGTGGAGTCCGGCGAAATCCTGCGTCTGGCGCGCGAGGTGGTCGGGCCTTTTTACGAGCGAAAATCCCAACTCGCCCAGCAGTGGATCGCGGAATGTTTCGACGACTCCCTCGACTATCATGTGCATGTGAGCGAGGGCGCGCTGTTTTTGTGGTTGTGGTTCCGCGGTATGAAAATCACCGCTGAGACTCTTTACGACCGGCTGAAGGAACGCGGCGTTCTCATCATCCCTGGCCACTACTTCGGCGTCGGCGCTCCGGAGGACTGGCGTCACGGTCACGAGTGCATCCGCCTGAGTTTTGCGATGGACGAAAAGTCCGTGCGCGAAGGCATCGCGATTCTGGCGGAGGAAGTGGCGCGGGGGTATCAGAGCGAGTAGGGGAAACGCACCCGGGGATCGCTTTTGGAAAAGTCCTTTCTGTTCCGGGTCACCAAAATGCAGCCCTCGCAGTCGGCCGTGGCAAGGATGATGGCGTCGGGCAATTTGAGGCGGAGTTTTTTGCGTTCCTCCACGGCTTTTCGAGCGACCTCGGGAGAAAGAGATAGGCTTTCCATAGATCGGAAAAGCGATTCGGCGGCTTCCTTCTCTTCGTCAGTATCTGCCCCGCACATGACCTCCATCCACGAGACGATCGAATAAAGCGGTTGGCTGTAACGGTTGAGTTCCGCCCGGGCCTTGGGGGATCCTTGAAGAAAGTCGATCAGGATGTCGCTGTCGAAAACGGCCTTCATCAATCCCACTCTCCGCGTAATTTTTCGACGAACTTCCGGGCATCGATCTTTTTGTTTTTCCAGGCACCAAAGGCATTTTCCCGGCCTGTCGCCTGCTTTTGAGAGAGCATTTGTGTCAGGGCCCTCCGGACCGCCTCGGCCCGGGAAATGCGCTCGGTTTTGCACAACTCCGCGAGTTCACGGACCTGATCCTCCGGGAGGTCAATAATTGTTCTCATGATGACGTTATCATATATCATCCTCCGGCTGAGGACAACCTTGGTTTCGCGACCATTACCGCCGCAGCCATCCCCGCCAGCACGACATCGCGCAGGAGGGCAAAAGCCATGGCTGGCCGCGAAGGTTCGTCATTGTTGCCGAAGCAGGAGCAGGCGACGATGATATCGTTGGCCAACGCCCAACCGAGCGCGGCGATGAAGGCCACGCAAAGGAACAGAATGATCCCCGCTCCCCAGCGCGCGGTCCACGGGAGAAGGATGAACAACCCGCCGACAATTTCGACAAGCGGCAGCAGTTGGGAAATCGGACCGAGCCAGCCTTCGGGGATAAAGGTGAAGGGGATGAGGGCGATGGCGAATTGCCCGCTGGAAGTGGCTTTGATCGTTCCTGCGTAGAGGAAGACCCCCCCCAGAATCAGGCGACAGAGGAGAAGGACCGCACCGCGGACGGGAAAATTATTCCCCATTTTCCAGACGGTCGAGGGAACGAATGACCCTCCAGGCCATTTCGATGTTGTGCACGCGGAAGATGGCCGCGCCGCGTCGCATCCCGGCCACGATGCAGGCGGCCGTCGCGGGATCGCGGTCGCGCGGGTCGGGAAGGTCGAGCACATGGCCGATCACGCTTTTGCGTGAGACCGGCAGAAGAATCGGGCGTTCGAGCGAGGTGAGGGTTTCCAACTCGCGGTAGATGCGGAGATTATCGGGGGCTTGTTTGGCGAAGTCGATTCCCGGGTCGAGGATGATCGACTCACGGGGGAGTCCCGCGGCGACGGCGAGGGCAATTTTGTCGGTGAAAAAACTCTGCAGTTCCGCGATGACGTCCCCGTATCCGACATGGGTGTGGGGGACCTTGGGGGCGCCGACAGAATGCATGATCAGCAGGCTCGCCCCGGCGGAGGCGCAGAGGCGGGCGTTGCGGTCGTCGGGCAGGGCGCTCATGTCGTTGAGGATGTTACCCCCGATCGCCAGCGCTGGACCGGCAACTTCGGGGCGCCAGGTGTTGATGGAAATCAGCGGCGGAAAAAGTTGCTCCGCGTCGCGAGGTAGGGCGGTGGCGACCGACGCGGCAAAGTGTTCCAGAAAAGGAGCGATGCGGTCGAGTTCTTGTCCAGGGGAGATGGCCGCGCGGTTCGTCCGGGCGCTTTCGCCGCCGACATCAATGATATCCGCGCCCAACCCGGTCATTTCCCTGGCCCGCTCCAGCGCCCAGGCGGGATCAAGGCGGCCATCGCCGGAGAAGGAATCGTCGTTGATATTGAGGATACCCATGATGAGGGGACGCCTGGGGAAGGCGATGCGTCGGGAACGGGCGGTCAGTATCATCTTGTTTCGGCGGGGATTCTCTTTCAGGGTTGGCTGTCGTTGCAACTGCCATGAGCTTTATTGAATCGATTTTCGCCAAACTGAAGCGCCACCCGAAGCGCATTGTCTTTCCCGATGGCGATGACCCGCGCGTGGTGCGAGCCTGCCACGCCTTCTACGAAAAAGATGCGGGCATCCCCGTGCTGATTGGAAAACGTGATGTCATCGAACGCGTCGCCCTCACCGAAAAAGTGAGTCTCGACCATGTCGCCATCATCAATCCCGAAACATCCTCAGAGCTGCCGGCCTTTTGCGAGCATCTGGAAAAACTGGAGCGCTATCGCAAAATGGGCATTAAGGACGCCCGCGCGCTGATGGTGAATCCGAATTATTTTGCCGCCATGATGCTGCAATACGGCCAGGCCGACGCGCTGGTGGGCGGGGTGAACAGTTATTCGGGTTCGCTGCTCCGTCCGCTCATCCAAATCGTCAAACCGCTGGCGCACGCGCCGTTCATCTCGGGCTGTGTGATTGCGCAATTGCCCAACAAGGACTTCGGCGACGACGGGGTGCTTTTTCTGGCGGATTGCGGCGTGGTGCCCGATCCGAACATGCAGCAACTGGCGTCGATTGCGGTGCAGACCGGCATGTTGGCGCGGCAGGTTTTCGGGTCGCGTCCGCGAGTGGCCATGCTCAGTTTTTCGACCAAGGGCAGCGCCAAAACCCCTTCCACCGAAAAAGTCGCCGGTGCCGTCGAGATTGCCCGCCAACTCGCCGCGGACCTGCAGGCCGAGATCGCGGTGGATGGCGAAATGCAGGCGGATACGGCCCTCGTTGCCGAACTCGCCGAACGCAAAATGGGGGCCAGTCTCGTCGCCGGAAAAGCCAACGTGTTGGTTTTTCCCGATCTCAACAGCGGCAATATTGCGGCCAAACTCATTCAATATCTCGCCGGGGCGAAAGTGTACGGTCAGATCCTCCTCGGCTTTTCCCGACCGGCGGCGGACCTCTCCCGGGGTGCAACGGTGGAAGACATTCTTTCCGTCGCCGCGATCGTGGGACTCCAGGCCATCGAGTATCGCAAGCTCTATCCTCCGACCGCCGACGCGGCCGCCTGATGAACACCACGACGCCCCGGCTTTTTATTGCCGCGACGGAGCAGAACACCGGAAAAACCACCACCTCGCTGGGCCTCTACGCGGCGCTGCGGAAGGACTTCTCGCGCATCGGCTTCATGAAGCCGGTCGGTCAGCGTTTCGTGGAGGTCGAGGGCAAACAAATTGATGAGGACAGCGTGCTCATCCGCGACACCTTCGGCACCGAGGTCCCTATCGAGGACATGAGCCCGATTGCGGTGGAGCCGCAGTTTACGCGCCGCTACATCAATCACGCCAACCACGACGCGCTCGTCCGGCGCATCCGCCATTCGTTCGACCGGGCGGCTTGGGAGAAGGATTTTGCCATCATTGAGGGGACGGGCCATGCCGGGGTGGGCAGTGTTTTTGATCTCTCTAATGCCCGGGTCGCTAGCATCCTCAAGACCAAGGTGCTCCTGATTACACCGGCAGGGATCGGGCGTCCGATTGACGAGGCCGCGTTGAACAAAGCGCTTTTCGACAAGGAAAACGTCGAGGTGATTGGCGTGGTGATGAACAAGGTGATGCCGGACCGGATGGACTCCATCGCCGACATTGCGCGGCGCGGATTTGAGCGCCTCGGGCTGGAGTTGCTGGGAATGATCCCCCGCGAGCGCATGCTTGCCCAACCCACGCTCGACCAGATCTGTGACAAGATTCGCGGGGAGTTTTTGCATGGCGAAGCCCGCGCCCGCAAACGTATCGACAAGGCCATCATTGGTGCGGTGAGTTCCCGCAGCGTCCTGCGCGACGTCGAGCAGGACAGCCTGCTCATCATCCCGGGTGACCGCGAGGACGCCATCACGGCCGTGATAGAGCGTTCGATGGAGGAAGACGGCGGTCCGTTCTGCGGCATCGTTCTCTCCGACAACCTCAATCCGAGCGACCGGATCCTCGACCTGATCTGTCAATCCCAGCTTCCCGTCATTGCCTCCGGCCAGGACAGCTACATGATCGCCAGCCGAATCTATTCCATGACGGTGAAAACCCTCCCGGGTGACACCGAAAAAATCGAACGCATCCAGAATCTGGTCAGCGAGCATGTGAACATCGCGCGAATTTTGGAGAAAATTTCTTAAACCTCCCTTCCTAAGATCCTTGGGCGGCACGTGCCGCATGGAATGAACCTTGGCCCGCACTGGAAAAGCGCTACCGTCGTCGCATGCAGGTCACCAAAGTGAAATACGCCCTCTGGGCTGCCGATTGGCAGCGTTGTCTCCATTTTTATCGGGACCTTTTTGACGGTGCCGTCACGATGGAGTCCGAAGTGTGGAGCGAGGTTGTGATCGCGGGAGCCACCCTGGGAATTCACGGCGGCGGGGAGGGCAAACGAACCTGGACCGGTCTCACCTTTCAAGTGGATGATCTCCGCGCCGGTCTTGTCAGGCTGAAAGCCTGTGGAGGCGGACTTACTCGCGAGCCCTCCGACACCCCCGAGGATCCTCTCCATCTCGCGATGTGCATCGATCCCGATGGCAACGAGTTTATGATGACCCAAAAGCGTTACTGAGGCCGGCTCGGGTTTGTTCATTGGTGGATAGATCCCGCCGGGGGCGGCGGCACCCGTCCTGGTTTGGCGGAGGGTTGCAAAAGCTTCGTCCAGGTCCCTTGGCAATTCCCCAACATTGACACTGGCACGCCTGTTGCTTCTAATCCCCGCACTATGAGATTCCCGCTGCCGTTGACGGCGAAAATTGCCCAGTACATCATCGGCAAAAAGCTGCGTGGGGTGGAAAAGTTTTCCACTGTGCTCCAGTTGGAGCCGCTTCACACCTGCAACCTCACCTGCACTGGCTGCGGGCGGATTCGGGAGTATTCCACTTCGTTGAAGGACGTGATGAGCCTGAAGGATTGCCTGGGCGCGGCGGAGGAGTGCGGCGCGCCCATGATTTCCATTTGCGGGGGCGAACCCCTCATCTATCCGGAAATTGAGGCTTTGGTGGAAGGGCTGCTCGATCAGGGGCGGATTGTCTACATTTGCACCAATGGCCTCTTCATGCGCAAAAAGATGCGCGAGTTTCTCGCCCAGGAATGGGCCAAGCCGGGCGGTCGTCCGAAGTGGGTCGAGGCCAAACTTCAGATGCTGCTTTCCGAAGAATTGATCAAGCCGGAGGAGGCTCAAAAAATCCGCACGTTGCCGGAAAACTTTGAAGCCAAGGCAGTCATCCGGCCCAGTTCTTGGATGTATTGGAACGTCCACCTCGACGGTCTGGAGCGCACGCATGATCTCATTGTGGAACGCGAGGGCGTCTTCAAGGAATGCATTCTGGCCATGCGCATGGCCAAGATTCTCGGGTACCAGGTCGCGACCAACACCACGATCTACAAGGAAACCGACATGGATGAGATCGAGAAGATGTACGATTATCTCTCCTGGCTCGGTATCGATGGGCACACCATTTCGCCTGGTTATGACTACGACTCCGCCAAGGAGGACATGCGCAAACGCCTAAACCTCGAACCGGAAAATTTCTTCCTCACCCGGGAAATGACCAAGGCGAAGTTCAAAAACATTCGCTCGTGGGGCGAAAAATACACCCTCTTTGGCACGCCCATTTATCTCGATTTCCTCGCCGGCAAACGGGATCTCACCTGCTCCGCGTGGGCCATTCCCACCCGCAACATCCGCGGCTGGAAGGCTCCGTGTTATTTGATGACCGACGGCCATTACGCCACCTACCGGGAGTTGATCGACAAGACCACCTGGGAGAACTACGGCGTGGTGGACGGTGTCGCCCGCGACAAACGCTGTGAGAACTGCATGGTCCATTGCGGGTATGAACCGACGGCCAGCCTGAGCCCGCTGCCCGGCGATACCTGGCAAAACCTGACCTTTAATTTCGGGGCCAAACCCAAGCCTCGCATCGAGGGCGCCAACGTCCAGGCCTACACCGGCGTCACCTGTGGCAATGGCCACAAGACCGGCCGCCCGCAAAAATCGGAATCCGCCGCGGTGTGAGCGGCCAGAATGCCGGGCTTGGTCCCGAGCCCTTGCCAACCATGATTCCATCTGTCGCCAAAGTATTGCCTTTTGAGTCGCCGGAGGTTTCCGCGCTCCCTTCCGCACTCTCGCTGGAGGAGGCGGTGGCGCGTTCCCAAGGCAACCTGCTCCGCCTGCAGAAACCCGACGGGCATTGGGAGGGAGAACTCCTGGTTGATAGCACGCTGTGCTCGGACTACGTGCTCTACATGCATTGGCTGGGAAAAGTGGACGAAGACCGTCAGGCCAAATGCGTTGCCCATATCCGGAGGCGTCAGCTCGCGGACGGCGGGTGGAATATTTTCATCGGCGGTCCGAGCGAAATCAGCGCTTCGGTGAAGGCGTATTTCGCGATGAAACTTGCCGGCGATTCCCCGAACGCTCCGTGGATGCGGGAGGCCCGGGCGAATATTTTGCGGCTCGGTGGGATCCCGCAGATGAACACTTTTGCGAAACTCTATCTCGCGCTCATGGGGCAGTTCCCCTGGAAATACCTGCCCACCATTCCCTCGGAAATTTTCCTCTTCCCCAATTGGGCATTTTTTAACCTCTACGAAATGTCCTCGTGGAGCCGCACGATCATCGCGCCGCTCGCGATCCTCAATCATTACAAGCCGGTCCGCGTGCTGCCGGCTGACAAACAGCTGCATGAACTTTATCCGGCCGGACTGGAAAATACCAACCTGTCTCTCAAGAAAGACCCGCGCTTCTGGGCGTGGAAAAATTTCTTCCTTCGTTGCGACCAGATTCTGAAAGTTTACGACAGCTTTCCCGTCCACCCGCTCCGCCATAGGGCCCTGAAAGCCACGGAAAACTGGATGGTCGAACGCATGGGCGAGGGGAGCGAGGGGCTCAGCGCCATCTTCCCCGCGATGCTGAATGCCATGATGGCCCTGCGCGTGCTGGGCTATGGGGATGACCATCCGCTGGTCGAAAAGGCGGAACGTGATTTTGCCGGACTTTTTGTCGATGACACCGACGATTTCCGCATCCAGCCCTGTCTCTCTCCGGTTTGGGACACCGCGATTACGACGATCTCCCTGGCTGAATCCGGCCTGCAATCTCATCCCGCCCTGGTGCAGGCCACGGAGTGGCTGGAAAACAAGGAAGTCCGCTTTGCCGGCGACTGGGCGGTCCGCGTCAAAGGCGTCGAACCAAGTGGCTGGGCCTTCGAACACGAGAACAAATATTATCCCGACACCGATGACACCATGATGGTGCTCATGGCGTTGCGCCACGTTGAAGCCAAAGATGCCTACACGCGCAGGGTCCAGTTCGACCGCGCCTTGAAATGGTTGCTGGCTTTTCAAGATGAGGATGGCGGCTGGGCGGCCTTCGATAAAGGGGTCACCGCCCCTTGGCTGGAACATGTGCCGTTTGCCGACCACAATGCGATTCTTGATCCGACCTGCTCCGACCTGACAGGCCGCGTTCTCGAGTTGCTTGGGTACATCGGGTACGACCGTCAGAGCCAGACCGTGCGCCGTGCCGTGGCCATGATTCGTCGCACGCAAGAGGCGGACGGTTCCTGGTATGGGCGGTGGGGCGTCAATTACATTTACGGCACCTGGCAGATCCTGCGCGGCCTGGCTTCCATCGGGGAAAATATGGACCAGGAGTGGATTCGCCGCGGCCGGGACTGGCTCGAAAGCTGCCAGAACGACGATGGTGGCTGGGGCGAGACCTGCGAATCCTATAATTTTCCCGCCCTGAAAGGCCGCGGCCCCAGCACTCCAAGCCAGACCGCCTGGGCATTGATGGGAATTTGTGCCTGCGGTGAAGCTGACCGCGAATCGCTCAAACAAGGCGTCGAATACCTCATCCGCACGCAAAACGAGGACGGTTCCTGGAACGAGGACTACACCACCGGCACTGGGTTTCCCTGCGTTTTTTATCTCAAATACGATATGTACCGACAGCATTTCCCGCTGCTCGCTTTGGCCACGTACCGGAAGATGTTGTAACGTCGGGTCCGGCGATGGAGCCATTGAGTCACCGGCAGGATGCCGGTGCTACGATTTGACTCTCTACTCCGGCATGAACCAGACCATCCCGGCGCAGGTGAGGATCACCCAGAGCGCGAAGATGATCTTCTTCTTAGGGGAAGGAATGTTGCCGATGAAATAGGCACCAATCCACGAGATCGACCAGATCGCCACGGGGACAAAATCCGTCTTGGCAAGCAGGAGGGACGGCGCGGCGAAAAGCAGGCCGACCGCGATCACCCAGAGATCAAGGAACTTTCCGGCGATGCCTTTCAGCAGGCGGCCCAGGGAGAAGGCAATGCTTTGGGCAATGATGGCGACAATGACAAGAATGATGGCCATGGGGTGTGTCTATTCGTCGTTGAGCGGCCCCACGCCGACCAGCCAGAGTTTGAGAAAAGCAAGGATCTGGTTGCGCTCGAGATTGTTGGCGATGACGTCAAAAGTCACCTTGCTGGAAACGACGGTATCGTCCGTGCCCATCTTATCCTCATAGAGAATTTTTCCGGTCAGGCCGGGTTTGCCTTTGTCGACGGCAAAGAAGGATTCCTCATCCACTTCACCGCCGGTGAAGGTGTCTTCACTGGTCTGCACGCGATCTTCGTTCCACCGCAGGTTGAGCACATACTCGCCCTTGCCGTTGGCTGCGCGGTTGGGATCTTCCACCCAGCGGATGGACCCAGTGATTTTGTCGGGCGTCTTGGCACCCTCCGGCAGGATGCTGATGCCTTCTGTGATCCAGGAGCCGCTTTCGCGATCGTAGATGAGTTTTCCATCAACCGTGAAACGGTAGTGCGCACCAAGGGGGCCCTTGGCCACGACCAACTGTCGAAAATCCATCGGGTCGATGTTGTTGGCGGTATAGGTTGCGACTTTTCCCCCGCCCAATTTGCGGACAAACTTGGCCGTCCCTCCCGGCTGCGAACCCTTGCCCAGCATGACGCCGGAAAAATAGTCGGTGAAGGCGGCTTGATTGCCGACCGACTGAATTTGAATGCGAGGTTTGGAATTCGGGTCACCCGCGCCGTTCCAAAGATACTGGCCCGCATCATCCGTCACCACCGTCCCCAGCCAGTCGCCGAGATAGGTGCCGTTGACCGAAAGCGCGAGGGAATAAAAAAGCGATCCCCGCTGGACTTCGCGACCGAGGATCCCGCTGGCGAGGCGGGGCGTTCTCTCCACCGTTCCCTTGAACTCGGTGGCACCGGCCTTGACCGCGATCTTATACACGTCCTTTACGCCTTTATTCGGCTTGCCGTCGGAGGCCACATTTTGCGCCAGGCGGGTGTGGAACATGATGTCCATCGTACCCGTGATGGCCGGGCCATTGACGGGCTTTTGGGCGAGCGCAGCCGAGGTTAACGTGCTTAAGAGGACGATGGCGAGGAGTGATCGTTTCATAGGTGGGCCCGTGGTTGAGCCAACCTTGTAACAATCACGTGGCTTTCTGCAAGCCTCCGCGAGGTCGTCTTACGCGATCTTTCCGCGCAGGCCGCCCAGCGCGTGGGAAAGTTTGCGGACCCCGAGCTCGATCCGGGTTTTTACCGTCCCCAACGGGGTCTTGGTCATCACGGAAATCTCCCGCTGGCTGCGATTTTCGAAAAATGCCATCCGAACAACCTGCTCCTGGTTGGGTGGCAGTGTTCTCATATGCTGTTCGAGAAGTTCCCGGAGGTCTCCCAAACAGGCCTCACTCTCGACGACATGGGTTTCGTCGAAAGATTTGTCGTCATGATTGCAGGAAATCTCGTAACGATCCGTCGCCCGGCGGTAGGCACTGTGCTGCCGCAGGCGGTCAATCGCCCGGCGGCGCGCCAGCGTACAAAGCCAGCTCACGAGTTTGCCTTTGCCCGCGGAATAACTTTCGGCGCGGTCCCAAACTTGCAGGAAAACCTCTTGGAGAACATCGTCAGCCTCCGCGTCGTCGTGCAGGACCTGCATGATGATGGAGCGAAGGATGGCCCGGTAACGCTGGTGGAGTTGGGACAGAGCATTTTGTTCGCGGCGGAGGAGTCCGTTCATGATCTCCTGGTCTTCCGCGATCGCATTCGGTTCGAGTAGTGTTTCCATATTCGTGCGTTTTGGTTGTGATCAACCTAGTGCCCCTGCGGCAGGCTGAAAATCGGTGCGCCCGTGGATTGAGGCATCGGGCGATCTGCCTGCCCCTATCGGGCGTCCCTGACCCCCACCTCAGGGATTTCCTGGCACCAAAGCTGCTATCGGGAGTGGTGAGCGCCGAATCCGTAGATACCCACAACAAGGCCCTGAAGGTAAATCTTGACCCCCGATGGTATGGCACGTTTGCCGAGATCGGGGCGGGGCAGGAGGTGGTGCGATGGTTTTTTCGGGTTGGCGGAGCGGCGGGCACCATCGCCAAAAGTATTTCTGCCTATGACATGAAGGTGAGCGACGCCATCTATGGGCGCAGCGAACGCTACGTGTCCAAGGGGCGACTCCAGGCCATGCTGGACCGTGAGCTGGAATTAAATGTCGAACGTCTGGGCGGGGCGCGCGGCGACACGACGGCATTTTTTGCCTTCGCCGATACCGTTGTGGCCCGCAGTTTCAAGGGCGGAAACGAGTGTCATGGTTGGATGGGGGTGAAGTTTCAAAGCCGTCCCCGCGATGAACCCAGTCAGATTCTCATGCATGTTCGTATGCTTGATGCGGAAGCTTCCCTGCAGCAGGAAGCTCTTGGCATTGTCGGGGTGAACCTCTGCTACGCCGCTTTTTTTCTCCACCACTCGCCGGAGAAGCTTGTTGAATCGCTCTTGGATATGCTCACGACCGGCCGCATCGAGATCGACATGATCGAGTTTAGCGGCATCGAATTCCGCAATGTGGATAATCGGGTGATGGCGCTCCAGTTGGTTCAACTCGGACTGAGCGGTGCCGCAATGTTTGGCGCGGACCGCGAGGTGTTGCAACCTACCGAGGTGCTCTACAAAAAGGCCATTCTTGTGGAACGGGGGAGTTTCCGGCCCACCACCCATGTGAACCTCGACATGGTCGCGTGCGCGCTTGCCAAATTCAAGGAGGACCCCGCCGTGGCGGACAAACCGATCCTGCCGATCATGGAAATCACCATGCGTAATCTTCTGGCGGGCGGAAAAGACGTGGATCGCCGCGATTTTTTAGCGAGGGCCGAACTCCTGGCCGCGTGTGGCATGACAGTGATGATCTCTGACTATTTCGAATATTACCGTCTGGCCGCCTACCTGGCCTGGCGAACGAAGGAACGGATTGGCATTGTGATGGGCGTTCCGAGTTTGATCGAGCTCTTCGACGAAAAGTATTACACCCAGCTTCCAGGAGGGGTGTTGGAAAGTTTTGGGAGGCTTTTTAAAAATGACTTGCGCCTTTTTGTTTATCCGTATCAGCGTGTCGAGGGAGAGGCGCCGCAGACGATCCATACGTTGGAAGTCTCGCCGGAACTCACCCCGCTCTACGACTACCTCGCGAGGCGAGGGAGCTTTGTGCACCTCGACAACGCCAATCCGGCCTATGCGGCGATTTTTTCCCGCGATGTGCTCAAGCGGATCGCCTCCGGGGATGAACGGTGGGAACAGATGGTTCCCCCGCAGGTCGCCGCGCTCATTCGCAAGCGCGGATTTTTTGGCTGCGCGGCCTCCTGAAGAGGCGGCACGCCTTGGAACAAACGCCTAGCTTTCCGAATCCGCGCTCTTTGGGGCGGAATTTGCTTCCCGCGATTTTTCCAGCTTCTTCGCCAGTTTTTCCTTCTTTTTTGCCTGCTTTGCGAGGTCCTTCCGACGTTTTTCGCCTGCGTAGTTGGGTGATGCCATGCGGAAGATTCTTCGAATTTCCCGCAAAATGCCATCCAAAAAGTCAACTGGGGGATATGGGAGGAGACGGACGACGTTTGAGAGGCGTTCGCCGGGGCCGCATTCCGCGACGAGCGCGCAGGAAAAGAAGCCGCATTTTTGGCCACCAGTTGCATTAGTTTTTCCTTCGACTTAGGATTGACATTGCTAAGTTTCAGACAAAGTTTGGCAACATTATGAATGCGACCATTGTTGATTCTAATGTCCTGCAAAGATCGCCGGTGCACGGCGAAGATAATCCCGCGGTGAGCTGGAAGGGCGCGTTCGCTTTATGCGGCGGGGCCGGGACAACGCAGTCGTCCACCATCGTTTACGAAATTGAACCTGGACATCGATTGGGCTGGCACACGGATGCGACGGAGGAGTCGCAATACATCATCGCGGGCTCCGGCGAATTGCATCTCGAGGATGGCACGGTGCATCGCGTCGGCCCCGGCAGTGTGTTTGTGCTGCCGACGCCGCTCCGTCACGATCTGGTCAATGTCGGGACCGAGACTTTGCGCGCGGTGGCCTTTTTTGCGGCGGCCATGTTCACGCAAACCTTTGACGATGTGATGCTCCCACCCAAGACTCACGTCCTTGGCACACCCAATCGCAACGGTTGAGACGAACTGCCGCTATGCGCTATTCTCGATGTGGGAAATGATGCGGTCGCGGCCGGTCTCCTTGGCCCGGTAGAGGCCGGCGTCAGCCAATCGGATCACTTCTTCGGGGGAAACGGCCGACGCGGGGTCGAAGTAGGCCAGCCCCATGCTGATGGTGACGCGGATGGCGTGCCCTTCCGCCTCGATGGGGGAGGAACGGATAGCCTCGCGAACCCTTTGCGCAATGTTCAAGGCCTCCGTTGCCTCGGGATCAGAGACCACGAGCAGGAATTCCTCGCCGCCCATCCGACAGGCGAAGTCGTCGGCTCGGATCCCGCGCAGGATGCGCCTGGCCACTTCCCGTAAAACCTCGTCACCAGCGGAGTGTCCGTAGGTGTCGTTGATCTTTTTAAAAAAATCGATATCGAGCATCCCGATGCAAAACTTTTCCCGGTTTTGCACGGCTACATGATGTTGGCGGACGAGAAATTCCGAGCAGCCCGCTCGATTCCAAAGGCGGGTGAGGGGATCCACCAGCACAGCTCTCTTAGCCTGGGCGAGTTCCTCGTTCATGCGAACCTGAGCCACGGCCAGATGGTTGGATTTGATCTCCACCTCCACCATGGCTGCGAGATCCTTCAAGTCTTCCAGTTGCGAGGCGGTCAACTCCCTTGGCTGACGGTCGATCACGCAAAGGGATCCAATTTTATGACCGTCGGGCGAGCGCACTGGGCAGCCGGCATAAAATCGGATTCCCGGATCGCCTGTAACCAAGGGGTTTTCGGTGAAACGGTCGTCCTTGGTGGCGTCTTCGACGATCAGGACATTGTCGCCCAGAATGGTGTGGGAACAAAACGCAATGTCCCGTGATGTTTCCGTGGTCTGGAGGCCTTGAATCGATTTGAACCATTGGCGGTCATGGTCAATGAGGGAAATCGCGGCGATGGGAACTCCGATCAGTCGGGACGCGAGCCGCGTCACCCGCTCGAAGCGTTCCTCCATGGCGGTGTCGAGAATATTCAGGGAAGCAAGCGCGTGCTGGCGTTCCTTTTCGTTGGCGGGAATTTCCGGGATTTTCACAATCGAAATTACGGAGGGATTGGCGGAGGGGAAACCGTTTTTCGAATAAAATCTTCCGAAAAAATCAGCTGGGAGTCGATTCCTATCTAACCGACCGCACCGTAAAGTCCGGCGTTTTGGCGTGGGCTTCGAGTTTGAGCAGGCCCTGGCTTTCCGCCGTTTTTAGCATGTCTTTGAAAGAGGCAAAACCATGGGCGCGTTCGTTAAAGCCCGGGTTTCGTCGCTTGAGGGCCTGTTTGATCATCGAGCCCCAAATGAGTCCGTCCTCACCGCGCTCCTCTTCCAATGCCAGCAGGGTAGCCATCATGGGATCCAAGGCCTGTTCGGCATTGGGTCCGGCGTCCGGGGTGGTGGCGGCTGGTTCAGCGGGCTTGTTGGTTCGGCGGGGTGTGGAACGGCGGGCAGGTGCGGGCTTCTGGCGGACCAGGTCATCGTAATAGAGAAACTGGTCGCAATTGTTGATAAAGAGGTCCGAGCTGGAGTTCTTCACGCCGACACCGACGACAGTCTTGGCATTCTCCCGCAGCTTGCTGACCAAGGGGGAAAAATCCGAATCGCCGCTCAGAATGACAAAAGTATCCAGGTGTTGTTTGGTGTAGCAAAGGTCCAGGGCATCCACGACCATGCGGATGTCCGCGGAATTTTTGCCAGACTGCCGCACGTGGGGAATTTCGATCAGTTCGAAAGCGGCTTCGTGGAGGTTGCGCTTGAACTCCTTGTAGCGGTCAAAATCGCAATACGCTTTCTTGACGACGATGTGTCCGCGCAGAAGAAGCCGTTCCAAAACGAGTTGGATGTCGAAGGGTGGAAAACGCGCGTCCTTCGCTCCCAGGGCGATGTTCTCCAGATCGAGAAAAACCGCCATCGTTGCATCCGCCGTGGGTTCGCTCATGGCGGGAACGCTAGCGGGGATTCTGGCGGACGACAAAGGCAATCAGCGGCCCGCCTGGAGAAAGGCGGCGACCTCGCCCCACTCCTGCCCGATAAAGTCCGAGCAGTCGTGTCCGGCACCGGGGGCAAGCCAGCGGTGTTTGCGGCCTTCGTAGGCCTGATAGAGCTTTTCGCCCAGCGCCGTCGGAACGGTCCGGTCGCCCTCGCCCAAGATGAAGGCGACCGGGCCGGGGTATTTCTTGAGATTGTTCGCCGAATCAAAGCGCGTGCGCAGAAGGAGCGAAACCGGCAGCCATGGGTAGTGGGATCCGGCGGCGCTGACCAAAGAGTCAAACGGAGTGACCAGAACAAGACCGGCAATTCTGGCCGGGCGAGCCGCCGCCAAAGCGCTGGCGACCCCGCTGCCGAGGGATTCGCCGACCACCCGAATCGTGCGCCCGGGCTGCGCGGCAAGAGTGTCGAGAGCCTCCACGGCGGCGGCCGTCAGGGATTTTTCTCCGGGTGCTCCCGGTCGTGCGCCGTAGCCGGGATATTCGACAATGAAGATTTTCCACGGAAAGCCCTGGTCGGCGAGGTAGGGGCGGTAATACGCGCGGCCCAGGGCGTAGCCGCCATTGCCGCCACAAATCAGAAGCGCCTGCGAGGCATCACCGCCCCGCGATTGCCAGCCGATGCGTTCCCCATCCGGATTGTGCCACGGTTCGAAATCTTCGGCCGCGGCGGCGCGATCCAGACTTTCCGCCGTGTCGCGGGTGGGGACAAAAACCATGTTGTCCTGGTTGAAATACAGAACAACCAAAATCATGAGGTAGCCGAGTGGCAGGATAAGTAAAAGGTTGATCATGGATGAACGGCGGACTGCCATGGCGCACCCTCGCACGGGGGAGGCCCGCTGGCGAGCGCATGCTGTGGGCGGAGCTTTCCGTCAAATCCCAGAATGTTGGAGTTCAGGCTTTAGCCTGCGCTTTATCCAGGAACAGTCCCGCATGCGCAACTGGACTCCAACCGTCCCGCTGCCAAATCGAAATCCCGGTCGAGGCGCGAGGGCACTTTCGTTTTCGAAAAACTCCGCTAGATTCCCCGGCTATGAACGATGTCCCTGTCCAAGCGCCACTTCGCCGATCCCGCTGGCCCTTCGTGTTGCTGGCGTTGCTGGCCGTGCTGCTTCTTGTTGGCGGGCTTGTCTGGTGGTTCACTCGGCCGATTCGTCCTGTGGTGCTCAGCCCGGAGGAAAAAGCCACGGTGGAGGCGAAGCTTGCCTCCATCCAGTCTCCGGCCGGCGTCCCCGTGACCCCTCCGCCGGCCGGCGTTCCCGAGCCGGTCTATGAGCGCGGAAAGAAGGACGTCATTCTCACGGAACGCGAAATCAACGGACTCCTGAATGCCAACACCGATCTCGGACAAACCCTGAGTTTTCAATTTGGGACCGATGCCGTGCTTGCGCGCTACGAGACCGATCTGGATCCCGATCTTCCATTTTTGGGCGGGCGGAAATTCAAGGCCCGCGCCAAGTTTATTGTCAGCGAAGCCTCGGGTCAGCCTGCTCTCATTATTGACGACCTCACGATCTGGGGAATCTCCCTGCCCAACGAGTGGCTGGGCGGCGTGAAGGGGCGTAATCTTCTCGGCGAAATGCTCGGCTCGGAAAATGGGGGGCGGCTCCCAGGGGTGGAATCGTTCAGCGTCCGGCCGGGTCAGCTTGTGATCAAACTGGCGGAATAGGAGGTTCGTCGCCTTTGGCTTTTTTGCCCTTCGGACCCTCTTCCACAAAGCGGTCGAACCACGTCCGGCCTTCATAGACCAAAGCGCGTTGCAGTCCCGGGTCGAGGCGGGCCACCAGCGCGTCGTAAGCGGAACGGGCCGCCTTGTATCTCGCCGGAGCCAGCGTGCAGGTCTCCACGATGCCCAAATTGTCCAGGCCGCGCGGCAGGCTGCAAACATTAGCCATCACTTCATCGATCACTTCATCGCTCAGCAGCATGTCGGTGCCGGCGTCGGAATGGCGAAGATTGCGGTCCTTCACCCGCCCGCTGGGCGTTTGCGTCAGCAGCCATTTGGCCAGACGGATGGAACTGAGAAACTCCCGGCGGGATGCCGCGTGCGTCTCCAGCCAGAGCCACGCTTCTTTCGCGTCGGCGCAGGAGGTGCTGAGTAAAAGCAAAGTGCGCGGCGCGGTTTCTTCCAGTCCCATCAGCATGGGAGACTCCGGCAGCGCGGCCACGAGTTTGATTCGGTCGATGGCCAGGGTGGTCACGCCTTTGACTCCAAGACGCTCCAGGGTTTGCAGCCAGAGATTGACGTCCGGCGTGCCCTTGCTCTGTTCGAGCAGGCCGATGCCGAGAAGTTTCACGGCCATGGACAACCCGGAGCGAATCATTTCGACACTGCGTGTGCCGAAAAATTTCGCCGAAAGTTCCGCCGTCATCACGGTCAGGTCCTCCTGCCATTTCGCACAAGAGGGGTGGTCGCTTTTTTTGGCGGAGGCAATCGCCGCGGTGAGCGGATCGCGGTCGTCCGTGGTGGCGAGCAACATCCTTTAGATATCCACGAACTCATCCGCGGCCTCGGCTCCGGGCTCGGGCTGGTGCGAGGCGGCGACGCGTTGCAATTCGTTGAGGATGTCGCGGGCAAAAGCACCATCGACATCTTTGACGCTTTCCAGGGTGTCCTGGTAGTGCGACCGCATGGTCGTGCGTGCGCCGGGCTGGAGTTCGAACGCGATTTCCCACAGCTGCTGCCAGCTATCTTTCGCGAAAGGCGAACTGGCGGCCTGGGTGAGAAGTTGCTCGCGTCCGTTCTGGCCAATGCCGAGAAAATACAAGGTGTCGACCGCATATTCCTTGGTGAGAAAAACCTTCATCATCTCCTTGGCGCGGGCCTCGTCGGCCGTGCCGAACATCATCGGACAGAGGAAATCCTCAATGTCCTGCCGGCGGATCAAATAGTCCTCCGCGCTGGGAATTTTCGCCAACTGGCTCCAGTTCGAGCCGATGCGTTCAAAGGCCGCCAACATTTGTTCCGGCGTGGCGTAAAGGTGGACCATCGAGACTTTGGTCATGTCCGCTTCGAGGGCCAGCGCCAGAATGTCGTCGGCCGGCAACTCTCCAACAATCACAGCCAGTTGCGCGTCGTCGGCCTCCTTGGCCAGGGCGACGAGGCTGTATTCTCCGGCGGAAGCTCCGCTGGCCAGGGCGGCGCGCACCAGCGCGGTGGAAGGGTTTTCAGTCATGGTCATTCATCTCCTCGTCGTCTTCGTCCTCGTTTTCCTCGGATTCATTGTCTTCCGCTTCGGCGGCGGCTTGGGCCACTTTGTTTTGTTCGCGGGCATTCAAAATGATCGCATTCCAGATGGCCTCGGGTTGTTTGTCCCAAAGCCCATCCCAAGCCGGTTTGGCGGAGGCGGCAACCTTGACCAACTTTTGCGCCTTCAGGCTGGCCAGCACGGTGGCCGGACTGGGATTGGAGAGAATCAACTTTTCCAGCGCCGCTTTTTTCTCAAAGAGCAACCGGCGATGGAAAGCGAGGCCGATGTACACCTGAAACTCCTCCGCGGACGCCGCCAGGGTCTCGATTTGACCAAGAAGCGCGTCTCCCTGCGCGATCAGTTCGCGGTCTCCCTCTTGCCGGCTTTTGCTTCGTCGATAAACAGATTGCACCTGTTCGTTAAATTCCTCCTGCACACTGGCGGTCATCATTGTCATTAAAATTATCGTCCCTAGCACTGCCCGAAATAATCAGCGACCAGTTCGCTGGCGGTGTCCCGCACGGACGTCACCGGTTTTTTGCTCCACGAAGCGTCGTATTCCCGTCGGCTTTTGGCATCGCCAATCACTTCGTAAGCAGCCTGGATGCGGCGAAAGACTTCCGGCGCGCCACCGCGGTCCGGGTGGTGGACCCCGGCCAGACGCCGGTAGGCGGATTTGATCTCTTCCTGGGTTGCGTCAAATTTCAGGCCCAGGGATTGGTAGTGCAGCATGCGGGGGGTTACAATGGCCCGCTTTTTTCAAATAGCAACCACGGTGCGCGAAACGTCACGAAGCGCAGGGACTCCTCGAACCTCATTCCGCCGGGAAAATGGGGTGACCGACGGGATGATCGCGGCGGACCGCGATCTGCAAGTTTGGCTTTGCGGTAGGGAATGCGCTTCGCGCAGGGCGGTCGAACCCTGCGGGTTCTCGTCGCGTCGGGAAAATGGGGTGACCGACGGGAAACGAACCCGCAAGTTTTACCTAAGTAGAAGGCAAAAAATGGCCTTGCAGGACAAATGCAGGACAATTAGGGTGTCTTTTATGCCATCAAAAACCCAGAAAGTGCGCGGCCCGGTCGAAATCGTCGAAGCCAAGGGAATTAAGATTCCGGTGTATCTCAGCCCGATTCGGGGAGTGGAAAGTTACCAGCTTGCGTTTTACAGGGCGGGGAAGCGCGACCGCGAGCGAGTCGCATCGCTCGATTCCGCACGCATACGGGCCAAGGAGTTGATCGAGGAATTGGCGGAAGGAACCGCGCATGTTGCCTCCTTTAATCCCAAGCAGACCGCGGCGATCAATGAGGCGGTGGAGATCCTGCAGCCGACCCGCGTCTCCTTGACGGAGGCCGCCCGCCAATTCGCGGAGGTCTATACTCTCCTTGATGGGAAAGGAACCCTGGTAGAGGCAGTTAAATATTTTTTAGCAGAGCGGAAAAAAGCGCAGCTTCCGTCGATCAAGTTCGCCGCTCTGGTGAAACAATATTTGGAGAATATCCGGGATGATAAAAAGTCCCGGCGTTACCGGCTGGATATGCAGGCGCGTTTGAACAAAGCGAAGGAGACTTTCTCCGCCAACGTGGCGGACATTCGCGCCACGGACATCAACCTCTGGCTCAAGGAAATGAAGCACACTACGGGGAGGACGAAGAACAACTATCGGTCCGCTCTGGCCACTCTTCTTGCCTACGCTCGCGAGGAAGGATACTTGCCGCGCGGAGTCCAGACCGAGGCCGAATTTTCCAAGCGTTATGACGGCAAGGGGGGTGATATCGGAATCTACACCCCGGAGAAGCTGCACACGCTGCTTTTCCAGATTGAGCCGCGGCTTGTACCGTTTTTGGCCGTTGGTGCGTTTGCCGGGCTCAGAACGGCTGAGATCGTGCGCCTTGAATGGCCGGAAATCCGCTTCGGGCAAAACGTCATCGAAATCAAGGCGTCCAAATCAAAGACGGCCAGTCGCCGCCTAGCTCCGATTCTGCCAGTTCTAGCGGAATGGCTGGCTCCCTTCCGAAAGGACAATGGGCGGGTTTTGGTCGGCGTCCTCGATGAATTCGCGATTGCCACACAATTCAAAAAGGCCGTGGACGCCATCACCGATGAAAAAGGGAATTCCCTGGTGAAGATCGTCCACAATGGTCTGCGTCACTCGTTCATCAGCTACCGGGTGGCCATTCTGAAAAGTGCCGCAGAAGTGGCGCTGGAGGCCGGCAATAGCTCGCGCATGATATTTGAGCATTACCGCGAATTGGTCACCGAAGCGGAAGCCAAGGAGTGGTTTGCGCTCCGACCGGACGTAAGTCGGCTGCTGGCGCTGAAAGAAGAGGCCGAAAAGCATAAGGAATAGTTTCCTTTGCCCGCCCGGAGTGTGAAGAGATTCTGTTCTCCGGCGTCGGTGGAGAAGTTCTCTCATTGAGGTGATGGTTTATTTTTATGTAAATTCAACTAGAATTACTGGAGATTTGTGTGCAAATTTACTCCGTGAGTTTAAAAAGATGCGAATATGGCTAGAAATATTGGTGATTCTTGTAGCAAGATAAACCAGCAGCTGCTCACGGCTCCCCGGGGGGCCGTGTTGACATTGAAATGGCTGAATGATCGGGGAATATCCCCAAAACTGGCGAACTACTACGTGTCGTCCGGTTGGTTGCACCGGGTAGGTGCAGGGGCGTTTACGACGACGGCAGAATTGCCCTCTTGGATTGGCGCGGTGTTCGGGCTTCAGCAAAAATCCGAAATTCATCCGGGAGGAATCACGGCGTTGGAACTGGCAGGTCGGAGTCATTTTTTGTCATTGGGGGATCCGGCCATTAATCTGTTTGGAAGAAAAGGAGAACGCCTGCCTGCTTGGTTTCGAAATCTTTCGCGACCTCGCAATGTGCATTTTCTGGCGACCGAATTTTTGCCGCTAGGTATCGGTCTGCAGGAGCATCGGGCCGGAAATTTTACGATCAAGATAGCGGGTGAGGAACGAGCGGTATTGGAATTTCTCCACGAGCAAAAAACGGACGCGGCTGGGTATGAACACATGCAATTGATCTTCGAGTCCCTCGGCACCTTGCGCGCGAATGTGGTTCAAGCGTTGCTCGAAAATTGCTCTTCCGTGAAGGTAAAGCGGCTCTTCCTCTATTTGGCTGAAGAGCATCTGCATCCATGGTTCAAAGAACTGAACGTCGAAAAAATCCCGCTAGGAGTCGGGAAACGGATGCTGTTCAGCGGCGGAAGGCTTGATAAAAAATATCTGATCACGGTACCGACGCCCAACAATATTCCTGCTGACGCTCCATGAAGGACAGCGCCTTTTTTCCGCAAGCTGATCTGCTTTTGCAGGTGTTGCCGTTTGTTCATGTCGAAAGCTGTTTCGCACTGAAAGGCGGCACCGCCCTCAATTTTTTCGTGCGCAATTTTCCGCGGCTCTCGGTGGACATTGACCTCGTTTATCTCCCAATTGAAGATCGCGTGTCCACGCTGAGGGGAATTGCTGAGGCTTTGGAGCGCATTGCTGTGAAGGCCGAAAGAGCGCTGGCTGCAAAGGTGACGAGATTGCGGCTGAAAGACGGCAACCAAGTTTATAAATTGCTCGTTCGTGGTGCCAACGGAGCCGAGATCAAGGTCGAGCCCAACCTGATTCTTCGAGGGGCCTTGCATCCGACGATCGATATGCCGCTTGTTCCAACGGCGGTAGAGTTTTTTGGTCGAGCAGTGACGATGCGTGTGGTTTCTCTGCCGGATCTTTACGGGGGGAAATTTTGTGCAGCCTTGGATCGGCAACATCCCCGCGATTTGTTCGACGTTCACCTTTTGCTCAGGAATGAGGGAATTACAGACGTTATCCGTCGCGCCTTTGTGGTGTTCCTTGCCAGCCACGGTAGGCCGATGAACGAACTTCTGACGCCGAACCGCAAAGACCTCGCTGATGTGTATGCCAATCAGTTCGTTGGGATGGCGAGGGAGGAGGTTTCGCTGGAAATCCTGGTAGATACGCGGGAGCAACTCATCGCGAGACTCAATGCCGAAATGACCGAGGCGGAACGGTATTTTCTGCTTTCGCTCAAACGTTTGGAACCTCAGTGGGACACGCTGGGATTCCCGAATCTTGATCAGCTTCCGGGAATCAAGTGGAAGCTTCAGAATTTGCAGCGAATGGACAAGGCCAAGCGGCTGGCGGCCGAAAAATTGCTGCAAGAAAAGCTCGGATTATAGCCGGGCAAAGCCTTTTCACTTCATCGTAAAATCTCGTCGCGGGTTGCCTTTGTCGTGGCGCGAAGAGCGGTCAGCAACTCCGGGCGTCGGAATAATCGATGCCGTCCCAGCTTGTAGCTCGGGAGGAGTCCTTGTTGAACGTATTGGTGGAGGGAGCGCAAGGGGATCCCAAGGAAGGCGGCCGCCTCCTTGGCGTCGATGAAGCCATTATGTTCCTCGGGTTCGGTTTCGTTTCCCGTCGCGGCCGGGAACCGCTCCGACCGGGTCGCGCTGAGGAAAGCGAGCGGGGCCTGACTATATCTCCATCTGCCGGATTTCAGCTTCATACGGATAAAGGAAAGAGGCAGGCGCGCCGGCCGGTTGGCCGAACCGGCGCGCCAGGGTGGGTCAGCCGAGTTTGATGCCGCTGTTGCGGATGTGGTTTTTGGCTCCGATGACGAGGGCGGATTCCTGGCGCTCGGGGCTCATGTTCGGGCTGATGGTGGATTTGATGCTGTGCACCAAGTCCTCCTGTTCAGGCTTGGCCAGCCAGGCTTTCACTTTGGCGGTGTAGCCTTCCTTCTGGTCCTGATCCTTCATCTTGCGCAGCAGGAATTTGCGTTCCAACTGCTCGCGGGGCAGGTCTTTGACGTATTGCACCAAGTCCGGTTCCGCCTTCATAAAGGCGTCGAGCTTGGCGTTGACTTCGGGGTTGATTTTGAACTGGCTGGCCTGTTCGGTTTTCTTTTTTGGTGATGCGATTGCCATGGGTAATTGCGGTTTTGGCGCACGGCGTTTCGGTCCCTGTGGACCCCGTAGCCGGGCTGGTTGACGGGTTCGCGTGGAAGGGCGTCAGGCTTTAGCGGGTTTGACTGCGGGGAGTTTTTCGTCGTCCTCGTCGTCCAGGGCGCTGCCGCGCAGGCCGCCGATTTGTTCCATCAGGGACTTGAGGAAACGCTGGGCGATTTTGCGCGGGCTCAGGCGCTGGCTTTCGGCATTGAGCATGGTTTGAACGAGCTGGCCGGTCGGAACGCGGATGCCGGCCCGCTCGACGATGTCGGACGCCTCATTGTAGATCGCGAAGGTATCTTCATCGAGGGTCACGTTGACGGTGGCGGATTTGTGTGTGGTCATGGTGTTTTTGGGTTGAGAAAGGCGAGTTCCCGGCGGCGCAGGAACGGGGCGGTGACGAGAGAAGCTCGCTGTCGCTTTTCGGCTCTTGCGAGTTCGGCGGCGAATTGGTCGTTGAGCCGCATCTGGGACAGAAGGAAGTTCTGATTTTGCGCGTCCGACTCGGGGAAGAGCGTGATTGCGCCAGGGTCGGTGAATTCATCGGCCACGGGCAGATCCGAATTGACCGCTGAGAAGACATCATTTTCCTCCCCGCTTTCCGATGTGGGCGGATTGGTCGGCTCCGTGGGAGCCGGAGTTTGGCGGATTTGCTTTTTGAGCTGGTCGATTTCCTGTTCCAGAACGGGAACCCGGCTCGCGTCCTGGTGGAGGGAGTCGAGGCGATGTTTCATCGCCCGGTTCTGTTCCTGCAACGCCTCGGCATAAATCCGCTGTCGGGGATCACCGCCATGGTAGGAAGGTGAAGGATTGGAATTCGCGACCAGCGGGAGGGAAACGGGCGGATCGGGCAGGAAGTTCCAGTCAGGGCCTTGTTCTCGCCGATAAACGGTATGTTGCTCGTGCATGGTTTCCGGGTTATTCGGGTCGGCGTAGCGTCCGACGGAGTAGGCTTTGACGACTTCGGGGGTTCTCACTGCGGTCATGCGCTTTTTGGAAACGGTGGTGCCTGATACGGTGGGGGCGCGTTTTGGGTCGGCCTGTTTTCTCGCGGCGCAGGCTGAGCAAAGAGACACGAGGAGTATGGAGATGAGGTATTTCATGGGTTGGGTTGTTGGGTGGAGGAGATCCCGGCGTTGGCCTGGGCCGCGTCCACCGTTTGGGTGACGTAGAGGTAAAAGAGCGTTCCGGCGGGAACGCGGACATAGGTGGGATCCTTTTCGAGGCCCTCCAGGAGCCGCTGGGAGTAAATCTGCCCGCCCGCCTGGATGCCGGCCGCGATGGCATCCTGATATCCTCCGCCTTGCACTTGGGTCACACCGCCGGTGAGCGGCGAGATGATGTTGGTCATCTGCGGAAAGGCCCCTGCACCTGCCGAAATCATGGCGGCGAGGATCGCCTTGGCCTCGGCGTATTTGTCCGTGGCGATCAGGTAACCGCGCAGGCCCGCCGATCCGTCCGTTTCGTCCCAGGCGTCGGGTTTCGCTCCGTCAGGTGCGTAGTCGAGAACCGTGCCGGACAGGGGAAGTTCGCGCCCGTCTTGGAAAACGAGCATCCATTTCCGTTCGGACCCGATCCGCTCCCGGGCGGCCGTCTTTTGGGCAATGCCGTGAACCTCGGTTCCGGCGGGAAGCACCAGCCGTCCGGCGTGCCACACGTCCTCGGTGATCAGGCCGATGATGGGGGTCTCGATGTTGGTGGAATCCACCGTGTTGACCAATTCGCAGCGAAGCAGTCGGCCAAAGGGTAGATACGTATCGCTGCGCCTCGTTTCCTTGGTGGCGTAGATGGCCTGGGGAATCGGCGGCGGTGGTTTGGGCGTGGAACCGGGACGCGCGGCCGCGGGTTCCGGGGCCGGGCGAGTAGGCGCGGGCGGCAAAGCTCGGGGAGGGGGAGGAATGTCTTCCTCGAAGGTGTAGCCTTTCGCAGCAGTCGCTTGCGCGGGAACCTCGGGATTGACCGGCTTCTTCGCCCTCCGTCCGTTTCCCAACAATACGAAGGCGAGTATCATGGCTCCGGCGAGGAGGAACAGAATAAGGCGTCCGGTGGGTTTTTGGAAAAGCTCGGTCCAGATGGTGCGAAGATTCATTTGAAGTCGGGGTGTGAGGTTTCGGAAGTGGAGCGGACGACGAGGACGTTCCACTTGTTATCCGGGGCCAGACGGTTGCGACCGCCGTGGCCGTCACCCGTGATGGCGATGAAGGCCGGAGTGAGAGACCTTGGCGGCATCACGCCGGAGGCGTCCGCGAGGGAGGAAGGATAGATCTTGTCCTCCAGCCGGACGGCCATGTCTTGCGGATTGTAGGAAATTGGCTGGTCCGTGGTGTTCTCGAATTCGAGTTGAAAAACCAGCGTGTCGTCCTGCTCGAACCGCCAGACACCGCGAACGCGGACGGTAAATCCGTCGTAGTAGTTCACGAGGTTGGGGGAGGCCTGAATGACCCCGGCAATCACGGCAGGATTGTTTTTGGCGAGGAGCGGATACGCCTTCGCCTTGTCCATTAACGACAGGAGCCTTTCCGGTTCAACGGCCACCCGGCTTTTGCCCGCCTGGGCATCCGCATAAAACGTGACGTTGAAATCCGGCTTCTCCGACGCGGTCAAATGGAGGACGTATGCCTTCCGGTTGTAGATCACCGTGAGATGATCCTCGGCGTCCTTCTTCAGCGCCCGGATGGTGAAATAGAAATTCCCCGGGGTGAAGGTGATCAGGAACCCGGCATTCTCCTGCTCCTGCGCGGCGACCGATTTCGCATACAGGCCGGAAATCTCCGACGGGAACATGATTGTTGTCGTGCCGGATTTGAACGCCACAGGGATGTCGTAGATGACGAATTCATCGAGCGGCTTTTGGGTGATTGGACCGGCGGAGAGGGCCGTGGCGGACAGGATGAACAGCAGAGTGGAAACAATCTTCATGTGCCCACTCTGGCACGAGAACCGGGCGGGCCTGTTCCCTCCCGGGAACAACATGTGAGGCGTGCGTGAATGTCGATTTCGGGCGTCTACGCGAGCAGCCCATCGATGTATCGAGATAAAGCGGTTTTCACTCGTCGAAACACCCTGAACTTGAAAAGCTGCCGGGTTTGCGCGTCTGCCCGATGACCTCCTGCCATTCAATGTATATTTCATGCGAGTACACCAAGGAACGGTCGCCGGCGTCTGAATTGTTTTTCCTCCCTGCATTTCTTTCGAACTCCGAAACCTGTGATGTCATCTGATCTCACATTCATCACCAACGAAAACGACCGCAGCTTGGCGGAGCGTTTTCGCGTGCTGCTCCGCGGAAATACCCGCGCATTCGATTGTCTCGTTGGCTACTTTTATCTCAGCGGATTCCGGCGGCTTGCTGACGCACTCCAGCCCACGGAGAAGATCCGTATTCTCATTGGCCTCAGTACCGATCAGCCCACCTTTTCACTGCTTTCTCAGGCGAAGGAGCAGATGCGCCTCGACCTCCGCTCTCACGCAGAGGCAAAGGAAGCCGTGCCTGGCGAGATCCTAGCCGAGTTGGAGCACGCTGAGGACAGTTCCGAGGTGGAAGGGGGCATTCGCCAATTTGTCGAATGGGTAAAATCCGGTAAACTCCAGGTTCGCGTCTATCCCTCAGCGAAACTCCACGCAAAACTCTACATCATGTCTTTCGTGGATGGCCACATCGACAAGGGCCGCGTTGTCACCGGGTCGAGCAACTTCTCGCAGTCCGGCCTAGTTGATAATCTGGAGTTTAACGTCGAGCTGAAGAACCGCGCCGATTACGACTTCGCGTTGGCGAAGTTCAACGAGCTATGGGCGCAGTCCGTCGAGGTTTCCGAGGCCTACGTGCAGACGATTGAATTGCGCTCGCCTTTCGCGCAGTTCACGCCCCATGAACTCTATCTCAAGTTCCTCTACGAATATTTCAAAGCCGAGCTGAGTCGAAACCAGGATCCAGATTCAGTCTATCTCCCAGCGCGTTTCAAGAAACTCAAATACCAGGACGATGCCGTGACTGCGGCGCGACGTACGCTCGACGAATATGGAGGTGTCTTTCTCTCCGATGTTGTCGGACTCGGAAAAACCTATATGGCAGCGCTGCTTGCACAGCAGCTTCCTGGGCGCACGCTCGTCATCGCACCGCCTGCGTTACCGGCTGAAGCGCTCGTTGCGACTGATGGCCGCCCACGAATCGGGGACGCATTTTTCGTCGGTGACGGTTTTGTAAGCGGTCAGTTCCTCCCGATAGTCGGAATCCACCGACCAGCGGATTTGCGCCCGCGTCGATTCGTCGAGGGTGTGCAGGAATTGCCGGACCGCGGCGTAGAATCCGTCGAGCGCCTGCTCGCTGGCGTGGCGCAGGTCGGGAACGTCCAGCGTGAATGCCTTGGTGAGACAGCCGCGGGAGTCGAGATCGTTCCAGACGATCATATCGTGAGAAAACCAACCGTTAGGCGCTTGCATGGGATCGGAGAGGGTTGCTGCGATTTTGATGTGACGGCGTCCAAGCGGATCCGGCTGCGAGGGTTTCCAGAAGGTCGCTGTCGAAGGATTTGGGTCGGCCCTGCCGGAGGCCGAACACGTAGAGGGTGATGAGGGCGAGGGGAGTCAGGCCGATGATCAGGCTTGGTCCCAAAGCGTGGAGGCGGGAAACCGCCAGGGTGAGCCCGACGCTGACGAGAAGCCCGGCGAGGAGAAACAGAATGTTTGTTCCCTCGATGCCCCAGATTTTCCCGTCGCTGTCGTCGCCCGCGTGGGTGTGAACGATGCCCTTGCTCATTATTGCGAGATGCTGATGGTGGGCATGCCGCCGGCGTTGAAGAGGGCTTCGGCGATAACGACGGCCAGACCGAGCATGAGACCGCCGACAATCGACATCTTGCCCTGATCGGCGTTGCCCGAGCGAACCTGCCAGCCGCCATGGGCGATGACGATGACTGCGATGATGAAGAGGAATTTGGCGATGATTCCGAGACCTTCGGAAAGAGCCCCGTCGAGTGATGCCTGAGCGAGAAGTAGGGTGTTCATACGGTCGCCAGGATTGCGGAAATTTTGGAAGCAGCTGTTCCCGCCCCGGAACAACATAAAAAGCCGATGACGAAAGAGCCGAAGCGGGAGGCCTTGGACTGGCAGATCGCCTGATAAAGCTGTTTCGCCGAGAGGATAAAGTCCGGGTAAAGATCGGCTGGTGAAACCGCCAAGGCCCGGGCGAGGAAGATCATGTCATCGTCGGCCACACCGACGAGGCGGGATTCAATCTTGGCGACCTTGACGCGGGTCGCGTTTTCCATGCCGAGGAGCTGAAGTTTGATCGCAAGCTGATTTTGCGACCATTCCCGGCTGCTGCGCAGGCGGCGGATCTGTGGTCCAACAACGTTGAGGTTTCTCATGGCGGAGAAACCCGTTCACCTGAATGTCGGCTATTTCAGCGGGTCTGTGACGAACGTGGCGGAAAAAGTGACGAAGTTGCCATTAGGCACCCTTCGTCACAGCAAGTTTGGCTGTCCGAATTCCTTGCGGATCAAAAATGCAGCCTTGCGGCCAAGGTGAACAGTGGTCGGAAATCCCACGATTTTGATATCCATTTCGTCCCTGCCAGCAAAGGAAACCCGTTCGATTTTTTCCAGGTTGACGATGAGGGATCGGTTCAGCTTGATGAACAATTGTCGCGGAAGATTTTTCTCCCAATCCGTCAAGCTTCCACGGACCATTTTGGCCTCCCCACTGGCCAGGCGCACTGTCGTGTAATTTTCCTGCGCTTCGATGCCGCAAATTTCCGACACGTATGCGAGAGTAAACCCGTTGCTCGTGCGCAGATAAATCGTGTCGTCCCTCTTGTACGGACCCGTGCCGGTATCCGGCGGTTGGTACACGATCCGTTCGAGAGCATGGGCGAGCCTTGTAGGGTGGGGTGGCTTGAGCAGATAATCCAAGGCATTGGCCTCGAAGGCCCGGAAAGCAAATTGGTCGTAGGCCGTGACGAAGATGATCGCTGGAACTGGGGCGAGCTTGGGCAGAACGTCAAACCCTTCGCCGTCACCGAGTTGAACATCCAGAAACACCAGGTTGGGCCGCAATTCCTGACAGATTGCGATCGCGTTTGCGACGGAATCGGCTTCGCCAATGACCTTCACATTCGAGTGGGCTGAGAGGAGGTCACAAAGAACCTCTCGGGCGGGAGCTTCATCGTCCACAATCACAGCGCGTAATTCAGGTGGTTTCATGGGTTCAAAGGAATTTCCACCCGCACGCGCACCCAGCCGCTTTCCTCGGAGGCTTTGATGGTGTGTTTTTCTCCATAGATTGCGCGGAGCCACTGGCGGAGATTGGCCATGCCGATTCCCCCGGCTTCGTCGGGAATGATTTCTGTCACCCATCGCCCCGTGTTTGAAACATCGAGTCGGAGACTCCCGGCAGTCCCGCGGGTAACAGCGAGGCGGATCCTGAGGGGGCGGGGTGAGGTTTTCTTCCCGTACTTGATGGCATTCTCGACAAGGGGTTGGATCAATACTCCAGGGACGAGGGCTTCGTGTGCCGAGGGATCTACGGAGCTTTCAATTTCGAGGTCATCCCGGTGCCGAGCCTTCTCCACGGTTAGGTAACCTTCGATGGCTTCCATTTCTTCCCGCAGGGGAACAAGCGTGCTGTCGCGGTTTTTGAGGGAATAGCGCAGATATTCTGCGAATGCCTGGACCAGTTCTTTGGCGTGTTGGCCGGGCTTTCCGATGGCGGCGATGATCGTATTCAGCGCGTTGAACAGAAAGTGCGGGTTGATTTGCGCGCGAAGCATTTGGATTTCCAGTCGCTGCCGTTCAGTCTCCTTTCGGGCGAGTTCGACATCGCGAGCCATGCTGTCGCGAATGTGTTTGATGCCGAAATAGAGGAGGCTCCACGCTGCGCACAGACCCGTACGGAAATAGAAAATGGCGAAGATCATGTCCGGCGAGAAAATCTTCTTTTCCTCGAGGTCGAGTAAGCCGTGGAAACCCACGTAGAGCAAAGTCAGGATGGCTCCGCCAATCATGGACACACCGGCGAGAACAAAGGCGAGGCGCGCCGGACTGGGATGTGCATCGGACACCCTCCGGTAGATCTCTCGCATGCCCAGCGTGAGGAAAAAGCCTACGCCGTCCCGATAGGCGGAGACGAGCACGGAACCGGGAAAATTTTCAAGCACCACCCATTTCAGGGGAAAGGTGAAGACTATGAATGCGAGCCAGCCAGCGATTTGGAAGCGCCAGAAAAGTGGCAGTCGCTGAAAGAATCCAAAAAGAACCGGCGTACCCGAATTATCGGAAATCCAAGCCGCCTTGTTCCCGTCGCCTTCCATGAAAAATTACTCTCGTAAGTTTCGTTTTCTGTTGATTTCCTGGCCGAAAATATCTGCGAAGACCAGTTCCAGCCGTCTCAAAATTTTGTTAACGGTGTCGACTGTGTCCGACTATTCGCCGTTGTTCAAGCGATACATGCTGGATTCCGCCACGCCCTAATCCTTCGCCAATACGGCGTAACTTCGCAGTCCACTATGGAGTGAAGGAACTTGGAAAACGCCTTGTCGAGCCCCGGTATTCCCAAAATGTTGCAGGAAGGTCATTCCTTATGTGGATGATTTTCCACAAAAGAATGGGAAGAATCGAGGTCGGGTCGCCGACGTCCGCGAGGGAGCAGAAATGGTTCAATCGGTCCGCGTTGCCGCCGAGACGACCGAATTGTCTGAAAAGCACGCGGAGGGACTGATCGGTTGCAAGCTGCTGCTCTTGGATAATACCCGGTTTGCAATAGAGAGCTTATGTTCTCTGATACTTGAGGCGGTGCGTCTTGATGCTTTCAACAAATGCGGCCACGCTTGCCGGCTACGGCATGCGCAATCGGATTCGGGCCAATCCAACGTTCGTCTGCCGGTTCGCTGGCCCGTTGATATCGGGTGTCGCTCGAGAGCCTGATCCGGTCGGTTGTGTTGTCCAATGATCCGTGGATCATTTGCATGTTGAAGGTCAGAAGGTCACCCATGCGCCATTCGCGGGCAGTCAGCCAACGGGTTTGAAATTTTTCTGGCAAGGTGTCGCTACGGTCGGAGAGCCAGCCTTGGTGGGTCCATTTTCCGGCTTTGGCAAGTGCGGCGTCCCTGGGGCGATTTTCGCAATAGGAGTCCACGTCGACGTTGAGGTAGTTTTTGATCCGAGCGGCTTGAAGGTGCGATTTTTCGAGAATCATCAGTCCGCCGACTTCGAGAGGAACATCCCCGTAGGGAATCCAGCAGGTGAGCAAATTCGGGGTGCCCCGGCTCATGTAGACCCAGTCGGAATGGGCGGGCGTGCCGAGACCCGGGCCGATGGCGCGGAGCCACTTGAAGTCAAAAGCGCGCACGGCCTCGCCAAAGAACCTTTTGTAGAGGCCGAAAATTTCCGGGCCAAAGACCACCCGGTCGATGGCTTCGTTATTTTCCGACAATTCCGGTTTGAATGCAGTGCGTTTTTCGGGGTCGGGATGGGCGATGCCATCTATAGGAGCGCGGTCAGGGTGCAAAAAACCCTGCTCGGCCAGGCGGTTCGTTAGGGAAGCGCGGGCGGCCACGATCAATTCACGATCAAAAAACCCCGGCAAATACAAATACCCTTCCAGTTTCATGCGCCGCTGCAACTCCGTGGAGTCATTTAACGCGTCGGTTGAAGGCGAAAGAAATCCGAAACGTCCGGCGGAGATATTGAGGGCATGGCCGCGGGCGGTGAGTCGGGGAAGTTCGGAGGAATTCTGAGTTTGAAGGGGAGGGGAGGGCAGTTGGATCATCGGAAATGTCGTTTTTGGGAAGTTATCACAAAGGATACGCTTGGAATATGGTTGGATTGGCAAATCGCTTGTGTATTTTGGTAGTGCGATGGCCAAACGTTCTCCCAGTCTTGTCTTCCGTGCGGTGGATACCGAGCCGACTTCGGTGGGGCGAATCATCGAAGCCGCTCATTTGAGCCAGGGAGGCGGAACCGGTTGGGATAATCCCCGGCGATACCCGACACGGGCCGCCGTGCTTCTCGAACAGGGTGGGGGGATTTTTCGGGATACCCGCGGTTTTGAGGCGGAAGTGCGAGCTGGAGATCTGTTGCTGATTCACCCCCGGATCGGTCATGTTTATGGGCCCCGGGCCGGGGAATTCTGGGACGAGTGGTATGTGAGTTTTGAGGGCCCGGTTTTCGACGCCCTCGAAACGTGCGGAGTGCTCGATGTGGGCCGTCCCGTCTGGCGCTTGGACGATCTTCCAACTTGGTCGGCTCGTTTCAAAACCATCTTTCCGGCCTCCGGCCGTTCCGTGGAAGCGTCGGAGCAGGTCGGGGCTTTGGCGGCCTGGCTGATTTCCGCCTCTTTGCATGCCAATACACTGGCCATGCCGGAGGCCGCTCGCGATGCGGTCTGGCTGGACCGCGCCAAACAAAGGTTGGCGACCCCTGGAGCCGCTTGCGGCGATCTACCCGCCGTGGCCCGGTATTGTGGACTTGGGTATGAGACGTTCCGCAAAAAGTTCGTGACCCTCACCGGAGAAAGTCCGGCGCGTTACCGGCGGCGGATGTTGATCTTACGTGCGCAAAGCTTGATGCGGGAGCGTGATTTGCCCGACCGCGCCATTGCGGCGGCCTTGGGCT
>JBGSVZ010000126.1:0-63122 GCA_041752695.1 Terrimicrobiaceae bacterium
CCCGAGGCCCCGGCCACCCAGAACGACGCCGCGCTGGAGACACAGGCCCTCGCCTTGCAAAGCCAGGGCGACTACGCCGCAGCCGAACCCCTCTTCCGCGAATGCCTTGCGATCCGCAAAGCCGCTTTCGGCCCCGAGGACATCGACACTCTGGCCGCGATGAACAACCTGGCCAACCTTCTGCACGATCAGGCCCGCACGGCCGAGGCCCAGGCCCTGCACTGGGAATGCCTGAAAGCGCGCGAACGCACCCTGGGCGACGCGCATCCGCACACCCTGGGCAGCCTCAACAATCTCGGCCTGATCCTCCACGCCCAGGCGGACCTCTCCGGAGCCGAGGTCCTTTACCGTCGCGCCTGGGAGACGCTGAAAACTTCCGCCGGACCGGAAGATCCCCTCACCCTCACCTGCCTCAACAACCTCGCCAACGTCCTCTCCGACGCCGCCCGCTACAGCGAGGCGGAAACGCTGTATCGCGAACTCAACACCCACCTGGAAAAAACCTTCGGCCCCGACGATCCCACCACGCTGACTGGCCGGGGCAATCTGGCCAACCTCCTGCTACGCAAGGGTGACCCCTGGGCCGCAGGGTCTCTTTACCAGGATTGTTTCGCCATCCGCGAACGGGTCCAGGGACCCAAACATCCCGAGACCCTCCTCGCCCTCAACAACCTCGCCAGCTACCATTCTGAGACGGGAAATTATCTGGAATGCGAACGCCTCCAGCGCCTTTGCGTCGAGCGCCGCCGCAACGCTCTCGGGCCGGAGCATCCCGACACCCTCGCCTCCGAAGAAAATCTAGCCGACGCCCTCCTCAAGAACGGCTCCCTCGAGGAAGCCGCCACCCACGCGGAAATCGCCTTTGGCGGACGCCAGCGCCAACTCCCTCCCGGCCATCCCGACACCTTTTCCGCCATGGGCACCCTCGCGGCCGTGCTCCAGGCCAAGGGCGACAAAACCCAGGCCGCGAGTTATTACGAACAGGCCCTGGCCGGACTGCGCGAAACCCGTGGGTCCACCCATCCCACCACCCTCGCGTTGATGTACGATCTTTCCGTCCTCTGGAAAGCCGAGGGCAAGACCGCGCCCGCCCGCCGCCTCGCTTATGAAGCCAGCGCCGGGGCCCGTCGCAGCCTCCCCGCCAACCACCCCGCCCGCCGCAAATACGAGGAATATCGGGAGACCTTCCGGTAGGATTTCGCAATCACCGCACGTTTAAAATTGCGGGTCTGTCACTCCGCGTCCTCTTCTGAGCGTTGGCCGATGGCAGGCGGGATTTGTTTTTCCCCGCGGGCCCCAAGTTTTTGGAGTTCCGCGGTGCGGCGGACGAGGTTGCCGCGGCCGGTGCTGAGGCGGCTCAAAGCCATGTCGTAGGAGGCGCGCGCCTGGTCGAGGCGCTGGCCGATTTCCTCAAGGCTTTCGACAAAGAGGACAAATTGGTCGTGCAGGCCGCCGGCGCGCCGGGCGATCTCGAGAGCGTTGACGGTTTGTTTTTGCCGCCGCCAGACGCTTTCAATGGCGCGCAGGGTGATGAGAAGCGTGGAGGAGGAAACAAGGACGACGTTGCGTTCGAAGGCGTCACTAAAGAGGGAGCCATCCTGCTGGAGGGCGAAGTGCAGGGCGGGTTCGACGGGGACGAACATCAGAACAAAGTCGGGACATTGGATCTCCGGCAGGCTCGGATAATCTTTGCGGGAAAGTTCCTCGACGTGCCGACGCAGCGAGGCGCTGTGTTCACGCAGGGCGCTCTGGCGGGCGGGCTCGGTCTCGGCGCTGACGAAACGTTCGTAAGCGGTGAGGGAAACTTTGGCGTCGATGACGAGGTGGTGGCCTTCCGGGAGGCGAATGACGACGTCGGGCAGGAAACGCGCGCCATCCTCATCACGGAAGCTGGCCTGGGTTTCGTATTCGCTACCTTTTTGCAGGCCGGATTTCTCGAGGATGCGCTCGAGGATGAGTTCGCCCCAGCAGCCCTGGGTTTTGGATTCACCCTTGAGAGCGCGGGTGAGAGCGCCGGCCTCATCTGTCATCTGCCGGTTCAATTCCTTGAGCTGAAGGAGTTGCTCGCGGAGGGCGGCGGTGGATTGGACGTCCTCGGTATGGAGGGTCTCAATGCGGTCGCGAAATTCGCCGAGGCGCTGACGCAGGGGGTCGAGGAGGACAGTGAGGTGGTCGTGATTCTGGGTGAGGAATTTGGCGCTCTTTTCTTCGAGGATGCGGTTGGCGAGGTTTTCGAATTCGGCGCGGAACTGAACCTGGATTCCGGTGAGGCGGGCGGCTTCCTCGGCAAGCCGGTTCTCGAGATTCGTGCGGTCGGCCTCGGCGGTGGCCAGGCGGGCGGTGAGCGAGTCGTTTTTGGCGCGCTCCGCGGCAAGGTCGGCGCGCGACTTGTCGAGTTCGGCGGCGAGTTGGTCCGAGCGGGCGGCGTGGGCGGCAGAGTCGGATCGGACAAGACCAAGCCGCCGAGCGGACAGCCACTGGGCAGTCAGCCAACCGAGGGCCAGGCCGATGAGGGCGGAGAGGATGGCGGTAAGTGGATCAATCACAGGACAGACTCTCTCACGGGGGTTCGGACATGGCTGGTCCGAGGGAAGATTCTATTTCGCGGGCTCCAACTGCTTGATCACGGTCGTGAGATAGACCGGCTCCGGGTGTTTGTCGCGCCACTTGGTGATCTCGCGTTTTTCCAGCACGTGAAACCCAAATCGCTCGAGCATGCGGGCGCCGCGGCGGGACTCGAAGGTCACCATCTGCCCAAAGACCGCCTTTTCGCCGTGGGCGCGCAGGAAGTCGAAGTAGGCGTTCATCAAGGCGTGCGTGCCGGCCATGCTGCGGGCCTCGGGCAGGACGTTAAAATGGAAATGCGCGGTGTGTCGCGGCGCGGCCGGGACTTCCTTCCAGGAGTTTTTCAAAATCCACGCAATGAATTCGCGGGTGGGTTTCCGGTAGCGCGGGTACCGCCACATCCCGACGGCAAAGAGCCGCAGATTGTGGAAAAAACTGTGGAGCTGCTGGCGCAGAGGACGCCGGGAACCCAGGAGGTAGCCCTTCACCTCACCATCCTGCTCGATCACATAAGCGGCCTCGGGCTCGACATCGGTGTAGTAGCAGGTCAGGTAGTCGGCAAAAAGTTCGCGATCTTCAAAAACCGGATCAATCGCCTTGCCCAAAAAACCGGTCTCGCAACAGAGACGACGCACGGCCTCGCGGTCGCGCGGTTGGTAGGATCGAACGGTTATTCCAGGAGGCAAAGGCACGGGCGGATTGTTATCCAGCGTGGTTCGAACGGTAAATCGAAAAGAAGCACGCTTGCGCGCCGCGCCTGAGACACGGACAGTGGCGGATGAAAGTTTTGTTTTCCCTCGGAATCTTTCTCTTCGCCGGCTGCGCGGCCATCGAACGGAACGAGATTCATCAGCAGTCGCTCTGGCTGGAAAAGGCCGGATTTCGCGCTGCGAAGTCCGGTTCGCCGCCAACCGCCACGCCAGGACGTTCACAGATGGTGTTCCAGGAGATTCCTCAGGAAAACGGTCGCATGATCTACACCTTCACCGACCCGGTGAACGGGCTGGTTTACCGGGGCGGCGGAAAGGAACTGGCGGCATACCGGGAGATTTCCACCGCAGCAAGGTCGCGTCGCTCGGCCAATCTTGCGCAGATCACACCTTCGGGTTCGCGGGTGACCGGGCCGTTGGTTTGGTAGCGGCTGCGGGCGGACGGGAAATTTTTCAGCAGGACCGGAGCTCAATGCTTCCTCCGAACTTCACCGGCTGTAGTTCGCAATCACGTCCCCGTAGATGGCAAAAAGTCGACCGAAGACTGAGTTCCACGAATACCGGCTCCGCGCGGCCTCGCTGGCCTGCCGACCAATGTGGGGCAGGTCCTGCTCGAATTTGGCCTCAATAGCGTTCGCCAGAGACTCGGGGGTGTTTTTCTCGGCCCATTGGGACTGGTTGGAAAAAATAATGCGGTCCATGTAACTCCCCCGGATGCCCACCACCGGCGTGCCGCACGCCTGACTTTCCAGCGTGACGAGCCCGAAGGTTTCCTGAATGCCGGGGTGCACAAAGACATCCGCCAGTCGGTAGAGGGCGGCCAGTCGCTCAGGATCCTGGCAATATTGCAGCCAGGTGACAGCCCCGGTCTGCTCCCGGAGCCGCAGCAAGGCGGGGCGCAACGTGCCATCGCCGACACAAAGCAGGTGGTATTTGTGCGGACAGCGTTCGTGCAGCCGGTCAAGGGCGTCGAAGAGCGTGCGGACATTTTTTTCTGAAGCCAGTCGACCCACATACACCAAAAGGCGGGGATCCTCCGGGATCCCGAGTTCGGTACGGGTGAGATGCGGGGCGGCGGGCCCAGGGTGAAAAACGTTGACATCCACTCCCAGGTCGATGCTCTCGACCTGCTCGACCCCCCAGTCGCGCAGCAATGCTGCCAGGATCGGGCTCGGCACGAAGGTCTTCTCGAAATTGCTGTACAGCGCGTGGACGTAGCGGCGACTGATATCCTCGGCAATCGAAATGGCAAGGGGTCCAAAGTACTTTGCGACGGACCGGATGTACGCTTCGGGAAAATGCGAATGATAAAATCCCACCACGGGAATTCCCAGCCCGCGCCCCGAGGCCACCGCCTTCCACGCAATCTGATACGGGTCTCCGGATTCGATAATGTCGGGCTTCTCCCGTTCCAAAGCCTCCTCCACGAGCGGCAGCTTGAGCAACGCCCGATAACGCGACGTGCGCGAGATCAGCGGCGACGCAATGGTATAGACCCGCGCGATGTCGTCGCCCGTCATGGCGGTGATCTCGCCCGGGACGATGAGCACGTGTTGGCAATCCAGCCGTTCCCGCCGCAGATAGGCCACCTTCTGTTCGACATAACGCCGCACCCCGCCGCTCACCGGCGAGTAGAACTGCGTGAGGTCGCAAATCTTCAAAGTTTTATGAAAAACGTTTGTCGGTGTTAAGAAGACGGCCCGTCGAAATAGCCGGTTTCCCAAAACCCAAAACTTTCAACTTAAGACGCGTGTTCCGCCAGCCAGCGTTCCGCGTCAATGGCCGCCGCGCAGCCCTGTCCGGCCGCCGTGATGGCCTGACGATAAACATGGTCGGCCACATCGCCCGCGGCAAAAACGCCGGGGAGATTGGTGTGGGTGCCGCGCTGCTGCAGGAGGTAGCCATTTTCGTCCGTATCGAGTTTGCCACGAAAAGGGGCCGTATTGGGTTCGTGTCCGATGGCCACAAACACACACTTCAACTCCAGTTCGCTCTCCCCGCCGGTGACGAGATTTTTCAGTTTTACCGCACGCATTTCGCCCGCGTCGTCGGTGAGGTATTCTGTGATGGCGCTGTTCCAAACCGGTACGATCTTGGGGTTGGCCAGAGCGCGGTCGGCCATGATTTTCGACGCCCGCAAGGTGTCGCGGCGATGGATGAGATACACCTTCGAGGCAAACCTCGTAAGAAACCCGGCTTCCTCGCACGCGGAATCGCCGCCACCCACCACGCAGACCGGGACATTGCGGTAAAAGGCTCCGTCACAGGTCGCACAGGAGGTGAGCCCGTGGCCAATCAGCTGTTTTTCCCGGTCCAGATCGAGGTAACGCGGGGACGCACCACTGGCAATGATGAGCGCCTTGGTTTCCATCCAGTTGCCGTCGACCTTCAGCCGGGTGTGCGTGCCGACGTGTTCGAATTCCTCCACAATGCCATATTGGAAACGCGAGCCGAATTTTTCCGCCTGTTCGTGCATGCGCATGACTAGGTCTGGCCCGTCCACCCCCTCCGGGAAACCGGGGAAATTTTCCACCGCGGTGGTGGTGGTGAGTTGACCCCCGGGCTGACGGCCTTCCAAAACAAGCGGCGAAAGACTGGCCCGGGCCGTGTAGATGGCCGCAGTGAGACCGGCGCAACCCGTCCCGACGATAATCACGTTTTCCATAGAGCCAGCCAGTAAACACGAACCCGGCGGACTGACAAAAGAAAGTTTGCATCGTCCGCATCATTCCAGGCATCCAGAATCGCGTCGGCGACGTAACTCATTCTGTTATGAAAGAATCAACTGACACTCCTGCGACAACCTCCGATGTCTGCTGCCAATACGTGAACAAAACCAACCTCCGCGCTCTCTCCGACGTGTGCTTGGGTCTTGGTTTCGCCAGCATTGTAATCTCAATCTTTACCTGGTTTTTCCGTTCCCGCCAGGACCCCGCCCACGGCGAACGTTTTGGCATTTTCATTGGTCTCTGGGTGCCGAGCTTCTTCATGCTTTCCCAGCGCCTCGCCCGCAAGGCGGATGAACTCTCGGAATAGCCCGTAGTTCAGCGCCCAAGGAGAACTTGGGTTCCACTATCATCGACGATCCGGAGTGGGTGGCGCAGGCGGGCCCTCCACTCCTCCGCTCGGCGCGACTCGGTAACGAGCAAAAGCTGCTCCCCAGCCGCCCAACGCGCGGCGAATTCGGACGCGGTGAGAAAACCGTCCCGGCCAACACCGAACTTCCGCACGATGAATTCTTCGTCCGGATTTTGGTCGAGCAAAATGATTTTGGCGTCGGTGTAGACCATCAGGCTGCTCCCGGTATCAATCCCGCCATCATATACCACCGTCGAGCCCGCCGGTATGGCCGGAGCCAAACGGGCGAGAGAAAAATAAGGAGAGACGGTGGCCGTGCCGCTGACCGACCCCAGAGCCAGGCACACAGCCGAGGCGGTCAACGCCAGCCACCGGCGTTGGGGCAGCAAAACGGCGATCACGGTAAAGACGAGGCCCCCGCCAAGCGACAACCAGGCTGTGATCTGGAGACTTTTCCAGACCGAGGGATCAAAGCCCACCACGGTTGTCCACGCCGTCGCCCGTTCCGCAACCACACCCGTTTGCCAGCCCGGACCCGAAGCGGATAACCCGCCGAGAAAAAAACTCGCCATCAGTGCGACCCCCAACACTCCCGCCAGAACAAGGGCACCCGGCCGTGCGGAACTCCGCTCCAACACCCAGGCGGCACCCAGTGCAAAGGCCGGCCACATGGACATCGCATAATAGTCCTGACGCTGGCCAGTGAGCATCACCGACCCAAAGATCACCGTCGCCCAGGCGAGGACGAGGACCGTGCTGAAGGGCCGTGAGAAGGGGAACCCGCGGCTGCCACGAGCCTTGCGAGGCCAGACTTTCCCGTGGTCTAGCAAGGCGACTCCGGCGACGAGCGACCACGGGAAAAACCACGCCAGGTGCAGGAGAAGAAACTGCCAGCGGGGCACGCTGGTGTAATCGGTGGCGGGCGACGAACTGCCTTCCACGTGCCCCAGATGTTCGGTGAAAAGGAGGTTGTGAAACCAACCCGGGTACTTTGCCTCAATGTAAATGTACCAGGGAAGGTTGATCAGGGCAAAAACGAGCAGCCCCTGCCACGAGAGCAGACCGCGCAATTGGGAACGGGAACTTTTACAGACCGCCGCGGCCACGCCCACGATGGCCAGTGGATACAATGTGCCATGCCAGCCCTTGACGAAGCTGGCGAGAGATGCGCAAACCCAAAACGCCAGATACCACCATTTCCTCCGGGCCGCATCGTCATGCCCGCGCAGCGCGCAATACAACGCCCCGGCAATCAGCGCGGAAAGGGTCTGTTCGGGCATGACGATGCGACCGAGGGAAAACGTTCCCAAAGACGTCAGCAAAATCACCCCAGCCATGAGGCCACGGATGGGGCCACCCAAACGGCAGCCAAAAAGGTAGGTCACCAGCGTCAGCGCCACGATGGCCAGCTCGCCGGGCAGGCGGGCGGCGAAGGCATTGACCCCGAAAACTTTCATCGCGGCCGCCATTTCCCAGTAGAGCAAGGGCGGTTTGACCAGGCGGGGGATGCCATTGTTTTCCGGAACCAACCAGGAACCGCCCGCCGCCATCACTTTCGCCGCGCCGCCGTATTGGCCGTCGGTCTCGTTGTAAAGGTCACCCCACCCCGCCGTTCCCACCGCCAGAACAACGGCCAGAAACACCAAGGGCCAGAATAAACGCCGCGATGCCCCCCCGGACCGGGCAGGCGAATCGGACAATTTTTCCGGGGCCTCACCGGGCAGTTCCCGGACCGGGGAAGGAATTTGCATGGTCAACCTGTGAGAGAGAAGGCCTCCGGAAACCCGTCCGGCAGTCGCATCGGGCGGCCCTGTGGCATTTGCACCAGGGCGAGCGCCTGCCGGCAGGTGACGAGCAGCGTGCCGTCAGAGGGGCGGACGATTTCAAACTCCACCCAAAATCGCGCGCGGGCCACCTCCGTGATCCGTCCTTGGACGAGAAGCTCGTCTCCCAGGAGGGCCGGACGTTTGTAGTCGATCTCGGTGCGCACCACCACGGGATGGATCTGCGTGCGAATGATTTCCGCAAAACTCAACCCCATCTTGATCGCGAGATTCGTCCGCGCCGTCTCGATGAACCTCAGGTACGAAATATTATGGACGACCCCTCCGGCATCGGTGTCGAAATACATCACGCGGATCTCCGTTGAGATGCGGCAGCGGTCGGACCATTCCATGGCCGCGCATGATGGCGGGACTGCGCCCGTCCTCAATTTATTTTTTTGGAGGCAGCTTTTGCTTGAGCAGGGCAATCTGCTCTCCCACCGCCGGATCCGGGATCACTGCGAAGGCTTTTTCGTAGACCGCCAGCGCCTCCGCCGGCTTGTTGGCGTCAGCCTGCAGCTTGGCTTCCTCCCGCAGGCGGCTGAATTCTGAGATAGAGGTCGCTGTCACGGTCTGCAGACCCAAAATGACCCGCGAAGTCTCCGGCCCAATCAGGCGCGCCTCAGCCGTCATCTGGTCAAGAAGGTCCTTGGCTTCCAAAAACTGCTTGTCGGCAAAAACGGCCTTCAACTTGCCGAAGCCGGAAACGGTCGAACAAACCGCCAAGGCCTGACCCGCTTCCGCGAGCAAGGGAGCCGGGGGTTTGGTCGCGGTGAAGCTCGTCATGGAAACATTCAGCGCGGCAACGCTCTGGTCGAGATCCGGGGAAATCTCGGGAGGGATGCTGTCGGTTTTCACCGTGGACATTTCCGTCTCGAGCGCCGCGGCGAGCTTTTTCGCTTCCGTCGAAGCAGCGGTGACTTTGGTCAGGCTGGCGTCCCAATTTTTGAGAAAAAGCACGCTGCGGGGATCTTCCTCGGGCTGAAGCGTTTTCAGGCGGGCGACGGCTGTCGTGGCTTCTTCCGACGTGAGATTCGGGGTGTTCAGCTTGGCCAGCAGCACTTTGCGTCTCTCAGCCCGCACCAGTTTGCCGTGCATGTTGGTAAGCTCCTCGACCAGCAGCTTCACGCTGGGGTTGGTCTTGGCGAGCTCCACCAGGGCAAGATAGCGGGGGTCGCTGGCCAGATCGAAGCTGGAGGGCGGGTCAGCGCTCACGATGTCCGGCTTAATCTGCGTCGCAAAAGTGCGCGCACGATCCGCCGCATATTTTTCCCGGGCGATCCAAACTCCGCCGGTTTTCACCTTGCCGGAATCGAAAATGGCAACCTCCTCACTGACTTTTTTCATCGCCGGTTCGACGTAGGTGCGCGACGCGGGAAACTTGGTGATGGTCGCCTGCAGATCCGCGGCGACCGCCGCAAGGGCATCGCGATCCTTGGTCACCACCACTTCCGTGACGAGTTTGGGATCGGGGTAGACCACCATCTTGACGATGCGTGAGGTCGGCACCTGACGTTTGGGCGAGGCCTTCGTGCGAAATTCAATATACCCTGCGCCCGCCGCACCACTGGCCGTGCGGTCCGTAAAGGCCTCGAACTCGACCACCACGGCCTCCGATTCCTTTGACCACGCCTGCGGCTTCACCAGCACAATTCCGGCTCGTTCCTGTACAGTAAATCCATCCGAACCGGACTGGCCAAAAAGGGGACCCATGACATTAAAGATCAGAAACGCGATCGCGGGCAAAAGAAGGGCAGGGGGTTTAGGCAGCATGGTAAGTGGAAAAGTCTAGACGCGTTCGCCCCCCTATCGCAACCCGATTTCTCCCCGACAATCCGACCAAGGGGTAAAAATTCGCGCTTGCTCTCCGCAAATGACCCATTAAGGTTACCAGCCCTTTGCCAGAGTAGCTCAGGGGTAGAGCAGGGGACTCATAAGCCCTTGGTCGGGGGTTCAATTCCCTCCTCTGGCACCATGCCTCACGGCAGACAACCCAAGTTTAATCCATGGCCAACATCAAATCTTCCGCCAAACGCGGCCGTCAGGCTGCCGAACGCCACGCCCGCAATTCCAGCGTCATCAGCGCCCTGAAATCCGGGCAAAAAAAACTCCGCGCCACGATTGCCGCGGGCAAGCTCGACGAGGCGAAAACCGAATTCGCCAAAGTTTCCGCCGATCTCGACAAAGCCGCCAAGCGCGGGGTGATCCACAAGAACATGGCCGATCGCAAAAAGAGCGTCTTCAATCGCGCTCTGACGCCTGCCAAGGCCTGATTTTTTCCCGACCGGGATGCGGCCGAAATGAGTCCCCATCCCGGTTCTCTTTTGGAAAAACTCCTGCCGGAGACGCTCTCATTTCTGGAGCGTCTGGTCGGGGTCAACAGTTTCACCGGTAACCCCCGGGGAGTTGATCACAACGGTGCCCTCATTGCGGAACAGTTCGCTCCGCTGGGCTTCGTTCCGGAAAGTGTACCAGCGGACAACCCGGCATTCGGGTCCCATCTTTTTCTGAAGCGCCCGGGATCGGGATCCCGCGCCCTCCTGCTCGTCACCCACCTCGACACGGTCTATCCCGCAGACGAGGAAGCCCGAAACTCCTTCCGATGGAGCGTCGAGGGCGACTGGATTTACGGCCCTGGGGTCAATGACAACAAAGGCGGCACCGCCATGATCTGGCTCCTGCTCGCAGCCTTGCGCGAGAGCGCGCCGGACGTTTTCGCCGCCACCACCTGGCTGATCGCCGCCAACGCCGCGGAAGAGGAACTCGCCCGGGATTTTCCCCGTCTCTGCCACGAACGCCTCCCGGAAAAATGTCGCGCCGGTCTCGTTTTCGAAGCCTGCACCGGACAGGGACGCGGTCTCACTCTCGTGCGCTGCCGCAAGGGGTCGGCAAATTTCCGGGTGACCACCGAAGGCCGGGGTGCCCATGCGGGCAGCCGGCACGCCGAAGGGGCCAACGCCGTGGTGGAGATGGCCCATATCATTCCTCTCATCGCCGCACTCACCGATCCCTCCCGGGATCTCACCGCCAACGTCGGCAATGTGAATGGCGGAGGTGCCTCAAACCGTGTGCCGCACCACGCCACCTGCGAGATCAACATCCGCGCTTTCGACGAAACCATTTTGCAGGAGGCCGTGGACGCCATGTTTGCCTTGGAAAAAAACCCGCCCGCCGTCCGCGCAGTCAGCGACGGACATCCCTGCCGCGTCCGGGTCGAATTGCAAAGCCGCAATCCTGCCTGGGGACAAAATGCGTCCACCGACGCCCTGATTGACATCTGGACCGCCGCCGGGGCCCAGCTCGGCATCCCTCTGCTGGTCGAACCCCGCGGCGGCCTGAGCGATGGGAATTACTTGTCCCAATTCATTCCTGTGCTGGATGGTCTTGGCCCCTTTGGCCTCAACGGCCACACCTCGGAACGCAGCCTGGATGGGTCCAAAATGCCCGAGTCTGTCCTGCCCGAATCGTTTCTAAAAATGGGCGCGGTCAACGTCTCCGGCGTCCTCGACCTGCTGCAATGATCGTCGAGGCGGAAAAATTTTCCATCCGCCTGCGCCGTCCCTTCCGCATCGCCCACGGCACCAGCACCACGCGCGACACTCTGCTCGTCCACCTGCGCGACGGCGACCACACCGCCCATGGAGAAGGCGCGCTGCCTCCCTACTATCCTTCGACCGCTGAAGCCGGACTGGATTGGTTGAAAATCGTCCCCGCGGAGGGCGATATCCCCGACGCCCCACCCATGGCCGCGGCCGCCCGGGTCGCCTGGGAAATCGCCCATCAGGATCTCCATGCTCAACGAGCCGGACTTCCCCTGTGGAAAATGTGGGGCCTGGATCCATCAAATCTCCCACCCTGCCCCACCACGCTTTCCATTCCCGAAACGGAAGCGGAATTGCAAGAAGCGCTGGCCGAAGCTTTCGCGGACGGAACAGCGCTGCTGAAATTGAAATCCGGCAGTGGCGATCTTGCCTGGGATGAACGGTGCGCGACCATGGTAGAAGCCACCGGACGCCCCTTCAGCGTGGACGCCAACGCCGGCTGGTCGCCGGCCGAGGCCGCCCGGATCATCCCGGTCCTCGCACGCCTCGGGGTGGAATTTGTCGAACAACCCACCGGCCGCGACCCGGCCGCCTGGCACGAACTCCGCGGCCTGCTCGCTGCGAATCCCACCCCGCCCCTGGTCGCTGACGAATCTCTTCAAACCCGCGAAGACCTCCGCGCCCTGGCCGGAGTGGCCGACGGCGTGAACATCAAAATCCTCAAAGCCGGAGGCCTCACCGCCGCCCGCGAATGGGTCACCCTCGCCCGTTCGCTGGGCCTCCGGGTGATGATCGGCGTGATGGTCGAGACCGGCATCGGTCGCAGCGCCGCCGCCCAACTCGCCCCGCTGGCCGACTGGCTGGACATCGATCCGCCCACCAGCATCCCGGTTGATCCGCTGTGCGGGTTCGAAATGTCCAAGGGCCGGCTTCAGTTATCCCATCGGCCGGGACTGGGGCTGAAATCAGTTCCCTAAAAAATCCGCAGCCGCAGCAAATCCAGCGCGGTCTGGGTGGCGAGCTGTTTGAACGTTTCCCGGTCGGTGGGAAACATTTCACGACGGCAAACTGTGTCCCCGCCCCGCTCCGCGAGTGCGATAAAAACCGTCCCCACAGGCTTTTCCTCCGTCCCGCCCCCAGGCCCCGCAATGCCCGTGATGCCGATGCCAAAATCCGCACCGCCCCGCTCGGCCGCCCCCTCCGCCATGGCCCGTGCCACGGGCTCGCTCACCGCACCGTAAGCCGCGATCAGCTCCGCTGGAACCCCCACATTGCTTGTCTTCGCCTCATTCGCATAGGTGACAAATCCCGCGTGGAATATTTCCGAGGCCCCCGGCACATTGGTGATGCGATGCGCCAGCAGCCCGCCCGTGCAGGATTCCGCCATGGCCACCGTCCGACCGAGGTCGCGGAGCCGCCCAACCACCACTTCCTCCAATGCCTCGCCTTTTTGCGAAACAATGTGACTGCCCAGCAGGCTACGCACAACGGTTTCCACCTCATCCAGAATCCGCTTCGATGCAATCAGCCGGAAATCCACTTCGTTGGGCCGTGCGCAATACCCCACCTCGATGTCGCCCCGCTTTTCCAAGTCGAGCCCCACCAGTTCCTCTACCGTGCTTTCCCCCATGCCAACCACATGATACGTCCGGCATTCGCAATCTGGCGTCCCCCCGCACAACCCGCAGAGAATCGGCACCACATAAGTGTCAAACATCGGCTTCAACTCCCGCGGCGGTCCCGGCAAAAAAAACAAATGTGGTGTCGCCATGGCCGGCGTCTGGGTGGCTGGAAAATATAGCCCCGGCGCCGTGCCAAACTCATTGGGCAGCACGGTCGCCCCCTCCGGCACCATCGCCTGCCGCCGCATCCGCTCCCGAAAGGGAAATCCCCGCCGCGCCAGCCGCGCTTCGATGGCCGCCACCACCCCCGCATCCTCAAAGAGCCTAGCGCCCAGCAACTCAGCGGCAATCTCCCGCGTGACGTCGTCCGTGGTCGGTCCCAGCCCACCGGTGACAATCAGGATCTCGCACCGCGGAAACGCCTCCAACAACCCTTGCCGGATGGCTGCACCGTCGGGAATCGTCGTCTGCCGAGCAATCCGCAGGCCAAGGGGAAAGAGCCTCTGCCCGAACCATGCCAGATGACTGTTGATCACATTTCCCAGCAGCAACTCCGTGCCGGTATTGAGGACTTCGACGTTCACGCCTCCCTCATAGCGGGATTCCGGCTTCGCGCAAGAAACACGCTACCCGTCCCGCGAGAGCGCTTTGATCCACGCGTTCACCCGCGCATGGCGCTCGAGGTCCTTTTGCCGATCGTACACGTAAAGCAGATTCGCCAGCATGCGCAGGAGAATCTGCCGGGGGGAGGCCGCGTCCAGATGGGACGCCCTCAGCTTTAAGTTTTGCCGCGTGAGGATTTCTTCACAATCCGCCTTGGTCAGAATCCGTCCGCGATGAAACGGATCAAAAATCACCTCGCCGTGACGCGCCACAAAGTGTCCCGGCAGATTGATGCCCTCCACCTTCATCCCCGCCCGCTCGGCCACCATGCGGTAAATCATGGCCAACGAAATCGGAATCCCCATTCGGGTCTCGATCACATGCGGCAACAGCGAGTTTCTCTCGCAATAATAGTCGTCCGTGTTTCCCCGGAAACACAATTCTCCCGCCAGAAAATCCGCCAGGCATTGCACCCGCTGACGATTGCTCACCACTCCGGAAATTTTCACCAAAAACTGACGCCCCCAATGGTTCACCTTGTGCTCGAAGGCGGCAATGTCCACTGCCGGATCGAGGGCATGGGCCAGCATCCAACACGAGCGCTCCAAGTCCGTCTCGTTGTTAAAAAAATGGGAAAGCAGCAAAAATTCCTCATCGGCTCCCTGACTCGCGATTTCCGCCAGCACGTCCCGCGCATGATAAGAAACGCGCTCGTCATCCAGCTGGGCGAGATCTCTCAGGCCCGGAATGTAATCTTCACCTCCCAAGGCGAGCTGTTCCTTCACCAGGCGAACGGTATCAGGGTCATCATCCCGGAGTAACTTGGCCACGGCGTCGAGTTGTTCAATCATGCCACTCTCTCCCTACGCCGAAAACCCACCTGGCGCAAGCGGGAGGGAAAGACGCGAGGACGCGGAGAAAATCCCCGAGTCTCCCCTGCTCGAAGTCTTTCCAGTCTCAGGCGGCGTCAATCTCCACCGCTAGCACCCGGCCCGGCTGGCAGCGCACGGAAATGTTCATCGGCCGGCAGCAGACCGCGCAATCTTCGATGGTCGAATAATCCCCCTCCTCGGTGTCCACCTGGATGGCAAAAGCCTCCCCGCATTGCGGGCACTCGATTTCCACATCCTCGATCAGGTTCATCGTCGCAGAGCGTATCCTGCCGCAAGCCTCAAGGCAAATCTCGAACCCAGCTTATTCCGCGGAGAGCAAGTCCCGCGCAATGCTTTCCCACTCGCTGGCCAGACTTCCCTCGAAGCGGGGCTTCTGTGCCCGGGCATACCAATACCCTGCGTTCGACCCATCACCCTCCTTGCGATGCAGGTAGGCATGCACCCAGGCCGCGGCGGCGGATTCATCATCCTGCACCACCCGATGCGCCTCGTCCCAATTTCCCGCCGCGTCGTGCCAGAGGGCGCGCAAAGGACCCGAGAGGACAACAGGCTCGGCAAGGGCGGAAGAGAATTCTAAGAAGGTCATTGGGCTAAGAGATCAGAATAGCCCGACCCAAGTGGAATCCAAGGCCTTACCGCCGCAGCGAAAAATTCACCGGAACTTCCACCACCGTATCCGCCGCCTGGCCACCAATGGAGCCCGGCACAAACCGCCAGCTTTTCACCGCGGCCAGCGCGGCCCGGTCGAGCACGCCGTACCCTGAACCCCGGCGAATGGAAACCGCGGTGACCCGACCGGAGGCCGCGACGCTGGCGCGCACGATCACGCGGCCGTGCCAGCCATTGCGCCGGGCCATTTCCGGATACTGAGGCGGACGATTCCGCGGCGCGTCGGGACGCGCCTCACGGACGACTCCGGAGGGTCCACTCGACGCCGCTCCACCGGTCTTGGCCCCCGGGACGGGGACTGCGGCAGTTTTTGGCGGGGAGGACTGAGACTTGGTCACCGTGGGACGTTGCTGCGGTGCGGCCTTGGGCACCCGGACCGCTGGAGAAACCACCGGTTCGGGAACAGGCGGAGCGGGAACCGGTTCAGGTTCCGGCGCAGGCGGTTCGGGGGCGGGCGGGGGGATCTCGGGTTCCGGTGGCGATTCAGATTCCTCCGACGGTGGCAACTCGGAAGCGGGAGCCATGGCCACGAGCGAACTGGCAGCGACCAGTTCCACTTCGACCGGCCGGGTGCGGGCAGGCACCGGCCCAGGAGGCAAAGCCGTCAGCAGGGCAGCATGCGCGCTGACCGCAAGAAAGAATGCCGCCAGATACCATCGGCCGGGCCGGTCCGCATTCATCGCGGACCCGCCGTGGTTTCGATGGCAATTTTTCCAATCCCGAGGCGGCGGGCTTCATCAAGGACGGCAACGGCCACGCCGAACTCCGCCTTGGCGTCGCCATTGACAAAGACCCGCGGCTCCGGGTTCCCCGCCTTGAGCGCCTGAAGCCGGGCGCTGAGTTGCTCCCGCGTGACGGCCTCCTTGTTGAAAAACAGGGTGCCGTCCGCCGTGATGGAAATGGTGGTCGGATCCACGCGTTCCTGGGGTTCGCTCGTCGCCGCGGACGGCAGGTTGACGGCGATGCCCTGGTTTTTGACCATGGACAGCGAGACCATTACAAACGTCGCCAGGAGAAAAAAAATGATGTCGATGAGCGGAACGATCTCGATGCGGGCTTTGCGGCCCGCGCGGGGCGAGGGAATGTTCATGGCTGCGCGACCGGCGCAGGCGAACGCGCCAGGTGCAATTCCACATGGGACGCCGCATCCTGAATCTGAAGACGGGCTTCTTCGAGACGGCCGTTGAGGTAGTTGAACGGAATCAACGCCACGATGGCCACTCCCAGACCAAAGGCCGTGGCGATGAGGGCCTCCGCGATACCCCCGGTAATGGCGGCAGGCGCTCCCAGTTCATCAGCGCCGAGCAGACCGAAGGAATGAATCATGCCGGTCACCGTGCCCAACAATCCCAGCAAAGGCGCCAGGGTGATGATCGTGTCGAGGGTGTCAATCCCACGGTTAAACCGGGAAAGCTCCCGATTTGCCGCCCGCAAAAGGGCGTCGGAAACCGACTTGTCCCGATGCGCCAGGCCATACGTGAGGGCCCGCACTACAAAATCCGACGAACCCCCGCCCAACTGGACCGCCCGGTCGGCCTCCCCGTGTTCCACCGCCCCCAACACCCCCGCCAAGGTCTCCGGATCCCGGCGAAAGCGCTCGCGCGCAATGAAAATCAACCGCTCAATGACGACCGTCACGGCCACCAGCGAAGTGAGAAGGAGCGGCCACATCATCGGACCGCCTTTGAGAAAAAGTTGCAAAATCATGGCTTCGAAAAGGACCGACCTCCCGGTCGAAAACGCGTCTCCAAACGCGTGCCCAAGCAGTTGGCCAGCTATGCATGTGAGATTCAATCTCGAATTTCTTGATTTTCGCGACTGATTCTCATTCTCTGTCCGGCCATGAATTTTTGTCAGTCCCGATTCCGCTGGATCCCGCTCGCCCTGGCGACCGGATTGGTTACGAGTTTGCTGCACGGCCAGGACGTTTCGACCGGGCCCGTGGAAGTTCTCGACGAGATCACCGTGGAAGCCGACTACGACACCCAGGTGGACGGACCGTTTCTGCCCGATGTCGAAGGCACGCGGATCAATGCGGGAAAAAAGACCTCCAACATCCGCCTGGAGGAACTGCCGGAGATCAGCAACGGCAACTACCGGCAGGTCATCGCGAAAACTCCCGGCCTCATTCTTTCCGAAGAAACCACCCCATTGGTGAGTATCGGCTACCGGGGGTACGACCCGCACCGCATGCAATATTTCCAGGTGCTCGAGGACGGCGTGCCAATTCATGCCGACATGCTTGGATACCCCGAAGCCTATTACACCCCACCCTTTGACGCGATCGAACGCATTGAATTCATCCGCGGCGGCGCGGCGCTCATGTATGGCCCTCAGCCCGCGGGAGCGATCAATTTCGTCATGAAAAAACCGCCGACCGATACCAAGCTCGCCGTCGAGTCGCTGAACATGGTGGGAAGTTTTAACTACTACTCGAACTTCTCCTCCCTCGGCGGTACGATCGGTCGTTTCGGCTACTACGGCTGGTACAATCATCGCGAAACCGACGGCTTTCGGGAAGCGAACAGCGACTATTTCCTCAACGCCTGGGGCGGCACCTTTGCCCTGGATGCCACCGGTCCGAAACGCTGGTATCTCAACCTCACCGCCTACGATGAAACCCACGGCGAACCCGGCGGCCTCACCCTCAGCGACGGACCGAACGCGGTGAATTATGACAAAAACCGCAACGCCACCTCGCGGTTCTTCGACCGCATGCGGATCAGCCGCTACGCCGCCGCCTTGATCCATGAATGGGACGTCTCCGAAACCTCGCTCTTCACCTTCCGCGCCTGGTGGGACGCCTACCAGCGCTACAGCGCCCGCCAGCGCGGCGGCGGCTTCGGCACGCTCCCGACCGGGCCTGCGGCGCAAACCAACCAGATCGAAAATCAGCGCTTTTACACCTTCGGCATTGAACCCCGCGTGCGGCACGACTGGGAATGGCTCGACAACACCCACACCCTCACGGGCGGCATGATGCTCTACAACACCTATTCGCCGCGCCGCGACATGCAGGGCAGCAGCCCAGGTGCCACCACCGGCTACCTCACCAGCGCGAGCGACCGCACCTCGTGGTATTATTCGCTCTTTGCGGAGAACCGTTTCCAGTTCGGCAAACTTTCCATCACCCCTGGATTCCGCCTGGAAAATATCTGGCAGACGGTCAAGGAGACCACCAACGTTTCCAAAAACCGCGTCGGAGCTCCGCTGTCCAACGAGACCCAATACAACTTTGTTCCCCTCTTCGGCCTCGGTCTCGAATACGCCTTCACCCCCGAGATCGCCGCCTACGCCAATGTCTCGCAGGCCTATCGTCCGCCCATCTTCAGCCAGGCCGTTCCCACTTCGCCGACCACGGTCGTCGCGGGCAACCTGAATGAAAGTTTTGTCTGGAATTACGAGGTCGGTTTCCGGGGAAATCCGAAATCCTGGCTCTCCTGGGACACCAGTTTTTTCATGATCGACAACTCCGATCAGATCGGGACCCGCACCGCCGACAACGGCAACCTCACCATTATTGAAAATTCCGGACGCTCTTTCGTTTACGGATGGGACCTCGCCGCCGAGGTTGATCTGGTCGGACTGGCGGACCATCTTTTTAATCAGGAAAAAATCCCGGCAACGGTGGGGGACAAGACCGGCAAATCCTTCAAGGAACCCGTCTCCGCCCACCAAAGTTGGGTGGATCGCTACGGATCCCTGCGCGTTTATTCCGCACTCACCCTGAGCAAAGGCGAATTCATCAGCGGACCAAACGACGGCAAAACCCCGCAATACCTGCCGGACTATTCCTACCGCGTCGGCCTCGTCTACAACTGGCGCGATATCGTGAAGGTCGCTTTCATGGGCAACTTCGTCGGCTCGACTTACGCGGACGACACCAACACGTCCTCGCGTTTCATCCCCGCCTACGACGTCTGGGACCTCACCGTGGAAGCCAAGGTCTATCGGGACACGGTTACCATCGTCGGCGGCGTGAACAACATTTTCGACCGCGACTACTACGCCCGCATCCGCTCGGACGGCATCGATCCCGCCATGCCTCGGAACTGGTATGCCGGCGTGAAGGTGAAGTTCTAATCCCCCGCGGTAGGGAGCCTTGTCCCCAACGCTCCGCCGCTCCCTTGACATCGCCACCCGCCATCCGACAATCCCTGCCATGCACCCCTGCCTTTCGATCCTCTCCTGCCTCTTGATCGCCGTCACCACCCAGGCGGCGCCCCCCCTCGTTGTCGCGCTCAAGCCCGACAAGGATCCGGAAAAAATGCTCACCGAACGCAAGGTGCTCGCGGCTTTTCTTTCCGAAAAACTCGGCCAACCGGTGGACGTGATCGTGCCATTGTCCGCCGCCGTGATCATCGAGGGACTGGCCAATGGAACGATCGACCTCGGCTACCTCAGCGCGACCGATCTGCTCAATGCCCGCAAGGCCAAAGCCGCCAGCCTCCTCCTCGCCGGCGAGATTGACGGCAAAACTTCCTACGCGAGCTATTGGCTGACCCTGAAAGAAAAGCCCTACAAGGATATCAGCGAACTGAAGGGCCGTCCCGTGGCTTTTGCCAGCCGCACCAGCACGTCGGGCTATCTCATTCCCATGCGGGACCTGAGCCAGCGCGGGCTGCTGCCTGAGGGTGGAGACGCGGAGGCCTTTTTCGGCAAGGGCAATGTCATTTTTGGCACCGGCTACGTTTCCGCCATCGAACGGGTTTTCGCCGGCGACGCCGAGGCGGCGGCAGTGAGTTATTACGTTCTCGACAAGGATAAACACCTCACGCCGGAACAGCGCGCCAAGCTGCGGGTTTTGCAGTCCCAAGGTCCCGTTCCGACCCATGTCATCGCCGTTTCAAACACCCTTCCCGCCGAACGCAAAACTGCGCTCAAGGCGGCGTTGCTCAGCCTCAACGAAGGGGACAACACCACGCTGCGCGACCAGCTTTTCACGTCGAAGCTCGTCGAAACGGACGAAGCCGCCCACCTCGCACCGGTCGAGGAGGCTCTCAAGGTCGTTGGCCAAAATTGATTCCCGCGCATGTCCGCGCCGGATCGCCCGCAACTGACCATCCAGGGTCTTGACGTCGAACGCGAGGGACGCTGCCTGATGGGAGGCCTCAACCTCACCCTGGCGCGCGGTCAGTTTCTCGTTATTGCCGGACCCTCCGGCGCGGGAAAAACCAGTCTCCTTTCCTGTCTGGCCGGCATTCTCCCGGTCACCCGCGGACGCATCTCGTTCGCTTCCGGCGGCGGGCCCGAGGTGAACCGTCACCGCCTCGGCCTCATTTTCCAACACCTCCTTCTCACCCCCAACGCCACCGCCGAAACCAACGCCCTCTGCGGCCTCCTCGGCCAGCGTCCCTGGTGGAGCACCCTGCTGGGTTTTCGCGCCACGGACAAATCCCGAGCCCGGGATCTACTGGAACGGCTGGAAATTTCCGCCTCCGTCCATTCGCCGATCCGCCGTCTTTCCGGCGGCGAACGCCAACGCGTCGCCATCGCCCGCGCCCTCATGGCATCGCCCGACGTTCTGCTGGCGGACGAACCCGTCTCGCATCTCGACCCGCGCCTCGCCCGCCATGTCCTTGGCCTGCTTCGGGAGGACGCCCGCGCCACCGGGCGCGCCGTTCTTTGCGTCCTGCACGACGAAGGTCTCACCGAAAATTTTGCCGATGCGGTTCTGACCCTGCGCCAGGACGCCCCGCACGCCTGGAGCCTGCAAACGCGATGAGCCCTCCCCGTCTCAACGCCTTCCGCGTCACGGCCATCCTCTTCGCCCTCGCGGTGGCTTTTTCCCTGCCCGCCTTGCGCGGTTCCGGCCGGTCCCTCGATCATCTGGGCAACCTTCGCCGGTTCCTCGCGCGTTTCTGGCCCCCGGATTTTTCCGTCCTGCCCGACATTCTCCCCGCCCTTGGGGAAACCTTTCAGATTGCCATCCTTGCCACCCTGATTTCCGCGGCCGTGTCTGTGCTCGTCGCCATCGCCGCGGCGCGCAACATTTCCCCGTGGCCCGTCGTGCAGGCGGCACGCTTTGCCCTGAACGTCATCCGCTCCATCCCGAGCCTCATCTGGGCCCTGCTCGCCGTGGCAGCCTTCGGGGCCAACTCGCTGGCCGGTGTCGTTGGCCTCAGCTTTTATTCGATCGGCTACCTCGGAAAATTCTTCAGCGACGCCTTCGAGTCGGTCGAAACTGGCGTGGCCGATGCCCTGCAGGCGACAGGTGCGGATGCCATCCAATCGTTTCAATACGGGATCTGGCCCCACGCCCGCCCGCTCATTTGGAGTCACACCCTATGGATGCTGGAATACAACATCCGCTCGGCCGCCATCATTGGCTACGTGGGGGCCGGAGGCATTGGTACGTGGCTCCATACCTATCAGGAATATTACCAATGGGATAAATTCGCCGCCGTCCTCTGCTGCATTCTGGTCGTCGTACTGATCCTCGATTTTGCCGGGGAACGCATCCGGCAGCAGTTCGCTCACGAGTGAAAACCGACACTATAAAGTATCATCAACATCCACCCACCCTCAGGACGATTCCCATTGCACTTCACGAGAATTGGAATCTAGTAGGGCAAAGTAGCTGCCTCGAGGTGGTGGTGAATCGTCCAGAACCAAGGACCTTTCGAAATCCGACGATCGGAACCCTACGTTGTCTTTACGCTATCTCGACCAACCTGTTTCATGATTTCCGAAAATACCGCCACCGCTCTCCCTGAAAACCAAGATCCCCACTGGCGCGACGCCGTTCGCCCCTTTCAACGCTCCTCCCTCTGGCGCAGCGGCTGGCAACTGGCCAACTCCATCGGGGGATACGCCCTTCTGTGGTTGGGAATGTATTTTGTCTCGCCGATTTCCCTCTGGCTGACGGCCCTCCTGGCCACCGTCGCCGGCGGATTCCTGGTGCGCATCTTCATCATTTTCCACGACTGCACGCACAATTCCTTTTTTCGCTCCAGCAAGGCCAACGAGGCTTGGGGCACCATCACCGGCATTCTCTGCTTCACCCCGTATCACCACTGGAAATGGGAACATGCGACGCATCATGCCCATTCCGGCGATCTGGACCACCGCGGGCTGGGCGACATCTGGACCATGACCGTGCAGGAATACGAAGCCTCGTCCCGCCTGACAAAAATCCGCTACCGCCTCAACCGGCACCCGGTCGTTCTGTTCCTCATCGCGCCCCTGTTTTTGTTTGTGGTCATTCACCGCCTCGTCACCCCGGGCGCGAGCAAAAAAGCCGCTCATTCCGTCCACCTCACCACTGCGGCCATTGTCGTGCTGGCCGGGGCCTTGATTCTGGCCTTTGGCTGGCAAGCGTATCTGGTGGCGCAGGTCACGACTCTCTTTGTCGCCTCCGGGGCGGGGGTCTGGCTTTTTTACGTGCAACATCAATTCGAAGGCGTGTCCTGGGAACGGAATGAAGAATGGGATTTTGCCGAGGCCGCACTGAACGGCAGTTCGTTTTACCGCCTGCCGAAGATTCTCCAATGGTTCTCGGGAAACATCGGATTTCATCACCTGCACCATCTCAGCCCGCTGATCCCCAACTACCGCCTGGAGGATTGCCACAATACCCACGCCGCCTTCCAGGCCGCCCCACAAGTGACGCTGCGCACCAGCTTAAAATCCTTCAGCTACCGCCTCTGGGATGAAGAGGAACGCAAGCTGGTCGGTTTCGACCACCTGAAAAAAGTCCGGCGGAAAGCGCCGGCGTCCGGTGTCCGCCAGGGCTGAATTCAAGCACTGGACAGATTTTCAAAAGACCCTCGCAACTTTTCGCGCCCACCGGGTTTTCATTCCTGTATGAAAGCTCCGATCTTCCTCAGCACTGTCGCACTCGCCCTCTTCGGTTCGCTCGCCGCCTCCCCGGCGGCGGATTCCAAACGCACGGCGGAATATCTGCTCAGCTCCCCGCTTTCTTTTGAAGGCAAGTCCGTGACACTCGACGTCGCGATGGTGAAGCCGGCACGCTGGAAGAGTCCCATCGCCGAGGTGACCTTTTTTCACGCCATGACCATGGACCGCGTCGACCGCAAGCCCGGCGGTGACATCCTGGTGGCCGTGCCCACGGCAGAAGCCGCCTCGTTCGCCAAAAAGTATGGCACGGACTTCGAGGGACGTTTCGACTCCGACTCTCTCAAAGGAATGCTCATGGCGGCGGGACCCCGCAAAGTCTGGATGATCGACACCACCGGCCAGTTGCAAAAACTCATGGCCGAACACAAAGTCATGCTCCCGGATGAAGCAGGCGGACACATGGCCATGGGTGGGGAATTCGGCCACGGACGCCGCCCCAAGCATCCCTGATCAGGCTTTGTAGAACGACGTGATCGCCGCGGCCACCGCGGCGATTTCGTCCTCCCGCAGACCGGGAAAGATCGGCAGAGCGACCGTCTCGCGGGCGGCGCGCTCCGACTCAGGACACTCTCCCTCGGCAATGCCGAGGTAAGCAAAACACTCCTGCCGATGCAGGGCGACCGGATAATAGACGGCTTGTCCGATTCCGGCGGTGGCAAGATGTGCCAGCAATCCGTCACGCCGCTCAGCACGCAGGACGTATTGATGGTATGTATGGTGTCCCTCAAGTCCGCTTTCTTTCCAGGGTTCCTCGGGAAGCTGCACATTTTCCAGAGACCCCAGAGCCTCGCGATAGAGCGCCGCATTCGCGCGACGGGCCGCATTCCAGCCGTCCACAAAGGGCAACTTGGCGTGCAATACGGCCGCCTGCACGGCATCGAGACGGAAATTTCCTCCGACCATGCGGTGAAAATAGCGCTGCTCCATCCCGTGATTGCGAATCAAGCGAAACTTTTCCGCGAGTTCGGCGCTGGCGCACACCGCCATGCCCGCGTCACCGGCCGCGCCAAGATTTTTGGTCGGGAAAAAACTGTAGTACGATGCCTCGCCAAAAGAACCCGCGTGCGCCGCTCCCTTTCGGGAGGGATACCAGGATCCGATGGCCTGTGCCGCGTCTTCGATCAGCGATAATCCGTAAGGTGCCACCACTTCTCTGAGCGCATCCATGTCACAGCACGCTCCGAAAAGATGCACCGGAATCACCGCGCGCACGCGATTGCCGCGCGGCGTGACGAGTACGCCATCTGCATTGTGCGTGCAGCGCCCGGCGAGATATTCCGCAACCTTGACCGGATCGAGGTGCAGCGTATCCGGACGGATGTCCACAAACACCGGCTCAGCCCCCACCCGGTGCAGACAACCCGCTGTGGCAAAGAACGAATAGGGCGTCGTGATCACGGCATCGCCGGGGCCGATACCGAGGGCCATGAGAATGGCAAGCTGGGCATCCGTGCCGGACGACATGCCGACCGCGTGAGCGCAGCCGGTGACCTCACAGAAGGCCTTTTCAAAATCGTCCACCGTCCGGCCGAGGATGAATTGTCGGGAGTCAAAAACCTCCCGCACCCGCGCATCAACGGCTTCCCGAACCCGCGCATCTTCGCGCGACAAATCCAGCAAGGGAACGCGCACCGCGCGTTATTTCACCACGCCGAATTCCGCACGGCGATTCATGGCGTAAGCAGCATCGCCACTGCCGGGATCGGCCGGCATTTCTTCGCCAAAACTCACGGTCTGGATATTTCCGCCGCTCAAGCCCATCGAAATCAAGGCATCACGCACTGCCTGCGCGCGTTTTTCGCCCAGACCGCGGTTGTATTCCTCGGTGCCACGGTCGTCGGTGAACCCTGCAATAATCAGGGTCTTGCGCGAGGACTTCACCGCAGAAGCCACCTGCTCCAGCTTCATCAATTCGGAATCGGAAACCGTAATGCTGTCATACCCAAAATACACCGGAGAAAACTGGCCGCGAACCACGTTGCCTCCGAAAAAATTCGCACCGTCAATCCGGTCGGGCAGCGGCGTGCCGGACACGTAGTCGCCATCAACGCCGGCAAATTGGTCGCCTTCTTTCTTTTTGCAGGAATCAAAGGCCGCAATCACGAAGATCGCGAGGCCAAGGGTCAACAGCTTTTTCATCGGGATATGGTTTAGGGTCTTACCGCGAAATAATCAATCTGCATCAACGCGACCATGTCGGTTCGCTCACTTTGCCGAGGCCTGTCACCACCGGAATCTGACGACCATTCTGTGTATCGAGCAACACAAGGCTCGATCCCGAGCTGAAAATAACGTGCCGGGAATTGGCGCCAAACACGGGGTCTTCTCCGCTGGCAAGCGAGTTTGTCGCGCCCGAACGCAAGTCTTTCACCGCAATGGAGAACCCTCCCGAGCGGGCCGTGAAGGCGAGTTTTTTGCCATCCGGCGACCAACTGGGCTCCGTGCAGTAGGCGTAGCCCGTGGAAATCGGTTCTCCGCTGCCGCCGCCCGCGCTGATCTTATACAACTGCGGACCACCCCGGTCGTCCGAAGAATAAATGATCTGTGAGCCATCCGGCGACCAGGTGGGCGAGGACTCCACGCCCTTGGTTTTGGTCAGCCGCCGCGCCCCGCCGCCATTGGCCCCCATGACATAAAGCTCGGGATTGCCGTCCTTGCTCAACGAGCAGGCGATGCGTCCGCCATCAGGAGAAAAACTCGCGCCTGAGTTCGTGCCGGGAAATTTCACAATCCGGTTGCGAGCGCCGGAAGCAAGGTCCACGAAATAAATATCCGCGTAACCGCTCTGGTAGCCGGTGTAGGCTAGCTTGCTGCCATCGGGAGAGAGGGCTGGCGCAACACTGATCGATCCGTCGCTCGTGATCTGCTTCAAATTCGCGCCGTCGTAGTCCGCCGTATAAATTTCCTTCCGCCCCGTCCGGGTGGACACAAAAGCGATCTTCGTATTCGCAATGCCTTTCTGGCCAGTGACAGTCGCAACGATGTCGTCGGCAAATTTATGCGCCGCCGCCCGCAGGCCGCCGGAATACGTTTTGCGCAGCACGACTCCGCCGCGGGGATCGGTCACCTGACCTTCCAACGACCCACCGGAAGCGGAACCACCAATGAGGTAGGTGGCGCGTTCCGGCGGCGTAATGCTGAACCATCCCGAGAGATCGAGGTCGTTCTGCAGCACCTTGGTGGCCGCTGCACCCTCAGCGCCTCCGAGGGTCTTCAGCGCCACGCTGGTGGTGTCGCCTTTGCGAATGGTGATGGTTTCCTGCGCGAAAAGGACGGCAGGCAGGATGAGAAGAAAAGCAACGAGACGCTTCATGGCCGTCACATTGCAAAACCCACCGCGCTTTGCAACCTACGATTTAAAACGTGCGCCCACGGGAAAGGTCCCGAGGCTCGTCAGAGTCACCGCTAGCGCCCCGGCGCGCTTGAGCGCCCGGGCCACCGGAACCGCCTCCGGTCCCCCCTCGATTTCCACAAAAAAGACATAAGTCTGCGGCTGGCCAGGCACCGGACGAGACACAATCCGGGTGAGGCTCACCTTCTGGCGGGCGAAGGGCCCGAGAAATTGGTGCAGGCTTCCGCACACGTTCGGCAGAGCCGCGACCAGCGCGGTGCGGGAGGGCACGGCAGGAACCGCGGTCGGCGGCTGCGCGGAAATCACGTAAAAGTGGGTCACGTTCACTTCCTTCGCCACCGCGGGCCGTTCGATGACTTTCAGACCATAAAACTCCGCCGCTCCAGGAGAAGCCAGCGCTGCCGCCCCTTTCCCCGCGGCCGCCTGCTGCGCCGCCACAGCCGTGCTCACCACCGGCTTCAGCTTCGCCAGCGGATACCGCGCCTTCAGCCAGTCTCCATGATGCTTTAACTGCACAAAGTGCGAATAAACCATGCGAATCTGCCCCTCCTCCCGGGCCAGGAGCGCAATCCGTACATCGAGGGAAAGTTCCTCGTGCAGAAAAACCCGCCCGGCGTTCCGGATCAGCATGTCCACCGAATCATAAACCGTCCCACCACTCGAATTCTCCACCGGCACCAGTCCGATGGAACCGGCCTCCGCCGCCACCCCGTCGAAAATCCCCTCAATCGTCGGACTCGCCAAAAGTTCCGCACGCTTCCCGAAACGCTTGCGCGCCAGAATGTGCGAAAACGTTCCCTCCGGACCCAAATAATAAACACCAGACACCCCTCATTTCTGAAGCCACCCCCCGCGAGTGACAAGTGACAAGTTGCTGCCGAACAAGAACCCAAGCCCACCAAGCCATCCCCCGCGTCGTTCCGTTTGTTACAATAAATGTCCCAGGTGGGACATTTATTGTAACAAGGAAGTTCTCGGAAAAACCTGCTTGGGCACGGGGTGGGGGTTAGCCTTTTCCGCCGAAAAACTGACGGATGGCGTCCTCGATGGGTGGCTCGGTGATGGTGAGGTCGGCGACCGGGGCGCGGTCGAGGAGGGCTCGGCAGACGTTCGCCACGCCAGCCCGGGGCGCTTCGATCCTGATGGAGTGAGGCGTCTGTTCGAGCACGTTGCCCAAGGCACCAAAATCGGCGATGACAGCCGTGGAAAACTTGGCTTCAACAATTTTGTTCGCAGCAAAGTCTTGCACGATTTGGGCGAGCGGACCGTCGAACATCAATTTACCGTGATCAATCAGGACAACCCGCTCGCACAATTCCTCAATGTCCTGCATGTAATGACTGGTCAGGAGGATGGTCGTTTTGGCACGGACGTTGTGCTCCTTGAGAAATTCGCGCACGGTTTTCTGGCTCACCACATCGAGCCCGATAGTGGGTTCGTCGAGGAAAAGGACTTTGGGCCGGTGCAGGAGCGCCGCGATGAGTTCCATTTTCATGCGCTGGCCGAGGCTGAGTTCGCGCACCATCACATCAAGCTGCGGACGTACATCGAGCATCTCGGTGAGTTCGCTGACACTGCGGTCAAAATCCGCGCGGGGAATTTCGTAGATGGCCCGATTGAGCTCGAGCGACTCGCGCGCGGGAAGGTCCCACCAGAGGGCGTTTTTCTGCCCCATCAGCAGGCTGATCTGTCGCTTCATGCCGTCCTTACGCTCCCACGGCGTGAATCCGAGGACGGAGGCCTCGCCGCCGGTGGGATGCAGCAGTCCGGCCAGCATCTTAAGCGTGGTGGTTTTGCCCGCGCCATTGGGACCAAGGAATCCCACAAACTCGCCCTCCCTAATGGAAAAACTCACCCCATCGACTGCGCGGGTCTCGGAATATTCCCGATGAAAGAGCCCCTTCACCGCACCCGCAATACCTTTCTCCTTGCGGTAGGTGCGGAAGACCTTGGTGAGGCCGCGAAGTTCGATCGTGTTCATCGGAGGGCAAGCTGTCGTACGGCTTCGTAAAGCACAATGCCCGCCGCCGTCGCCAGATTGAGGCTGCGGGCCTCCGGTTGCTGGGGGATGGTGAGACAGGCCTTCGCGTTGGCGGTCAACAGACTCTCCGGCAGCCCGCGCGTTTCCCGTCCGAAGACCAGGTGGTCGCCATCCTGAAACTGAGCATCCCAATACGCGCGTGCGGTTTTGGTGGTGAGAAAGAAAAACCGCGCATCGCCCGCCGCCTCGCGCAGCGCGCGGAAAGAGGGCCAGGTGTGAACGTCGCATTTGTCCCAATAATCCATGCCCGCGCGCTTGAGGGCTTTTTCGTCCAGAGAAAACCCCAGGGGCTCGACCAGATGCAACCGCGCCCCGGCGGCGAGGCAGAGGCGGGCGATGTTTCCCGTGTTGGGTGGAATCTCGGGTTCAACGAGGACGACGTGGAGCATGACACTGTGATGCCACGACGCGGAGAATAGAGAAGATTTTCCCGGTGCCAAACGGGGAATTTCCTACGTCACGTCCTGCCTTTGTCACCGGTCACCGGAACGCTGCGACCGTAAAATTTCCGCGGCAGTCCTGGCACGCCGGACACTTTCCCAGTCCCCATTTTTGTCGTGGGCTTCCGCGCGGACGTCCCAATAAAACGGATCGTTTCCCAGCGAGAGTTCCAGGACCTTCAGGAGTGAGAGTGCCTCCTTGACCTCTCCCATGGCGGTGAGCACGCGGGCACATTGGAAAGCCGGCTGAACGCTATCGGGCCTCCATTCCCGCACTTTCCGAAAATGGACGAGCGCTTCCGGAAATCGCCCCGCCGCCGCCAGATCCAGACCGAGTTGGTAGCGGAGGGGGACGGACTTCGGGATGGCTCGCACGGCGTCTTCTCCGACTGCGGTGGCTTCGTTCGCGCGGCCCATTTTGTGGAGAAGAGCGATTTCATTGGCCCACACCACCTCATGAAGGGGCTCGCTGGCGCGGATTTTCCGGAACCGCTCCAGAGCCTGCTCCGTGCGTCCCTCCATCCCATCGAGCGTGGCATCGTTAATCTGCGCGGGAATACTCTCGGGATATTCTGCTAGCGTCCGCGCCACGATGGATCTCTCAGTTTTCCAAAAGGCGGCCTGCCGGAACGTCAGCGGCGCCAGAGCCACCGCCCAAGCACCGCAGAGGTACAGCGGAAAACGGAGTCCCCGGCGGAGACCCCCGTCCAGCGCGGCACCCAGGGCGAAGGCGAAAAACAGCGAGGGCACGTAACTCAGGCGGTCCGCGGTGAACGTGATGGGAAGCGCCAACAGCCCGGAAACCGGAAGAAAACACGCTAAAAAACCCGCGACGCCCGGAACCACCAGATCTCTCCGTTCCCGGCATTTCCAAAAAACAGTGACCGCGAGCAAAAGGAGAATTCCCCCAATTGCCGCATACCACAAAATCGTCCGTGCCGGCCAGGGATAAAAGACCGCCAGATGCCAGGGCCAGAGAAAAGCCACGGCCTGCCAACCCACGGCCGCCAATGCCTGCAACACGCGATGCGGCAGGGGGTGATCGAACCAGGGCACCGCCTGGGCCGCCGGATTCCAATTCACCCAAAGCGTGGTCACCGCCGCGCCCAGGGCGAGGAAAAGATAGAGAGCGGATCGTTTCGCCCCCAGCATCCAGCCCTTGGAGTTCCACCCAGAGCCGCAGGCTTCCCACAAGAAGAGGAATACCGGCAGCCCAACGCCGATTTGGGAGCACATCAGGCTCAGCGCAAACGCCCCCAGACTGGCCATCCGCAAATTCCAGGAATCGCGCGTCCGGCATTCCCGATACAGGATGAGGGAAACGAGGAGCCAGGCCGCCGCCAGAAGATGCTTTTGCGCCGAGATCCACGCCACCGCCTCCACCCGGAGGGGGTGTAAACAAAAGAGCGCCGTCGCCGCCAGGGCCGCACCGCCGGAAACCCCGAACTTCCGCAGACACAGCCAGAGCAATCCGGCATTGACCACGCCAAGCACCACACTCGTCGCGTGGAAAATCCAGGGGTGCACTCCCCCACCCAGCGAAACCTGCGCCGCCAGGGAAATCCAGAAGATCGGACTCCAGTTGTTTTCCCAAGGGGACGTAAACGCCCGCCAGACTCCCGAAATGGTCAGTCCGTCCCGCACGAACGGATTGTCCGCCGTATAAAGCCGGTCATCCCATGGACAGAAACCCGCCTGAAAAACCGGCCAATAAATGGCTCCCAAGATCGCCAGCAGGGCGATTCCTAGAAGCCACCGACCGAAAGACATCAACCTTGTCTACGCCGACGGGCCACGCAAACAAGAGATATGCCCAAACCCGCGAGGACAAATGTCCCCGGCTCCGGAATCGGCGTGGTGGAGACCACGATACTGTCAAAATGCGCTGTCATCTGACTCGTGCTGCTTTGGAAATTCAGCGTGGAGAAGGAGCTGTTATTATTCCAATAATTCCCCTTATCAATTTGAAGTCCGGAAAGGGTCACCGACTCCAGCACCGTTCCGGAGCCGTTGAGTTTGGACACGCCATAGTCATAGGTGCCCGCCCCCATGTTGAGAGTGATATCGACCTGATATTTGACGACCCCGTACTCCACCGTGCTGTATTGAGCAACCAATCCGGTGCTCACTCTCGTCAAAGCGGGGAGAGCATCACTCGCCGCGAACTGATTGGAATTCCAGGTCGAAGTGGAGAACCCTGAGGTGAAAAGATAGTCGCTGTTGTATCCTCCTCCCAAATAAAAGAGAAACGATGCTCCACCATTGGTGGCATTGGCCAAGGCGACATTGGGGTAACTGGCGTTGCGATTATTGGGATCCTGCGGCGGACCGGTCCAAGGTGGAACGCTGCTGGTGAGTTCGACGGTGTATTGGATGTAATACGTGTCCGTCTTGGTCATGGGCTGACTCAACGTCACGGAGGGAATGGCTCCCCCACCCTGCCAGGTCACGTCGTTCGCCTGGTAAAGAATGGTCGCCAGCAACGAACAAGGACAAGTCACCAGCGCGGTGGCGATTAACCCCAGCAAAACCCATCTTTTTGCACAACCTGTTGCTTTCATCCCGTGCGTAACCTTGCGGAGCGGGGAAAATTTTCAAGGAAAAATTGCCAACCAGTTGCAGAACGGTCGCTCCAGGCGGTCAGGGAATGACCAAAAACTGCTGAACCGTCGGGTTGCTTCGGTAGGGATCGAAAAAGCGGTCCTGGGCGAGCACAGCAAAGAGCGGCGCGGGCACGCGGGACTGAAAGTCCGCGAGAGCCTGCGCGGCTTTCGGGAAATCACCCTGGTGCAGCAACACGGCCGCCTTACCCAGCAAATAGCGATCCGCATTGGCCACGAGGCCGGCTTGCTCAAAACCGGCTACGGCGGATCGCGCAGAGTCTGGCTGGCCGGCCTGAATCTGACAAATCAGGAGAAGATTCGGCGAGATCGTGCTCTCGGGATCCAGCCGGGCGGACTCTTCAAGGTCGCGGATGGCCTCGGCATATTTCCCCAAACGCCGATACATGGCGGCCCGTTTCAGATGGGAATGGGCGGGCAGAAAACCGGCGGTGATGGCTTTGCCGTAGGATTCAGCCGCCGCGACCGCGTCCCCGTTTTTCTCCTGCACCCAGCCAATGGCGTGCCAGGCCTCGCCATCCCCGGGCTCCATTTCCAGAACCTGCTGCGCCCGAGGTTCAATTTCCGGCCAGTTCCTTTCCCCGACCGCCCGCTGAAGTTGCCACCGGCGCTCTTCCAGTTGCGCCTGACGGATCCGCTCGGCCGTGAGGGGAGGTGGAGGTGTTGGCGTGGGAAGCGGAGCGGGTGGGGGCAGTTCTGCCATCACCGGAACCTCCCTTGGCCAGAAAAGAAGGGTCAGCCCAACGGCCAGAATGAGGAAAGCCGCTCCCGCGAAGGCCATCTGTTTCCGGAAGCCCTCATAACGTTTGTCGCCGAAGAGCGGGCCCGCAACATCTCCCCCCAACTCGTCGATAAATTCCGGCTGGGGCGGTTTGCCGAACATCCCGTGTGTGCGCTCGGTGGGCAGTTTCGCCGGCCGCCGGGATGAGGACGCGTCCGGCTCGCCCTCATCGGGGGAATCTCCGTTGGGATCAGGAACGCTGTCGGACACGGCGAAACCCTACCCCAAGGATCCCGCCGAAACCAAGGCGCGATTCACCCCTCCTGCCGCACGCCCACGTAAATGCGGTGAGCCTCCCGTTTGGCGCGCTCGTGGGCCTTGCAGGGAACTTCCTCCACCGCGAAACCCCCCCTCCGCAAACTCACAGGAAAAGCCGGTTCCCGTTCCGCCGACCAGAAGGCGACGCGCCCGCCCGGCTTGAGCGAACGCCAGATCAGGGAAATTCCCTCCCGCTGATAGATGCGCGCATTCTGCCGTTGCACCAGCGAGGTCGGCCCGTTATCGACGTCGAGCAAAATCGCGTCGTAACGTGCCGGGCCCTTTTTAATGCAGTCAAACACATCGCCGGTGTAGATTTCCACCCGCGGATCATCCAGCAGACGCCCATTCAGTCCCCCCAGAAATTCCCGATTCCAGGCCACCACTTCGGGCAGCAATTCCGCCACCTCCGCCGTCGCCTTGGGGCCGGTCAGCTCCAGCACCCGTCGCAGGCTGAAGCCCAGGCCCAGCCCACCGATCAACACACGCGATTTCTCCCGGCGAGGCCCTGGAGGACAGGCCACATCGGCCAGCAGGAGTTCCGACACGGTCGAATTCGAGCCCATGAGCTGGCGGCCGTTGAGCTTCAAAAAATACTCGCCGTCGTGCTCATGCAGGGAAAAACGCGACCCATCCGGAGTGTGGGTCTCGGCCAGATTGCGAAAGGGCTTCAAGGAGAGTGCTACAAAATCCGTCCGCAACAGCTCTTGAACTTTTTCCCGCTGCCGCAGGGACACGGGTCGTTGCGGCCGGCCTTGGGAAGTTCACGCTTGAGGGACTGTTCAATCCGGGAAACCGGCGGTGCCGGGGCGACCATGGACTCCTCGGCAGGAGCCGCCGCCGCGGGACGCGAAGGTACCGGAGATTCTCCCTGGATCAGGTTCTGCGGCAGGCTGCGCAGCAGGTTTTCAAACGCCTGCAGATTCGTCGTGCTGCGGAAAAGGTTGTTGAGAACCTCGAACTTGATGGTGTCCATCAGCTCGCTGAACATGGCGAAGGCTTCGTTCTTGTATTCGACAAGCGGATCCTTCTGGGCAAAGGCGCGGAGATAAACCGCTTCGCGCAGGCCGTCCATCGCGTAAAGGTGTTCCTGCCAGAGGCGATCCACGGCGTTGAGGATAACGTAACGCTCCAGGCCGCGCAGGGCCTCGGCGTGTTCCATGGCCGCCTTCTTCGCGTACGCATCGCGAATGACACCCACGAGCCACTGACTGTTCCCCTCCACATCTCGGGTCTCCAATTCGGCTTTTTGCTCGGAAAGACCAAGAGGGAAGGTGGTGTTGATCCACTGCAGCAGACCCGTGCGATCCGGTTCCTCACCGTGTTCGGTCTGAAGAAATTCCGCGACCTTCTTCGGAACCATCTCGTCAATCACCTCATTGATCAGCGTGCGTGGATCTTCCGAATCCATCACTTCCTGGCGGTAGCCATACACGACTTCGCGCTGCTGATTCATCACGTCGTCAAACTCCAGCGTGCGGCGGCGGACCATGTAGTCGCGCTGCTCGACGCGCTTCTGGGCAGTTTCCACGCTTTTGTTCAGCCAGGGATGTTCCAGTTCCTCGCCCTCCTTGAGGCCGAAGGTTTCCATGATTTTCGTCATGCGGTCGGCCGCGCCGAAATTGCGCATCAGTTCGTCTTCGAAGCTGACGTAAAACCGGGACATGCCGGGATCGCCCTGGCGGGCGCAGCGTCCGCGGAGCTGTCGGTCGATGCGGCGCGAGGAGTGACGTTCCGTTCCCATCACATAAAGACCGCCGAGTTCAACGACACCTTCGCCGAGTTTGATGTCGGTGCCGCGGCCGGCCATGTTGGTCGAAATGGTCACCGCGCCCTTGAGGCCGGCGCGCTGCACGATCTCGGCCTCCTGCATGTGGTATTTCGCGTTGAGAACCGTGTGAACGATTTTCTCGCGCTTGAGCATGCGGGAGACGAGTTCGGAGGCTTCGACGCTGGCGGTACCGACCAGAACAGGCTGGCCCTTGGCATGCGCGCCTTTGATGCCTTCGACAACGGCGTTGTATTTTTCGCGGCGCGTTTTGTAAATGCGGTCGTTCTCGTCGATGCGCTTGATCACGCGGTTCGACGGGATCACGTTCACGTCGAGATTGTAGATGTCGTGGAATTCGTTGGCCTCGGTTTCGGCCGTGCCCGTCATGCCGCCGAGTTTGTGGTAGAGGCGGAAATAATTCTGAATGGTGATGGTGGCGAGGGTCTGGGTCTCGCGGTCGATCTGCACGCCTTCCTTGGCCTCGACGGCTTGGTGGAGTCCATCGCTCCAGCGGCGGCCCGGCATTTTGCGGCCGGTGAAAGTATCGACGATGATGACTTTGTTTTCCTCGACGACGTATTCGACGTCCTTCTCGTAAAGGCAGTAGGCCTTGAGGAGTTGGGAAATGTTGTGGATGCGCTCGGCTTGCGAGTCCGATTGCTGCTGGCGAAGGGCCTTTTTCTCCGCCTTCTGCGCGTCGGTCAGGGCTTTGTCATTTTCAATGTCTGCATACTCAGTGAGCAGATCAGGCAGGACAAACGCGTCGGGGTCATCGGGGTTGAGATAATCGCGACCCTGCTGGGTGAGATCGGCGTCGTGCTGGCGTTCCTCAATGGTGAAGAGCAGCTCTTCCTTGAGGTCCACCAAACGGGCCTTGCCCTCGGTGTCCTTGTAAAATTCCAGTTCCGCCTTCTCGATGAGCTTGCGCAGCTCGGGATCCTCCATCGCGCGGAGAAGGGCTTTGCTGCGGGGTTGGCCAAGCTTCAACTTAAAGAGCGTGCGGCCGGCCTCGTCTTTTTTCCCCGCATCGAGGAGTTCCTTCGCCTCGGTGCCAAGACGGTTGCAGAGCATGGTCTGCTTGCGCACAAGCTGATCGACGAGGGGCTTAAACCGGTCGAACTGATGGGTCGAAACGGTGGAGGGGCCACTGATGATCAGCGGTGTGCGGGCTTCGTCAATCAGGATGGAATCCACTTCATCAACGATCGCGAAAAAGTGTCCGCGCTGCACCTGCTGGTCACGACTGGTCGCCATGCCGTTGTCGCGCAGGTAATCGAAGCCAAACTCGCTGTTCGTGCCGTAGCTGATGTCACATTGGTACTGCGCGCGGCGCAATTCCGGGTGTTGATCGTGCTGGATAATGCCGACCGTGAGGCCGAGGAATTGATAAAGCTGCCCCATCCACTCGGCGTCGCGCCGGGCCAGATAATCGTTCACCGTCACCACGTGAACTCCGCGGCCGGAAAGGGCATTGAGATAGACAGGGGCGGTGGCGACGAGAGTTTTGCCTTCGCCGGTGGCCATTTCCGCGATCCGTCCCCGGTGGAGGATCATGCCGCCGATGAGCTGCACGTCAAAATGGACCATTGCCCAGGTCATAGGTTGGTCGCAAACCGTGAAGGTGTGCTTGCGCTCGGTCAGACGCCGGGCGGCATCTTTGACGACCGCAAAGGCCTCCGGCAGGATCTCATCGAGCCGGGCCGCGAGCTTGTCGTTGTCCGTGATGGGGGAGAGTTCCTCCTTCCAGGCGGCGGTTTTCGCACGCAGATCGTCATCCGAAAGGGAAGCCAGATTCTGCCCGATCTCGTTGATCTGGCGGACAATTGGCTGGATGCGGCGCAGCTCGCGTTGGTTCTTGCTGCCGACGATGCTCTTGATAATCCAGTTAAACATGAAAATTTGCGGAAGGGTTAATCAATCGCCGAACCGCTGAAAAGTCCACCGGGAAATCTGGAGACACGCCCGCGGAGCCGAATTGCGGTCGGGGCCGGAATTCGGCAACATTTTCCCCTTTATTGGCCAAGAAACCGTCTCGACAGGCGGCCCGCGTCGCCTAATTTCGGAAGTTCTCCGACATGTTGAAACATCCCGTCCAAACCGAAGGCCGCATCCGCCAGGCCGTTCGGCGCATCGAAGCCCTCATTTATACCCCCGTTTCTCCCGTGGAGGTTGCCATCTGGAATGTCGGAGGCGAACCCGTTCAGGCAGAGAAAGCTTTCAAGGCGAAATATGTCCCGTTTCAAGTCGGCTCAATGTGGGGGGCGCTTTGGGACACCTCGTGGTTTCGTTTTCGCGGCGAGGTCCCCCGCGAGTGGAAAGGCCGCGAAGTCGTGGCCCGCATCCGGCTCACCAATATCGGACGCGAAGGTTTCACGGCCGAGGGCATGATCTACCAGGATGGCAAACCCGCGCGCGCCATCAACGCGAACCGACGTGAGGTGGCAATCTCCCTGAAAGCGAAGGGCGGCGAAAAGTTTGAATTCTTCGTCGAAGCCGCGGCCAATGGCGGAACAAACGAAGCCGGGGAAACCCAGGGGCTCAACTTGCCCGACTTTGGCGGCACCCCCCTTTTCCGCCTCGAACAGGCGGAACTCGCCTGCGTGAATCGCGAGGCTTTTGACTTTTACCACGACTTCAAACTCGCGTCCGAGGTGATGGACGTCCTCCCCGAGGATTCCCAGCGCCGGGGCGAACTTCGGGCGGCGCTCAACGAGTCCCTGAATCGTTTCACCGAATCCGACCCCTCCACGATCAAGCCGGCTCGCATGGCCCTGCGCGAAGTGATGCGCCGCCACAATGGCGACACGTCCCACACCCTCTCTGCCGTCGGACACGCCCATATCGACACCGCCTGGCTCTGGCCGCTGCGTGAGACCATCCGGAAATGTGCCCGGACTTTCTCCACGGCACTGGACTACATGGATAAATATCCCGACTACGTCTTCGTCTGCTCGCAGGCGCAGCAGTATGCCTGGATGAAGGCCTATTACCCCGACATCTGGGACCGGATCAAAAAAGCCGTGCGCCGCGGCCAGTGGGAACCGGTGGGGTCCATGTGGATCGAGACCGATTGCAACCTCGCGTCCGGCGAGTCGCTGGTCCGTCAGATTCTGCACGGGAAACGCTACTTCGCCCAGGAGCTAGGCTACGACACCAAGGACGTCTGGATTCCCGATGTGTTCGGCTACGCCGCCTCGCTCCCACAGATCATGAAAAAATCCGGCGTGGAGTATTTTCTCACGCAGAAGATTTCCTGGAGCCAGTTCAATAAATTTCCCCACCACACCTTCCTCTGGGAAGGCATTGACGGCACCAGGATCTTTACCCATTTCCCGCCGGCGGATACCTACAACTCCGTGATCGCTCCGTCGGAGCTGGCCTTCAACGTCAAGAACTTCAAAGAACACGACCGCGCCTCACGTTCACTCTTGGTCTATGGATTCGGCGACGGTGGCGGAGGCCCGACCATCGAAATGCTGGAAAAAGCAAAGCGCCTGGGCGACTTCGAAGGCATGCCCAAGGTGGAACTCGAAAAAGCCCTGACCTTTTTCGAAAAAGCCGAGGCCGACGCCCGCGACCTGCCCGTCTGGGTTGGCGAACTTTATCTCGAACTTCACCGCGGCACCTACACCAGCCAGGCCCGCAACAAACGGGGCAATCGCAAATCGGAATTTCTTCTGCACGACGCCGAGTTCTTCGACGCCGTCAGCCTCGCCCTTGCGCCCAAACGCACGGAATCCGCCGCCGATCCCGAGCGCGCCGTTTACGATGTGACCGGCCTCGGCGAAAAAGGAGCCAACACCCACCGGGCCGCCCTCGACCGCGCCTGGAAACTTGTCCTCCTCAATCAATTCCACGACATCATTCCAGGGTCCTCGATCCATTGGGTCTATCAGGACAGCGATCGCGATTACGAGACGGTGCGCGTCCTCGGAGAATCCGTCCGCGACTCCGCTCTCGGATCCCTGGAGTCGCTCGTGGACACCCACGAATTTCTCCACCCGATTCTTGTCACCAACACCCTGGGCTGCCGCCGCCGCGAGATCATTTCCCTCCCCAATGGCACCGCCGCCAGCGTCGATGTGCCACCCTGTGGTTATACGGTCGTGGATGCCAAGGACGCCTTTCTCCACACCGCGGAAAACCCGGTCACCGCCAGCTCGACCAAACAAGGGATCACCCTCGAAAACGGCGTCGTCCGCGTGAAAATCAATGCCAAAGGCCACCTGACGAGCGTCTATGATCTGCGCGCGAAACGCGAAACCCTCAGCGCTCCCGGCAACGTCCTGCATCTGCACGAGGACATCCCGAATTGCTGGGACGCGTGGGACGTGGATGTTTTCTACAAGGAAAAATCCGTAATCCTCGACGGGATCAACACGCTGGAGCTGATCGAAAGCGGCCCCTTGCGCGCCATCGTGCGCGTCCGCCGTTCGTTCGGCAAATCGCTGCTCGAACAGGACATCATCCTGCGCGCCGGCTCGGCCCGCATCGATTTCTCCACCGAGGTCAACTGGCAGGAAAGCCAGAAAATGCTGAAGGTCGCCTTCCCGGTGGATATCCACTCACCGCGCGCCACCTACGAAATCCAATATGGCCACCTCGAACGCCCGACCCACACCAACACCAGTTGGGACCTCGCGCGTTTTGAAGTGTGCGGCCAAAAATGGGCCGACCTCTCCGAGACCGGTTACGGCGTGGCCCTGCTCAACGACTGCAAATACGGCTACGACATTCAGGGCAACGTCATGCGCCTCAGTCTACTCCGCGCCCCAATTTCGCCCGATCCGCTGGCGGACCGTGGACACCAAAAATTTACTTACGCCCTCCTTCCGCATGTTGGAGATCTCCGTCAGGCCGGGGTGATCGAGGAAGCTTACGCCCTCAACGTCCCCCTCCTCGCCCGCGAGACGAAACCCGCCGCCGGCCCCCTCCCCGCCTCCCACTCGTTTTTCCATCTGGATCGCGGGGTGATCGAGGCGATCAAGGTCGCGGAAGACGGCGGCGCGATCATTGTGCGTTTTTACGAATCCACCGGAGCCCGCGGCAGCGTGACCCTTTCCACCACCCTGCCGGTGCGCAAAGCGTCCCTCGCCACGATGATGGAGGAGGAGCAAAAAGCCCTCCCTCTGAAGGACGGCGAAGTGAAAGTGGACATGAAGCCCTTTGAAATCGTGACGGTGAAATTCACGCTGTAGGAATCCGGTCGCAATCAGGAGCGCTCCGTCCAGCCGGCCAAGGCATCGCGCAGGCCAAAAATCGCCATGCTGAAAAAAGCCGACCATTAGCACGCCAACAGTCACCACCAGCAGAAAGGGCGAGAGCAGCCACAGGGCGTAGGTTCCGGAACCTCCCGCCACCCGATCCTTAAACAGGAGGGATTTCTGGTCGTTTTTCGCCCTCACAAACCAGGAGTGCCCAAGAGAGAGGTTAGCTTCATACCTTCTCTACGCGGCGGGCGTGAGGTCTTGCAGAAAAAATGGCGGCCCGTTTTTCCCGCCGGCATGGACGATCAGATCACATACGGTTTCGCTACGCGATGCGCGCCATCAGTTCACGTGTGACCGCATAGCGCAGCGGCTGTCCTTCGGCCCAGAGAAGAAACTCCTCGATCATCAGATCGGCCATGCGCAGCACCTCCGTGCCCATGGAACCTGCGATGTGCGGAGTGAGGATGATGTTTTCCAATTCATACATAGCCGAACCAGCGGGTGGGGGCTCGGGCCAGGTGACATCGAGAATGGCAGTGAGGTCGGGCCGGGCCCGCATCACTTCGATCAATTCGTCTTCGCGCACCAGCGCGCCACGGGAGGTATTGATGAAGGTCGCGTTGGGTTTCATCGCGGCCAGAAGTTCGCCCGTGACGATCCCCTCGGTTTCTTTCAGCCAGGGGGTATGGATGGTGACCACGTCACTTTGGGAAAAAATTTCCTCCAGAGTCTCCGCCCTCGCGGCACCGAGTTCGCGGAGGGTCTCACTCCGCACGAAAGGGTCATAGGCCAGTTTTTTCAGGGCAAAAGGTTGGAGCAACTGGCAGAGTTTGCGGCCGATCATGCCCAGGGAAACGATGCCAACGGTTGTTCCATAGACGCCGGGAATATCGAGGCGTTTGAACCCATCGGGGCCAGGAGCTCTGCGGAACTGTCGCACATGCTGCCAGCCGAGCTTGAGACTGAAAAGGATCTGCGAAAGCGTGAACTCCGCCACCGGCACGGCATTGGCCGCCCAAGCGCTCACGACAGTCACGTTGTGGTCGAAGAACGGTTCGGCGAAAGGCTTTACCGAGCCCGCCGCGTAAAAGACGGCTTGGAGATTTGGCAAGAACGAGAACTGTTCGGGAGAAGGCCGCAACATCGTCCACGTGGAAAACACGACGCGGGTCTCGGCCAGCCATTCCGCGTGATCCGCCATGTTTTCGGAAGTGATGATCTCGAGCGGCAAGTCCACCAGGCCGGCAAGGCGTTCGCGCTGCCGGTCTCCCCAGACGCTTTGAAGGATCTCAGGGTTTTCCGCAATAAAAGCGGCCTTGATGCGGGGAATAGGATGCATGGACTGCATGATCATGAAGGGAAGGCCCCGTCGGCGTAAAGCGTTGGCAAGGAACCGCGCAGAAAAATTTGCGGCGCGCGCGAGACCCAGTTAAAACTCTCGGCTGACGTGTTCACCAACATCGCCGCTTACAAATTTGCCCCGCTCACCGGTCTCAAACCGCTGCGTGATCACCTGCTCGGTTTTTGCAAGTCCGGCGGGCTCAGAGGAACAATTCTGCTCAGTACTGAGGGCATCAATCTTTTCGTGGCGGGAGCTGCCGGGTCTATTGCGGGCCTGATGGAGGAACTACACGCGGTGGAGGGCCTGTCCGATCTCGCGCCGAAATACAGCGAAAGCGCCGAGCAGCCGTTCACTCGCATGATTGTGCGCATCAAAAAAGAAATTATCGCATTCGGGGTGGAGGGCATCGACCCGGCGCGCCGCACTTCGCCAAAGCTGGCGGCGCATACGCTCAAGCAATGGCTCGACGAGGGCCGGGCGGTCACGCTGCTCGACACCCGCAACGATTACGAAGTGAAGCTCGGCACCTTCCGTGGGGCGCGCACGCTGAACATCGGGCATTTCCGCCAGTTCCCCGACGCCGTACGCACGCTGCCGGAAGACCTCAAGGATCAGCCTGTCGTGATGTTTTGCACGGGAGGCATCCGCTGTGAAAAAGCGGGACCCTTCATGGAACGCGAGGGCTTTCGCAGCATCTACCAACTGGACGGGGGGATTTTGAAATATTTCGAAGAATGCGGCGGGGCGCATTATGAAGGGGAGTGTTTTGTTTTCGATCAGCGGGTGGGCGTGGATCCAGCGTTGAGAGAAACCGACTCGGCGCAATGTTTCGCCTGTCAGACGCCGCTCGACGCCACGGATCTGGTCGATCCGCGCTTCGTACCGGGCGTATCGTGTGGGTATTGTCATGAGACGATTGCGGCCCGCGAGGCCGAAGTGCTCGCCCAACGCAATGCCGCCTTTCTGCGACTATCCGATCCGCTACCTGGATCGCAGCCCTACGAAAACCACCGCCCGTTGAAGGTGCCCGCCGCCTATGACGGCCAGCCGCTCCTCGATTTTCTTTGTGGGATCTTCCCGCACATCCCGCGCGAACAGTGGGAGGAGGGGTGTGCCCGCGGAGAGTTTGTCGATGCGGACGGACGAGTGCTTGCCCCCACCGAAACCCTGCGCACGGGTGAACGGTGTTTTCATAAAAAACCACAGACGACCGAGCCTGCCGTCAATGCCGCGGTGCGTGTGATCCACGAGGATGAGGCCATCATCGTGCTGGAAAAACCCGCGCCCCTCCCGATGCACCCCTGTGGGCGTTTCAACCGTAACTCGCTGCAACATCTGCTCGACGTTGTGTATGCGCCTATGAAACCCCGACCTGCCCACCGCCTTGATGCCAACACCTCCGGGATCGTGGTCTGCAGCCGCACGCGACATTTCGCCAAGCGCCTCCAGCCCCAGTTTGCAGATGGCACGGTGAAAAAAGTTTATCTCGTCGAAGTACAGGGGCAGCCGGACCAGGACACTTTCGCGTGCAATGCCCCGGTCAGCGCAGGCCCGCGGGAACTGGGCGCACGGGCGGTGGATCCGGAGAACGGGCTTCCCGCGCGGACGAATTTTCGAGTTCTCCATCGCAAGCCCGGCGGCACGACCGTGCTGGAAGCGCGTCCTCTCACCGGCCGCACCAATCAGATTCGGGTTCACCTCTGGCAGCTTGGCCTGCCCGTCTGCGGCGATCCGGCGTATCTCCCCGACGGCAAAATCGGAGAAACGATGACGCTATCGCCCAAGGACCCTCCGATGCGGCTGCACGCTTTACGATTGGAATTTGTCCACCCGCTTTCGCAGGAGCCGGTCAGCTTTGAGGCGGGTCAGCCCGCCTGGATTCCTTGACATGAGCAAATTGGAAAAAGGTCAGCGCTGGATCAGCGAATCCGAGCCGGAACTTGGCGTTGGTGTCGTGGTCGACATCTCCCCCGGCCGGGTTTTCCTGCTCTTCCGCGCCAGCAACACCCTACGGCAATACGCCACGGGGTCCGCGCCGATCAAGCGCGTCGAATTTAAGGCCGGGGACACGATCAAACTGCACGACGGCTCCACCCTCGTCGTGGAATCTGTCGAAACCCGGGACGGCATTCGCGTCTATCGCGGCGCGGGGAGCGAAGCTCCAGAAACGGAGCTCTCGGACACCCTGAGTTTTTGCAAACCCGAGGAACGCCTTTTCGCCGGACAGGTAGACGACAATGCCTCGTTCGAGTTGCGGCTCGATGCCTTGCGCCGCCGTCACCAGATCCGTCATTCGCCCGTGCGGGGACTCATCGGTGCGCGCATTGAACTCATTCCGCACCAACTTTACATCGCGCATGAAGTGGCCGGTCGCGTGCTGCCCCGCGTGCTTCTCGCCGATGAAGTCGGCCTCGGAAAAACCATCGAGGCCTGCCTCGTGCTGCATCGCCTGCACCGCAGCGGACGCGCCGGACGCATCCTCATCTTGGTGCCCGAACCCTTGGTTCATCAGTGGTTCGTGGAGTTGCTGCGCCGTTTCACCATGCGCGTGAGCATCTTTGACGAGGAACGCTGCGCGTCCATCGAGGCCGGGGAACCAGGTGCCAATCCCTTTCTCGATGATCAAGTGATTCTCTGCCCACTGCCCCTGCTCGCCCAGAATCCGACGCGCGGGGCCCAGGCCGCCGCCGCCGGTTGGGATCTGATCGTTGTCGACGAAGCCCACCATCTCGTGTGGACCCCAAAATCTGCGAGTCCGGAATACACCATCGTCGAAACGCTCGCCAGCGCCGCGCCTGGCGTCATTCTGCTCACCGCCACGCCTGAACAACTTGGTGCCGAAGGCCACTTCGCGCGCCTACGGTTGCTCGATCCCGAGCGCTACGGCGATTTCGCCACCTTCCAGACGGCCCGGGCGGAATATCGCGAAACGGCCAAGGTTGCCGGTCGCCTGCTCGACGATAAAATGCCGACGGCCGCCGAGATCAAAATCCTCCGCCGCCTCTGCCAGGCCGATCCCAAGCGGCTGGAAAAACACCTCGCCGCGTTGAAAAAAGGCGACGCCTCCGCCCGCGAATCTCTCCTGGAAGAACTGCTCGACCAGCACGGTCCGGGCCGTGTCATGTACCGCAACACCCGTGCCGCCATCAAAGGTTTCCCGAAACGCAAAGTTCACATCGTAACTCTTGAGGAGGAGCCCCGCCTCGCTACCGAACGCGCGTCCGACAATTCTGACGAGGCGCGTTCCTATCCGCTGGCTGGCGATCCGAGGGTGGAATGGCTCATCGGCTTTCTGCAAAAGAAACGCACGGCCAAGGTGCTCCTCATCTGCCGCACCCGCGAAAAAGTCCTGGCCCTCGACGCCGCCCTCCGCGACCGGGTGAAAATGAAGGTGAGTCTGTTTCACGAAGACCTCACCTTGCTCCAGCGCGATCGCAACGCCGCCTGGTTCTCAGAGCCGGACGGCGCGCAGATTTTGCTCTGTTCCGAGATCGGCAGCGAGGGGCGCAATTTCCAATTCGCCCATCACCTCGTGCTTTTTGATCTGCCGGAGAATCCCGAACTGCTCGAACAGCGCATCGGCCGCCTGGATCGCATCGGGCAAACCGATACCATCGCCATTCATGTGCCTGCGCCCCGCGGCAGTCATCTTGAAGTCCTGGCACGGTGGTATCAGGAAGGGCTCAACGCCTTTGAAAAATCCCTCGAAGGTGGGCGGGAGATTCTCGCGAAATTCGGCCACCGCCTCCACGCGATCCTCGACGGCAAATCCTCCGACCTCGACAAACTCATCGCCGAGACCCACACCGCCCATGCGAAGATCGGAAAAGAACTGGAACAGGGCGAGGACCGGCTTCTGCAAATGAATTCCTGCCGGCTCGAACCTGCTCGACAGATCGTCGGGCAGATTGCCGCCTACGATCAGGACACCTCGCTTGATGACTTTGTCCTGCGCATGTTCGATCATTTCGGCGTGCACGTGGAGGAACTTTCCCCACGCACGTTTCTGGCCGTTCCGGCCGAACTCACCACCGACGCGTTCCCCGAGCTGCCGGCCGAGGGCCTCACCATCACCGCGGATCGTTCCAAGGCGCTGAACCGCGAGGAAATTGGTTTTCTCACCTGGGACCACCCGATCGTGACCAGCGCCATCGACCTTCTGCTCGGCTCCGAGCAGGGGAATTGCGCTTTCGGACTCTGGCCAGGTGGCAAGGAACAGACCATCTACCTGGAAACGATTTATGTGCTGGAACCCGTGGCCCCACCGGCCCTGCACGCCGACCGCTTTCTCCCCCCGACGCCGCTGCGAGTGGTCGTGGACCCCAAGGGGACAGACGTCACAGCAGAGATAAATCCAGGAAATTTACAGCCCGGCCCCGTCCTTCAACTCCTCGACAATGGCCGGATCAAACACAAACTCATTCCCGCCATGCTGGAAAAGAGCCGCGAGCACGCCACGGAACGGGCCACGGCGGCCATGCAGAATGCCACCTCCAAAATGCAAACCCTGCTCAGCGGCGAGATGGAGCGGTTGCGGGACCTTCAAAAAGGAAACGGCCACGTCAGTGACGCGGAGATCACCCTCCTGGAAACCCAGGCCCGCGACCTCGCCGAACGGCTCAAGGAAGCTCCCCTGCGGCTGGACTCCCTCCGCCTCATCTGGCGGAACCCGGCATGACGCTCCTTGCCGCGGCCTCCCCCCTCCCCCATCATCATCCGTGATGAAAAAAGTTTTCGCGCTGATGCTTCTTTCGCTCACCGTCGCGCTGGCTGACGACCAGGCGGACATTACGTCGACGGTGCAGAAATTTTACGACGCTTACATCAAACAATTGCCCGAGGCGGGCGGCTATGAGGAGACCATAGCCTGGGTCAACCGAAGTTCGCGGGTGACTCCCGAATACAAAGCCGCTCTGGCCAAACTTTATCGCGACGCCCTGAAAGAGGATCCAGACTACGGGTATGGTGCCGATGCCGTGATTGCGGGCAATGACTGGCCGGACTCTGGCTTCGCCGTGCGGCGCGTTTGGATCGACGGGCCGCGGGCCTTCGTTTTTCTCTCCGGCCGGGACTCCGCCAGCCTGCACACCGTGAATGTCCGGGTGGTGAAGAAGGATGGCAAGTGGCTCATCGACGGATCCGGGCCCGTGGATGGCGGAATCTTCGAAGCGGAGCGCGAAAGACTGACCGACGAGGAACTCGGCAAAAGATTGATTGGCCTCTGGAAAACCTCCGATGAACAGATCCGCTTCCAACCTGGCGGTCCCTGGAAAATCGAAGCCGGCATGCTCAGCACCAGCCGCAAGGACCCCCAGCCGTCGCGAATTTGCGTCCTCAACAAAACCACCCTCATCCTCGAAGATAATGAAGATGGCCTGATCCGGATGGATCGGGTGGAATAAGATGCGGGACAAACCGGCCATCCGCTGGGGCATCCTGGGATGCGGAGATGTTTGCGAAATCAAAAGTGGCCCCGGATTTCAAAAAGCCACTGACAGCGAACTTGTGGCGGTGATGCGACGAGATGCGGTCAAGGCGCTGGATTTTGCCGAACGTCACGGGGTGCCGAAATGGTATGCCGATGCCGAGGCGCTGATCGCGGATCCCGAAGTGGATGCGGTGTATGTGGCAACGCCTCCGGGCAGCCACCGAGATCTGGCTCTGGCCGTGGCGAGGGCAGGCAAGCCTTGTTACGTGGAGAAACCGATGGCTCGAAACCATGCCGAATGCCTGGAAATGATCGCCGCCTTTGAGGCCGCCCAACGGCCGCTTTTCGTGGCTTATTACCGACGGTGCCTTCCGCGGTTTGTCGCGCTCAAAAAGCTTTTGAAACAAGGACGCCTGGGACCACTCACGAGCATTCGGTACGAATTCACCAACAGCGCCTATCTCCAGACCGACCCGGACAATGTGCCGTGGCGGCTCCAACCGGAGTTGTCGGGCGGAGGCCTGTTGTGGGATCTGGGTTCTCATCTCATCGACCTGTTGGACCACGTGTTTGGCCCACTGGAAAACGTCAGGGGCTGCTCCAAAAATGAAAGCGAACGGCTGAACGTGCCGGATCAGACGGAACTTTTCTTTACAACTCCGGACGGCATCCCGGGGACGGGACATTGGAATTTTGCCAGCGAGACTTCCACCGATCTTCTGGAAATCACCGGCGAACTCGGCCGGGTGGATTTGAGTTGTTTCGGCAACGAGCCGTTAAAATGGGAGACCTCTTCAGGCCCGCAGTGGCTGGATCACCCGAATCCGACCCACGTTCATCAGCCCCTCATTCAAACGATGGTCGACGAGCTACTTGGCGAAAAGGGAGCCTGCCCCAGCACAGGCACTTCCGGTGCCCGCGCCTCGCAGAGTATCGACTCGATCGGAACGGCGGCGATTTAAGCAACCGATCACATCGAAATGCTTGACGTCCGGGTGTCCCACGGAAATACCTGCTAGGAATGAAAACATTCGCTCGAGGGATTTCGGTGCTGGCCGTCGTGGCCGTCGTAACACTCTTCACGGCTGAGACTTACGCCAGCACGATAATTCTGAGCAATGTCACACCCAATCCCGACAACATCGACCGGACAGGGCAAGGGGAATCCTTCGATTTGGAAGCCTTCGGCGACTGGCTGCTTGGAACAGGGAACGAGAGATTGAATGGGGTAATCAGTTTCGATGTCGGCGCGGGTTCCGGTTCTTTTGAGGCAAACTATCCTGACTTCACGTATTCCAATGGAACCTCGCCTTCCGCAGCCATCGAGGAGAACGCAACGTTTCGTTATGTATCCACGGCAACTCCAGGCCCGTTGAACATTTACATCCCGGTTGCCGCCGGCTCGGGGCAGATTACCTTGTGGCTCGGCGCTTCGAATCCAGGCAGCAGCGCAACTCTCACGGCGAACTTTGGCGATACAATACCGATCGATTTCTCCACGACCTTTGGAAACACCGTCAGCGGCAGCGAGCAACTCTTTCTCGATTATTCATCGGACATCGCGCAGACCATGACGATTTCCATCGGCTTGGGCGGGAATAATTTTGCCGGATATTTTGCCGTGGCCACTGTGCCGGAACCGTCCTCCCTCATGCTCGTGGGAATGGCCGCCGTTGTGGCCGGGTTCCGCAGGCGGAGATCGCGCTAAAGGCGTGACGCTTTTGCCACGGAAAGGCACGGTCAAGCAGCGCCCCCGACCCCAGAACCGGCATGGCCAGACTTTTTCTGGAAATGCCCTCGAATTGTCTCACGAGAATTTAGGGCCGCGGCGTGCAAACCGGACCTACTTCTTCGCCTGATAAAAGCTGATCGCGGTGACCAAATCTACCGCCCGCTGAAGCACGGTATCACGAAGTTGATTGTTCTTTCCGCGGTCGCGCTGAGCATTCTGGGCGGAGTCGATTTCGGGATTCGTATTAGCCACGAGTGAGGCTTCGTTCATCCGGCGGCGTTCCGTCTCGAAGACGAACTGGCCCACGCCCTTTTCCTTGCTCTCGGTAAAAATCTGCATGCGGACTTCGCGGGGCAGCGAGATGGCGACATCAGGCTTCACTCCCTTCGGATAAATCGGGCCCGATTCCGGAAGCACCACCTGGGCGACCGCGACGCGAAGGATCGAATTCCCGCCAAGGGGCACTTCGGCGAACTCGACCGCCTCGCCGGTGGTGTCGGAACCAATGATCATGGCTTCGGCATTTTGGCGCAGGGTCGCGGCGACCGCCTCGGCGGCCCCGGCATTATCGGAGTCGGTCAGCACGATAAGGATCCCCTTGAAGATGGGGTCCTGGTTCGAGGTGAAAATCCGCTCCTGTTTGGCACTGGGCTTTTGCAGCGAGAAGAGCAATTTTCCCTTGGGCGAAAACCGCCGGGCAAATTCCGCGGCCATTTCAAAATCCGCGCTCTCCGGCACGCCGCGCAGGTCCAGAATCACGGCGTCAATCTTGCGATCGGCGTAACCGTTCAGAGCCGCATCGACCTGATCGAGGTTGGTTTTCGTCAGCGCGCCAACCCGGAGGTAGGCAATATGAGAATCGAGAATTTCGGCGAGAAACGGCGTGGCTTCGGAGCTTTGCTGTTGATGGGCTGCACTGGTGATGGAAGCCCCGGGAGCGAGCCGGCGGACGATCCCCTCCAGAGTGGCACGCTGCTGGGCTTTTTCATCGGTCTTGCTCGGATCGAGGAAATTCGACTGCAACGTTTCCAGAGCCTTGGTGAGATCTTCCTCCCCCAGTCCATTGATCAGTTCCCGCATGGTGGAAGGCGGGGGAAGAGGGGTCGGTGAGGGAGTGGGCGTGGGAGCCGGCGAAGGAGAAGGCGTTGCGGTCGGACTGGGAGACGGGGTTTGCGCCTGAAGGGCCCCGGCCGTCAAGATGACGAGAAAGAGGAAACGGCGGATCATGGAGCGCCAATGTCACCTCTGCGTTGCATCTGGTCAAAGAAGATTCCATCGGCGGCCCGATAAGCCTTGGCGCGAGCCTCAGCGAGGTCCCCGCCCAGGGCACTGACGCCCAACACCCGACCGCCATTGGTGACCACCGCACCCTCGGAGTTTTTTGTGCCCGCGTGGAAAACCACCACATCTTCCAATGCTGCCACCGCGGCAAGACCGGTGATCGGTTTGTTTTTTTCGTACGACCCCGGGTATCCTCCGGAGGCCAGCACAACACAGACGGCGGAGCGGTCGTCCCACACCGGGACCTGTGTCTCGAGCCGCCCATCCACACAGGCTTCCAGCAGGTCGAACAAATCGCTCTGCAGACGCCGGACAAACACCTGCGTCTCCGGGTCGCCGAATCGGCAATTGAACTCCAGCACTTTCGGGCCGTCAGCGGTCAGCATCAGCCCCGGGAAAAGCATGCCGTTGAACGCGAGTCCGTCGGCCTTAAGCCCGGCCATAAAGCGGTCCAGCACCTCGGTGCGAACGCGGGCGGTCAAGGCGGCATCCAACGAACCACAGGGCGAAATCGTTCCCATGCCGCCGGTGTTCGGACCCTGATTGCCGTCGAGGGCGCGTTTGTGATCGCGCGCGTCTGGAAAAAGATTATACGTCGCGCCATCAATCAAGGCATGGAGGGAACATTCCACGCCGCGCAAAAATTCCTCAATCACGATGCGGCGCCCGGAATCGCCGAAGACGGCCAGTTCCATGGATTGATGAATTGCCTCCGCCGCCTCCTCGGGCGTCTCCGCAATCACCACCCCCTTGCCCAGCGCGAGCCCATCGGCTTTGATCACCAGAGGGTATTTGGCCATCAGACACCATTCGCGGGCCTCGTCGGCATCGGTAAACTCCCGCGCTTCCGCCGTGGGAATGCCATGACGGCGCATGAATTCCTTGGCAAAAATCTTCGACGACTCGAGGCGGGCGGCCGACGCCGTCGGGCCGAAAATTTTCAACCCCGCCGCTTGAAAGACATCGACAATGCCGGCAGCCAGGGAATCGTCCGGCCCGACCACGGAAAACCCAACACCTTCACGCTGCGCGAAGGCGAGCAAACCCGGGATATCATCCGCGGCAATAGCGACGTTTTCCCCCACGAGAGCGGTGCCCGCATTGCCGGGCGCGATGAAGATTTTCTCGACGCGGGGGGATTGGGAAAGTTTCCACGCCAGGGCATGTTCCCTGCCCCCGGAGCCGATGATGAGCAGCTTCATAACAATATGAATCGTTTCTAGGGTAGGGACGTGTGGCCCACACGTCCGAAATTGAGGACGGCTGAGTCAGCCATCCCTACCGGTTTTGGAACGTTTAGAGTTGGCACCACCTTTGTCAGGGTCGGCCAAAGACCAGCGCCGTTTGCTCAACCGGCAGAGTTTGCCGGGTCAGGAGGACTGAGGAGCCGGGCAGCGGATACGTCCGGGACACAAACGTCTCCCGGCCCATCGGAATGATCACCCTGGGCCGCAGTTGAGACACCGCCGCCGCGCTCGCCCGGCCCGCCGGGGCGAAAAGCACGTCCACCGATCCGATCTGCAGGACCTGGGACGGCGTGAGTTCGCTCTGCAAATGACCCAGGAAACAAAAGCGAATTCCCTCCAGAGTCCAGACGAAGACCAGATTCATGCTCTCCGGTGTTTCGACTTCGGGGTTTTTGAAGGTCGGGATTCCCCGGAAGCGCAGGCCCGTGGCATTGTTCGCGCCCATGCCCACCGCACCGCGAAAAACGGTGGGGGAGTTGTCAAAGGCATCCACATTATTGGAGTCCGAGCGTTCGGTGGAGATCAGAACGATGTCGGGACGCTGGTCTCCTGGGAACCCGCTGGAATACGGATTGGTGATGATTTTCGTCCCCAGCGCCGAGGTGATGCGGAAGCTCTGCTGGCCCAGCCAATCCACGCGGACCTCCCGGGATGGCGTCGTGGTTGGGGCAGGCTCGCGGCCGCCACAACCGGTGAAAATCGTCAACGCCGCCAGCGCAATAGGAAGAAGAGAACGCAATATCATCAGAATTCTGGATCAAAAACACCGACGGTCTCCCGCCCGCGAACCCCTATTTCTCACCAGCAAACACGTTGGAGTCCAGCCTTTAGGCTGTCTTTTTCCCCGTCCAAGGACGAAATCCAGGTCTCTCTTCAAAGCAGTTGGGCACCGCTAAAGCCGAGGCGGTTTCGCCCTGGCCCCGTGCCAGATTTTCAGAATCTCCACCGTCTGCCGCCTTTCAAGAACACGGTAGTAAATCCGATAAGGAGGGAACGGGAACGTGTAGAGCTCGCGCGAGAGGTCAAAAATCGCCCCACGGCGCGGCGAAGTTGCCAGAAGCTCCGCTTTGTGAACCAAGCTGTCGCCGAAGCGAACCGCAGCGCGGTGATCGTCACGAGCAATCCACCGGACAAGCCGGGCAAGATCCTTCAGCGCCCGTTTTTGGAAGATGACTCGGAAGCCCATTGGCGAATCAAGGTGCGGACTTCCTCGGTGGACTTTCCAGCTTCGGGAAAGGCATCGGCTTCCGCGATGGCTTCGTCAAGTTCCTGTTCCAGAGCCGAGTTCTGGCCAAACCTTCGGGCGATGAACCAAGACTCCAAACGTTCCCGATCCTCCTCCGGCAGGGATTCGATGGCGGCTTCGATTTCGGCAACGCTGCTCACAAATGAAGTGGTAGCACGAAGAGGAGAGGCTGGCAAGGTCGTCATGCCCATCTCCCTGCATCCTGGGCGCTTCGAATCGCAGCCTCGTATCAAAAATCCTAAACGGTTCCCACCGCACCACCGCCGACCACGCCCGCAAGCTGGGAGACCGTTTTGCCCTGGACCCGGGAGCGTTCCTGTAACAAAGCCGGGCGTGGTACCAGAGCGCTTGATCTGACGCTATGCATCTGAATCAAACGATTCTCGTGGCAAGTCGCTGGACGCAGGTATTTCTTCGGGGGCACGGAAAGAGTCATCGTCAATTCATCCATAAAAGCAATCCAACGCGCCGCGCGCGGGAGATCGCTGCTCCCCAGTCGTTGCGCTTAGCCCATCCCCGGCCAATTTCCCTGCGATAAAGTGATGAGGCGGGAGTGGTTTTTCCATCAGGGAAAATTAACCTTCCGACAATCCAAAGCAAGTGAAGTGCGGGAACTACGTGGTCACCAATAGCCATCTCTCATCGCAATTGCGATTGCCGGTGACGCCGCAAAAATTCCAGCGAGGGCCGCATGGTGGCCGCCGGGTCGAACTGCAAATGCCGCCCGGAGTACGAACTTAGCCGCAACGCTTCAGGGCCATTCTCCGTAAACGTGCGTGCGTTGACGACGATCCGCCAATGGTCGTCCACCGCCCATAAGCCTTCATCGAACATCCAGTGAGCGTTTTTGCTGAGAGCGAGTCCGTTGGCGGGATCGTCGTTTTGGTTTTCCCGCCATGGCTCAATGTGAGCAGCATCCACGATACTCGCTTCGCTCCCCGCGATGCAGCGATAGCCGGTGAGGGCACAGGTGAACCGGTATTCCGAACAGACACGCACCGAGAAGCGGGCGCTGCGCCCTTTGCGTTTCGCGAATTCCTCGGCGTCTTCCTTCAGGCGGTTGGAGGACGATTCCCTCCGCTCGCTGGCTTGAATCCCCAAGCTTTCCAGCAGTGCCACCCGTTCGAGCGGTTCGAAGTATTTGGCAATGAGAACCAACCTCGCCTTTAGGCGAAACCCGGCGTCTCCGAGCAGTTCAAAAAAATCGGCGTTCATTTCACAGACCGCACAATGATCCGGAGAAACTGCGGGCTGCATCCCGGCGTCGAATGCGTCCCAAAAGTTTTGGGTTTTCAGGTGGAAGAAAGGCATTTTGAGATCTAGGCGTGACGGCCAACGGCCTACAACTAGCGCACCGTAACTGCGAAAGCGCAAAACCAGACCGGGACTGCGGGAAAATACCCGCGTCGGGAACTCTCCGCTTTCGGTCATATCGAGGAGGCAAAGAAGAAGAAGCGGTTTGTGGGGAGCCTTGCCCCGGCATTCTCCCCGGCCAGTTGCGGGATTGAGGCTGGTTAATTTTCCCAGCCAGCGTTTGGCCGACTCTTCAGATGCGGGCATCACCTTTTGTAGCTTTCCAGAGGAATGAGGCGAAGGGAAAATAGCTCCAAGGAATGCAGAACCGATCACGAGATGATGGCCATACCCGTCGGCAGACATGCCGGTCTGGCAGGTCAGTGTTTCTGCGTTGGGGCGGAGGATTTCACTCTTTGGCGGATTTCCGCGAGGAGCTTGCGGCCCCGTGCCGGGTCGCCGCGTTTTTGACGCGTAAGGAACCGGGCATCAGCCTGGCGTTCGGCGAGCACGTGGGTCACAAAATTGTCGAACAACCTTTGCACACTAATACCGGAATACTAGGCGCGCCAAGGAGCGCCTTGTGTTTCGATTCGTCGCAGCGATAGGGGATGGTTTTGATTTTGCGAGTGAGATGATTAATGGACGTCAGCCCGTCAGCGCACGCGCATGGCGCGCCGCGATTTCGGCAAATTCGGCGGACACCTTATCCGCGCCGGCAAGCTGTTCCCAGAACGTCAGCGCCAAGTCCCGCTCCCGACTGGCGGGAGCCTTCGCGCAAAGAGCCAGTTGCGTTTCCTGCGCCCCGGGAATTTGACCCTGACTCCCGGGCCGATAAGCCATGGGAAGCATGTCGTAGATCGGCGCCAGGCGCACCGGTCGCTCCGGCGTAAAAATCAAACTCGCATTCCCCTCGTGCATATCGGTATTGGCGATCAACCGGCCAAACCGCCAGGCTGAGGCAAGGTGGTCCGCATCACTCTCCACCAGCCATCCCTGCTCCCGCATCGCCCTGGCGTAGTCAGGCCACGGAAAGCCAATCCCATCAAGGAGAGCGGAGGCGACTGCGCGCAGAGAAATGACGGGCAGACGGCCGCAGGCGGCGGTGCGGTCAAACCGCTCCACTTCCAGAAACCGCTGTCCGCCCGCGTCAATCACCTCACTCCGGGCCACGGCAAAGCCGTTGGCGGACAAGACCAAACCTGCCACATGTTCGGCAACCAACAGATCTGCCCAGCGCCGACCGATGGGCTCAGCCATCGAGGTGGAGAATTTCACAATGAGCCGCCGGACATCATCTCCCATCAGCTCCACGACAAATTTGGGTTGTTCTCCACCCGCCGAAGACCCGATCAGTTCCCCCCGCAGCGCGCCCGCGGCCAGCTCCGGATAACGAACCGCCCGATCCGCCATCGCGATGGCAGCGGGCTGTGAAGCGAGAGCGGAAGCCAGGGCATCCCTGCCAAGCGCAAAAGCGCCGGGGAAATCCCCTCCAAAGCGGAGCATCGCCTCCACGACCGCACGCCCGCCCCAGTTTGCCGGGTTGTCGGCTTGCTCCAGCTCCGCGGCATGCTTGCGAGCGAAGGCACGCCCGAGAAACCCCTGCGGCCGGTAATCGTCGAGAAACCACGGGATATCCGGGAAAATGTCGCCGGGGAATTCCGGGGTGGTGAAGGAGATCCATCGAGAACCCGCGCCGTCCAGCCAGTAGCCGCCATTCAGGAGGGCATGGAGGCGGCCGAACTGTTCCGGCTGCCCATCAACGCCGATCATAAAAAGCGGCCAGTTCGTCCCGAGGCGGCCGATCGGGTTGCTTAAGGCATATCTGGCCCCGCGGCGACTCCCGAAACGCAACAAAGCATCTCCAAATTGATTCAGGGCACGGGAAATCGTCGGCTGACTGACACCGGCCGCTCTGGCCAGATCATCCGCACTCACCACACCATGTTGTCGGAATACGACACGGAGACGCTGCAAATCGAGGCGCATAATCCAAGAATGAATAATAACGAGTTTTTATTCATTTTTGCAAGCTCCTGTTTACCAACAACCTGCGGGCCGCCTTTCTCCCGAGTGAATAAAAACATATTCTTGCGGTCGCTGTCAGGGCAAGTGCTGCGTTCCTGAACCTTTTTTGCGGCTATCCAGGAGTGTATTCAGGAAAGCTGTAGCCGCCCCACTCCGTTGGGGCGCACGGCAACGGAGTGTCGTGACGACAATTTAGCGGCCACACAAAAAGTTATACCGTTCTAAAGACCCTCAGAAGCCCTGCAAAAAAAATCCCGCGCCGGGCTAAACCGGACGCGGGAAAATTTTGCTCGGCATTTCCGTGAGGAATGCCGGGAGATCGTTATTTCGACTCTTCCGTCGATTCTGCGGCAGGAGCCGGAGCGGCTTCCGCGGCGGGCGCGACTTCCTTTTTGGGAGCCTTTTTCGCGGCGGGCTTTTTCGATTTTTTGGCGGCGGTTTTGTCGCGGCGTTTGATTTCGATTTCGTCCGTCAGGATGATGCGGATGTGGCTGGTCCGCTTGCGGATCGGGCCGGCGCTGCCGCGGGCCTTGGGCTGGAAGCGATTGAAGGTGGGGCCTTCGCCGACCACCGCCTCCTTCACCACGAGATTCGCGACGTTCAGGTTATTGTTGTTTTCCGCGTTCGCCACGGCGCTGGCCAGGGTCTTAAGAACCATGGGAGCGGCTTTTTTGGGCACGAAGCGGAGCAAGTCGAGGGCGTCCGTGGCGGGAAGTCCTTGGATGGCACGCGTGACCTCACGGGCCTTGAAGGCAGAGATCCGCGCATTGCGGTAGATGGATTTAACTTGCATAACTTGGAGTGGCGAGTGAAAGGGCCTGGTGAAAAGGGGTAGCTAAGAGGGTTTCCCTCCGGGTCTTGGCCTTTTCGCTAGGCACTAATTTTTATTTTTTCTTGAGACTGAGATTGTTTATTGCCGGGCGTCCACTTTGAGGCGGTCGCCGGTTTTGACTGGTGTCTTTTCCGAATCGAGACTCTGAATAATGGCTCCGCAGATGCGATCACGAACGTCCACGACGCGCACGACGCCGATGCGTTTGTTACCGCGCCAGACCTGGAAGGGCATGCCGATTTGCACACCATGCTTTTCCCCCACGTTGCCGACGACCAGGGCAAGCTCGTCTTTCATATCGACGATCATGCCATCGTTGAGCGTGGCTTCGACGGGTTCCGCCTTGCCGGCGGCGGGTGCGCCCAAGACTTCGTTGGTTTTGCGCAGTTCGGTTTCCACACTCATCCGCACTTGGGGATCGATCTGTTCCGTACTTTTCATCAGCATCTGGATCGATTCCGTCAGTCGGAGGAGCTGATTGACCGCACTTTCGTGCCGTTCTTTAAGCAGGCGGAGGTCGCGGACGGCGGCAAGGAGCCGTTGCTCCAGCTTGCCTTCGTCTTTTTCCACTCCGGCGATGCCCAGGGCTTCGATACGCAGGGAAAGTTCATTGGACTGGCGTTTGAAAGCCTCGGCCTCGCTATTCGAGATGGCTAGGCTTTCCGTGAGCGATTTGATCGCAGAGCGAAGCAGAATGTTTTGTTCCTGCAACGCATCCGCGTCATCGCGGGCTCTTTGTTGAGCAGGAGGCACGGTAATCGTGGCCCCTTGCGCAAAGAGCATATCAGAGTCTGTCAAAGATCGGCTGCCCTCGGCCCCGAGCCTTCCGGCTAGGAGGAGAGCGAGAAGTCCCGCCGCCGTGGCAGCGAGCTTCATAAACTACTTGGTCACTTTGGCGGTGTGAGAACCGTGTTTCTTAAAGATGCGGGTCGGGGCAAATTCCCCGAGCTTGTGGCCGACCATGTTCTCGGTGACGAACACGGGGATGAAAGTCTTCCCATTATGCACATTGAAGGTGTGTCCGACGAAGTCGGGAGTCACTGTGCTGCGGCGCGACCAGGTCTTGATCGGTTTTTTCACCGCGGAATCGTTCATCTTGTCGATTTTATCGAGGAGTTTCCACTCCACGAACGGGCCTTTTTTGAGTGAGCGTGCCATGATTAGTTCTTAGCTTTGGCTTTGCGCCGTTGGACGATGAAGGTGCTGGAGGATTTTTTCTTGCGCCGGGTTTTGAAGCCCTTCGCGAGCTGACCCCAGGGGCTCATCGGATGGTGGCGTCCGCCACCGCCCTTGCTCTTGCCCTGACCGCCACCCATCGGGTGATCGACCGGGTTCATCACCATTCCGCGAACGTGCGGACGGCGGCCGAGCCAGCGGGTGCGCCCCGCTTTGCCACTGGAGACATTCATGTGATCGACGTTCCCAACCTGGCCGATGGTGGCGTAGCTTTCTTCGTTAATGCGGCGAATTTCTCCGGAGGCGAGTTTGATCTGCGCGTAGCCGGCTTCGCGGTTGGCGAGAATCGCCTGAGCTCCGGCGCTGCGGATCATTTGGGCTCCACGGCCGGGAATGATTTCAATGTTATGAATCGCGGTGCCGAGCGGGATGGCACGAAGCGGGAGGGCGTTGCCCACGTTCGGGTCGGCTTTCGGACCGGAGACCACCTTGGCTCCGACAGCGAGGCCTGCGGGGGCCAGGATGTAGGCTTTTTCCCCATCCGTATATTGCAGGAGAGCGATGCGGGCGGAACGATTGGGATCGTATTCGATCGCGATCACCTCGGCGACGACATCATGCTTGCGGCGCTTGAAGTCGATGATGCGGAATTTCCGCTTATGACCGCCACCACGATGGCGCATGGTGATGCGGCCATTGTTGTTGCGTCCGCCGCTCTTCTTGAGCGATTCGGTCAGATTTTTCTCCGGCTTGTCCTTGGTGATTTCCTTGAAATCGGGGAGCGCCTTGAAACGGGCGGCCGGGGTGAGTGGGCGAAAGGTTTTAAGTCCCATAGTGCTTAGACGAGGTCGAGTTTTTCGCCTTCCTTAAGCGTGACCACGGCTTTTTTCCAGTGGGCGCGACGGCCGAAATTCGCGGTGCGTTCCCGCTTTTTCTTGCCGGCGAAGTTGGCGGTATTGACGTTGAGGACAGTCTTTTTAAAGAGCTGTTCCACGGCCCGCTTGATCTCAAGCTTGTTAGCTTTGGGACTCACGCGGAAGACGTATTGATTGTGTTTCTCGGAAAGAAGGGTCGCCTTCTCGGTGAGAATCACGGTTTGGATCTGGTCGAACGATTCTTTCATTTCGAGAGCCTTTCCGAAAGGGTGGCAAGAGCTTCCTGCGTCACGACAATCTTGTCGAAGGCGAGGAGTTGCTCGGTGTTCACGTCCGCTGCACGGGCCAGAAGAGCTTTCTGAACGTTGCGGGCGGCGAGATAGGTATTCTCATCGAAGCCAGTCCCGATCACAAGAGTCTTGCGGGCGTCCTTGGCGGTGTCGGCGAGAAGGGTGAGGAAGTTTTTGGTTTTGGCTTCCTTGACGGCAAAAGTGTCCACAAGGAGGACGTCTCCGGCGAGGATGCGTTCGCTCAGGGCTTTGCGGAACGCTAGCACCTTGACCTTCTTAGGGGTGTGCTTGGCGTAGCTGCGGGGGCGCGGTCCGAAAACCACACCACCACCCACCCAGATCGGGGAGGCTTTGTCACCCGCACGGGCGCGGCCGGTGCCTTTCTGACGCCAGGGCTTGGCGCCGCTCAGCCCGACTTCACCCTTTGTCTTGGTGCAGGCGGTGCCGCTGCGGCGATTGGCGCGCATGGCGACAACCACGTCGTGAACGGCCTGGCGGCCTTTCGCGGAATCCGTGATGAGTTCGATCTTGGCCTTTTCGGCCTCTTCAGCAGTAAAAACAGTGGCGCTCATGGCTGGTTATTTCTTTTTCTTCGCGGCGGGAGTTTCGACGATCACACGCGGCTTTTTCTTTTTGATGCAAGGGCGAACGATCACGTTCGAACCCTTGGGGCCGGGGATGGCTCCGCTGACCACGATGACGCCGTCTTCTTCCCGCACTTGCAGCACGCGGAGGTTTTGGACGGTGATGCGCTCGTCACCCATGTGACCAGGCATGCCCATGTTTTTCCAGACGCGGCCGGGAGTCGAGCGGTTACCGATGGCACCGTTACGGCGATGCATCATGGAACCGTGCGTCTGCGGCTGTCCGGCGAAATGGAAACGTTTAACGACACCCTGGAAACCCTTGCCCTTCGACTGGCCGATCACGTCCACGATCTGGCCGACTTCGAAGACGTTCACGGGAATATCAACGCTCTCAGGGGCGGCTTCGCCAGCCTTGAGGCGGAATTCGCGAACGAATTTTTTCGGGGTGGAGGAAGACTTGCCGAAGTGGCCGAGCTGCGCCTTGCTGACACGCTGAGGTTTCTGGTCTTCATAACCAACTTGGACGGCGTTGTAGCCATCCTTCTCCGCGGTTTTCACTTGGAGAATGCGATTGCCGCCGGCGGCGATGACCGTGGCGGTGGAGATGCGGCCCTTGTCGTCATAGACGCGGGTCATCCCAATTTTTTTACCTAAAAGTCCAATGCTCATGTCGTGGGCCCGTTAAATTTTGATGGTGATGTCCACGCCGGCCGGGAGGTTGAGCTTGCGCAGCTCGTCCACGGTCTTCGCGGTGGGTTCGACGATATCCAGCAAGCGCTTGTGCGTGCGGATTTCGAATTGGTCCATGGATTTTTTATCCACGTGGGGAGAGCGGTTCACCGTGAACTTCTCGATGCGGGTCGGGAGCGGAATCGGTCCCGTTACCTTCGAGCCGGTGCGTTTGGCGGTTTCGACGATCTCGGCCGCAGAAGCGTCGAGGATGCGGAAGTCGAACGCCTTGAGACGGATTCGGATTCTTTGGCCGGCTGGTGATGACATAGATTAAAGAACTTTTGAGAGGATAAACCCCTGGTTGATCGTTGCGAAATCGTTACCGGCAGCAGCTTCTGACCACCACTCCGCAGAGCGATTCAATCCGAGAATTGAACTGTGGGTGCCATTTGCTGGCTGCCGTGTGTCCCTGACTTTCATCAGGAGACAAAAAAAGCACTCGGTAGTGCTGTTTCTAAATCCCCGACTTGGTGCGGGAGGGAGAAACTAATTAATCGCGCAGGGGAAGCAAGAGAAAATTTGAAAATTTTCCCGGACGGAAAAGGGCAAATGCCGCAAAGCACACCGGCCGGGAATTTTTGGTCCCGGCGAGTGGCAAATTTTCCCTAGTAGCGACGTTGGTGTCCGCCGCCGCGGCGGTCCTCGCGATCCCCGCGGTCTCCACGATCTCCCCGGTCACCGCCACCATGACGGCCGCCGCCTCCTCCGCCGCCGAATTCCCGACGGGGCGGGCGGTCTTCGCGGGGACGGGCTTCGCTCACCGAGATGGTGCGCCCCTCGAAGGATTTTCCACTGAGCTCGTCAATGGCACGTTGTCCCTCCTCGGCCGTGCCCATAGTGACAAAGGCAAAGCCGCGCGAGCGCTGGGTGGCGCGGTCGAGGACAAGATGAGTATCCGTGACCGTGCCGACTCCGGCAAAAAGTTCTTCCAAAGCCCCTTCCGTTGTCTGGAAGGAGAGGTTACCGACATACAGTTTCATATTCAGTGGGGTGGGTTGCCGTCAGCCTCGACTATCAAGACCAGCGGCTGCCGGAATGCCGGGGGGGCACCGGATGATCGCCACGGAACTTCAATAACCTGTGCATGAACGAATCAGCGGGAAGGATGCTCAGAACGACCCGATTGTAAAGCCAAATGCGACGAGGACGCGCCGACCGTTGCTTTCCGATTTGCCGCCCTTGCCTCCCGTCAAGTGGCACCCTGCGGGCTGCGCTCCGCGCAGGCTACCCGGCCAGCTCCCGCTGGCACGTGTTCCCAACTCCCAGCTCCGAAATCCGCCCCTCCCTCACTCCTCGACGAACGCCTTGCTTTCCTTGATGGCCATCGGCCTGGCCTCGCGGTCGAGTTCCTGGAAAAAGCAGCTTTGGTATCCGGTGTGGCAGGCGCCGACGGTTTGTTCGATTTCGAAGAGGAGCACATCGCGGTCGCAATCGACGTACCACCGTACGACACGCTGGAGGTGGCCACTGGTTTCGCCCTTGAGCCAGAGTTTCTGGCGGGAGCGGCTCCAATAGTGCATGAGGCCGGTTTCGAGGGTTTTTTGCAGGGACTCCCGATTGAGCCACGCGAACATCAATACGCGGCCATTGGGAATGTCTCCGCCCGACGCTTCTTGCAGGATAGCGGGGATGAGTCCGTCTGAAGTAAATTTGAAATCGAGTTCCACAGTTGCAGATTAACGCTCTGTCGGATAATCCGAAACCTCGCGTGAAACAACCCAAAGTCACCACCACCCCTCCTCCGGCCCCCGCGTCGGCCATTCTGCGCGGTCCGCGTTACCGCTATTTTTCCACCACACCCACGAAGGTGACGCTTCGGATGCGCGACCTGCAGCTGCCGGAAAAGGCCCGAACCGCGACCTACGACTCCGAGCAATTTGTTGATCTGCCCTGCGAAGATATTTTTGCCAGCGGCCCCGTGCCGAAGATCCGTTTGGCCCGCCTCGCGGAACTTGCTCCCGACTGTGTGACCGCCGCAGACATGCCGGAGGAAGGGATCAAATTGTGCTCCGCGCGCCTCGCGCTGGCCTACGCCCTCACCGAGGGCCGTGAACTTATCGAAGAACCCCCAGCGCCGGAACTCCCCCCGACACCTGCTCCGGTTGTGGAAGATTTTGCCCCGCCTACGACCCCGAAAAAAGATTCCGATCTCAAAAACTCAGGTCCGGCCACCATCCCTCCTCCGGAAAAGCCAAAAGACGAAAAAATCGCTCCGCCCAAACCCGCCGAAGCTCTCGCGGAAAAACCGTCCGCCCCACCCGACCCCGAATTCCGGCCCCGCCGTGGCTGGTTGGAAGCCTACCGGCAGCGGATGAAAGCCGAGACCCCTGCGGCCAAAGAGACTCCCTCCCCATCCGAAACACCCACCCCGGCTCCGAGCCAGACCTCCCCCGCGTCGGAAACGCCGACTGGGACAAAAACCGTGGTGGACGGTCCCGCCGGGTCGGCAGACCGCAAACCGGAATCCGAGGTCGCACCCGAATCGCCTGCCGCCCCCCCCAAGTCCGTCATTGAGCCGGCGTCGGAATCCCCGACCCCGCCCGCAAAATCGCCGGTCGAACCTGTCAAACCGGTCGAAGACAAACCCCAGGAAAGCCGCCCTGCAGGCGAATCTCTGCCCGCGCCGGGGGAGGCAAAACGCCCCTTTTCGCTTTTCCCCAAGTTCCGCCGCAAGGAAGCCGACGAACCGAAACCCTCCGTCATCGTCCCGCGCAGTCGCATCGAAATTCCCAAGCCGAAACGGCCGGGCGCGCCCCTCATCGCCCCACCTCTTTCGTCCCTCCCCGGCGAACCGGGGCTCCCACCCCTTCCGGTCTCCGACGGTCCCCGGACCCTGGCCGCCATTCCTCCGCCGGCCGCCAAAGCGCCCTTCGAGCCGGCAAAATCGTTCGCGCCCAAAGCTCCCGAACCAGACAAAAAGCCCGAACCCGCCACGGAACTTCCTCCCAAGGTCGAGCCCCCCGCTCCCAAGCCGCGGGTCGAAGTCGAAAAAATGGCCCCGCCGGAAGTCCTGCCCGAGGAGCCTGTCGTCGAAGCGTCCCAGCCTTCGTCCGCGCCGATCGCCCCTCCCCTGCCTCCGCCACCGCCCGCACTCACCCCGCCACCGGCAGATTTCCAGTCGCAACCTTCGGTGGCAAAAGAGATCCCGCCGCCGCCGAAAGTCGTCCCTCCCGAAGCGCCGCCGACGGTTGACG
>JBGSVZ010000127.1:0-24725 GCA_041752695.1 Terrimicrobiaceae bacterium
CTTGTTCGCTCACTTTCAGGACATTGGACATTGACCCCATCCAACCGCCCCGGGAGCGATCAGTCAGAGCCCGTTTTCCCGTCCAAAAAGTGGTGCACTTTCAAGTGACCGAAGGTGGTGCACTTTGGGTGACCGCCGACACAGACGGTCACTTGGGCGATTGCGATGCTTCCCCGAGCACGGTCAGGAAATGGACCGTTGCGCGCCAAAAGTATTTTCTCCAACCTTCCACCCGAGTTTCAGCCAATTCACCGATTGATGAGCGCCGGAATCGAACTGGCGTGGCTCCGTGCACGCTTCAGTCGCAAGACGATAGCGAAGCGATGACTGGACTCATCAATCCGGCATGATTGAGAACCATCTTTTCGCTTCCGGCTCTGTCACCAACTCCAGATAGTTTTCCTGGATGACACCCGGACTGTTCCCGGATTCCAGAGCGACTTGAGCAATGTCTTTGACGATTGCCAAGCGATACGAAACGTAGGAATTCCGCATGGCGTTTTTTTTATATGCAACGCCTACCTCGTCAGCCCGGCGGGTCCAGCTTCTCGATAGTGTTTGAGCGGAATTCCATCGTTCCGCAATTGTCCCCGTGGATTGCGCGTAAGGGAGCAGCCACTGCTTTAGATTCGGCAGGAGCGGGGGAAGTCGGCGCTTCTTCGTTTTGGTAATATCCTTGGTCAGGAAAATGACATCCTGGTCGAATTTGATGTCCTCCCATCGGATCAGCAACATTTCCTCAGTTCGAAGACCCGAGAAGAGCTTCAAGGCAAGGGAAGGAATCAGACGCTCTGGGGCGCCCCGCAAAAGCTTCTCCGCCTCTTCAACCGAAAACACCTCATTGTCGGCTCCGGCGTCGTTGACCCGCTTCGCATCCCTCACCGCATGCGGCAGCTCTTTCGGTAGGTAACCCTCGGTTTGCGCGAATCCGAAAAAATTATGCACGGCGTCGCGGTAATTGTCGCGAGTGCGTCCGGCCACATCCAAGCCGCGCAGCCAGTCATTGATCGCGGCATTGGAGATCTCGGTGATCGGACAGGTGAAATGGCCAATAAATCTGCCCACCATACGCTTGACGTCTCTTCGATGATATTCGCCCCGTTTGTCCGCTTCCAAGGCTGCAAGCATGGCATCCAAAATCTCCTGAAGCGTCCCCTCCTTGACGACAGTCCTCCCGTGGCGGTCAAAGAACTTTGCAGCCTCCATGACGGAAACGGACCCCAGAAGCTTCCGGGCTTGGACGTATTCCTTCACAGCGAGGTCCAGGGAGACGTCCGCCACATCGCGCAATGCCTCGATAGCGCCGACGTAAATCCGCCGGTCGTCACCCGTGAGTTCCAAGGCAGAGCTTTCCCCATTACCCAACTTTGTGGCGATCACCTCCGCCTCGGCGAATGCCTTGGCGTAGTCCTTAAACCTTTCGCGTTTCCTCTGGCCTCCGAGGTAGTAGACGATCGTGAAGGAATCATACGATTTCCCTCCGACTGTCGTGGGAGTGCGGTGAATCGTAACCCTTCCCTTGAGACCGGTCGGCCCTCGCTCCACGACCTGAGGGAAGGTGATTTTTGCCAGAGAAACGGGGCGTCCCATGGACGCAACTGTCACAAATCTGACACAAAAATCAAGTATTCAGTCGTAAGTCGTTGATTATCAGGGAGCGGGTGAAGGGAATCGAACCCTCGTGTCCAGCTTGGGAAGCTGGCGTTCTGCCATTGAACTACACCCGCGGGAAAACTATTCCCAGGAAGTTACGTAGCGACGCTTTTTCTGGCCATCATTCGCGCCGGCATGGGTACCGGGAACATTCCAAACGGCGACTTTTTTCATCGGAGACTGGCTGTTCGTGCCGGCGGCTCCATTGATACGATTGTCGTAGTCATCGTCGAATACAATTTGATAGGCAGACCCCCAGGGATCAACAAAAGCACTTCCACTCAGTCCGCTTTTCCCCTTCTTGGCGGTTTGCACTTCCATGAAGACAATCTGACGAGGATTGGGAACGGTGGTCGAATTAGAACCCATGAGGGCTTGAATCAATGCGCCATCCACCGGTATCGCCGAAGCGTTTGTCATAGGCAACCGACCGTATTCGGTTTCGTAGGCGGTCACTGCCGTGGCAATTTGCACGACGTCGTTCTTGGCTTGGGCACGGCGGGCGGAGTCGATGGCGGAATTCACGGCCGGGAAGAGCAGCGCCATGAGGATCCCGATGATGGCGATTACGATGAGAAGTTCGATCAGGGTAAAGGCGCGGGAGGATTTCATGACGAAAATTTCTCCAGAAAGGTGGTTCGGGTCCGGCATCCGGGCAAGCATTTTCTTGCCAGCGGGGCCGCCTTTCGCGAGAAAGCTGTGTGCGACGTAAAAAGCAACCGCCGGGCAGAGACCGCGGCAACGGGGATCTCCGGGCTCAAATTTTGAAATTGGTCGCGGAGCGTCCTCTCGACAAAGTGGAGCTTTCGAAGAGCCTGAACCTGCCTCCCGACGATCGAGGCGCTCTCCGCAATTTGCTCGCCAATATGGAACGCGATGGTGAAGTCGCCCGCATCCGCAAGGACCGCTATATCATCCCCGAGGAAGCGGATTTGTTCACGGGGGTGATTCAATTTCACGCCAGCGGCACCGCTCATGTGCTGGCCGAGAAGGCCGGGGACGTCGATCTTTTTATCTCCCCGGAGAACACCTGGACCGCGATGCACGGGGACCGCGTGGTCGCCCGGTTGGTCCGGGAAAAACCGTCCTTCGAACAACCCGGACGCCAGCAGCGTGCGGCGCGGCAGGAGGGCCGGGTCATTCGTGTGCTCGAGCGGGCCAACGAGACCATCGTCGGGACGCTGCAAAAGACGCGGAATTTTTTCTTCGTCGTGGCGGACGATCCCAGGTTTGTTCACAACCTATATGTCCCCGAGCCCAAGCCGCCGCTAAAAGTCCGCCTGGGCGACAAGGTGGTGGCGAAACTGGATTCCTGGGCGACTCGCCATGTGAATCCCGAGGGTCACGTGGTCGAGGTGCTGGGCGCGCCGGACGCCCCCGGCGTGGACATGTTGTCCATCATCCGGAAACACCGTCTGCCGGGTCCGTTTCCCGTGGAGGTGGAACGGGAGGCCCGGGCTTTGGTCACGGAGATTCCGAGTGAGGAACTGGCCCGCCGCGAGGATTTGCGGGGCAATTTTATTTTCACGATCGATCCGGATGACGCAAAGGACTTCGACGATGCGATCAATGTGGAGCGGACCGGTCAGGGCTGGCGGGTGGGGATCCATATCGCCGACGTGTCGCATTACATCCGCCCGAAAAGCCCGCTGGATCGCGAGGCGCAGGAGCGGGGCAACAGTGTCTATCTGGCGGACCGCGTGATCCCCATGCTTCCCGAGGCGCTAAGCAACGGGATTTGCAGCCTGCGGCCGGACGAGGACCATTTGACGTTTTCGGTGTTTGCCGAAGTGAATCGGAAGGGGAAGGTGACGGCGGCGAGGTTCGCCAAGACCGTCATTCGCAGCAAAGCCCGGCTGACCTACAAACAAGCCTTCGCGCATCTGCAGCAACCCCCGCACGACGATCTCACCCGTAAGCTGCACACAGCCTGGGAATTATCGTCTGTCCTGCGGAAGGCGCGATTTGCCAACGGTTCACTCGACCTGGACTTTCCGGAAGTGAAAGTCTGGTTGGACGAGAATGGCCGACCGGTGCGGCTGGAGAAAGTGGAGAACGACATTTCCCACCAACTCATCGAAGAGCTGATGTTGCTGGCGAATGAACTGGTCGCACGCGAACTGATGAGAGCAAAGCAACCGTCCGTTTATCGGATTCACGAAAAGCCGGACGCCGAGAAGTTGGTCGAGTTCCGCGAGACAGCCATTGCTCAGGGCATTCGCTGCGGCGATCTGACCAACCGACCCGAGTTGCAGCGCCTGCTGGCGCTTTCCAAAGGTAAACCTCAGGAATACGCCATTAAATTGGGGCTGCTCAAAAGCCTCAAACGCGCCCGCTACGCGCCCGAACCGCTGGGTCACTACGGGCTGAACAAAAGCGACTACACCCATTTCACCAGTCCCATCCGGCGGTATTCGGACCTGATTGTTCATCGGTCGCTGGAACGTCAGTTGGGAATCACAAAAAAGGGCCCGGAATCGACCGGTCTCGGCGCGCTGAGTGAGCATATTTCGACGACCGAACGCATCGCCTCCGACGCGGAGCGGGACTCCACGAAACTGAAAAAGCTGGAGTATTTTCAAATGCAGGTGGCCGAGCGCACGGGTGAACCGTTCAAGGCGCGGATTATGGAAGTGCGCAACTACGGGCTCTTTGTCGAGTTGCCGGAATTCCTGATGAGCGGGCTGATTCACGTTTCGGCGATGGACAGCGATTTTTACATGGTGGATGTGGCCAGGGGCCGACTGGTGGGCAAGAGGTCCAAGAAGACGTATCAGGTCGGCGACGAGATCGATGTGTTGGTCGCGCGGGTGGACATGTTTAAACAGCAGGTGGATTTCCAGGTCGCGGGGAGCCCGACGGAGGCGAAAGAAAACCGCAGCGCTCGCCCACTGGGCCGAGGGCCACAAGAGCGCAGGCGGGAGCGTCGCTAGCGCCCGGCTTTCGAGGGATTTACGCCCCCGAAAGACGGATTGGGGCCGACAGCACCGGCTCCCAAAATTTCAGTTGTGGGACGCTGGGTTCTGCTGTTAAATCTTACGTTCTCCCAATTGTCTCTATTAGATGGATACCATACTCGAGTCGCGTGAGCTCCAAGTTGAGCGCAAGCACTTCTTCATTGAATTCCGCGAAAATGAACGCGGCCGTTTCCTCCGCATCACCGAGGAGGCCCATGGCCGCCGCAACACGGTCATCATTCCCAGCACCGGCCTCGAAGAGTTCGAGCGCATGCTGAACGAAGTGCTCGCCGTCAACAGCGCCCGCGCCTGATTTCGCGGGCGATTCGCCCGAATCTTTTTTTTGCGGTCGCCGCAAAGCCCCGCGGGCTGCCTTTTTCGAAGGTCCTGCGCCCTCTCAGCCCCACTTTTCCTTTATGTCCAAAAAAACCAAAACCTCTAAAAAGTCCCCGTCGCCTTCCGCCAAAGGCAAGTACGTATACACCTGGGGCGCAGGCAAAGCCGACGGCGACGGCAAGATGAAACCCCTTCTTGGCGGCAAAGGTGCGAACCTCGCTGAGATGACCCGCATCGGTCTCCCGGTCCCTCCCGGATTTACCATCACGACCGAGGTCTGCACGTATTTCTACGATCACAAAAAGACCTACCCACCTTCCCTCCAATCGCAGGTTGAAGCCGGCGTGCGCAACATGGAGAAAATCATGGGTTACAAGTTCGGCGACGCCAAGGGCTTCCCGCTCCTCGTGGCCGTCCGCTCGGGTGCCCGCGACTCCATGCCCGGCATGATGGACACGATCCTCAACCTGGGCCTCAACGACCAGACGGTTCTTTCCCTCGCCGCCGCGACGAAAAACGAACGTTTCGCGTGGGATTGTTACCGCCGCTTCATTCAGATGTATGGCGATGTCGTTCTCGGCGTGCAGAAGAAGGAGGGCGAAGACCACGAGCCCTTCGAAGTCGTGATCGAAGAGTTCAAACACGAGAAGTACCACAAGGATATCGTGGACAGCGAACTCACCGCCGATGACCAGAAGGAAATGGTCGCGCGTTTCAAGAAGCTGGTCAAAGACCGCACGGGCAAAGGTTTCCCAAATGATCCCTGGGAGCAGCTCAAGGGCGCGGCCGGCGCTGTTTTCGGTTCGTGGATGAACGATCGCGCGATCGTGTACCGCCGCAAATACGGCATTCCCGCCGAATGGGGCACGGCTGTCAACGTGCAGGCCATGGTCTATGGCAACACGGGCGAAACCTCCGGCAGCGGCGTGGCTTTCACCCGCAATCCGGCCAACGGGGCCAATGAGTTTTACGGCGAATTCCTCATCAACGCGCAGGGCGAAGATGTCGTGGCCGGCGTCCGCACTCCCGAGCCCGTTTCGGAGCTGAAAAAACAAATGCCGAAATCCTACGCGGAGCTGATGAAGGTTCGCGCAATTCTGGAGAAACATTTCAAAGACGTGCAGGACGTCGAGTTCACGGTGCAGGAAGGCAAGCTGTTCATGCTGCAGACCCGCAACGGCAAACGCACCGCGGCCGCCGCGCTGAAGTTCTCCATGGACATGTTCAAGGAGAAGCTCATCGACTGGAAAACCGCCGTGATGCGCAATCCTGCCGATCAGCTCGACCAGCTCCTCGCCCCGATCTTCGATCTCGCCGAGATCAAGAAGGCCAAGGAACTCGCCAAGGGCCTCCCGGCCGGTCCAGGTGCCGCCTCAGGCAAGATCTACCTCAACGCCGACCGCGCCGCCGCCGCTGCCGAGAAGGGCGAAAAAGTCCTCCTCGTCCGGAATGAAACCTCGCCGGAAGATCTTCGCGGTATGATCGCTGCCGAAGGCATCCTCACCGCCAAGGGTGGTGTCTCCTCCCACGCCGCGCTCGTCGCCCGTCAGATGGGCAAGGTTTGTATCTGCGGCGCCAGCTCGCTCCAGATCGACTACGACAAGAAGACCGTCACCGTCGCCGGACAGACCTTCAAGGAAGGAGATTTCCTCTCGATTGACGGCACCTCTGGCACCGTTTACGGCGGCCAGGTGGCCACCGCGCCGAGCGAAATCGTCGCCGGCCTGCTCAACGGCAACAAAGCCGCCCAGAAGACCGAGAAGTTCAAAAACTTCCTCCAGCTCATGAAATGGTGCAGCCAGGCTTCCCGCATGGAAGTCCGGACCAACGCCGACACGCCCGAGCAGACGGAAAATGCCCTGGCCTTCGGCGCGACCGGCATCGGCCTCACCCGCACGGAACACATGTTCTTCGAAGGCAACCGCATCGACGCCATGCGCGAGATGATTCTCGCCAACAACCTCGACGACCGCAAAAAAGCGCTCGCGAAACTCCTTCCGTTCCAACGTGAGGATTTCACCGGCATCTTCAAGGCGCTCAAGGGATTCCCGGCCACGATCCGTTTCCTCGATCCTCCGCTCCATGAATTCCTTCCTCACACGAAGGAACAGCAGCTCGACCTCGCGAAGAAACTCGGCATCAAAGTCGAATTCATCCAGCAGCGCGTCGAACAGCTTCACGAATTCAATCCGATGCTCGGACACCGCGGTTGCCGTCTCGGCGTCGCGTATCCCGAGATCACCGAAATGCAGGCCCGCGCCGTCTTCGAAGCCGCCGCTGACGTGGCGAAGAAGAAGATCAAGGTGAAGCCCGAAATCATGATCCCGCTCGTCGGATTCAAGAAGGAACTCGACCTCCAGGTCGAAATCGTTCACCGCGTCGCCAAGGAAGTGATGGCCGAGAAGAAGGTCAAGTTCGACTACATGGTCGGCACCATGATCGAAGTGCCCCGCGGGGCCCTCACCGCTGACGAAATCGCGCAGACCGCGGAGTTCTTCAGCTTCGGCACGAACGATCTCACCCAGACGACGCTCGGCATCAGCCGCGACGACATGGGCAATTTCCTCATGCCTTACACCGAGAACGAAATCTTCAAGAAGAACCCGTTCGCCACACTGGATCAGACCGGCGTCGGACAGCTCATGGAGATTGCCGTGGCCAAGGGCCGTGCGACCCGCAAGACCATCAAGCTCGGCATCTGTGGCGAACACGGCGGCGATCCAGACAGCGTGAAATTCTGTCACAAACTCGGCCTCGCCTACGTCTCGTGCTCGCCTTACCGCGTGCCCGTCGCCCGCCTCGCCGCCGCCCAGGCCGCGCTGGAAGAAGCGAAATAATCCTCAACCGGCAGGGACGTCCCGCGACCGCGGGACGACCGTCCGACTTTCAAAAACCGCCCGTGGAGAAATCCCGGGCGGTTTTTGAGTTTCTACCAAATCCGCTTCACCCCGTACCGCTCGAACACCGGATCCCGGCTGATCACCCGCCAGCCGCGCCGCTGCGCTTGGACCACCTGGATGCGGTCGAACGGGTCGCCATGAATGGGTTCCAAATCCTTCACCGCAACCGCGTCAGAAATATCAACGCCGAGAACAGTTATGCCGTTTTCGTCCAAAATGCGCGGCAGATCGGTCTCCAGATCATAAGGGAGTTTGAGTTTACCGAGGCCCACTTTGATCGCCGCCTCCCAGACGCTGGCGATACTGACGAAACAGACGTCCGACTGCGCAATCATGGTTCCTTTTGCCAATTTCCCAAAATCGGATTTCCCTTCGAAAAAACCGATCCAGGCATTCGTATCGACCAAATAACTCACATGTACTCCTTGAACTCTTCCAAGGGATCATCAAAGTCCGGCGCCATGTAGAATCCCGGTCCTTTTGCGCAGCCAAATTTTGCCTTTTTTTTCACCGGCAAAGGCGCGAGCTCGGCGATCCGTTTTCCGTGGCGGGTGATGTAAATCCGACCGCCTTTCTCCACTTCGTCCAAAAGCTGGGAGAGATGCGTTTTTGCCTCAAAGGCTCCGACCTCCTTGATCATACGTTTAAACTAGTTGAACTAGTCGATCCGGTCAAGCCGGCGTCGCTTTCTGCAGGAACTGTTGGTGTCCGAGGACCGCCTTTTCAAAAGCCTCGTGTTCCCCCGCATCCAACCACTCCGGAAGTCGGGCGGCAGAGCGCTGCCATTTTGCCAGCCACTCGGGACCGAGCAGCTCGTGACGGCTGGCCAGAGGGGTTTCCCGCGCGGCCGGGGTGAAAGCGATGGTCGTCTCCTGTTTCGCTCCGGTGCTGCGTCCGCGCGCGACGAGAAATCCCGCGACAAGCAAGGCCGCCCGCGAGGCCGTGGAAACGGTGTAGGTGAAAAGCTCGGCCGGACGATGGCCGCAGACCGCGAAGAGACGGCGGAACGCCGCCAGCGTCCACTGGTCGCCGTTCGTTTTGCCGGAGAACATGTCGTAAAAAATTACCTCCGGCGGCTCGGGGGCGAGGGCCATGGATTCCTGGAAATTTCCCGGCACCAGCGTCCAGCTCAGGCCCGGGTGCAGGCGCGATTCCCAGCGTCCGGTTTTCAGAATTCCGGACGGTCCACCGTGGCGCAGGTAGGTGAAAAGTTCGTTGTATTCAAAAGCCAGCCGCAGCGAGTCGAGATCGTTTTCGAAGCTGATGAGATGCATGGGCCGGACCGGGCCGGTGGCGGCCTGTTCCTCGTAGCAGCGGATCGCTCCCATCGCGTTGGCGGCCGCGCCGAGACCGACGTCCCAGATGACCAGGGGTTCTGACGAAAGATCCGGCCGCACCCGCTCAGCGAGATGGGATTGCTCGATATACAAGCGCCGCGCCTCCTCCATCGGGGGCGTGCGTGAGTGCATGATTTCCCCGGAATCCACGTGGAGGATGCTGGCGAAGCCCTCCCGCGCGGTGTGGATGCGATACGCGCCGCGGGTGGGTGGTTTGACTTTTTTCGGTCCAGGATCTACCGCCGGATTGTCGAGATCGTCCTCCTGGAGGAAGGCGCGCTTGGCGTGATAAAGGTCCAAAAACCGATCCGCCAGAATGCTCTCGCGGATCTCCCGCATGAGCTGATGGTAAAAATGGATGTTGTGTTTGCCGAGCAACTGCCAGCCGAGCGTCTCCTTGGTCTTGGTGAGATGGTGCAGGTAGGCGCGGGAATACCGCGCACAGGTTGGACACTCGCAGGCGAGGTCGAGAGGCTCCTGGGAAAACTTATACACGCCCCGACGCATCTGCAAAAAACCACGGGAGGTGAAAGCCCCGCCGCGCTGGGCGACTTGCGTGGGGATAATGCAGTCAAACATATCGACGCCGCGATGCACGGCTTCGAGAATGTCCAACGGCGTGCCCACGCCCATGAGGTAGCGCGGTTTGTCCTCCGGCAGAAGCGCCGCCGTAAATTCGCACATGTCCTCGCGTTCGGCTTTGCTCTCGCCCACCGCGAGGCCGCCGATGGCCATGCCGTCGAAATCCAAGGCACAGAGCCCTTCTGCGCTGGCGCGCCGCAGGTCTTTGTACAGCGCGCCCTGCACGATGCCGAACATCGCCTGCAAGGAATCCCCACGCGCCGCCAGACTGCGCACGGCCCACCGCTGGGTGAGTTCGAGGGCGTCGCGGGTGGTGGCTTCATCGGAGGTCGAAGCCACGCACTGGTCGAGCGCCATCATGATGTCGCTGCCGATGGCAATTTGCGTTTCGATACTCAACTCGGGGCTGAGCAGAATGGTTTTCCCGTCGAGATAACTTTGAAAAACCGCGCCCGCCTCGGTCATGGACCGTGAGTGCGGCAGGGAAAAAATCTGAAACCCGCCGGAGTCCGTCAGCACGGAACGCTTCCAGCTCATGAAACCGTGAATTCCCCCCGTGTGACGGAACACCTCCGGACCGGGACGCAGGAGCAGGTGGTAGGTATTGGCTAACAGGATCTGCGAACCCGAGGATTCCAGCGTGTCCGGCCGCTGGGCCTTCACCGTGGCCTGCGTGCCGACGGGCATGAAGAGCGGGGTGAGGACCTCGTTGTGCAAAGTCTGGAATCGGGCCGCGCGGGCGCTCGACCCGGAGGCCCGGGCTTCAACGCGGAAATTCAGACGATTCATGGGCAAAGGTACGGATTAGTCGGGATTCCCGTCGCGGAAAACGTCCGTTTTCCGTCCAGGGCCGGACACCTTAGTCGCGCGCCCCCCGCCCCGTCCACCGCCAAACGGTTAGGCGGGTGGCAAATCACCGCCCCCGCCGTTTCGCCTGAGGCGCTCCTATCGTCAACGAACCGGCGCGTGGCAAAACCCTCCGCCATGTTTGGCGGCATATTGCTGATGGTATTCCTCAGCCCGGTAAAAGGGGCCCGCAAGTTCCACCTGGGTGACAATGGGGTTTCTGAAAGCGCCGTCTTTTTCCAGACGGGCAATTTTGACGCGGGTGGCGGCCTCTTGTTGCGGTGTGGTGAAAAACACTGCCGAGCGGTAGTTGTCGCCCACGTCAAACCCCTGACGGTTCAAGGTGGTGGGATTATGGATATCGAAGAGCCCGTCCAGCAACTGCGCGTAAGAGACGACAGCCGGATCGTAATCCACCTTCACCACTTCAGCATGGCCGGTCCTGTGGGAGCAAACCTGGTCGTAGGTCGGATCCTGTGTCGAGCCTCCCGCATAGCCGACCGCGGTCGCGGTGACGCCCTTCATCTTGCTGAAGGCTTCTTCCACGCCCCAGAAGCAACCTGCCCCGAAGATGGCTGTCTCTGTTTGGCGCGGAGCCTTATCCTGAAAACTCAGCGAGGCAGAGTTGATGCAGTAACGCAGACCGGTGGGTACGGGACCATCTGAAAAGACATGGCCAAGATGCGTGTCGCACCGGGCGCAATGGATCTCGTCGCGCGCCATGCCATAACTCACATCCCGGTCTGTCGCGACATTTTCCGCCGCGACCGGCTGGAAAAAGCTGGGCCAGCCGGTGCCGGATTCAAATTTCGCATCTGATCGGAAGAGCGGCAGCCCGCAGCCCACACAGGAATAGACCCCTTCCTTATGGTTGTCGTGAAACATTCCACAGAATGCCCGCTCCGTCCCCTGGGCCCGGGCGACTTTGTATTGCTCCAGCGTGAGGCGGGCTTTCCATTCTTCGTCCGTCTTGATCACGCGGGGAACCAAAGCGGGTTCGTTGAGAGTGCCGTCCTCCCTGAGGAGGCGAACGGTGACATTTTCCGGTTTTGTTTTCATAGGGTTTGGTTTCGCGCCTGCCTGGACATTGAGCAGCGAGGCCGCGAAGAGTCCACCGGCAAGGGCGGCGAAGGAGATGACGAGAAATTTCATAATATGGTATTCCGATAAGTCGGAATCGGGTGGGAATCCTTACGACAAACGAAATGTGCGAACGGAGATTCAGGATGTGTAAGGAAACCAGGCTTTGAACGACCAATGCGCGGGATGGGAGTAACTTTGGCCATTTCGTTTTGGACCGTCGCGGGGATCTACCTGGCGATCGGCTTGCTTTTTGCCGTGCCGTTCGTGATCCGGTGGGCCGGACGCCTCGACCCCGCGGCGGAGAAGGGAACCTGGGGTTTCCGGATGGCGATTCTTCCGGGGGTGGCGGCGCTGTGGCCGTTGCTTCTGCTGAAAATGCTGCGTTCCCGGCGCGATCAGCCGGCTCCTCCCGACACCGGGCAGGTCGCCACCGCTGCGGGTCTGCGGCGCATGCATGGAGTGGCCATTGTGCTGCTGGCGGTGATCGTTCCGGTGGTTTGCGTGGGCGCTTTGATGGGACGCCCCCGCGAACGGCACTCGACGGTCACCCAACTCCAGACGCGACCACTCCCGCAGGTGATTTCCCTTCCGACGGCGTGGCCGGAAGCGCTCCCCATCACGGCCTCGCTGCGGACCGATGGAACGCGCTCCCAGTTGCAAATGGATGTCACCCAGCCTCTGGAGGATCCCGTCGTCGCACTGTACTGGAGTCCGGGAAAGAACGAGTCGGGGGTGACGAAGGACGCCGTTTTTCTGGGGTCCCTCTGGGGACCTTCCACTCTTTTGTTCGAGCTTCCTGAGAAGGCCCGGACCCAACCCGGTTATCTGACTCTGCTCGCCCTCGCCGGTGAGCAGCGGGTCATCGGTTCCCTCCCTCTCCCGGCAAAATAGCCATGTCCGTCGCCTATCATTCCGTCGGATGGAATCGTCAAAAGCGCCTTTACGATGGGGTGATCGGCGGACTCCTCCTCCTCGTCTTGCTGGCGTACGCCGGGACGGTTTTTCTTTTCCAGCCTCTGACGACCGCGGAGACGTTCATCATTCGATTCACGGCCATCGCCGCGCTCACGCTGCTCCATGTGATCCTGGCCATCGGACCACTAGCCCGGCTGGACCCCCGCTTTTTGCCGTTGCTGTACAATCGCCGCCATCTGGGGGTGACGATGTTCGTGTTCGCCGCGATCCACGGGGTCTTCTGCATCATCCAATTTCACGCGGCTGGTGATGTGAATCCGCTGGTCAGCGTGCTGACCGCCTATCGCCGCGAATATCTGGCGGCGATATCCGGCGGGGAAAGTTTCGGGTATTTTCCTTTTGAAGCGCTGGGCCTCGCCGCGCTGGGGATCTTCTTTCTCATGGCCGCAACAAGTCATGATTTTTGGCTGAAGAATCTGGGGCCATCGTTTTGGAAGATCCTGCACATGCTGGTCTATCTCGCCTATGGTCTGGTGCTCGCGCACGTCTTTCTCGGAGCGCTTCAGTCCGAACGGAGTCCATTTTTTCCCGCGGTGCTGGGCGCGGGCTTCGTGGGACTCGTCGGGATGCATCTGGCCGCGTTTGCGCAAGAGCGCCGGCGCGACCGCCTGCGGCAGGAGGCCGCCCGGAATGGGTTTGTTTCCGTGGCCACGCTGGGAGATTTGCAACCGGATCTCGGACATGTGGCATTGCTGAACGGCGAGCGCATCGCCCTTTTCCTGCGCGGAGGCAAAGTCTTTGCCCTATCCAATGTCTGCCGGCATCAGGGCGGCCCGCTGGGTGAGGGACGGATTGTCAACGGCTGCCTGACCTGCCCCTGGCACGGATACCAATACAAGGTGGAAGACGGGTGCAGCCCTCCGCCGTTTACGGAGGTCGTCCCCACGTATTCCGTGCAGGTGATCGGTCAGGAAATTCATGTTTCGTCCGATCCGCTTCCCCTCGGGACGCGGTCCGAGGGCGTGGCGGCTGGGAAGGCGGAGGATTCCCGATCTTCCGGAGAGTTTTACATTGGCTGGCAATCGAAGATTCCGGCCGGCCTCGGGAGATCCGTCCGTTCCGTGGTCCTCGGCCTTGGTGTCGCCCTGCCTCTCCTTTTTGTGTTCCTGGCCCATTGGCAGAATCCGGTGGATGTGGGGGCGTTCGAGTTCGGGGTCGAGCGGGATTTCTCCGGCGTTCTTTTCGAGTCTCCCCTTCCGCTTCTGCAAGCGGATTGGGGCGATTCGCCTGCCGGCAAAAATTTTCTTCTCGTGGGAGCGGGCAAGTTCGGGCCGCCCGGGGTGATCAAAGGAAAAAACGGCCAGCGGGTTCGCTTCAAGGGCTCGCTCATCTACCGGAACGGCGTGACCATGATCGAGATGAACCAGCCCGATTCGTTCGAAGTTCTTGATGAAACCCGCTCGGCCATGCCGCCGCTCACGACGCTGGGAGAGGGGACGTTTAGCGGGGAACTGGTGGACACCAAGTGTTTCTTCGGAGTCATGCGTCCGGCCACCGGCAAGGTGCATCGCGCCTGCGCCGTCGTCTGTCTGAGCGGCGGGGTTCCTCCCGGACTTCTCGTGCGGGACGATCACCGCGATGCCGTCGTCCTGCTGCTGGTCGGGGCCGAAGGAAAGCCGTTGGACATCGACTTCGAACTGGCGGCCCGGGTGCTGGAGGTTCACGGCAAACTGGAACTCCACAGTGGGACCCCGGTTCTGCGGGTGGACTCATGGAGGGTGAAGGACTGAAAGAAGCGTCCTTTCCAGGAAAAGGAAAAACCGCCGCCCTCTTTCAGAGGCGGCGGCTCTTTTTTGAGAACCCTACGACCTTACCGGGTCTTGGAATTGCCCGAACCCACGAGCTTCTCGAACTTCATCTGGATCGAGTTGTCTTTCATGACCTTCGTCTTGACCTGATACTGCGCGCCGCAGGAGGTGCAACGGAAGGCAGGGGCAACGACGACGGTTTCTTCCGCCATGGCGGAGGTTCCGAGGAATCCCAGCGCCAAGGTGGCGAGGGCCAGTGTTTTTGTTAGTGTTTTCATAGTTATTAATTTTTGTTTCAACGCATGATTGTGCGCTTGCAGATGAGTCGGGGTCGGGCTTGAAACCTTACAGTGCGCTGGAAGAGAACCCGGCGGACAGACGGAGGGACATGGTGAATGGGGGCCCGCTGCAACAAGGTGGTCCGGCATGATAGGCCATCACCGCCCCGGTGGAGTTCAGGGAGATCTCCGTGCAACTGACGGTGCAGGCATCGGCGCGGTGCATGCAGAGGGAAAACGCACCGTTGGTGGGAACATGCGAACGATGCAGCCGGCGCAGCCAGGGAAGCGTGTCAGCGTCGGCTTCTCCGGCGGCATCGCCGCAGGTCAGGCGGCGCACGTGATTGGCTTGCTCCTCATCGAAACCGGAGGAAAACCAGTGGCATTTTTCCCAGGGCAGAGCGGAGCCTTCCAACAGGCTTCCACTCGATCTCCATTCCTGGAGACGTTTTTCGCTTGGCGAAACGATGATCAGCCGAAAGGGGTTCATGCGCGAAAGTGGCAGTGCCTTGAGCCGGACTTCCGCCTCCCCGGCGGTTTCTTCGGCGAGCAGAGCGGGAATGACCTCGCCGCGACTGAGTGTGCCGGCGAGTTGGGGCTGGGAATACCAGTTGATGAGGGCCAGAGTGAGGCCCGACTCATTAATGCCAGCCCATGTGCCGCCATGGAGTTCGTGGGGATAGAGTGCGGCCAATCCGCCGCACCGATGAATCGAAGGCGGCAAGGCCGCCGGGCGCGAAAGGAGCTCGTCGCGATTCATTAGCAGATCAAATCCGCCGGAATGAGGGAGGAAGGAAACCGAGCACATGAATCAGTCGGCCAGGGGATGACAAAGGCTGCGCGATTGATATCGCCTCCATTCGGAAAAGATCGTCCTCAAGGTATCCGCCCGATGACCAAGGCGGCGGTTCTCACTGGCAATGGCAAAGACAAGTTCCCATTGCTCGAAGAGGAGGCGATAGGCTTCCCTCAGCGATTTCGAGGCATCATAGGCGCTGGTGGCTTCCGAGGCTGCGCCATTGAGTTCGAGGATGGTGAAGCCCCGGCCGCACTGAAATTCCTCCAGCGATGCAAACCTCACGTCATAACGACCAATGAAAAAGCCGGGGACTTTCTGCGAAATCTCATCGATACGGGCCTCGAGTTGTTCGCTCCAAAGATGCATGCCGTCGCGAAAAATACAGCCTTGGGCGTGGTTGCCGGCCTCGACCAGCCGGAGGCTTTGGCCGAAGGGAAGAACCACATCGCACCGGTCCCGGAACCGGCGCAGATAGACGTCCGCCATCATGGCCGCCCGGGCATCAGCGCGGATGAGTTCCTCCACGCTCCGATGACCGTCGCCAAAGACCACCGGAAAAATTTTCTCGGTGATGGCAAAAATGCGGCCGCAGGGCTCGTGCGGAAACCGGTAGTAGAACACTCCCGTTTCGTGCGGGCCGGGAACGTATTTTTGGGCAACGATCGGGACATTCACCGCCGCGAGATAGTTGCAGACATCACTCTCCGTTCGGGCAACCTTGAACCCGCTACCCCGCTGGGCCACATCAGGCTTGAGCACAAAGGGGAATTCCAGTTCCCCACGTTGCAGAAGATCCTCGATCGGTGCCATGCAGCCTCCCTCGATCAGGAAACTCGGCGCGACCCAATCCGGGCTGGATCGCTGAAGGTCTTGCAGCGTGGCGTATTTCGATTCGCCGATGAGCCCGCCGGTGAACATGCCGGGATTGGCGCAGGTGGGGAGATTAAATCCGCGATACTTGACCGACAGCCGCAGGTACTGGAACGCAACGGGAAGGTAGAACAACCACGCTGGCCAGAACTCCCATTGCAGCCAGCGCTGCACCCACGGAGCACGATGAAGGGCCCCGGTGATTTTTCCGCGGAAGGGGATCAGGACGGACAGAACAAGAATGAGCAGACCAACCCACGCCCCGTGGCGGTGGAGGGCATGAAAAAGTTCCGGTGCGGCTTTTCCCAGTTGGCCGACGAGCCAGAAGCCTCCCGCCACCCAGAGTGCGGCCAGGAGACCGGTGATACCGGCAAAAAACAGCACCGGCATCCGCAGCAGCCCCGCGGTGAGGTAGGTCGGCAGACGGGTGCCGGGAATGACCCGGCAAATTACCAGGGAAAGGAGTCCATGGCGGCTAAACCAGGCTTCGCTTTGCGCAAGCTTTTCCATGGTGCGGTCGTTCTTCCCCCAAAGCCGGTTGACCAACGGCCGGCCAAATTGCCGGGCAATGAAATAGAGCCCGACATCCCCCGCCCAGATACCAAGGAAACAGGCGACGAAGGCGGGCCTCGCGGCCATCATGTTCATCGAAGCGAGAAACCCGCCGCTCAAAACCGCCGCGTCCTCGGAGAGAAACGTGAAAAAGAAGAGTCCGGCAAAATACCAGGCGTCCGGTTCCATGACGCCTCAGGCCGCCAGGCGGGCCGTTTTTTGAAGGTGTTGGATCGTCGAAGGCGCGACCCCGAATCCCTCCGGCAGCGCCACCTCCAACAAGCCGCCCATCACGCCGATGAGAGCGTAGTGATGGATGGCATGGACGGTGCAAAACATCAGCTCGCGGCCCACGGTCGAGGCCGCCATGGGAGAGTCAACCGCAGAATAGGAAACCTGGCTCCGGGCCCACACAAAACGATCCAGCCCGGCTTCCGGCATCTCGCCGGCTTTGCGGCGAAGTTCCCGGGTTTTGGCCAGCGCCACCTCCCGTTCGGTCTCGATGCGCGGATCGCGCTTGCGGGCATCGTAATCGGCCACCTCGTCCTCAAGGCCATCGAAAACACAGCAAAAATGATCCAGACAGTGCCGGTAGTGACCCCCAATGGAGGCATGGAACGCGGCCGGGACCTTGATCATGTAGGCCGCATCATCGAGAGCCACCAAAAGCGTTTCGCCCTGTCCGAGGATCTCCCGCACTGCGTTGAGAATGATGGACGAATTCATTTCGCGATCAGATTCCCGACTAGGGGAATCGTGCGGCGGTAGATCAAAAGAAGAACGGCGCAGCACACGGCAACCACCAACGCCAGTCCGAAGAGCAAACCGTGATCGCCCTGCACCTCGATGCCAAGCACGGTCAGGTGACTCATGATGGCGCCTCCGATCACGCCCAGCGCGAGGCCCGCCCCGAGCCAGGTCAGACCCGGCCAGAACAGCAGAATGGCGGCAATCAATTCAACCACCCCTGATCCGATGCGACCCCAGGGTTCGAGACCGACTTTGGTGAAGATATACACGGACTCCGGAGCGGAGGTGAATTTGAAGAACAAGGTCTGCAGCAGGATGACGGCCGCGACGATCCGGCAGATCCAGGCCAGGACCACTTCGGTTTTGTTGAGTTCATGCATAGGTTTCCGATTCGTCGGACGTCCCAGGCATTCCTTACAGGGGAGCCGCAGAATCTTCTATTTCTCCAGCCAGCCGCCGACAGCCTGTAGGGGAGCCAGGCTTTGTGGGGAGTGCACCCACACGGCCAGGGCGGAAAGGGGAGCGGCTGCTTTCTCGGGAAGCACAAGTTGCGCGGTGTATTTGCCGGCAGCAGAGGCAACCATTTCCGACTGCACGAAACCCAGCGCCAGGAAATTGTGCTGCAAAATTTTTCCCGCATTCTCACCACGCCGGACTTCGGTGCCCACGCCCTGCCCCAAGGGGACGAGCGCAACCGTCAGCGGGCCGTTGACTCTTCCAGCCGGGATGAAGGAGACATCGACCGTCCCGTCATCGCTCACAGTGACGCGGAGCCGCCCGGCTTTTTCCTTCGAGGGGGCTGGCAGTGCACCGCTCCTCCGCCATTCCGCGCCGTTGAGCACGAATTCCGGCGTGTAGATGGTGGACGCGTTCCATTCCTCACCGTAGGCCCGTTGGCGCTGGGTGAATTCCGCGGAGGCGAACCGGTCGGGCCAGCCGAGCGAATCCCAGTAGTCCACATGAAACGCAACGGGAACAAACTCCTTCCACAGGCCAGATTGGTCCTTGAGACCGCCCAGCCACGCTTCCGCTGGCGGGCAACTGCTGCACCCCTCCGAAGTGAAGAGCTCCAGAAGGGCAACCCGCTCCTCCGGACTCTCCAGAACGGCCGCGCTGCGGGCCTTTCCGACGCACACGGTCAGGACGGCGAGGGCGAGGAGGGAAAATGCAGGGTGCATTTTTTTTCGTTATTTCCCCTTTTTCTCCACGAGGGAGGGCCAGTTCGTGTCAGCCTTCTTGAGGTTTCCGGCACTATCCTTGCTGAAGTCTTTCCTTACTCCGAGGCTGTATTGCAAAAGCAGGCGGCCATCAACGATCTGGAACGCGTTCGGGTCAATCGAAGCGGAGTAGCCCTGGGACACGGCCCAGGCGCAGAAGCCACCGAATTGGGGTTCGTATTTCGCGGGATTCGCATCGAAGGCGGCCTTGTGCTCGGCCGTCGCGAAATAATAGATCACCCCGTTGGCGCTGCTCTGAAATTTGGGGTCGCCTTTCACGGCCTTGTTGTCGGTGAAATACGCGACCGGGTCGTAACCCTTGATTCCCACTCCGCTTCGGTCGGTATTGACGAGGTCCTTGCCCAGGGCAAAGGGAGCAAGAGCGATGAGCACTGCAATGATGAGATAATTTTTCATTTCCCATTGGTCGGACAGCCAACGGTTTCCTTACAAACCGCTGCAATTCAGTGGCCCTCGTTCCGTAAGGCCTGCTTGAGCCGCTCTTGCGCGGCGGGTGAAAGGCCCCCGCCTTGCTCCAGGTGTTTTGGTAATTGGCTGATGGCCTTACCCAGAAAATCGATCTGCCGAAGGTAGCGGGCGCAGAACTTGCAAAACATCCGGTGGAGGTGAAGCCGGAATCGCAATACGGGAGGAAGCTTTCGGTCGCGTCCCTCAGAAGTCAGCCTCACCACCTCATGGCAATCGGGCGTGATCAACCAGATCAGATCGGCCAAGGCGCTTCTGATTCCACGGGGTTCATGATGCGTGTCGGGAGGATGAGGCATCGCACTATTTCGTCGCGTTCAGGCGCAATTCCTTACATCCCGATCCTGCGGAGCATGACATTTCGGGGTGTCAACCGTGATGAACGTCACCAGCTTCTCCTTCCACCAATGATCCGGCTCAATCACAGCTGGCGTCCGCCCTCTCCCCCAAAGTAGCCCAACTCCAGGCAAAGCCGCAACGCCAGGCGGGCCCGGTGCAGCATGACCCAGAGGTTCGATTCGCTGACGTTGAGAGTGGCGCAGATCTCCTTGCTCGGAACATCATCCATCTCACGCATCATAAAAACCTGCGCGGTTGGCCCGGGGATCTTCTGCAGGCACAGTTGCAGAGCCTGCCAGAATTCGTTCCGTTTGAGCGCCTCCTCACCTTCGGGGCTTCCAATCGGTGGGTCCGCGCTCGTGGATCCAATAATCCTCGCCGTCGAAACGGTCGGAGTGTTCGTCCTTGAAAAATTCCAGATCGGTGAAACTCGTTTCGCGTCCGAGTTTGCGGAAGTGGTCACAGATCTTGTTTTTGAGGATTCCCACCAGCCAGCTCCGCACACCCGACCGGCCCGCAAAACGTTCCTGCGAGCGCACCGCTGCCAGGAGAGTGTCTTGCACAAGATCTTCCGCCAGAGTCCCGTTACGCACCCGAATGAGGGCATAGCGGTAAAGGCAGTCACCGTGTTCGTCCACCCATTTTTCGGGATCCGCATCTGCCGGACTCGAGCCGGGCTGCTTGAGATGATTGGAAATTTCCACGGTGACAGACAGACCGTTTTCTTATCGGGGCTCCAGAGGCGTGAAAAGAAGATTTCTGTAAGGAATCGCCTGACCTCCCGACCAAACGGGCAATGATCGCGCTCCGCCCGCACCTTCTCTCCGGACTATTTTCCCGGCGGCACTACCAGGTGCGCTTCGCCAAAACGCGCGATGAGGTTGAGGCGGCGTTGCGGTTGCGATTTGCCGTCTTCAATCTCGAACTTCACGAAGGATTGGTTTCCTCCTACGCCAGCGGGCTCGACGAAGACGAATTCGACGCCGTCTGCGATCACCTCGTCGTTTGTGAAGAACCCAGCGGCGAGGTGGTTGGCACCTACCGCCTGCAAACCGGGGCCATGGCGGCACAGAATCTCGGCTACTATAGCGCCCGTGAATTTGATTTCTCGCCCTTCGAACCGGTGCGGCATTCTCTCGCGGAACTCGGCCGGGCCTGTGTCCACAAAGACCACCGAAACCTGACCGTCATCAGTCTGCTCTGGAGGGAGATCGTCCGCTACGCTGTCGCCCGAAAAGCGCGCTACCTGATTGGGTGCAGCTCGCTGACCTCGCAAGATCCAGCGTTTGGTCTAGCGATGTACCGGCGACTGGCGGAAAAACATCTGGCGGACCTCACTTTTCAGACCAGACCGCTCCCGGAGTTCGCCATGACCGGCAGCCCGGCGCTCGGGGATTGTCCGCCTCCGCCCAAATTGCTCCGGGCTTACCTCAATGTAGGCGCGAAAATCTGCGGCCCACCCGCGCTGGACCGGGAATTCCAGACGATAGATTTTCTCACCCTGCTCGACTGTGACAACGGGTCGCCCGTTGCGATCAAACATTTCCTCACCCTTCACAACTCGTGAGTGCCGGGCAATTTCTGTGTGCGCTCTTGCGCGTCGGCGGTCTCGGAGCCGTGATCGTGGCTGGCATTTTTCGCTACCAAAAAGCAAGGCGCACGTCGGACGACCTGCCAGGGAAACTGGCCTGGATGCAGGGGATGAGCCGGGGTTTTCTGCGCGTCCTGGACTGCGACGTTCATCGCACGGGGAACATTCCCCGGCAGGGCCTCATTGTCAGCAACCATCTCAGCTATGTGGACATCCTCGTGATCGGATCCGTCTGCCCCGCGGTCTTTGTGGCCAAGAGCGAGGTGCGCCGTTGGCCAGTCTTTGGCTGGTTGAGCGAAATGGCCGGGGCCATTTTTGTCGAACGCCACCGGAGTCGCAATGTGCGCGTTCAACTGGCGGAAATCATCCGTCCGCTCGAGGCGGGATTGCCCGTGGTTCTTTTTCCTGAAGGCACGAGTTCGGACGGTTCCCGGGTTTTGCCCTTCCACAGTTCCCTGCTCGAAGCGGCACGTGAGGCGCAACAGACAGTGACCCCCTGCGCCATCTCGTATGGGTGGCTGGACGGTGGGAGCGAGTGCCACGACGTGTGTTATTGGGGCGACATGGTTTTCGCCGTGCATCTCTTCAAACTGCTCTCCAAAAAAAAATCCCTACGGGCGGGAGTGTCTTTCGGACAGCCCCGCGCGCTCGTCACCGACCGGAAGCGCGAGGCTGTTCGTTTTCAGAAGGAAGTCGCCGGACTGCTTAATAACTGTGCACCGTGACGCGCGTCTTACCGCGGAAGATCCAGTAGATGCAAGCCGTATAAGCGAGAACGAGTGGAACGCCGATGGCCGCGATGATCAGCATGTTGCCGAGGGTTTTCTGGCTGGAGGCGGCATTGTAAATCGTGAGGCTGTTTTCGGGATTCGGGTTTGAGAACACCATGTAGGGGAAATAGCTAAGACCAAAGGTGGCCATGAGAAGGGCCATGCCGGCACAGGAGGACAGGAAGGCGTTAAAGACGCGGCCTTTGTGGATCTCGCGGGGAATGTTCATCACGATCAGCACGTCGAGGAGCATGACGCCAAGAATCCACGGGCGGTCGCGGGCAACCTGCAGGACACGATCCACATAAACGAGCGTGATCATGTTAAAAAGCACGTAGCAGGTGATGAAAAGGCCGATCAGTCCCGGCACCCAGCCGCGGACAATTTCGAGGATTTCGCCGTCGTTTTTCATCACGAGGTAGATGCAGCCGTGCATGGCAAAGAGGACGACGGTGGTGACGCCGAGGAAAAGCGCATAGGGATTGAGCAGACCGAGGAAGGTGCCGTCAAACTCATGGTCGGCATCGAGTGGGACGCCCCAGACGAGGTTACCCATGGCCACGCCAATCAGGAACGAGGAAAGGACGCTCCCCACACAAAAGGCGATGTCCCACATCGTTCGCCACCAGCCCCAGGGTTCCTTGCTGCGAAATTCGATCGCGACCGCCCGGAAAATCAGCGAACAGAGCAGCAGCATGAAGGCCAGGTAAAATCCGGAGAAGACGGTGGCGTAGGCCTCGGGAAAGGCCGCGAAGAGTGCCCCGCCGCCCGTGACCAGCCAGACTTCGTTGCCGTCCCAGACGGGTCCGATGGAATTGAGAAAGAGGCGGCGGTGTTCGTCTTTTTTGACAAAAAGGTGAAGCGCACCCACCCCGAGATCGAAGCCGTCCAGGATGGCGTAGCCGGTGAGGAGCACGCCGACGAGGACGAACCAGATGATGTTGAGATCGATCATGCCCGGGCCTCCCTCGCGCGGCGAACCACGTTTTTCCAACTCTCCGGCATTTCCTCACTTTCGTCCGCGCAATCGGGACCATGCTGAATCTTCCGGGTGAGCAGGAAGAGGAACGCCGCGAAGAGGAGAACATAGACAAAACCAAACATGACCAGCGAGGCGACAATCTGGTTGGCGGTGACGACCTTGGAGATGGCCTCGGAGGTTTTCAGCATCTCATAAACGATCCACGGTTGGCGGCCCATCTCCGCAGCGAACCATCCGGCCTGATTGGCAATCTGCGGACCCAACACGCTGAAAACCAGCACCCAGAGAAAGGCGCGGGTGAGAGGGAGATCGGCCCGAAAAAGCGTGCCGCGAATCCAGAGCAGGCCGGCCACGATGACGATGGCCAGCATGATGCCCCCGAGGATGATCATGAGGTGAAAAAACTGGAACACCGCAGGGACGTTGGGCCAGTAGCTCTTCCGGATTTCGGCGAGTTCCGGGGCGGGAGCCTCCGGGTAGCGTTTTTGGAGGAACGCGTCGGTTGGAAGTTGATCGAGACCCTGGACGGGTTTAGCGGGATCGGCCCAGGCCAGAAAGCTGAGCAGGCCCGGGATCTTGATTCCGAAAGTCCGCCGGGTTTTCGGGTCCACCCAGCCGACGGCGGTGAGCGGGGCAAAGGCGGTGGTCTCGTAGAGTCCCTCCATGGCGGCGAGTTTGACCGGTTGGTTTTTCACCACGCCCTTGGCCGAGATATCGCCGCTGATCATCTGCAGGACAGTCGCCACCATCCCGAAGGCCAGGCCGACTTTCAGAGACGCCTTGGCAAAGTCATAGTGACGGCCGCGCAGCAGGTAAAAGGCACTGATGCTGACGACGAGGAAGGCCCCCGCCATCCAGGCCCCGAGCACGACATGCGTGAGGCGCTCGATGCTCGAGGGGTTCAGCACCATGGCCCAGAAATCATCCACCACCGCGCGCACGCTGCCAAGATCCTGAGTGGTGACCACATGGCCCACCGGCAGGTGCGTGGGTTTGCCGTCCACCAGGGTTTCCAGGTGGTACCCGGCAGGAGTCTGCATCCAGGAATTGGCCACCACGATCCAGACCGCGCTGAAATGCGCCCCGAGCGCCACCATGCACGTGGCGAAAAAATGCATTCTTGGACCCACCTTGTTCCAGCCGAAGAGCAGGACCGCCAGAAAACCACTTTCGAGGAAGAAGGCAAAAATTCCCTCCGCCGCCAGCGCACTGCCGAAGATGTCCCCGACGAATCGCGAGTAGGTGGACCAATTGGTGCCGAACTCGAACTCCATCACGATCCCCGTAGCCACGCCGATGGCAAACGTCAGCGCGAAGATCCGCGTCCAAAAGCGTGCCATGTTGTGATAGAGGACGTTCCCCGTTTTCAGCCAGATCCCCTCCATGATCACAAGCACGATTCCTAGCCCGATGCTCAGAGGGGGATAGATGTAATGGAACGCAATCGTGAACGCGAATTGGAACCGGGCCAGGATTTCAGCGGTCATTTTCGGCAAAAGTAGCAAGAAGTAAATATGCCGTCTATTAGGAAAACTAAGGAAGCGCTGATTAATTCACCGAAGCCGGTCGGCATGACCGGAGTGAGGAATTTTCGAAAAAATGGCTACAAGGATCCGGTGCGTGGTGACCGAATCTTCGATAATTGCAGCGATGTGGTATAGCGCCGGGGTTCTC
>JBGSVZ010000128.1:0-11125 GCA_041752695.1 Terrimicrobiaceae bacterium
GCGGCGGGGCTCGTCCGGCGGGGCCACGAGGTCAAAGTCATCACGGCCGGACTCCGCCATTTACCCGCTCGGGAAACCCGCGACGGGGTGGAGATTCATCGCGCCGCCTCCTTTCGCAAAAGGGAAGACACGTGCTCGGTCCCCGAAATGGTGCTCTATCTGCTCACAAATATTCTGCCCGCCTGGAAGCTGGCGCGCACGTGGCGGCCGGATGTGATTCATGTCCATTTCGCGGTGCCTTCGGGCGCTGTCGCCCTTCCGGTCCACCTCGCCACCGGCATCCCGTATGTGCTTACCGCGCACCTCGGCGACGTCCCCGGGGGCGTCCCGGAACAAACCGCCGGCCTGTTCCGACTCGTTGATCCACTCGCCCGCTTCATCTGGAAAAAAGCGGCAAAAATCACCACGGTGAGCGGTCATGTGGCCGGACTCGCCCGCTCCGCCTATGGGGCCGAGGCGAAGGTCATCCTCAACGGCGTTCCCGCGTCGCAACGCCCGGAACTTTCTCTGCAGTCCCCGCGCCGTCTCCTCCTCGTCGGCCGGCTGAGCGTGCAAAAAAATCCCCTGCTCGCCGTCGAGGCCCTGGCCCTCTTGCGCGATCTGCCATGGACGCTGGGCGTGATTGGCGAAGGCCCGCTCTCCGCGGATCTGCGCGTCGCCGCGACCCGTCTGGACATCGCCGACCGCATCACCTTCCACGGCTGGCTTGCCGCCCCGGAGGTCGCCGCGCAGATGGCGGCTGCGGATATTTTGCTCATGACCTCGCTGCACGAAGGCCTGCCCATGGTCGCGGTCGAGGCGCTTCAGCATGGGCTCGCCATCGTCGGGAGCGACATCGGGGGACTGCACGATGTGATCGCGGATGGGGCGAACGGTTTCCTCTGCGCCCTCACGCCCGAAGCCTTTTCCGCGCGGCTGCGTGCCTTGCTCACGGACAAGACTCTCCTCCTCGCCGCTCGCCGGGCCTCGAGGGAAAAGGCCACGGATTTTGACCTCGAAAAAACGCTCGGCACCTATGAGCAGGTGTTGCTTGATGCCGCCGCACGCCCTTCATAATCTCGACACTTTATGGATTCCGAGAAACTCTGGCGGGGGCTGCGCCCCGAAACGCGCAATCAGTTGGGGTCCCGCGACTATTCCGCCGCGGAGGTCGAGAAACGCCTCGCCCACGACGGCCTGGAAGCGCACACCGCCCTCGCCATGCAGCGCGTCCTGGAGGACACCGCCGCCTGGATCCCCGGCGTGGAGTTGCTCGCCCGTCACGTCCATCCCCAGCGCCATCGCGGGATCTTTTCGGAACTCGGCCGCGAGGGCGAGGGACGCCTGGGCGAGATCGGCCTCTGGCCGAAACAATGGGCGACCGCCCGCATGTTCACCGGCACCGCCAAGGGCTTTCACATCCATCCCCCCCACGTGCCGGATGGCGAGGAACCCGCGGCCTGGTTTGCCAGACTCTTCTCCGGCGAAGACCCGCCCCTCTCCCTGCGACCTTACGATCGCGAGCAGTGGGACGTGATGTTCTTTCTGCAAGGCCGCCTCGATCTCATTCTCTGTGACGAACGGGCCGGACTCCCGCGCCGCGTCATGCGCCTGTTCATCGATGGCGACAATCACCGCGGTCCGAACAACGCCGCCGTCGTCATTCCCGCCGGCGTCGCCCACGCTCTCCGCACCGAGGGCGGCGAAGACCTTGTGATGGTCTACGGCACCTCGACCGTCTTCTCCCCCGCCTTCGAAGGCCGCATCGCCAACGAGGTCGAGAGCATGCCGTTCCCGCCTGAGTGGGCCGCCTACCTCGGCAACGCTTCGAGGTAGGACCGGTAACTGTTTTTCGGCATCGCCGCAATCGTCCGGTCGAACTCCGCCGCGTCGATGAATCCCATGTGCAGGGCGATCTCCTCCAGGCACGCGATTTTTACACCCTGGCGGTGTTCCAGCGTCGCAATGTAGTCGCTCGCCTCCAACAAACTTTCCGGCGTGCCCGTATCCAGCCAGGCCACCCCCCGCCCCAACGGCGCAACATACAACTCCCGGCGCCGCAGGTACTCGCGGTTCACGTCGGTGATCTCCAACTCCCCACGCGGCGATGGTTTCAGGTTCCGGCAGATCTCGCCGATGTGGGTGTCATAAACATAGAGGCCCGGCACCGCAAAGTTGCTCCGGGGTTTGGCCGGCTTTTCTTCGATGGAAAGCGCCCTCCCCTCCGCGTCGAACTCAATCACGCCATACCGCTCGGGATCACTCACCGGACAGGCAAAAATCGTCGCGCCCTGCTCCCGGGCCAGCGCCTGACGGAAAAAATCCAGTTTGCCGTGGAAAATGTTGTCCCCCAGCACAAGGGCCGCGCCGTCCCCGTCGAGGAACTGTTCCCCAATCAGAAACGCCTGCGCAATCCCCTCGGGTTTCGGCTGCTCGGCATAATCGATGCGCATGCCAAACCGCGAACCGTCCTCAAACAGCATGCGGAACATCGGCAGATCTTTCGGCGTCGAGATGATCAGGACCTCCCGGATCCCGCCCAGCATCAGAACGGACAAGGGATAATACACCATCGGCTTGTCGTAGATGGGCAGCAGTTGTTTACAGACAATGCGGGTGAGAGGGTCGAGCCGGGTGCCGGCGCCGCCCGCCAGGAGAATGCCTTTGCGGTTGGTCATGGATACGTGGGAGATGGAGAGGTTTTCTGCGGTACGAGGTCTGGTCGGAAGTAAAGCTCCTGACGCCGAAAATTGCCAGCATGCGTGTAGTTGGCCTGGATCCACGCGTAGGTCTCCGCCGCCCAGTTTTTGAAACGCGATCCCTCCGTCTGATTCACCGCGCGGTTGTCGATCACGATCGCCGCCGGACGAAACCGCCCGATCTTCTCCAGCGTTTCCCGATGGAAATTCGACACGTTGTGCGCGTTGTCGATGTAGAGGTTGTATTCGTAGGCCGGTCGGTCCGTCATGAAATTGATCGTCGGCTGATACGGGTAGCAGGCCACGTAGTCCCCGGGCTGGGTGGTCGTCCGGATCAGGTCGGCCAGCGCCTGAATCTCCTCCCGCTCGCCCTTTTTCAGGAACACCCGCACCCCATTCCCGGCGATCATCTCGCGGTTGCGCTTTTCCCGCGCCGCAATGGTTCCGGCCGATTCCTTGGGAAAGGCATGGAAGACATACAGCACCGTCGTGCCCGCACACAGCAGCACCACACTTCCTCCCAGCACCCGGCCGGCCAGCCCGGCCCGGCGCGCCACCTGCGCCCCCGTCCAGGCCGCACACGCCATCGCCACCAGAAATGGCACCATCAGCTCCGACAGATGGGGCGTATCCGGACGGAAAAAGAAAAACTGCGGAAACAGGGTCAGGGCCGACCCCATGCTGATCAACAAAATCATCGCCCGCTCGCGCAGCACCTCATCCCTTCGGAAGACCGCCACCAGCCAGGCCAGCGACGCCGGAAAAATCACCGCCACCGCCACCAAAATGGGCAGGTAGGTCACCACCGGAAAAACCCGCTCGGACCAACTTTTTGCCTCTGCCGCGTTCTCCAGGGATTTTTTTTGCAGATATTCTTTTTGATCCAGATCCCGCACTTCCGCCGCCTCACCCGTCCCCTTCGTCGCCAGCCACATCCCGATAAATTGCACCCGCGACGGCGTGTAAACCGGCCGCGCGGCCGGCGAGGGTTCGAACGGATCGAACCCCATCTTGTCCACCAACAGGCTGTGAATCAGCCCCGCCCATCCCGTGTATTGCCCGGCAAACGCCTCCGCATACCCGCGCTTTTTCGCGTCGAGGTAAAACGGCGCATGCGTTGCCACCAGCCCCCCGCCGAGCAGGGCCAGCCCCGCCGCGGCCAGCCCGACATTGCGCCGCCAGCCTCCCGCCCGCGCCAGCGGAAACAGCACAATCAGCCCCAGCAGGATCAACAGAAAAAACAACCCGAGATCAACCCGCACCAGAAACGTCAGTCCCAGCGACAACCCCGCTCCCAGCATCCACCCCGCCTGCCGCACCGCCGTCCGCTGGGTGAAAACATAGGCCTGGAGGAACACGAGCATGTTCAGCACCACCAGAAACGCCATGTAGTTGCGGAACAGCATCCCGGGGATCAGCACCGGCAACAGCGCCACCCCCGTGGCATACCAGCCCGCCCCCGTCACCCGCCGCACGATAAAAAACGCCATCACGCCGGTCAGCGTGCAAAGCGCAAAAAAGAAGATCCGCAATGCAATGTAGCTCGGCCCGAAAATCTCGAAGAGCCACACCACCGGGTAAAACCACATCAGGTTATAACCCAGAAACGTCTCCTTGATCGGCAACCACCCGTCCATCAATCGCATCGCGACCACCGCCACCGTCCCGCCCTCACCTCCCAGATTCAGCCCACTCCGGTAGTAGGCCGCGTAGTAGAAAAACGCCACCAACACCACCACCGCCCAACCCCCTCGCCGGAGCAGGTCCTCCGCCCCCACACACACCCGGTGCCGCCGGCACCAGGCAAGAAAAGTCGGGATTATTTGGGAAAACTGCATCAGCGTTGCTCTTCGAATCGTACCATTTTAGCTTATGAACGCCATGTCCATCTCCGAGCAAATCGCCGCCCGTAAATTCCCCGCCTTCAGCCTGTCGCGCCTCCTGCGCGGCACCTTCGAGCCCAAGGCCGGGCAGAAAATCTGCATCCTCATCGACCTCGACGATCCCCGCGAGATCACGGATTTCGCCTTCCTGAAAAACCCCGACCTCTCCATCCAGCGCAACGCCGTCACCTACTTCTACGAGGCCCTGCGCGACGGCGTCCTCGCCGAACTCGGCCTCACCGGCGGCGAAATTTTCGCCTACCAGGTCACCGGTGGCAGTAATCTCGACCTGCCTGACCTCGCCATCACTCCCGAAGGCCGCGACGTCAGTCTCGAACGCGACGTCTACCCGCACTACGACCTCATCCTCTGCATCTCCACCTATTCCGCCACCGCCCCCCTCACCGCCTTCGCCAAAAAATACGGCTTCCGCGGTGCCACCCTCCACGGCGTCAATCAGATCATTCTGAATAGCGGTCTCACCGTGGATTACGACGACGTCAGCCGTGACGCCGAAAAACTTCGCCTCGGCATGACCCGCGCCGACTGGGTCGAAATCGATTTCCTCCACGACGGCACCACCCACACCCTCCACCTCGACCTCGGACAGCAGGAGGCCCAGAAAAGCCATGGCCTCTGCCGCGGCGACGAGCCCGATGTGGCCAACCTCCCCGCCGGGGAAATTTATTTCGTCCCCACCGGCGCCTCCGGAGCCTTCCCCATGAAATACGAGGACGGCACCATTGGCCTCATGCACGTGGCCGGCGGCCGCATCACCCGGGCCGAACTCCTTACCGGAAACGCCGAAACCGTCGTCGCCCACAACCAGAAACTCGTCACCGATCCCGTCACCGGCGAACTCGGCGAACTCGGCTTCGGCACCCAGCTCCTGCCCTTCTCCGGCCGCGACATCCAGGACGAAAAAGTCCGCGGCACCATCCACGTCGCCACCGGCCGGAGCGACCATCTCGGCGGCTCGCTCACCCCGGAAAAATTCGCCAACCACAAAAACGCCACCCACGACGACATCCTCTTCGCGCCGCACAAAACCCCCGAAATCCTCGTCACCCAGGCCCGCATGCAGCGCAACGGGGACATCCAGGTCCTCATCGAAAACTTCGAACCCTCCGACTACCTCAACAACCTCCTCGCTGGCTAAACAGCGGGTACCCATGGAGGGTTTCGGGCCCTCGGAACCCCACACCAAGAACGCAACGCCCTCCACTCCCACCGTGGAGGGTGCCGGGCTGCCGATGAAAAATCGCCCTCGGGGCTTTCCTGCGCAAAGGCGATCTTCGCGTGCTCTCCGATTCTCGAAACCCACGCCAACCCTGGAGGGTTTCGGGCCCTCGAAACCCCACACCAAGAGCGCTACGCCCTCCACTCCCACCATGGAGGGTGCCGGGTTGCCGATAAAGAATCGCCCTCCGGGCTTTGCTGCGCAAAGGCTATCTCCGCATGCGCTCCGATTCTCGAAACCCAGGAATGCTTAGCGAAACGCCCGCCCCTCCCCAAGGCACGCTCATTAGGGCGGTTTAAAAAATAGGGTAGCCGGAGCTTGATTGTAGTCGCCTCGCTTTGCCTTCGGCCATCTCCGCAAAGCTCCGGTTGCCGAGGCGTCTTGGGGCACCCCGACAGAGCGGGGTGGCTACAGCTACTGATACTGCTCATCCGCGCCATCCGTGGACGCTCTCTCAAAAACTTTCCTTTTCTTTTTAAAATACAACCGGACGCATGAGGATTCCGGATTGCTCCCACAATTCCGGTCACTATTATTTTGGCTAATATGAGTGCGTTCCCCAGTCTGTTGTTTCCTGCGTATTCACTCACGACTCCTCTGATCTTCGGGGCCTGCGGGTCAGGTCTGGTCGTGGCGCTCGGTTTGCAATGTGTCACCCGCCGCCCCAACCTCCAGGCCAAAGAACGCTATCTCAAGGCGTTGGGCTACGGAGGGACTTTCGGCGTTGCCGCCTGCATTTTTATCCTCATGGCGTTTGAAGGGACTGGACGCCCCAAACTCACCCCTGCGGAACTGGCCAACACCGCCGTCCTCGGGTTTGTCACAGCCGGCCTCGTGGCCTTGCTCGTCTTGGGGATGCTTTCCTGGCTCGTCTCCTGGTGGGACGGATCGCCCGGCAAAGAACAACGTCCCCTCACGTCTCGGCCCTACGGAGAACCGATCCGCTCGGAAATCAGCCCCAGACCAGCCATTTCCACCCGCCGGGCGTCTCGCGGATAAGCCAGATCCGCCCTGCCATTTCCGCGGCGAGTTACGATAGGCCGCCCACAAGCACGGGATTCACCCGGAGCTTCTGTTGCCTGGTCCGCCCCTCGTCGGCGTCATCCGTAGTTTCCGGGCAATCCGCAGTCCTCATTTCCGCTTTTTGGCCAACGCCGTCGTGCCTTTCCACGATTGCCAGCCCTCGGCCTTTCTGCAAGACAACCAGACCATGCGCTTCTCACCCGCACAGAGTTTGGAAATTCCCACCGGTCCCCATCTCCTCAAACACGGCCTCGCCACCGATCCCGATGGCCCCGCCCTGGTTTCCCCGGGCGTGCGGTGGAGCTGGCGGGAACTCGACGAACACAGCAACCGCCTCGCCGCCGGTTTGCTCGGCCTCGGACTCGAACCCGGCGACCGCATCGCATCGCTCCTGCCTAATGGCCCGGAACTCGTCATCCACTACCTCGCCTGCTTCAAAAGCGGCCTCGTCGCCACCCCCCTCAATTACCGCTACATGCCGCCTGAGATCGATCACGCCCTCGCCGTCAGCGAAGCGAGGATCCTCCTCATCCACGCCGACCGCCTGCCGGACCTCACCGCCAGCCAGCGGGCCGGCCAGCTTCCCCTGGGCAAAATCCTCCACGGTGCCCACGGGGAACCCGGCCCCCACTTCGAAGACCTCGTTCAGACAAATCCCCCCGACCCTCTTCCGCAGCCCCCCGACGTCTCCGCTCCCGCCGTGATCTTTTTCACCTCCGGCAGCACCGGCCTCCCCAAAGGCGTCACCCACACCCAAGAAACCACCGCGTGGATGTTTGCCAACGCCGCCGCCGGTCTCGAGATCACCCCCGCCGACCGCATGCTCGCCGCCTCGTCCCTCTCCCACGTCGGAGCCTTCTACCTCACCTTCGCCGCCCTTAGCGTCGGCGCCGGCATCGTCGTCCCCCGCACCCTCGACGGCGACGAACTCCTCCCCCTCCTCCACGACGAAAAACCCTCCGTCCTTTCCATGCTTCCGGCCGCCCTCTTCGCCCTCGTCCGCGACCACAACGCCACCCTGGAAACCTTCGCCTCCCTCCGACTGTGCCGCTCCGCCGGCGACACCGTCGCAGCAGAACTCGAACGCGAATTCACCGCCCTTACCGGCCTCATCATCGACGAGGCCTACGGTATGTGCGAGACCGGCATCATCACCGTCAATCCTCCCTCCGGCCGCATCATCATGGGCTCCGTCGGCCAGCCCGTGCCCCATGTCACCCTCTCCCTCCGCAACGACGACGGACACGAATTACCCCCCGGCAGCGACGGCCGCGTCTGGATCCAATCCCCCGCCGCCACCGTGGGCTATTGGGAAAATCCCGAGGCCACCAACGAACTCTTCCGCGACGGCTGGCTCGACTCCGGCGACGTCATGCGGGCCGACCAGGACGGCTACTACTACTTCCGCGGCCGCAAAAAACAGATCATCGTCCACGACGGCTCGAACATCTGCCCGCAGGAAATCGAAAGCGTCCTGCTCGACCACCCAGCCGTGGCCACCGCGGGCGTCATCGGCATCCACGATCTCATTCACGGCGAAAACGTCCGCGCCTATATCACCCTCAAGCCCGAAACCGAACCTCCCACCAGCCAGGAACTCATCCGCTTCGCCCGCTCCCGGGTCGGCTACAAAGCCCCGGACGAAATCGTCGTCCTCGACGAAATGCCCCTCACCCCCTCCGGGAAAGTCAACCGCACCGCCCTCAAACAACGGGCCGAAGAAAATATCCACCGCAGCACCCCCTGATTTCTGCCCCACCTGGAGGGTTTCAGGTTGCCGATAAAATCGCCCTCCGGGCTTTGCTACGCAAAGGCTATCTACGCTTGCGCTCCGATTCTCGGAACCCACACTTCCCTGGAGGGTGCCGGGCCCTCGGCACCCCCTCCCCAAATGGAGGGTTCCAGGTTGCCGATAAGGAATCGCCCTCCGGGCTTTGCCGCACAAAGGCTATCTTCGCGCCCGCTCCGATTCTCGAAACCCAACCTGGAGGGTGCCGGGCCCTCGGAACCCCCTACCCAAATGGAGAGTTCCAGGTTGCCGATCAAGGATCGCCCTTCGGGCTTTGCGCAAAGGCTATCTACGCGTGCGCTCCGATTCTCGAAACCTACTACCCAAATGGAGGGTTCCAGGTTGCCACTCTCGCCGCCCGGCGAATAGCGCCCCCTGGGCTGCGCTCCGCGCAGGCTACCCCGAGGGCCCCCGCCCTCCGGTGTTCCAACTTCCAACTTCCAACTTCCCAAAAAATGCCGTTCTTTGGGAGGTGCTGCATGCCCCACGGTGAACAGCCTCATTTCTCACGCGCTGATGGTCCGGGGAAAAGTTTTCTCACCTGACCAAGGGCGGCAGCTTGCCCCCTCCACCAGTCCAAACTCCGCCCTGGAGCCACACCCCCGCGAAGCGCCATCGTTCACAGGGAAAGTCGAATGTGAAAACCAGCGCGAAAGCGCGCAAACTAAATGGTAAACTCGAACGTTCGGTGCGGGAGCACAACCCGGGAGGCACCCAGGCGGCAAGGGAGGCCGCTCGGGAGACTTACGAAGGAAGCCCAATAGGGCGAGACGAGCGGGAGCGAGCGAGTCAACTGACACCGGAGCATCCGCTGGACTACGAATCCAGCGGCCAAAACCCACGCGCCAGCGCTATCGAGCAATGGGCAACTGGAACGTTTGGTGCGGGGGCACAACCGGAGCAAAGCGGAGAATCGCCTTAGGAGTCCAACGGACTAATGGCCACACTTCCAGGGCGCCCGAGGACGTGGGTATAAATCATCGTCGTGCTCACATCCGTATGACCGAGCAACTCCTGCACGGTGCGAATATCAGCGCCCCCCTCCAGCAAATGCGTAGCAAACGAATGCCGCAAAGTGTGCGGGGTCACCGGCTTGGTGAGGCCGGCCCTCAACGCCGAGCGCTTCACTAATTGCTGAATTCCATTCTCACTCAAATGATGACGCCGGAATTTCTGCGTCCAGGGATCCTCCGACAGCTCACTGGCCGGAAAGAGCCAATACCAGTTCCATTCCGTCGCCGCATTGGGATATTTCACCGTTAGAGCTTCGGGCAAAAACACTCCCTCAACACCCAACTCCCGATCCTTTTCCCAACGCTCCCGCGCGAGCACGAGCTGCCGCCTGAGCCCTTTCACCGTCACCTTGGGGAGCGGAACCCGGCGATCCTTGTCACCCTTTCCGCCCCGCACGACAAGGTAGCCATTGCCAAAATCCACGTCCTTAACCCGGAGGCGAACACATTCCAAAACCCGGAGCCCCGAACCATACAACAACTCCGCCATCAGGCGCCCCGTCCCCTCCATACCTGCCAGCAGACTCTCCACCTCCTCCCGTGTCAGCACCGTGGGCAGCCGCTGCCGGCGTGCCGGTCGTTTCAAACCGCCCGGACCTCCGGCCTTCTTCTTCAGCACCGCGGCAAACAAAAACTGCAGCGCGCTCATCGCTTGGTTCAACGTGGAGGCAGAAACCCTGCGTGCCACCGTCAGATAATCGAGATACTCCTTCGCGTGCTCCCAGACGAGTTCCCTCCTTGAACCCGGTCTCGTGAAAACTACGAACCGCTGCACCCAATCCAAATAGGTCTTCTCCGTCCGATACGAATACCGCTCCAGCCGCAAGGCTTCCTGAACCTGATCCAAAAAACCCGCATACTTCGGCGGGCAGTCGCCGGTATCCGAACGTCCCTCAAACCGCCCCGCATCCTCCAAAGGACGCCGCCCAATGTCGCCCGCACCGTCCATCATCAGATCCACCGGCTCAAAGCTTACCAGACCTTCCGGCCACTCCCCCGCCCACCCGCGAGGCTCCACCTCCTGAAACATAATGCGCAAGGCCTCCTCCGCTTGATGAACTTGCCAGCCCTTCCTTCCGGTAGCGCCAAGATGACCCAAGTAGGACCGCACATCCTCCAAATCACCCTCCTCAAACTTCCGCGGCTTGATAAATTTGATCCACCCGAGAACCCAAATTCGATAAAATTCCTGATGCTCTTTCTCCACCCCATCCTGCTTCAAAGCCAATCGGAATCGCACCCACCGATCTTCCCAAATGGCTGCCACTCTGGGACTTACAGAAACTTTTCGGCTGTCAGCGTTCATAGGATAGCATGACATCATGTTTTCCCAATAATTCAACATATAACGCTAAAATACGTTCGCGGATAATATGAAGACCGCTGTCATAGGAGTTCTCCTGCTTCTCTTTGTTGGTTGCAGTGCGACTCAAGACCAGAAGAAAGAAGTGTTTCAGCCACTGCCAAGCTCGCTCGATTCGGACGTCGAGACGGCGTCC
>JBGSVZ010000129.1:0-19090 GCA_041752695.1 Terrimicrobiaceae bacterium
CGCCGCCGATCCCGACGCACCCATCACGTGGTATGGAGAGTCGAAACTGGCGCTGGAACGCGCCGCCCGAGCGGAGTTTCCCACTCGCGGCATCACGATTCTCCGGCCGCCCATGATCCTCGGCGCGCGCGATGCCGCCACGCTCCCGCTGTTCCAAATGGCCCGGGGGCTTCTGCGCATCAAACCGGGATTTGGGGCAAAGATGTATAGTTTTGTCGACGTTAACGATATGGTCGAAGCGGTGACAATGGCCTTGCAAGCCGAACCCTTCCTTCCTGCTCTTGCGGTTGCGGCCCCGGCCCCGATCTCCGATTGGGAACTGATCGCGACCGCCGCCGCGGTCTCCGGGGGCAGGGGATGGACGCTCCCGGTGCCGCAGGCGGCCGTCCGAGTGCTTTCTCTCGTGGTAGACGCCGTGCCCTCGCTGCGCGCCAAAACACCGAGTCTCACCCGGGACCGCGCTAAAGATATCTGGGAAGCGCGGTGGGTGGTGGATGCGGCGGAATTTTCCCGGCTGACCGGATGGACCGCGAGGGTTGGTTTGAGGGAGTCGCTCCAATTGGCCTGGGACTATTACCGCAAGGAGGGCGTGCTTTGAAACGCGGCCTGCTTATTGCTGGTTTGATCATGGTGGCCGCGGTGGTGATCTGGCTCTGGCGGGGACGTGCGCGCCCGGTGCCTCTCCCTCCGAAACCCCGCACGGTCGCGGATGTGCTGGCCGCCATCGGGCCGGAAGTGGACGCGCGACTGCGGCCTGCCTTCCGAAAAGCGGGTGTGGCCTATCCGCCCTCCCGGCTGGCGATCCTGGCCTTCAAGCGGGAGAAACGCCTCGAACTTTACGCTGCCGACGGAGCCGGGCCATTTCGCTTCGTCCGTTTTTATCCCATCCTGGCCGCCAGCGGGGGTGATGGTCCGAAACTCCGCGAAGGCGACCTTCAGGTTCCCGAAGGGTTCTACCGCATCGAGCTTCTCAACCCCAACAGTCGCTATCATTTGTCCCTGCGGGTCAATTATCCCAACGCCGAGGACGTCGCCAATGCCCTCGCGGAGGGTCGCGATCCCGCCGGCCTGGGCGGCGACATCATGATTCACGGAGGCTCTGCTTCGTTGGGATGTCTGGCCATGGGGGATCCGGCCTCCGAAGACCTCTTCATCCTTGCCGCGCACACCGGCCTGGAGGCCATCGAGGTGCTCATCGCGCCGGGAGATCTCCGGCAGCCGGCGGGGGAGGGGGAAACGCTGGATCGTGAGTCCCGGAGAAACCAACGGCTTTCCGCCGCCCTCCATAAATTCCCGTCACAACCAGTTGATTAAGTTTTTGGAGTTGCACTTCTTTTCGAACGGTGGTCTTCCTTACACTGCCCGCGTCCACTTTTTATTTCCTATGAAGCCCCAAAGTTCCCTGTCCCATTTCGGTTCCGCCGCCGCCCTTGCTCTGTTGTTGGCGGGCCAGAATCTGGCCTCGGCCGCTTCCGTCACCTACACTGGCACGAGTGCGAAGGGCAAATGGAACACCGCTTCCAACTGGAGCCCGGCGACTGTCCCCGTGGCAGGCGACGATGTCTTTGTGATCCAGTCGGGAAACCGCAATATCGTGATCGACCTGAATGCCACCTATGGGGCGCCGGGTCTCAACTCCCTGCTGTTGAATGGCGAGGGGGCAGGCAATGTCACGGTCAATTCCTCCAAAGCCTTCACGGTCAGTGGCACGTCGACGATTGCATCTTTCGGCAAGGGGTCCTTCAACCAGAACCAGGGCAACCACAGCTTGGGTGCGCTGGTACTTGGGGCATCCGACAAAACCGACTTGGGCACGTATACCCTGAAAAAGGGAACTCTTTCCGTCGCGGCGGACCTTGAGTTGGGATTGGCCGGTCAGGGTGTTTTCACTCACCGCAGAGGATCGGTCAGTGTGGGAAACGATCTCACCCTCGCCGCGGACGTGGCGGCCGTGGGAAGCTACACGCTAAATGGGGGGACGCTCAACGTGCAGGGCGTGACCAGCATTGGCGTGTTGGGAGAGGCTTTTTTTAACCAATCCCGGGGCACAAGCACGCATTTCTCGCTCGAGGTGGGCGCCGGGGCCGGGGGCGAAGGGACGGTGAATTTGACGGGCGGCACGATCCGCTCGGATACGACGATTGTCGGAGTGGCGGGCACGGGGCAGTTTTTCCAATCCGGCGGCACGCATACCGTGAGTGGTGATCTGGTTCTGGGTTCGACCGTCGCTGGCTCGGGTGATTACACTCTGTCCAAGGGCACGCTGACTGTCGGCGGCAAACTTTTCATCGGGGAAAATGGGACAGGTCAGTTTTCCCAGTCCGGGGGCAAGGTTACTGCCACAGGTGGTGTTGTCGTGAATGACGGAGAATATCTCGTGAGCGACGCGTCGTTGACCGCCGGGGGCATTACGGTGGGGGACAATGGAAGTTTTGTCGTGTCGGGATCGACGAGCCGGATTCGGACCACCGATGATCTCGTTTTTAGTGATGCCGCAGGGATCACCACCACGGAGGCGGACCTCGTCATTGCCAAAAATTCCGACGTCAATCTGAGCGTTTTGCAGGATGATATCGGAAAAGACGCCACAGGCTTCGACAGTGACTACGCCTGGAAGTCCATCACGTTGGAGAACAACATCACCCTCTCCCTGACGGGCACAGCCACGCAGTCAGCGCTTTACGTGGACCAGATCGACATCGGGCTTAACAGCCTGTTCCGCATCGATTCCTACGTCATCGGCAACGGCATGAATATTTATTACAATGCCGACAACGAGGAGAACCGGTATCTGGCTGGGTTGAGCTATAACCTGGGCAATGGCGGCCGGTTGATTGGAATTTCTGAGGAAATGGCGGCGTCGGCCTCCGGCACGCTCTCCGAGTCCTCGTCCAGCTCCCCCACGTTCGGAGCTGTGCCCGAGTCCTCTACCTGGGGTCTCGTCCTGCTCGGTCTGGTGGCGATGATTTTCCGCCGCCGGTTCCTAGTGGCGCGTTGAGCGACCTCTTTCCGCGGGAAGAGGGCGCCCTTCCTTCCAAGGATTTTCGAAAAAGTTTCTTGGCAACTGGTTGGCGGTTGTTTTGGGGTTTGCCACACGGAGGGAAACGTGATGTTTCATGCCTTGAGAGAGAGGAGTTTTTCCTTTCGTCTCGAACAAATTATTCGCTGATCATGAAACTGCCCTACTTCCGACTTTGCTTAGCTCCGCTTGCGGGGGTCTTGCTGACCTTGCCCAATGCCGGGTTTTCGGCCTCTTTGACTTATACGGGGGCCAGCGGCAAGTGGAGTCTTGCCTCGAATTGGAGTCCCGCGGTGGTTCCTTCCAACGGAGATGATGTCTTTCTTGTCCAGTCCGGCAACAAGGGCATCTCGGTGAATCTGGTGACGCCCTATTCGGCGCCCGGTCTGAACTCCCTTTTGATCAACGGTTCGGGCAATGGCAACATGACCTTAAATTCCTCGAAGACCTTCGCGGTCAGCGGGACGGAAATTATTGGATCTTCCGGCAAGGGCACGTTCATCCAGAAGAATGGTGCGCACACCGCGGGCGGCATGATTCTTGGCGCTTCCGGCACGACGGCTTCCGGAGATTTTGAGATCAAGAAAGGCAGCCTGACTGTGGCTTCGGATTTGATCGTCGGCAGTCTGGGTCGCGGGGAATTTGTCCAGCGCGCCGGCAATGTGACGGCGGGCTCGGACCTGGTGTTGGGAGAGCAGGCGACCGCGGTGGGATATTACACCCAGAACAACGGAACCCTGACCGTGGCGGGGTCGACGATGGTTGGCGATCAGGGTGCGGGATCCTTCAAGCAAACCCGCGGCACCAGCAATCACGCTTCGCTGGAGGTGGCCGTGGGCGCTGATTCCGAAGGGCTCGTTACTCTGACAAAAGGCTCCATGAATTCCGCCTCCGCGGTCATTGGTAACGGGGGAGAGGGAGAGTTTCGGCACGACAATGGAACGCACACGGTTCAGTCGAACTTGGTGCTGGGGGCATCTCTGGGAGGCGAAGGGGAATACACTCTGAACGCCGGAACGCTGGAGGCCGAAAGCAATGTCATTGTGGGACAGGCCGGCGGGAGCGGAAAGTTCACGTATTCCGGGGGAAAAATGATCGTGGGGGGACAGGTGGTGGTGAATGCCGGTTCCTTTACGGTGGGGAGTGCCACTTTGGAAACGAATGGCATTACTGTCGGAGCTGGTGCGACGTTTGTGGCGAGTGGTTCGGGCTCCCGCATCCGGACCACGGGAGATTTTCTCTTCGGTGAAACCGCCACCGTGAATACCTCCGGGGCTGAGCTTGTGATTGCCCGGGACGCGGATGTAACTCTCAGTGTCACTGGCGACGTTCAGGAGGGATATGCTTTTCAGAAACTGACGTTGGAGAGGGATGTCGTCCTGACGCTGGACGGGTCGATCGGCGACGCCCTTTACGTTGATGTGATCAGTCTGGGGAGCAACAATCCCTTCCGGCTCGAGTCGATCATCATCGGGAACGGGACGGACATTTATTACAATGCGACGAGCGAGGAAAATGCCTACCTCCTGGGACTTCGTTATGATCTCGGCAATGGAGGGCAGCTGATTCCCCGTAATAAAACTCCGGATGCCTCGCTGGCGGGCTCGGGGAGCTTGGTTAAGGTCGGTGCAGGCAGCCTGACGATCAGTGCCGGGGCCAGCTTTGAATTCGGCTCGACCGTGCTTTCAGGCAGCTATGATCTTGTAACCGTCGAAGGCCTTTCCAGTGTGCTCATCGATGGGGCATTGGTGCCGTTTGATTTTCTGGCCAATGAGTTCAATATGGATGTCGGCGCCTGGACGATTGAGAGCTACGCCTCCGGCACGCTCTCCGAGTCCTCGTCCAGCTCCCCCACGTTCGGAGCTGTGCCCGAGCCCTCCACCTGGGGTCTCGTCCTGCTCGGTCTGGTGGCGATGATTTTCCGCCGCCGGTTCGCGGTGGCGCGTTGAACGGGGTCGGCGGGATTTCTTCCTCTCGAATGTCGGAGGTTGATCCGCAGTCGAAAGCGCTCAGTCCGCTTTGGGCTTCCAGTAGAACATGATGGTGATCCCGATGCAGATGCCGAGCGATCCGATCCATTTCAGCATCCAGCCGGGGTCGTAGAGCACCTGGAGGGTGGTCTCGTTCAGGTCGCGCGGGTTCCATTCCGCCTGGGAGAATTTGTAATTGATCCCGGTGAGGTTGGCTCCGACGGTGCCGGGGAAGCTGGCCGGCTGGTTCATGCGCGCGAGGCCGGTTTTGGTCTCGCCGGTTTTTGAATCCCGAAACTCCACGGTCGCGCGAAAATCCGCCGGGGTTTCCGTTCCTTCGTCCCGGGGCACGTCAAAATTCAGCAACCGCATCGAGAAGGGCAGGCTTTTGGGTTCGAGACCATACCCGATGCGCACGTCGGTGCGTCCGTCACTGAGGGGGACCAACTGCCCGGACTCGACCCAGCGATCAGGTCCGCGCTGGCCGTCCGGGGAAACGAGGTGGGCGCGAAATCCCGGGATCCCCTGCTCGCCCTTTGGGAGTTCCGGTCCGGGCGCGACTTCGTTCGTCACCACCGCTTTGGGCAGGGCGTCAATCACCTTGGCCTGCCAGTCGGCCCAGCCCAGATTAAACGACTCGCCAGTTTTGGCCGTTCCCGACGCATAGACCTGACCGCCCCGCCGGAGCTGGTAGGCGATGCCGTTTTCCGCCGGGGCGATGGTGAGGGAGGGTTTGACGTCCGCGGGGCCGGCTTTGGTGATGCGAACCAGGGCGGCGGGATTGTTGGGCGCCTCCGAGCGGCTCACCGGCTGTCCATTTTCCATGGCGAAATCCGCCCAATATTTTTCCACCGTGACTGTCGCGTCCGCCTCAGTGATGGGCTGGCCGAGGATGTCTTTCCGCAGGTACGTCGCCCCGACGCCCGAGGCGGAAAGGATGGTGATTTTTTCGCCGTCCGCGCTCAGCCGCACGCTGGCTCCGGTGCCCTCGACGCCGGGCTGAACGACCGGGGCAAATTTCGCAAAAACCATCTGCGTTTCCTGATTCTTCGCGCCCTCGTCCTTTGGCAAAGCCGGCTGAAAAATCACCTTCGCCATGCCGAAAAAATCCTCCTCCACCGGCTGGCCGTCCTTGAGGAGCAGTGGCATGTCGAGGGACTGGGTGGCCATGGAACTCGCGAGCTTCAGCAGCACGGCCGGACCGGATCCCGGGGCGTCGGAGGCGGCGAGCTTGGGCGCGCGGATCAGGTTCAGGCTGAAATCGTCGGCCACAATCTTCAGGTTGGTCTGCGGCACGGGAAAGGTGCGCGGCTTTTTCGCGCTCGGCCGGGTGGTCTCGGCGTCAAAGTCCTTGATGTAAAACGCCGGGTCCGCCGAACTGTCCAGCCAGATGATGCTCCGACTGGTGGTGACCCGCGAGACGGGGGGAGCGTCCTTTTTCAGCGTCACATTGCCCTCGAAGCCCATCTTCATCCCGACGACCGCCCCCGCCAGCAGGGTGATGATGCCGTAGTGGGTGACGACAAACCCGATGTGTTTTTTCTCCCAGGGCCAGCGGGTGAGGGTGACGGCAAACAGGTTCACGCATAACGCGGCCAGCCAGAGGAGAAAGAGGGGGTGTTTGTAAATGTAGGCGCGGGCGATTTTCGCGCTGAAGCCCGATTCGGCAAATGTCGCCACCGCGCAGGCAATGGCGATGGTGGCCAGCAGGACGAGGGCAAAATTCAGCGAGCCCAGCCGGTGAATGATCCACCACGCGACCGAACGCTTCTGGCGGTTGGCGATCATCTGCCGGCGGGTGACCGCGGTTCCGGGTGCGGACGGGGCGGCGACGCTCATGAACGGTAAAAAGTGGACATCAGGAAAAAGGCGGAACGTTATCCTATTCCGAAGTCGCCGTATTTCAACCATTGGCGAACGGGGGATTTGCGCGGTAGTCTTCGCCATGCCCAAGCTCAGTTCCCGCGTCCTGTGGGTTTCCCTCGCCGTCCTCGTTTCGCTCGTGGTGGTGGCGTTTTTTGTCGTTTCGTCCCGCATTCACGCCTTTCTGCGCAGTGAAGATTTTCGCAAGCTGGTCTCGGAGGAAACCGGGGACGCCTTCCACGCCGAGGCGCACTACGCGCCCCTCCGCTGGGCCGGGCCGTCGGTTTTTTCGGATTCGCTCCAGGCCACCGGAAACCCGGGATCCATCGTGGCCACGATCGAAGCCAGTCAGGTGCGCGCCGCGGTGAACTGGCGGGCCATCCTGGAGGGTGCCTGGAGGGTGGACGAGGTGGATGTGCTGAATTTTCGCGGTGTCTTTCGTCCGGGTTCTCCGGAGGCCGGCCGCGACGGGGGCGACCCTCCGGTGGCGTCCTCGGGCCTGGGCTCGCTGCTGCCCAGCCGATTTGAATTGGGCCGCCTCAACGTCGCGCAGGCCGGCCTGGAGTTTCTTGGTCAGGACGGCCGCCCGGCGGTTTCACTGGCCGATACCTCGTTAAAAGTGGAGCCCAACGGCGCCGGGTGGGAGATTGACGGAACCAATGGAACACTCACCCTGCCGTCCCTGCCGGAGATGAAAGTGACCAGCTACCGCACGCGCATTCAGGGCGATGTGTTTTTTCTTACCGATGCCACCCTGCGTCTCGGCGAGACGGGAAAGATCTCGGCTTCGGGCGAATTTGCCGAAGCGTCCAAACTCCGCGTCCAATGGAGTCAGGTCGACCTGGGGCCGTTTCTCTCGGCGGAATGGAAGACGCGGGTTTCGGGGATCATCGCCGGGTCATCCGATCTCGCCTGGCCTTCCTCCGGGATGGCTGAGGCCACCGCCTCCGGCACGTTCCGCGTCACCGAGGGGCTGGTGCAAAATGTTTCCACCCTCGAGGAAGTCGCCAAGTTCACCGGTGCCCCGCAATTTCGCCGCATGCCCGTGCAGGAATTTTCCGCCAATTACCAGTGGGCGGGCGGCAACCTCACCCTGACCAACCTGGTGCTCGAATCCAAGGGCCTGCTCCGCGTCGAAGGGGTCTGCACCATCTCGGGCGCCGGAGCGGTGGCCGGAAACCTGCGCGTCGGGGTGACCCCGCAGTCGCTCCAATGGCTCCCCGGCTCGCGCGAACGGGTTTTTACCACTGCGCAAAACGGCTACCTCTGGACCAACGTGCGCATTGGCGGGACGTTGCAGAGCATCACCGAAGACCTCTCCCCCCGCCTGGCCAATGCCATGAAGGATGAGGTGATCAATCAGGGCGTGAAGGCGATCGAAAATCTTCCCGAAGCCACCAAGGGCGGGGTGAAAGGTGTGCTCGATATCCTTTCGCCGCTCGTGCGCTAGGCGGTGCGTTGCGGGGTGGCGGCGGGGCGCGCGATTTGCGTTTCGCCCGCCCTGGGGGTATCTTAGCTAAGTCCCCCTCAACTCCCTCCCCAAAATGTTGGCATACCTGATGCTCACAACGAATTCCCGATGATCCATGCGAATTGTCGGATGCGGCTGACGGCGGAGGACTTCTCCTTCATCGTCGGGGTCTTGTCGAAAACCGAAACCGATCAGGTGTCCCTGGTGAAACTCCTCACGGATGAGGATACGCGGGACGCGATTCTTGATCACGACACGCTCTCCAGCGCGATCCTGGAATCGCCGGAGCGTCTGCCCATCTCCCCGCAGCTGCTTTTTTACGTGCTCTGCCGCAAGGTGCTGCGCGACACGCCGGTAAAAAGCCGGGAGACGTCCGACTTTGTCGCGTCGCTTCTGCATGGGTTCATGCGTTCGGCCAAAATGGACGCACCCGATGCGCATGGCGAACGCAGCATGCAATATCTCTCGGACATGATGCTGGCCCTGCGCAACGCGGGGACCCGGGAGGCCTTTTTGCTCCGGTCGCACATGGCCAACTACGCGCTCTTTGTCAGCGGGATGTTTGCCGAGAATGTGGAAAAACGCACCCAACGGCATGGCGCGCCCGACCTTTCGTTTTACGAAGCCATGGGCCAGATGAACTACCGCGCGGCCTCGGAATACCGGGAGGCGAAGAAATTTAATCTCCAGGTCGTTTACGAAGAACTGGCGGGCGGATTTAAGGAAGCGCGTCTCGCCCTCAACAACCTCGCCACCCGCCTGCTCCATCTCGATACACCGACGATCATCACGTCGTGAGCACCCTCTTCAGTGAGATCCAGCGCCTCTTCGAGCGCACCTACGCCAGCGTGGGGATCAATCTGGAGGAGTGCCTGATCGATCGACACCGCTGTCGGCAGCTTTCCGCGTTGGCCGGCGCTCAGGCGGCGGAATTGAGCATGCTGGCGAGGACATTTCTGCGGGCGTCTGACGGACACCTCCGCGTCGGGATCTATTATTCCCACTGGCTGATCGAGCAGCTGGAGCAACATGACCCCCGCGCCGGGCTCAACGACGCAAATATCAACGCGCTCATCCCCTTCGTGGAAGAGATCAACCACGCCATGCATGCCGCCCTGCGTTTCCAGCGGGGCGAAATCCCGGAACCCGGCGAAAACTACGCGCGCAATCTGGAACTCCAGGCGCAGGTGGACACCTACCTTGTGCTCCTGCTGTTTGTCGCCTTCTTCCGCAAGCCGGGGAAAATCACCCGCTCCGACCGCCGGTGGCTGCGGTTTCACATGTTCAACACGCAGCAGACCCGCTCCTTCCGCGACAAAACCCTGGGTGCCCGGTACGCGGAAACGACCCTCCTGGCCAAAACCTACACCCGCTACCTGGAGTCCCTCGCCGCCTCCCGCCGGGTGGAGGAAATCCAGGTTTTCCACGCCCTCAGCTACGACGAGAAACGAAAGCACATCCTGGCCCTGCCGGATCGGGCCCGGGAGTGAGGCCTCCCGCGCTGGGTTCGGCCTTGGGAAGTCCATCCGCTCCGCCCCCTTCCCGAGATTTTGCAGACCGGTGCAAATGTTAGGATTTATGGGACTGACCCCTGATAGGAGGGAACCGTTGAATCCGAATTTCTTACACTCCGTTTCGCATGTCTCTTTTTGCGCAACCCGTAGCTTTTTGCGCAGGCTTCTTCCGGGTGTCAGTTTTTTCGCATCCGCGCCCCGGTGGCCTCGAAAACCGTTTTACGTTTGGCCGTTGGAGTCCAGCCTTTAGGCTGTTCCGGATAGCCCGCGCCCCTGCCAAGAACCCTGGCGTACGTTCCCGGGTACTTCTGCTTTCCTCACTTTCCGCAGATCCCGTTCCCGCCGAGTTTCTTCTGCCCCGGGCCAGACATTTCCCTACTCTCACAAGGCCCCCCCAAAATGGGGGGGTTGGCACGGATGATGCTGAACCCCAACCACGTTAACCAAACGATGGATTTCGAGGGCACATATTTCCGACCGATGAGGAGGGCGAAGGGGGCAGGGCGCTGCACCTCATCGGCCGTGAAATATGGGTTTTCACACCTCACAGGGGTCCGTCCGTGCGCAGGGATGTCAGGGCAGCGCACGGCGGCAGGGAGGCAAGCAGGATCGGCCAGGGCGGCCCGGCGAACACCGAACGCGGCTGACGCCGTTTCCTTTTTCCCCTTAGGCATGCCGAATTTTCCGTCTGTGACGACAACGTCACAAACTTCCCCTTTCCGGGGAATATTTTTCCGGCACAGTGCCGGATGTCGGCCGGTTTCGCACCCGGTCGCCGCGGTTCAAACAACCGCGGCGAACACTTGCGAATCAACCACAAAAACAAAAACCACAGCGCTTGAGTTCGCTGTCGCAAACCCTGCCGTGATGATCACGGCAGAGCTTGCGGCGGGGCGGCGCTCCTAAGATTGAGAAACCAATGAAAAAAGCGATTCTGACTACTGTTTTGACAACATATGCTGCGTTTGGGCTGAATGCGGCAGTAATTTTCGACGAGGCTTTCGATACGAATGGAACGATGTTGACCTCGCCTTATACCGACTGGACGTCCTTGAGCGGAACAGGAGCTCAACTCCTAGTTACCGCGGCAGACGGCTTGAATATGGGGCCTACAGATCGTGACTACGGCAGCACTACATTTACGGGTGAAGCCGGAACGGTTTATTTGGGGTTCGACCTCACCGTCGATACTCTCCCTGCCTCTGGGAACGCCTATTTTGCAGGGTTTGGCGACGGAACTGCTTATGACGGACGAATCTTTATGTCGACCACTGATGGTACCGCGTTTTCTCTAGGAGTGAGCGTCGCCAGCAATACTTTCGCGGCCACACCACTTACCTATTCACTGGATACGACATATCGAGTTGTTGCTAGCTATAATGCGACGACTGACGTGATCTCTCTCTGGATTGGAACGTATGGCATCGGCACCCCAACGGTAACCACCACAGGCACGGATGTTAGCACGACATTCAACCGCGTCTTTTTGCGGCAGGCCGACGCTTATGATAACGGAGGATCATCCTTTTACATTCAGAACCTAGTGTTGACCGACACTTTCGCCACGGCCGTTCCTGAGCCCGCTTCGGCTCTGATGCTCACGGCAGGCCTCACAGGTTTGATGGTCTTCCGTCGGCGTCATGGGCGCGTGATGGCTTGAGTTTAGATCTTTAGAGTTTTGGGGAAGGGCGGAGTGTTCCTCCGCCCTTTCTCTTTGTCGGTTTCACGAGAAGGGGTCAGCAACTGGAGAAGAGAGAAAAGGGGTCAGGAAAAGGGGTCAGGTCTTTCATCATTACATTGGCAGGGCAAAAGGCTGAAACCGGGGTCAAGGAGGAGGGAGGGGTCAGGGAGGGGTCAGTCCCATAAATCCTAACATTTGCCCTATGGGTGAAGGAGATTTAGCCCGCGTCGGTTTGCCGCTTCTGTCATCTCTTGATCGAACGTGACGAGGACGAGGTCCGGGATGGCTCTCGTGCAGCGCTCCATGACATGGAGATGTCCGGCATCCGCCGCGCGCAGTCCGGCTCCGCGATTGAAGGTTCTGAGATGTTCATACCAATCGCCCTCCGGTTCGACCCAGTGGATGGTTCCTTCGATGGATCGCCAGAGATTCCAGGCTTCGGTGGAGGCCTTGCGGCGCACCAGTGCGGCATCGGCTTCGACGCGCAGCCATTTCCAACCGAGGCGAAGCGTGCTCGCATCCCAGGCCTTCCGGGCGAGTCCGGAATGTGGCTCTAGGAAGACCAGCGGAACGACGGCGCTGGTGTCAAAAAACGAATTCACCAATCGCGTTCCTTTCGCATTTCATCGGTGGTCACGACATCCTCGCGCCGATCCCCGGCCAGCACAGGTCCGGGCAAACTTCCCTCCTGACGAAGAGGTAGCGTGGAATCGATCTTGATCCCGACAGCGCCCAATTCGAGAAGGGCCGGGTTGGTTGGGCTGCCTGTTGGTTGTCCGGGAGACTTGGCAGGAATCAAGTACGCAACTGTCCGGTCCCGCACTCGCACCTCAAAAGTTGTGAGATCTTGCTCCACGGTCCTGAGATAACGCCCAAGATGCGTTTTAAGTTCGGCGGAATTTACCTTCACTTGATTAATATGACTGGTCATAATGATTATGTCAATCAACTGGGGAGTCGCTGGGGAGTCATTACTGGGGGGTCAGTCCCATAATTCCTAACATGTGACGGGATAAAGAAATGCAAGCCGGGGGCTGGGGTTGGGAAAGATTTTGCCCCTGTTGGGTCATTGAGGCTCTGGCGAATGCTGATCGGATCGGTTGGGGGTGCAGGAAGGAAAAGCATCTTCAAGAAAGTGGTGGGGGCTTTCCGACCGGGCGAAGTTTCCCGCGGTTTGCGTGACGATTTTGTCACCGACAGACTCCGGGATTGCGCGGTGGCCGGAATGCAGCAACTCTGTCGCGCACGATGCCGGAGCCGTTGCTGTCCGTCAAAAATTTGCACAAGAGTTTCGATGAAAGCGCGATTCTCAAGGGCGTTAGTCTTGATGTGGAGGAAGGGGATCTGGTTTCGATCATCGGCCCCTCCGGCTGCGGCAAGAGCACGATGCTGCGGTGCCTCAATTTTTTGGAGATCCCGGACGCTGGTCGTATCTCGATTGCGGGGGTGACGATTGACTGTCAGGGACTGGACGACGCCCCGCCGCGGGACATTCAGGGCCGCGCGCATCAGCTTCGCCAGAAGGTGGGCATGGTGTTTCAGCAGTTTAATCTGTTTCCCCACCGCACTGTTTTGGAAAACACCATGTTGTCTCCGATGGTGGCCCGCAAGGTGCCGCGGGAGGATGCGGAAAAGAACGGACGCCGGCTCCTGGAAAAGGTTGGCCTTGCTGCACTGGGCGACCGATATCCCGCGCAGTTGTCCGGCGGGCAGCAGCAGCGCGCCGCCATTGCGCGTGCCCTGGCGATGAATCCCCAGGTGATGCTCTACGACGAGCCGACCAGCGCGCTGGACCCCGAGCTGGTCGATGAGGTGCTCAAAGTGATGAAAGATCTCGACGCCGAGGGCATGACGCAGCTCGTGGTGACCCACGAGATGCGTTTCGCGCGCGACGCCAGCGACTACATTGTTTTTATGGAAGGCGGGCACATCGTCGAAATCTCGGACGAGGACGAGATTTTCACGAATCCGAAGGACGAAAGGACCCGGCAGTTCCTTAAACGCTTCCTCTGAGCATGAGAATTTTCGCGCTCCTCCTCGGTCTGATCTTAACCGCCGCCCCGCTTCGGGCCGACGACAGCGTCCTGCGTTGGGCGGCCGATCCCGACAGCAATGCGCCGTATGCGTTTTTCGGGCCGGACGACAAGCTGACCGGATTCGAGTACGAAATCATCACTGCGATCGCGAGGGAGATGGGGCGCAAGCCGGTGTTTGTCCAAAACGACTGGGACGGCCTGATCCCCGGTCTGGGCCGCGGCCTTTACGACGTGGTGATCTGCGGCATCGAGATCACGCCCGAGAAGGCGGGGGAGGTGCTTTTTTCCAATCCCTACTACGTCACCTTTGAGCAGCTGGTCGTGCGCAAAGGCACGCCGCCGATCACCTCGCTGGACGAACTGAAGGGAAAATCCATCGGCACCCTCGACCAGACGGCCGCGCTCACCATGCTGGAAAAAACGCCTGGTGTGGACGTGAAGACCTACCAAGAGGAGGTCAATGCGTATCAGGACACCGCCTTTGGCCGCATCTTCGGCGTGCTCCTGGACTATCCGATCGCGAAATATTACGCCGCGCCGAATCCGAATCTCCAGTTCACCGGTCCGCCTTTTGGCCAGATCACCTACGGCATCGCCCTCGCCAAAGGGAATAGTGCCCTGCAAAAAGAAATTAATGCCGCCCTCGCCCGCGTGATTGCCAGTGGGGAAATGCGGGACATTCTCTCCCGTTGGGGTCTTTGGACGCCCGTCGTGGCCGGCGCTCTGGGTCAGCCGGAGGACCCCTCCGTGCCTGATACCGAATACAAGGCCTTCGTCGCCTCCCATGCCGAACAGGCCAGCCTTGGCACCCGCCTGCTGCGTTATGCCTCCTACTGGCCCCTGCTGCTCCGGGCCTCCCTCCTGACCCTGCAGGTCTCGCTCGCCGGGATGGTGCTGGCCATTGGGCTGGGTTTCACACTGGCCATCATGCGCGTTTTCGGTCCGTGGCCCGCCCGAATTCTGGCCACGCTTTATATTGAGATCATCCGCGGAACACCGTTGCTTATTCAGCTCCTGATCATTTTCTACGGCCTGCCCAGCATCGGCATCAAACTCACCCCGTTGGTCGCCGGCATCCTTGGTCTTGGCCTGAATTACGCGGCTTATGAGGCCGAAAATTACCGCGCCGGGTTGCTTGCCATTCCCCGGGGACAAATGGAAGCGGCCCGTGCCTTGGGCATGACGCATCGCCAGGGGCTCTTCCACGTTGTCATCCCGCAATCCTTCCGGCTGGTTCTTCCTCCGGTGACCAACGATTTTATCTCTTTGCTCAAAGACTCCTCGTTGGTTTCGATGGTCACCCTGCTCGATCTGACGGGGGCTTATCAACGGATCGCGTCGCAGACTTTCGACTACTTCGGGACCGGCCTCCTGGTGGCCGCCATCTACCTGCTCATCGGTCTGCCCTTCGTGCGACTCGCCCGCTACACGGAAGACAAGTTAGCCGTCGATCAGCGAAGACCGGGCAACCGACCGGGTATGTTTGCCTTCCCGAAGAAGCGGAAGGTGTGATCATCCCACCAAAGGGGTCAGTCCCATATTTTCTAACATTTCCCTTGTTGAGAAACGGTTGAGAGGAGAAAAGGCGCGATGCCTAGGCAATTGCGAAGAGAGTATGAGGGGGCGATCTACCACGTGATGAGCCGGGGGGACCGGAAGGAGGCGATCTACGAGGATGAGGAGGACCGGCGGATTTTTCGGAAGACGCTGGGGGAGGCGTGTGGGAAAGCCGGTTGGCAGGTGCATGCGTATTGCCTGATGGAGAATCATTTTCACCTCGTGGTGGAGACGCCGCAGCCGACGCTGGTGGCGGGAATGAAATGGATGCTGGGGACGTATACTGCGCGCTATAACGGGCGGCACCGTCAGCGCGGGCACGTGTTCGCGGGACGGTATAAGTCGTTGCTGGTGGATGGGAGCGATGATTTTTACCTGAGGACGGTTTGTGACTATGTGCATCTCAATCCGGTGCGGGCAAACTTGCTTGGGGAAGGGGAAGGACTGGAGACGTTTTTGTGGAGCAGCTACCCGGAATATTTGAAGGAGCCGGGGGAGCGCTTGCCGTGGTTGCGGGTGGATCGTTTGTTGGGTGAGCATGGGGTTGAGCGGGATGACCGGGGTGGGAGGCGGGCGTTTGCCGCGATCATGGAAAAGCGACTTCAGCCCGAGGACGACCTGCTCGAAAATATCCGGAAGGGGTGGAGATTCGGCGGGGAGGATTTTTTGGAACGATTGGGAGAAATGGAGGAACAGGCGACGAGGAGTGAAAGCTATCTGGCCGCCGAATACTCGGAAGTCATGGAGGTGAAGGGGCGGAGAATTATTGTCGAGGAGCTGCAGAAGCTTGGCCTCCAGGAGGAGGACCTTGGCAAACTCCGGAGGATGGATCCGCGGAAGGGCGAGATTGCCAGGAGGTTGCGCACGGAGACGACCCTGACGATGACCTGGATTGCTGGCGCGCTCTTCGCGGGCAGCGCCGGGACGCTGGGAAACACTCTTTACCGGTTGAAGCGGGGGAAATGTTAGGAAATATGGGACTGACCCCGGGGTGGGGGGAAATGGTCGCGGAGGTTTTCCAGGAGGCGTTCGATGGGGAGGCCGACGACGTTGCTCATGGAACCTTCGAGATGTTCAATGAGGCGGCCTTGATCTTCCTGCGCGGCGTAGGCGCCGGCTTTGTCCAGGGGGTTCATGCTGGCGAGGTAGGCGTCGAGGTCGACTTCGTCGATGGGGCGGAATTTCACGCGGGTCGATTCGACGAAGCGGACCATTTTTTCGCCGGCGCGGTGGACGAGGCAGACGCCGGTGAGGACTTCGTGTACGCGGCCGCAGAAGGTTTCCAGCATGGCACGCGCTTCGGTGAGGTCGGCGGGTTTGCCGAATGTCTTGTTGTCGAGGGAGACGACGGTGTCCGCGCCGAGCACCAGGCGGTCAGGAAAGCGGGCGGCGACTTCCAGGGCTTTGCTCTCCGCGTTGATCAGGCAGAGTTCCCGCGCGGAGAGAGAGGGGTCCGCGAGTTCTTCGATGTAGGCGGGACGGACCTCAAATGGAATACCGGCTTGGGCGAGCAGTTCGCTGCGCCGGGGTGAGGTGGAGGCTAGGGTGATCAGGGCGCTTATTCTAAGCCGTTCACGCCAGAGCTGCGGCGGATGCCTTCGAGTTGCTGGCGCATGCGACGGGAGGAATCCGGGCGGTTGTTGACTTGGGTGATGATGCCGACGACGAGGGGGAGTACGGTGGCCGCACCGGCGCCGATGAGGGCAATGGCGGTGCGCTGGCGGGCGGAGTGCCCGAATTTGTCGGACAAAAGCAATCCTACACCGAAGCCGACAGCCGCTTGGGAAAGCGCCACGATACCGGTGACAGGAAGATTTTCTCCAAATTTTTCGAGAGAGACGGGAGACATGGTATTGCGGAACGTAGGTTTGTGGTGTGGGATTTTCAACACGAAATGGAAATGAAACGATTTCTTGGCATTGATCCCGGCGACGCAAGGGTGGGGGTGGCGATCAGTGATGAGCTTGGGATGCTGGCGCACCCGCTAGAAACCATCCAGGTGCGGACGTCCGACCCGGTGAAACGCATCGTCGCACTGGTGGCGGAAAAGGCGGTGGGTGTGGTGATCGTGGGCGTGCCACGGAACATGGACGGCTCGTTTGGTCCCGCCGCGGAAAAATCCCGCGCGCTCATCGCGGCCTTGAAAGTTGTGGTGCCCTGCCGGGTGCTGCCGTGGGATGAGCGACTGACCACGGTCTCCGCGGAACGCGCGCTGCGAGAGGCGGGTCGCAAAGCAAAGGATCAGCGCAAGGTGGTGGACCAGGCCGCGGCGCAGATCATTTTGCAAAGCTGGATGGACTCTGCCGCCGGGGCGGCGGAGTGAAAGTGCGAGTGAAAATGCAAGTGAGAGTGAAAGGGGAAGAGGTCCCGCTTGCTGGGTTGCGTTTTGCGCTTTCACTTTCCTTTTCACCCTCACTCACAGCTTCAGATTCACGTCCATGAAGCTGAAACTGAGCATTGCCTATGATGGCACGCCTTTTGCGGGCTGGCAGAGTCAGGCGGCGGGAGATGCGGTTCAGGATGTGATCGAGCGGGCGTTGCAAAAAATTTCCGGCGGGCGGATCGTGCTGCACGGATCGGGGAGGACAGACGCGGGGGTTCATGCGCTGGAACAGTGTGCGCACTTTGACGGCGAGGGTCCGTTGTCTCCAAACGACTGGCAGCGGGCGCTCAACGCGAACCTGCCGCCGACGGTGCGCATTTTGCAGGCGGAGGAAGCCGCGGCTGATTTTCACGCGCGGTTTGATGCGAAGGGGAAAATTTACCGATATGTCGTTCGTAATGCTCCGGTGCTGTCCCCGCATGAAGTGGATCGGGTCTGGCATGTGCCTCACGATTTGAATTTCGAATGGCTGCACGACGCGGCGAAGATTTTTGAAGGACGGCATGATTTTGCGGCGTTTTCGGCCAACCGGGGAGGCACGGTGCGGGACACCCATCGCACGGTGCGCGAGGTCTCGGTTTCCCAGGACGGAACCCTGCTCACTCTGACGTTTGAGGGGGAGGGGTTTCTCTACAAGATGGTGCGGATGATGGCCGGTGCAGCGGTCCGCGCCGCCTTGGGCCGGGAAGACGTGGAGAGCTTGCGCAGAAGGCTGGTCGGGCCGGGGCCTCGCTGGAATCATGTCGCTCCAGCCTGCGGACTGTACCTCGTAAAGGTACTTTACTGAACCGCGGCGGTTGCCGGGACGGCGGGTTTGATTTTCACGGCAAAGTTGTCGTACTCCAGCAGGATCCCTGCGGCCTCGCCGATGTAGCGGAGGGCTTCGAAAGCGGGGATGTTTTGCAGGCTGAGGGTCACGCGCTTGTCCTGTCCTTCGGGAACCATCCAGACGACGTTCACCGACTGCTTGCCGCCGGTTTGTTTTTGCACCTGCTGGGCGACGTATTCAAAAGCCTCGCGGGCGGAAGCATCGGAAAACTCCACTTTAGGCAGGGTGATTTTTTTCAGTGTGGCGGGGAGCGAGCTGCCGGCTTTGGTCTGGGCCTGGATCATGCGCAGGTAGTTTTGCGCGGCCTGATTTTTGGGATCCGAGGCCAGAACGGTCTGAAACAGGGCACTGGCAGTCTCGTAGTCGCCGCCGTGGAAGGCGCGCACGGCGTCGTTGAGGACGGCAGGTCCGGCCTTTTGAGCCAACAGGGGGCTGGTCATGAGCAGCAGGGGGAGGAGGAACCGTTTCATGGTGGGGAAAGATGGCACAGTCCCTGGAAAGGTTCAATCCGTGAGTAGCTTGATTGAAAGGTTGCATCTGTTACGGTGCGCGGCGAGATGCGGAAGTTTACCCTTTTTTGGCTGCTGGCGGTGGTCGTCCTGGCGGTCGAGCTCCCGCCCTTGCGCGCGCAAATGAGCGAGGAGGAAAAGAAGAACCTCTTCCTGCGCGCCCGTGAAGATATTCGTCCCGTGCCGCGGCCGCAGGCTTCCGCGACGCCGCGGCCGAAACCCAAGCCTGTCTCCAGTCCGACGCCGCGAGCAACGCCC
>JBGSVZ010000130.1:0-63065 GCA_041752695.1 Terrimicrobiaceae bacterium
AAGTCGCGGAACTCCACCGCCGGGGCCTCGACATGGATGTCGATGCGGTCGAGCAGCGGGCCGGAGATTTTGTTACGGTAGTTTTCCACCTGCTTGGGCGAGCAACGGCATTCGCGTTTGGGGTCGCCAAAATACCCGCACGCGCAGGGATTCATCGCGGCGACTAACATCACATTGGCGGGAAAGGTGACCGTACCGGCCGCGCGACTCACCGTAACGCGACGATCCTCCAGCGGCTGGCGAAGGACCTCCAGAGTTGAGCGTTTGAACTCGGGCAATTCGTCCAGGAAGAGCACTCCGTTATGCGCAACACTAATCTCTCCCGGGCTGGGATTGGTCGAGCCGCCGATGAGACCGACGTCGGAGATGGTGTGGTGCGGCGACCGGAACGGGCGCGTGATGCAGAACGTGTGTTCGTCCTTGAGAAGGCCGGCAACGCTGTGGATTTTTGTCGTCTCGATGGCCTCCTCCAGCGTGAGCGGTGGCATGATGGTGGCGATGCGCTTTGAGAGCATGGACTTCCCGCTGCCGGGAGGCCCGATGAGCAGGAGGGCATGATTTCCCGAGACGGCCACCTCGATGGCGCGCTTTACGTTGTGCTGTCCTTTCACCTCGGCAAAATCCAAATCGTCCGCCTCCCGCCGGTCGAACATGGCCGCAGTGTCCTGGCGAATGGGAGTGAGTTCGCGCTGCTGGGTGAGAAATTCAAAAGCCTCGCGGAGGTTGGAAACTCCGTAAACATCAATTCCCTCCACCACCGCGGCCTCGCGTGCACTGGCCATCGGCAAGATCACTGCCTTCTTTTTCCGCCGACGGGCTTCCAGAGCGATGGAGAGCGCTCCCTTGATGGGCCGCACCTCCCCATTGAGGGCCAGTTCCCCCGCCATCAGGCAGCGGCCCAAGCGCGGCACCTCTGCCTCCTGCGCCACCGCAATCATGCCGATGGCAATGGGCAGGTCAAAACTCGGTCCCTCCTTCTTCAGATCAGCCGGCGCGAGGTTGACCGTGGTACGGGATCGCGACCAGCGGAGCCCGCTATTAGCGATGGCGGTCGTTACCCGGTCCCGGCTTTCCTTCACCGAGGCATCCGGCAGGCCGACCACCACCATTACCGGCTCCCCGCTTCCCGCATTGACCTCCACTTCAACCTCAACGGCGTCAACACCTTGCAAGGCCGCAGAAAAGACTCGGATCAACATCGCTACACCCTACAGGGAAAGGAGGCGGGCTGTCGAACCCGTCGTGCCAGCAAATCCGCCCGCATTCGATTGGGGACTGGACAAATGGCCGCGTCATTTGGTCTACCCAAGCCATGGCGTGGTTTTTTCAAGGTTCGGGCGACACCCGGAAGCGCCGCCGGATGGGCGAGGTGGCGAAAAAAAGCTGGCAGGAAAAATGGCAGGAGTATTTCTCCGCCAGGAAATCCCGGCGCAGTACCCCCTCCGATCCGACGCCTTCCCGTCCCAAGAAGCCCGCCGCCATCACCGCTTACGATGAACCTGAGACCTCATCCCCCCGGGGACGTTCCCTGCCCCGGTGGAAGCGCACCGCCCGCGCCGTGTTGTGGAAAAGGAGCCGGCCACTGCGGCGTTTCCATCGCCGGATTCCCGCCGGGTATTTAGTCCTGATTTATTTGGGAATTCTCGCGGCAATATCCTGCGCGCTCATCCTGGCAGTTGTTCCCCCCCCGTCCGTGGAACCCCAGGTTGCAGCGCAGCCATCCACGGGGTCGGAGTCAGCCAGGATGGTCTTCCAAGCTCCAAACATTCTGTCCCCCTCGCCCGGTTCTGGGACGAACGTGACTGGGCTGTCGGGCATGACGGGACACGCACAAAAACAGCTCAGCCTCGCTACGGACAATCGGGACCTAAAAACCCAAATGGCCGACATCGAATTCCGGGCCGGCCGCTACACCGAGGCGGAACGTCTCTATCGGGCACTCTTTAAAGAAAGCACGGACAAACCCTTCCTCGGTTACCGCATCTACGTCTGCGCGCTGCTCCGCAATCACTATGGGCAGGCCGCGGACCTGCTAAAGCGCCTCCAGCGAATCGGCCCTAATACTCCGGCCTGGCACTACGCCCGGGCCACCCTGGCTTACCAGGAAGGGCGACCGCAGGAAGCCGGGGAAATTCTGCGGGAGGCCCAGACTATTTTCGGTGTCTTGTGCGCCGATTACGACGCCACGCTCCGTCTTCTGCAGGCCACAAAATCCGACCCGCCCGCCCCCTAAACCGGTATTCTTGGTAAGGCAGGCCGCCCGCACCATTCGACACTGCCCCTTTTTTGGCCAATTCCTCCCCAATTTCCCCGGAGGCATGAGGATTGCTCCCCGGATGGGCATTCCATGAACTCCGACTGGCTGGCAACCCTGGGCATCCTTTTGCGCTTTGTTCACGTCCTTGCGGCCATCATGTGGATTGGCAACTCCCTGCTTTTCACCTGGATGGAATTGAGTCTGAGGCCCGCCAGAAAAGGAAGCGACCCGGACAATCTCCTGGGGACGCTCGACATGCTTCATGGCGGCGGCGTCTTCCACCTCGAAAAGCGCGTCCTCTCGCCGGACTCCATTCCCGAGCGCCTCCACTGGTTCAAATGGCAATCCTACACCACCTGGCTGACCGGATTTTCGCTTCTGGCCGCACTGTTTTACGCCGGTGGAGGCGACGCGCTGCTCGACGGCACCAAAACCCCTCTCCCCGGCAGCATCGCCATTCTGGCCAGTCTGGGCGGCATCTTCGGCGGCTGGCTTATTTATAATTTCCTGTGGAATTCCCCGGTGAAAAATCGCCCCCTTTTGGGAATCGCCGTCAGTCTGGCTGTCCTCATCGCGGTTGCAGCGTCCTACAACCAGATCTTCAACGGCCGGGCCGTCTATCTGCAAATCGGCGCCATGATGGGAACATTGATGTCCGCCAATGTGTTTTTCCACATCATGACAAACCAGCGCCAATTCATGGCGGCGCTGCGGGAGGGAAAACCCCACGACCTCGAACTCAGCAAACAGGCCAAACGCCGCTCGCTGCAAAACCATTACCTGACGTTCCCGGTGCTTTTCCTCATGCTCAGCGCGCACTTCCCACAGCTCTACGGAGCGGAGTGGAACGTCGCCGCTCTGGCTGTGATCGTTGTCACTCTCATGCTCGTGAAATATCTCATGAATTCGAGGCACCATTACGCCAACTGGCTGCCCGCCCTTGGCTGCGTCGTTGTCATGGCTCTCGGACTCCTTTCTCTTCTCGTCTCCCTGCCGGCCGTTCTGCACTCCGCCGGGTGGGCTGGTCCGGCCACGCCCATCCAGGAGGGACGGAATCTTTTCGTCAGCCAGGGCTGCGCCGCCTGCCACCTGGAGGGTTCGTCCGACATCGCGCCTTCGTTGGTGGGACTCTACGGAACACATCAGGATTTGGACACGGGAGACCGCGTGCTGGTGGATGACACCTACTTGCGGCGCTCTCTGCTCGAACCCCAAACCCAAATTGCCAAAGGGTTTTCGCCGGCCATGCCGTCGTTCCAAGACCGACTTAGTGAAGCTCAGATCGAAGCCCTTCTGGCCTACATCCGCTCCATCGGCCCGCCGCCATCGGCATCCTCCGAACGCTAAATTTCCGGATGCATGATGGCAACGGTGAACACCACGCCGATGAGCGCAGCTAGGCCAAAACCCAAGGCCACCGCCACCCTCATCCCGACCGCACCCAGGCGCGCCAATAAACTGGCCAGAAACATCCAGGTGAGCGGAACCAGCACAAGCCAAAGACCATGACTGGTGAGAAATTGCGCCAGCGGCGTGACCTGAGCCGTGACCGGGCTCACTTTCACGAGAATGGTGAGAACCATCAGGCCCAGCGCCAGAAAGACAAACTGGGTAATCCCGATCACGTAGGTGAGGCCGAGCGTTTCCTCCTCGCCAGCGGTTGGAGAGACCAGCGTCTTCATGGGATCACCCTACCATGGACTCTCACTTTGGCCCCTCGCATCTTGGTTTTCCCTGCCTCATTTTTGCCCCCAATGCGCGGGCGAGAACCATCCCTCGCCGGAGAGACAAACCTCCGGAGAAATTCATTTTTCGTCCGTCGGGAATCTGCGCATGATACCGACCCATGAGCATCCTGGATCCGAAACGCACGGTGGCCGAACTCAAGGAATTGCGCGCGCTCACCGGCGACGAGAACGGCGCCCAGCGCGTCGCATTCACCCCCCCATGGGCCAGGGCCCGGGCCTGGATGCGGGAAAAGCTCGCCGGACTTCCCGTCGAAATCCACACCGACGAAGCAGGTAACGTCTGGACAACCTTGCAGGGCGCCTCGGAAAAGGCCCTCGTTATCGGCGGCCACATCGACTCCGTGCCAAACGGCGGCTGGCTCGACGGCTGTTTGAATGTCATGGCCGGCGTCGAAATCCTCCGCCGGATCAGCGCGCAATACAACGGCCTGCCCCCCGTGACCGTGCGGGTGGTCGATTGGGCGGATGAAGAAGGCGCGCGATTCGGCAAGAGCCTCTTTGGTTCCTCGGCGTGTTCCGGCAATCTCGACATGGACGAGGCGCGCGTGCTCCAAGATCGCGACGGCATCGCCCTACCCGATGCGGTCCGGGAACACGGTATTGATTTTGAGAACGTCAAATCGTGCGGCCACGAACTAAAAAACGCCGCCGCCTACCTCGAACTCCACATCGAACAAGGCCCGGTCCTTCTCGACCTCAACCTGCCCCTCGGCGTGGTGCTCGGCACCTGCGGCGTGGAACGTCACGCCATCACCTTCCACGGCCAGGCCGCTCATTCCGGGAGCACGCCCATGAACCGCCGGAGAGACGCCTTCCTGGCCGCCGCCCAGATGAGTCCCGAGATTTACAAAATCACCGACCGCCACGGCGGCGTCTGCACCATCGGCTCCTGCACCACAAAACCCGGCATCGTCACCAGCGTCGTCGAGGATTGCCGGATCACGCTCGACCAGCGACACCTCGACCAGGTGTGCCTCGCCGCCATGCTCCAAGAGGCGAAAACGGCAAGTGAAACATATGCGGCCGCTGGAAATGTGACCGTCGAGTGGGACCGGATCTGGCAGATCGAACCTGTTCCGTTTCATCCGGAACTCATCGAATTCTGCGACGAAGCCATCCGGGAAACCTGCGGCACCAGCCATCGCCTTCCTTCCGGCCCGCTGCACGACGCCGCAGAAGTCTCCCGCGCCGGTGTGCCCACGGTGATGCTGTTTGTGCAGAGCCTTCACGGCATCAGCCACAATAAAATCGAAGACACCAAAGAGGAACACCTCGAGCTGTGCGTCTCCGCCCTCGACCGACTCGCGTCCAAGACAATGGCGTGGATGACACCCTGAAGGACCGCGAACTTGAACACCCTCCGGCTCCTCAAAGACCGGGCTGAGCAGCACCCCTCCTTGACCGTTCTCTGGCACCGGGCGTTTTGCTCCCCCGCCTCATTAAGAAACACACCACCCACAACCCGCTGACGCCCAGCGACTTGCAAAATTTTCCCTAATCCCTTGCCAAACCCGGCACGCCATGGCATGATCAACAGTTCTAATAATACGACCAAATCATGGCCAAAGCAGCAGTAGTTACACCCGAAGTTGATACCCTTCGACTCCACGAAAAAGACACCGGCAGTGCGGACGTTCAGATCGCGTTGCTCACGAAGCGCATCACCGAACTCACCGAGCACCTTAAAAGCAACGTCAAGGACCATTCGTCCCGTCGCGGCCTCCTGAAAATGGTTGCCGACCGTCGCAGCTTGCTCGATTACCTCAAAAATACCGCCTCCGACCGCTATCAGACGGTCGTGGACAAACTCGGTCTGCGCAAATAGCGCAGAAAAAACCCTCGAAGCCCCGCCCGCGTGACGGGGCTTTTTGTTTAACCCCGCTCCGAAAATCTTCGGGGCGATTCCTCCTATCTTATAAAATGCCTCATTCCGTTACGGCCACAGTCGGCCAATTTCCCATCATCATCGAAACCGGTAAACTCGCCCGTCTGGCCGACGGTGCTGTCACCGTCCGCTCAGGCGACACGATCATCCTCGTCTCGGCCGTTTCCGCCACCACCATCAAGGACGGCCAGGATTTCTTCCCGCTGACCGTTGATTACCGCGAAAAAGCGGCCGCCGTGGGCAAGTTCCCCGGTGGCTATTTCAAACGCGAAGGCCGGCCTTCCGAAAAGGAAATCCTCACCTGCCGCCTCACCGACCGCCCCTTGCGTCCGCTCTTTCCCAAGGGTTATCTCTACGATACGCAGATCATCGGCGTGCTCCTGAGCGCGGACGGACAGGTTGATCCCGACATCCTCTTCTTGAACGGCGCAAGCGCCGCCCTGGCCGTTTCCGACATCCCGTTTGCGGGCCCCGTTGGCGCCGTGCGTGTCTGCCGTGTCAACGGTCAGTTCATCGCGAACCCGACCCACAGCGAACGTGAAGGTACGGACCTGAACCTCATCTACGTCGGCAACGAAACCGACGTGATCATGATCGAAGGGGAAGCCAGCGAACTTCCCGAGGAAGATTTCGTGGCGGCGTTGCATTTCGCGCAGGCTGAAGTCGCCAAACTGGTCGCCGCACAAAAAGAACTCGCCGCCGCCGCTGGAAAACAGAAGCGTGTTGCGCCTCTCTTCGTCGTTTCCGACGAGTTGATGGAAATCGCCTACTCCGTGGCGGGCGACCGCATCGAAGCGGCCATCTACACCCCGAGCAAGGTCGCACGTGGTAAGGCCGTCGGAGCGCTCAAGGACGAGGTTTCCGCCGCGATTCTCGAAAAATTCCCGAACGCCACGAAGTTCGAAATCAGCCAAGCCTTCGACTACCTGCAAAAGAAAGCCTTCCGTATCAGCATCCTCGACAAAGGAACTCGTTGCGACGGGCGCGATACGAAGACGATCCGCGCCCTCAGCGGCGAGACCGGCCTTCTGCCCCGCAGCCACGGCAGCGCGCTCTTCCAGCGTGGGGAAACGCAGGCCCTGTGCCTCGCGACTCTGGCTCCTTCCGACGAAGCTCAAGATCTCGACGGCTACACGGGCGGCGAAATCAGCAAACGTTTCATCCTGCATTACAACTTCCCGCCGTTCTCCGTCGGGGAAACCGGCCGCACCGGCAGCCCAGGACGCCGCGAAATCGGTCACGGCGCCCTCGCCGAGCGCTCCATTCTTGCGGTCATTCCACCCGTGAATGAATTCCCTTACGCCATCCGCATCAGCAGCGAAGTGATGGAGTCCAACGGCTCGACTTCGATGGCCAGTGTTTGCGGCGGCGTGCTTGCCCTGATGGACGCCGGTGTGCCGATCAAGACACCCGTTGCCGGCATCTCCTGCGGCTTGGTCACCGAGTTCAACGGCGACCAAATGACCCGTTACACCTTGCTCACCGACATCATCGGCAGCGAAGATCATTTCGGCGACATGGATTGGAAACTCTGCGGCACCCGCACGGGCGTCACCGGATTCCAGCTCGACCTCAAGCTCCCCGGGATCTCGCTCGACCTCATGGCCGAAGCGATCTACCGGACCCGGGACGACCGCCACAAGGTCCTCGACGTGATGGAAGCCGTCCTGGCCGCTCCTCGCACGGAGATGAGCCCTTACGCTCCCCGCATCGAAACTATCCGGATCAACCCGGACAAAATCGGCCTCATCATCGGGCCTGGCGGCAAGACCATCAAGGGCATCGTCGCCGAGACCGGCGCCGAGATCAACATCGAGGACGACGGTTCCATTCACATCTACTCGAACAACGGCGACAGCCTCCGCCGCGCCAAGGAAATCATCAACGGCATGACCAAGGAAATTGGCATCGGCGAGATGTATCAAGGCACGGTGGTCTCGATCAAAGAATTCGGCGCCTTCATCGAAGTGTTGCCCGGCAAGGATGGCCTCTGCCACATCTCCGAACTGGCCGACTTCCGCGTCAACCGCGTGGAAGACGTGGTCAAGATGGGCGACTCGGTCTGGGTCAAGTGCATCGGTGTCGATGACAAAGGCCGGGTGAAACTCAGCCGCAAGGCCGCGATGAAAGATCGCGATCAGGCGGCGGCGGTTCCCGCCTAAGCCAAACCCTCAATCAGGAAACGGCGAAGCCTTTTCCTCCAGAAAGCCCGCCTTCACCGGCGGGCTTTTTTGTTTCCCGGAGGACCCCGGGGGCGAGCGCTCATCGCCAGCGGGCCTTCCACGAGCAACGAATTCGTCACAATTTCCCGATTTGACAGGAGGGCCTCCGCTCCGCAATCTCCCGACGTCTCCTACCAATGAAAACCCTACCTCTCCTCTCCTTCGGACGCACGGCAGGCCTCACTGCCGTCCTTGCCTCCCTCTCCACCCTGTGTCCGGTCCAAGCGGGCGACACCTCGACCGTGACCACCGCGGAAGAATCCAGCGAATCCGCCCTCTCCGAATGGTGGAACGGAAAGTACATGACCGGCAACTGGTTCGGAGTGCGTGATACCCTGGCGGAAAACGGCTTTAAGTTCTCCGGCAAATACGAAGGCATCTTTTTTGGCGTGCTGGACAGTCAGCGCGGCTCCCGCGGTTTCTACGACCAGGAAGTCGCTTTTAATGGTGAGCTCGATTTCTCCAAGTTGCTGAAAACGGAAGCCCTCGCCGGCCTCACCGGATTCGGCGGCGTGCGCTGGCGCGATTCCCGGGCCAATTCGAACCCGAACAGCTTCGTCCAGGCCTCCAGCCTCTTCCAGCCCTCCAACAATCAGTCCGGCACGCAGTGGCGCCTAACCACTTTCGGCCTCCAATACGTCACTCCCGAGCTTTTTGGCATCGAAGATTTCCTCACCATCCGCGGCGGCTGGCTCCAGCCACAGAAAGAATTCATCGACCAGCCTCTCTCGAAGTTGTTCGTGAACAACGCAGTCGAGAGCGCCAAGGGCATCGGCGGCAACATCCCGTTTTCCTCAAGTTTCTCCACCTGGGGCGGCACGCTGGAAATCAAGCCCGTGAAAAACTACTACGCCAAGGCGGGCCTCTTCATGGCCTATCCCGGCGCAACTTCCTCCAGCAACCACGGGCTCGCTTTTGAAGGTTTCGCCCAGGAACCTTCGCTCAACGGCCTGATGGTGATGGCGGAGACCGGCATCACGCCGAAACTCGGAGCGTCCGAACTCCCCGGCAAATACGCCGTGGGCGGTTATTATTGGGGCAATGAGAAGGATTCCTTCAACGGGACCTACAACTACGGCCAATATGGCTTCTACTGGCAGGCCGACCAGATGCTCTTCCGTGAGGCGTCGCCCGAAGAACCCGAACCCCTCGGCAAGGGTCCTTCCGATGGAAAGTCCACGGTGGACAGCAAGTCGGGCAAAAGCTTCAAGGCTCCGGTGGAAACCAAAGCCAAGCTCTCCAAGCAGGGTCTTTATACCTTCAACCTCATCAGCTTCGCCCCGAAATACAACAACCTGTATCCGTTCTACTTCCAGACTGGACTGGTGTACGAAGGGCTGATCCCCACCCGCGATGAAGATCGCACCATGTTTGCGCTCGGCTTCGGGTCCTACAGCTACGAAAACATTCAGAACCTGCAGAACAATGGCCGCACCAATCAGCCGAACTATTCGATCGTGCTGGAATGGGACTATCGGTTCCAGATCAACAAATGGGCCTACTTCCAGCCCTTCGTGCAGTATTTCATCCAGCCCAATGGCACGGGTGCCGTGCAAAACGCCACCATCCTTGGCTTTGCTTACGCCGTAAGTTTCTAAGTTTTCAAGGCGGCAAGGGCCAGCCGCCCTCCAATTCTCCAGGAGAAAATTGAGCAAAGACCGCCGCCGGGAGCGTCAGCCCCGGTGGCGTTTTTGTGTCGTCTACGCCCGCCGCTTGAACTCCAGGGCGGAACCCCCTATCAGCAAACCATGCCGAAAAAGCCGCTCATCGCCGTTGGCCGTCGCCTTCTGATCGGAGTCATTCACCTCGCTCCCCTCCCCGGCTCACCCCGCTGGGCCGGTGACATGGACAAACTCATCCGCGCTGCCGTGGAGGATGCCCGCGCCTATGAAGAGGGCGGGGCCGATGCCGTGATCATCGAAAATTTCGGCGACATTCCCTTCACGAAATCGACGGTCCCACCCGAAACCGTGGCCGCGATGGCCGTCGCCGGCGCTTCCGTGCGCGGAGCCATCGGCCTGCCCATGGGCTTCAACGTCCTGCGCAACGACGGGCTTTCCGCCCTGGCGCTCTGCGCCGCCTGTGGAGGAGACTTTCTGCGGGTCAACGTCCTCTCCGGCGCGATGGTCACCGACCAGGGCGTGATCGAGGGCGACGCGTTTTCCCTCCTCCGCAAACAGCAAAGCCTCGCCCCGCAGGTCAAAATTCTCGCCGATGTGCTGGTGAAACATGCCGCGCCGCTCGGTGATCTCTCCATCGAAATAGCCGCCCGCGACACCGCCGAGCGTGGCCTGGCCGACGCGCTCATTGTTTCTGGCACGGGCACCGGGGATGCCGCCGAAGTGGACGACGTTCGGCGTGTCCGGAACGCCTGCCCGGAAAGTCCAATCCTGCTCGGCAGCGGGGTCACCGCGGCCAATGCCGCCTCCTACATGGAATTCGCCGACGGCGCCATCGTGGGCACCTCGGTGAAACGCGGCGGCAAACTCTTCAACCCGGTCGATCCCGCCCGCGTGGCCGCCCTACGCAAGGCGCTGGACTGAACCGGAAAGTTCGTTTCGGGGCGGGCGGAAAAAGGTGGTCTCGCGGCGGGACGATCAAAGCAGCAAATCCGGTCGGCGCGCTCGCGTCGCCTCCTCGGCCCGGTCCCGACGCCATTTTTCGATGGCGGCGTGGTTGCCGGAAAGGAGCATCGGCGGAACCGCCCAACCTTCGTAGATTTCCGGACGGGTGTAATGCGGGTGATCCAGCAGACCGGTGGAAAACGACTCCCGCACGGCACTCTCGGCATCACCCAGCACACCGGGGAGCAGGCGGACAATGGCGTCGGTGACAACCAGCGCCGCCAATGCGCCGTTGGTCAGCACGTAATCCCCGATGGAAATCTCGTCGTCCACCAAGTGGTCCGCCACGCGCTGATCCACCCCTTCGTAGTGACCGCACAGAAGGATGAGGTGTTTTTCGTTGGCATAGGATTCAGCGGCTGCCTGGTCGAAGCGGCGGCCCTGTGGGCTCATCATGACCACCTTGGTTCCCTCCCCGCGGAGTTCCTGGAGGGCGCGATGGATGGGTTCAATTTTCATCACCATACCCGGACCTCCCCCGTAAGGCGCATCGTCGGTCGTGCGGTGTTTTCCCGTGGCCCAGGCGCGCAGGTCCACGGCTTCCAACTCGGCGAGACCCTTTTCCTGGGCACGCTTGAGCATGCTCTCGCCGAGCACGCCGGAGCAGATGCCGGGAAAAATGGTGAGAATTTGGATTTTCAAAGCGACCTGTGTTATCTCCCATGACACGCTTCGCCGCAAGCAAGTGTCCAAATCCCGCCGCAAACCCAAAAAAGCGCCACCCCGCCGCCGCAGCCTCACCGGCTGGCTCGTCCGGCTGGGCATCAAGCTCGGTATTCTGGGCCTGCTGCTCTGGGCGGTGGTGGCGCTGGCTTTTTACGCCTGGGCTCTCACGTTCGATATCCGGACGATCATCGATATTCCGCAAAGATCCACCGTGTATGACAAGGACGGCAAGGTCTACAGCCGGCTGGCCGGGGAAAACCGCGTGGTGGTGCCCTTCGACAAGGTCTCGAACAATTTCGTCAACGCGCTGCTCGCGAGGGAGGACACGCGGTTTTATTACCATCATGGCATCGACCCCATTGGCATCACCCGGGCGATTATGCGGAATTTCATCGCCGGGGGATTCCGGGAAGGTGCCAGCACCATCACCCAGCAACTCGCCCGAAACAGTTTTCCCCTCGGCGGAAAAAATCTTTACCGCAAACTCATCGAGGCCGCCCTCGCCTACCGCGTCGAGACCGAGCTCTCGAAAGAGGAAATTCTCGCGGCGTACATGAACCGGATCTATTTCGGCAGCGGCTATTACGGGGTGGAGACCGCCAGCCAGGCGTATTTTGGAAAACCGGCTTCGCGCATGAACCTCCCGGAATCCGCGATGCTGGCGGGCTTGATCCGCAGTCCAAACCGGTTCTCGCCCTTCTCCAGCGTGGAGAAGGCCGTTCGGGAACGCGACACCGTGCTCCAGCGCATGGCAAAACTGGGCTTCATCACGGAGGCGCTGCGCGACGAAGCCCTCGCCGCCAAACCCGAAATCGCTCCCCGTCAACGCAGCGCCCCACAAGAAAATTGGGCGATGGATTCCATCCTGCGCGAACTCGATCTCGTGATCGACCGCGCCCCCTTCGACGACGGCGGGTTGAAGATTTACACCACAATCGACGGTCCGCTCCAGGACGCCGCGGAAGCCAGCGTACAGCGGCGACTGGATCAGATCGAGGCGGCACCCGGGTATCCGCACCGGCCGATGAAAACGTTCTCCGCGGCCGATGTCGCTGGGGAGGAGGCCGCTCCCTACCTGGAGGCGGCGGCTCTTGCCCTGGATGGCAAAACCGGCGGCATCCGCGCCATCGTGGGAGGCCGGGACTATGAGCGGAGCAAATTTAACCGCGCCCTGCTCGGCAGCCGCCAGGTGGGGTCGGCGGTAAAACCCTTTGTTTACGCCAAGGCTTTTGAGAAGGGTCTCAAGCCGGGGGACCGGATCAGCGACAACCGGCTTTCCACCGGCGAACTGCCCGCCGCCTATGGTCATTACAATCCGGGAAACTCGGATGAAACTTATCGCGGCGATCTTCCCGTGTCTGAAGGTCTTGTCCTTTCGCGCAATACCATGAGCGTGCGGGTCGGCATGAAGGCCGGTCTGGACGCCATTGCAGATACGGTGATTCGCAGCGGACTGGCCCCCAATCCCCCGCGCTATCCCGCCCTTTGCCTCGGAGCCTTTGAGGCCAGCCTAAAGGATCTCACCGGGGCCTACACCGTTTTCGCCACCGGCGGAACCAAGCTGCAGCCCTACCTGATTGAGCGGGTGGCCGACGCCGAAGGGCGCACCCTTTACAAGGCGACCCGAGGCCGTATCTCCGTGCTAAAACCCGAAGCCGCCCGCGCCACAAGTGCCGTCCTGGAAGACGTTGTCACTCGCGGCACAGCGTCGCGGGCGCGGGCGCTCGGACTCCGCCATCGGGCGGCGGGAAAAACCGGAACGACCAACGACTATCAGGACGCCTGGTTTGTGGGCTTCGACGACGGGCTGGTGTGCGGTGTCTGGGTGGGATTTGACCGGCCCGTTCGCATCATGCGCGGCGGCACCGGCGGGGAACTCGCCCTGCCCATCTGGGTGGACATCATGGAGGCGGGACGGTAACGCTCCCCCATCGGACCCAAGCCCTTCCACCAGGACCTTGGCACTCTCACACCCACTTCGACAAGGTTGCCGCAAGCGTTTCGAATTGGAGAGGTTTCGTCAGAAAATCGTCCATCCCCGCGTCGAAGCATTTTTTCCGATCGTCCGCCATGGCGTTGGCCGTGAGGGCAATGATGGCCAGGCGGGTGCCCTCTTTCTCGGCGAGCCGGATCTCACGCGTCGCATCACAGCCGTCGAGATCAGGCAGGTGCATATCCATAAGAATGGCATCGAACTGGCTCTCCCGGACTTTGTCAACGGCCTGCCGACCGGTCTCGGCAAAGTCGGTCACACAGCCAAGCCGCTTGAGCTGCAGGGCACAAAGTTTGCGGTTCACCGCGTTGTCCTCCACCACCAGGACGCGTTTGCCTTTCACGCGAATCGAGGCCGTTTCCGTCATGGCCGCGGGAGCACGCGACGCCCGGGGGGCCGTGGCGGGAGGTTCGGGGGTGTTAATCTCCAGGGTAAACTCGGAACCCTCGCCCATTTTGCTGCGGACGGAAATCTGACCCCCGAGGAGTCCGGCGAGACGGCAGGAAATGGCCAGCCCCATGCCACTGCCGTCATGCTTGCGGGTCGAAGAGCTGTCCACTTGGTAAAACAGTTTGGAAAGATGCGCCGCCGATTCCGGGGGAATACCGGGTCCGGTGTCGCGCACGGCGAATCGCCAGGCCCAGCGATCCGGCGCGTCGGCGGGCCGCTCCGCGCTCACATGGAGACTGACGCCACCAGCGTCCGTGAACTTGATGGCATTGCCGAGAAGATTGGTCAAAATCTGTCCCAGGCGCGGGGAGTCGGTGTAGATCGATGCCGGCGCCGCCTCATCGAAGAAAATATCGTAGCGCAAGTTTTTCTCCCGCGCCCTCGCCTCCAGTTGACGGTGAATTCCCTGGACAAATGGACGCACCTCGGCCACCGAGTTTTCCAGACTCACCTCGCCGGATTCGATCTTGGAGAGATCAAGGATATCGTTGACCAGCCCGAGCAGCCGCTGACCGCTGGACTCCATGGTTTCAATAAAACTCTTCTGCTCGTCGTTCAGCGGCGTGTGACGGAGAAGGGAGACAAAACCGAGGACGCCATTAAGGGGCGTGCGGATTTCGTGACTCATCACCGCGAGGAACTCACTCTTGGCCTTGTCGGCCGCCAACGCCGCCTCCTTGGCTCGCATCAATTCGCGGGCCTCCTCCTTTTCGTCCGTGATGTCGATGGTCGTGCCAATGGCGCGGGCGGGACGCCCCTTATCGTCCCGGGAAATTACCGCCCGGGCGCGCACGTAACGGCGCTTGCCCTCGCCCACCACGATGCGGTGCTCGCTTTGATACACCGAGCCGTCCGTCGCGCATTGCCGGAAAAGTTCGTCCACGGCCTGCCGGTCATCGGGATGGACCCGACCGAGCTGGTCTTTCAGGGTCGGAGAGAAGGTTGCCGGGTTGGTCTGGAAGACCTGGTGCATCACGTCGTTCCACACCATGCGGCCGGTGGACAGATCGCAATCCCACACACCCACCCCGCCGGCATCCGCGGCCAGAGCCAGACGATCCTGGCTGATGCGCAACGTTTCCTCGCCCTTTTTGCGAGCGGTAATGTCCACAACCTGAACCATGAAGTGGGAACTCACTCCGTCGCTGTCCTTCACGACGGCGACGCCGGTAAGCCCCGTGGCAAAACTGCCGTCCTTGCGACGGTAGCGTTTTTCGATCTCGTACTTTGAGGTCTGGTGATGCCGGAGAGCCCGCATCAGAGGCTCTTCGCCTGCCAGTTCACCCGGATCGGAAAAGTCCGGCATCTTCATTTTCAGAAGCTCGTATTCCGAGTGCCCGATGAATTCACAAAAGGCTTGGTTGGCGCGAAGCAGTCGGCCCTCGGTATTCGTCAAAAACATCGCAACGGGCGACAAGGCGTAGGTCGTGCGAAAAAGCTCTTCACTTTCGCGGAGTCGGACAACGGCGATCTCCTGGCGAAATCGCGATCGATACCGCAAGACAAAGGTGGCCCAGGCCGCCAGCAGGCCCACCACTCCGGCCGCCGCCAACGAGAGCGTGAAGGCGGTCTGAACGGCCGGAAGGTTGGTCGAAAAAACGGCGTCGCGCGAACCCAGGTAAAGAAACTCGGGGGATGCCGCCTTGGGGTCACCCAAGGGCACAATGACCCCAAAGGAACCTTCCTGGGCCCCGCTCAAGGCCGGACGTTCCAGCACGATGACCTGACGTTTCCGGATGGCCTCAACTTCGTCGCCCTGTCCCGGAAGATCCGGCTCGAGGGGAGCAGCCACCGTGAATTTCGGCGCAGGAATCCGGGCGGGGTCATGCGTTTCCACAATTTTCACCACTTTTCCATTCTCCAGACGACCGGTGAAAAGCTCGGTGATGCCCGAGAAATACTTACGCGTCTGCTGAAGACGATCCGTCAGGACACGGTGGGCCTGGGAACCGGTCTGGTCGGCAGTCTTCAATCCCGCGTGCAGCCGGGAATCCACCAGCGAGGCCGCGTATTCGGCTTGCTGCTGCAGAAGAGCCCGCTCTTTGGTAAGCTCATTGGAGGAGGCACTGAGATACACCACCAGCACCGAACCCGCGCAAAGGAGAAAGATGGCGAGACCCACCAGGACGGCGTCCCGGAGAAAGGTCGGCACCTCGGACCGCAGTTCACCGCGCACCAGCTCCTCGCTGGACGGCTTTCGGTTTTCCTTCACCGCGGAACCATGACCGATTCCCGCGCTGCTGGCAAATCATGAAACCTGATGCATTTTGCACCAGGGCCTCTTTTACTGCAGGGGCGCGAAACGGGCGCTTCTTTTACGGCCGGCGCAGCTGCTGCTGGGGAACGAACGAATTGCCAATCACGTCAAAAATGCGCTGGGCGGGGAGCACCTTGTTGGTGACGTAGTCCAAATTCCCATCGCGGCCCACAATGGCTATGCCAAACTTCTCGCCAGTCTGGTAGTCGAAGGCCACCTTGGGCCCGTCTCCGGCGATGGCAAAGGGAATGTTGGATTTGATTTGCCCAGGTTCCTGGGTGAATGCCACGACAAAAACCACCTTGGCCGCAGCGTAACGCTCGAACATTTTCTGGAGTTGTCCAACTTGAGCCCGGAACGCCCGATCCCGCGGCGAAGGCGCCACCAGAATCACGATGGGCTGACCTTTGAAGGCTCCGATGCCCTTCAGTTTCCCGGTGTAATCGAGCCAGCTGACATTCGGAGCTGGGCTAACCACCGCGGCCTGCGCCACACCAAGGGCCAGGACAGCGGCAAAAATTGCGACAAGAACAGGATTTTTCATATTTTCATCAACTCGGCTTCTTTGCCTTCCACATGGCGGTCGATGGAGGCGACAAATTTATCCGTGAGCTTCTGGATATTGGATTCGGCGACCTTCAATTCGTCCTCGGTGATCTCGCCTTCCTTCTGCAGCTTCTTGGCGGTGTCCATGGCCTCGCGACGACACGCGCGCACTCGCACCCGGCTCTCTTCGGCGATGTGTTTGACGGTTTTGGCCAGATCACGGCGACGTTCTTCGGAGAGTTCGGGAATCGGAATGCGGATAATTTTGCCGTCCGCAATCGGATTGATCCCGATTTTGGACTCATTGATGGCACGCTCAATATCCTTCACCGTGGAGGCATCAAATGGCTGGATGACCAGAAGACGCGGCTCGGGGGCGGTGATGAGCGCCAGCTGCTTGAGTTTCATGGAGGTCCCATAGGCCTCAACGTCGAGGGTCTCCACCAGGGCAGGCGAGGCTTTCCCGGTGCGGATGGCGGCAAATTCCTGCATCATGAAATCCACGGCCTTCTCCATGCTTTCCTCGGCTTCAAAAACAGCTTCTTCCAAACTCATGGTCTTTTTCCTAAATGCGAATGGCAAACGGGGGGAAGCGAAATCTCCCGGGGCTCCCGGCTTCCGTGGACCGTCGGCCCGATTTTTCTACGTCTCCGGCCGGTCGGACACCAGGGTCCCGATGTGTTCACCCATCAGGGCACGCCGGATGTTGTCCGGCTTGTTCATGTCGAAAACGATGATCGGCATGCGATTGTCCATGCAAAGACTGAAGGCTGTCGAATCCATCACCTGAAGCCTCCGGGAGAGCGCCTCGCCGTAGGTGATATGTTCATATTTTTTGGCGTCCTTGTGGAGCATCGGATCGCGATCATAGATCCCATCCACCTTGGTGGCCTTGAGGATCACCCCGGCCCCAATCTCATTGGCGCGCAGAGCAGCCGTGGTGTCGGTCGAGAAAAAGGGATTGCCCGTGCCGGCCACAAAAACCACCACGTGTCCAAGTTCGAGGTGCCGGGTGGCGCGGCGCAGGATAAAAGGTTCGGCCACATTGTTCATTTCGATGGCCGTCTGCACCCGGACGGTCACGCCGATGTCTTCCAGCGCGCTCATGAGGGCGAGGCCGTTGATCACTGTCGCCAGCATGCCCATGTAATCGGCCGTGGCGCGGTTCATGCCACGATGGCTGGCTGCGAGCCCTCGCCAGATGTTTCCCCCGCCAATGACAATGGCCAGCTCAATGCCCAGCGATTTCACCTCCGCGATCTGCAAGGCGATTTGTTGCACGATCTGCGGCGAGATATTATCGCGACTGCCTTTCTCGCGCAGGGCTTCGCCGCTTAATTTCAAAACAACACGCTTGTAGCGGGGACTGGTAGCCATTGGGATTTTACGGTCATGATCAAACCCGATCCCTACAGGCAAGGAAAGGGAAATTGTCGCGAATCCGTTTCCAGCGCCTCACAAACTTTCCGCAATAAACCAGTCGCGTGGGAAAAACTTGGCAAAGCCCTCCTTCCCATGCTCAATCATCGTTGGTTTGGGCGGTTTTTTCCATAGTATGGGCTTCGGCCGAAGGTATGCCAAGGGCACGGGACAGTCCCGTTCGGGTCCGATTCCGGAAGACCCCGAAGATGCCGCGCGTTATTTTAGGCCTCTGCCGGTCGAGCAGGAGGAGTTTGATTTGACGGAATCCGAAGCCCGGCAAAAACGTCATGCCCGCCTTCTCAAGCCTCGCTCGGTCCGGAACGTTCAGGCATTTTTCTGGATGACCGGACGCAAGATTTCCCGTCTGCACCGGGCGTTTCCCGTCTGGGCCGTAGCGTTTTTCTATCTGCTCTGCGCCGCCGCACTCTGTTATGCACTCACGCGACCGCTCCTCCATCCTGCCCCGGTCTCGGGCGAAATCGTCGCGCTCCCTCCGCCCGCCACGGCCGGACTGGAGGAATCCATTGCCGAGATTTCTCGACTGATTTCCGAAAAGAACTTCCCGCCCGCCCTGGTCATCACGGAAAAACTCGAAGCCGAGTTTCCCAACGACGCCCGCATTTTCATGGCGAAGGGGGCGGTCTACGCCGGGCAGCGGTCTTACCCCGAGGCCTTGGAGGCCTTTCAAAAGGCGGTCGATCTTTCGCCATCTTCCTCTGCCGCCCGGATGAACCTTGCGGAGATCCAGTTTGTGATGGGGCGATATGCGGAGGCCGAGTCAATTTACCAAAAGATTTTCGCCATCCAGCCGAAAAATACGCTCTTGGTTTTCCGGCTGTATCTTTGCGCCCAGCTTCAAAAAAACCCGGAAGCCGCCGCCGCCCTTCTGCGCAGTCCTGCCATTGGCGCCCAATCACTCGAGTGGTATTATATGCATGGCGCCGAAGCGCTCTTCGCCGGCAACAAGGCCGAAGCGATGAAAAACATCGACAAAGCGCGAGTCCTTTTCGGCTCCAAGACCCGACCCTACGACAAAACCCTCTTACGCCTTGGCCTTCTGGAGGACGTGCCGGAAAGTTAGGCCAGCCGCACGCCCGCAGTCACCGCACTGCCGCGGATAAAGGCGGCTGCCGGGAGCCGCTTCCCTCCAGCCGCCTGCACTTCGTCCAACTGGACTCCACCCGTTCCAGTCGAGACCACAATCCCCTCGCCCGCCACACTGATCACCTCACCGGGTTGGCCCTCTCCCTTAGCGAGCGAGGCGCGATGGACCTTCAGCATCCTGCCATCCGGCAAAAACGTGAACGCGCCGGGCCAAGGGGTCATCCCCCGGATTCGCCGGGCGATTTCCACCGCAGGAGCCGACCAATCAATCCGGCCGTCTTCCTTGGATAATTTCGGGGCATAGGTCGCGCGCGCTTCGTCCTGCCTCTCGGGAATCATCGCACCGTGCTCCAAGTCCGAAATGACCCGGAGCAGGCCGGCCGGAGCAATCTCTGCCAGCCGATCATGAAGACTTCCCGCCGTATCAATATCCACGATCGGCGTGCGCACGACCCGGAGAATGGCACCCGTGTCGAGTCCCGCGTCCATTTGCATGATCGTCACCCCACTCTCAGGGTCGCCGGCAAGAATCGCCGCATGAATGGGAGAAGCCCCCCGATGCCGCGGCAGGATCGACGCATGAACATTCAGGCAGCCGAACGGCGGCAACTCCAGAATCCGGCGTGGCAAAATCTGACCATACGCCACCACCACGATCAATTCCGCCCCGAAACCCGCTAACTCCGCCACGGCCTCTGGCGTCCGAATTTTTTCCGGCTGCAAAACCGGCAGTCCCAGCGCCATGGCCGCCTCCTTTACCGGTGACGCTCGCAATTTCAGATCCCGACCCGCCGGACGATCCGGCTGGGTGAATACCGCCACCACCTCATGCGCAGCCGTTAGGGCTGTTAGCGAAGGAATCCCGATTTCACCCGTTCCAAGAAAGACAATCTTCATAGTTTTGCACTCGGCAAGTGGCACCGACAGGATGCTGGCGCCACCCTCACTAAGCTTCCTTCACGAAGGCGATCTGCCCCGCGTTTGCCTGCGCTTTCGCCACCAATTCCGGGGTGAGTCCGGCCGCCGGTGCCGCGTGGGTCAACTCATACTCGAGATCGATGGCGCTGATCCCGGGATCGTCGGTATTAATGGTCGCCAGCAGTCCCATTTCCAAGAACTGCTTCAGCGGATGGCTCGCGTAGTCCGGCACGGTGCTGGTCTGCACGTTGCTGGTCGGGCAGCACTCCAGACCGATTCGGCGCTCCAGGAGAAACTCCAGCAAAGCAGGATCTTCGATGGCGCGAATCCCGTGGCCGATCCGCTCGGCCCCGAGCAAACGAATCGCATCCCAGACGCTGTCCGCCCCGGCCGCCTCCCCGGCATGGATGGTCACGTGCAAACCGGCATCACGGACTTTCGCGAAATGCTTTTTGAAAAGCTTCGCCGGAAATCCGGCCTCGTCGCCCGCAAGATCGATGGCCACCAGATCGTCCCGCCAGGCCAGCAGAGCGTCGAGTTCCTTCCAGCAAATCTCTTCCCCGAAAGTCCGGCTGAGAATGCCAATCAGTTCCGCCTTCACGCCAAAGGCGGCGCGGCCCTCATCCACGCCCTGGATCACCGCTTCCGTGACCGCCCGGGGATCCAGCCCATGCGCCATGGCCATGAACCACGGACTAAATCGCAGTTCCACGTAGTCGAGCCCCTCCTTGCCGGCATCCTCCACGTTTTCGAAAGCAATTCGCCGGCACGCGTCGATGTCCGAAAGAACGCCAACCGACCACTGGAATTTTTGTAAAAACGCCAGCAACCCAGGTTCCGGCACCGTGACCTGAACATGCGGTCGCAATTCCTCCAACTCAAAGGAGGGCAAGGGAATGCCGTGTTTGCGACCCAGATCCAAAATTGTCGCCACGCGGATGTTGCCATCCAGGTGACGGTGAAGGTCCATTTTTGCCATGGCTCGAAATCTCACAGCAATTTCCAATCCCCGCCAAGCCCGATCCACCTCCCGCCCGCCGCGTCTCGGCGTTACAATAAATGTCGCAGGTGCGACATCTATTGTAACAGAGGGAGAGGACGGGATCTCCGCTCCGTGAGGAATTTCGCTCGGCGGTTCGGTTGCCGATGCCCGACGGCGGACCGTCCGGCGGGAACACTTTTTAGGGAATCTGAGTTTTATTGGTCAGCGGTGGGATCGGCTGGCCTGAGGCGTCCGGCTCTTTCGATCAGGGTGAGGAACTCGGCGCGATAGCTGCCGGGGTCAGCGCCGAGATTGCCACGGACAATCTTCTGGATGTCGGGCCAACCCATGTCCCCGGCCGTCGGCGAGCCGCGCAGCTTGAGGCCAAAGGCCGCGACAGCAGCCGCGAATTGAAAGTCGGACGTGGCTTGGTCGAAGGCAGGAATCTCCGGGGCCGGGAGCGGAACCTCGATCAGTTTGCTCTTCTCGCCATTGGGTTCTTTGTAGCGGAGCTTGACGGTGAGGAGCTCTCCGGAGATCGGAGTTGGGATTTGGGAGTGCGATGTTCGGTGGTTCTCCTCTTCGCTCCGGTTGCCTCCCGTCAACACGTTCGACTGGCCAGATTTCAAGATAGTGCTCTCGCGGGGGTGTTCGGCGTTCGGCGTTTCGGCGGGCTGATATTTTAGGGGCTCCACGGAGGGCTGGTTCGGCAGCGGCTGTCCGGCCGGGATCACTTCATAAAATGCCGTGACGGCATGTCCCGCGCCGATTTCGCCAGCGTCTTTTTTGTCATCGTTAAAATCCTCCCTGGCCAGGAGCCGGTTTTCATAGCCGATGAGTCGGTAGCCGGCCACGCGGGCGGGGTTAAATTCGACCTGAATCTTCACATCCTTTGCGATGGTGAAAAGGGTCGCCCCCATTTGTTCGACGAGGACTTTGCGACCTTCGTCGGGCGAATCGATGTAGGCGTAGTTGCCGTTACCCTTGTCAGCCAGTTTTTCCATGGTGGAGTCCTTGAGGTTCCCGCTGCCGAATCCGAGGACGGAGAGAAACACGCCGGACAGGCGTTCCTTTTCAATCAGGCTGACGAGTTCGCTCTGGTTGGTGGTGCCGACATTAAAATCGCCATCGGTGCAGAGGATCACCCTGTTGCTGCCCTCCTTGAGAAAATTCTCACGCGCCAGGGTGTAGGCGAGCCTGATCCCGGAGGAGCCATGGGTGGAGCCCCCCGCCTCGAGGTTTTCGAGAACTCCGAGAATGCGCGCCTTGTCGGTCCCCGGGGTGGACGGAAGAACGACGCCGGAAGAGCCAGCGTAGACCACGATCGCCACTCGATCCTTCGGGGAAAGATTTTTCACCAAACTGGCGAGGCAGGTTTGGAGAAGGGGAAGCTTGTCGGGCGACTGCATGGAACCCGAGACATCGACGAGGAAGACGAGGTTGGCCGCCCCGCGTTCGGAGGCGGGAATCTCGCGACCCTTGAGGCCAATGCGGACCAGCGCGCGGGAGGAATCCCACGGTGCGCGGCTGACTTCGAGATTGACGGAAAACGGCGCGTCCCCTTCCGGCTGCGGGTATTGGTAGGGGAAATAATTGAGAAGTTCCTCGGTGCGGATCGCCCCGGCAGGAGGAATCTGGCCGCCCTGAAGGAAACGTCTGACGTTGGCATAACTGGCGGTGTCCACATCGATGGAAAAGGTAGAGAGCGGATTATCCTTCGTCGCAAGGAAGACGTTCTCTTCGATCGCGTCGTAAGTTTCGGTGTTGGATCGCTCAGAGTTTTCCGACTCGCCCACCAGCCGAACTGTCGCTTGGACCCCCGACACGCTGGTCACGGAGTGGGAAGTCCTGAGGTCCTTCCCCGCCATCTCCCCTGGACGAAAAAGACGGCCTGCCAGAGGGATATCCCCACGCAATCGCACTCCCGTTCCGGCGCTTGCCAACGATGCGCCACCCTCCTGGCCGGCACCGACTTTGGGCCGGGGCATCGCGGCGTTTCCGGAGACAAACCTGGCCGTTTCTCCCGCCGCCTGAATCGGCGTTTCCGGGACCACGCCATTCTTGAGGCTGCTGGCCGTTTGGGCGTCATTGGCCGCCAGGAGTTCTGCAATTTGCTTTTGCAACTGCGGCGCGGGAGAAGCTGCTACGGTCAAGAGAACGCCAACTTCGTCGTCACCGATCCGGTTCGCGGCGAAACCCATCGGAGGAGCGGGTGTGAGCGGTGAGGACGACGGCGGGGCTGGGTCAGAATTCGGCGCGGATGGAGGAACCAGAAGCGTCACTCGCGGGGAGGGTGCATCCGTCTCGAGGACCCGGGCAGTCAGTGGTGCGCTCGGGATTTCCAGCTTCACGGACCTGGTCAGGACAAGCGACGCCAACCCAACAATCACGGTGAGCGAGGCGGCCAGCGCTCCGGTATTTGTGACGAACTTTATGACCTTCGCCTTCCGGCGGGTGGCGGCCGCATTTTCGGCAAAAGCGCGGCGCAAGGCGGAACGCCTTGCGTCACCGAACGTTTCGGCGGGCATGGGAAAGCCGTGTAGGGCGTCGGCAACGGGGATGGTTTCGTTGAGTGCGCGCTGCAATTCCTCCGAGGCGGCGAGTTCGCGCTCAAATTCCTCACGTTCCCGGCCGATGAGTTCGCCAAGGGCGTAAGAGGTGATGCGGGGATCGTTCATGGTGTGGGCGCTCCGGCGTGTTTGCGGTTCCATTGGCGCCGGAGAGTTTGGATGGCATCGTGGAGCTGCACCCCAACGTGCGAGACACTGATTCGCAGAGTTTCACTCATTTCCTTATAGCTGAGTCCGGCTTCAAATTTGAGTTTCACGAGTTCGCGCTGCTGGGGGGGAAGTTGGGAAACGAGTTGACGCAAAAGCGCCCCGTCTTCTGCGGCGACGGCTTCCGCGGCAGGCGAGGGATCGTCCGAGACACGGTTTTCGTCCACGGGATCCTGACTAAACCGGACGATTTTCCGGCAGTGATCAAGGGCACAGTTGCGACAGACGAAAAAGAGCCACGGCGCAAGTCGGGATTCGAGGGCGGCGAGATCCTGTTTGCTGAGGCGCAGGAACGTTTCCTGCACGGCGTCGCGGGCCGACTCGAGGTCCCCTGTGATATCCTTCGCGTAACTGATGAGTGGGCGTTCGTAACGCTCCAAAACTCGATCGATGAGGGATTCCGGTGCCATGGGGATTTCTACCGGGTCAACGTGGGGACGCGGAGTTTGTTAGGATTTTTTTCGGAATATTTTCCGGCGTGCGATGGCCGCGGCGTCGCGCACCTCCTCAACCCCCAGCAAAAAGCACACGGCGAGATAAACGAATCCTGCCGCGGCGATGACGGCAAAAAGCGCAGCGGTCTTTTTCCAGAACGTCGGCGAAAGCAGCCAGTCACCGCCGAACGTCAGGGCCACCCAGCAGACCGCGCCGAGAGCGGCGGACGCCAGCCCGCTGCGCAGGAACGTTCCGACCAGCCGGCCGGTGTGCAGGTTTTCTTTGGCCCGCCAGTTCATGAGGACGTAGAGGCAGAGAAAATTCAACGTCGCAGCAATCGCCGTCGAAAGGGCGAGCCCCCGATGGCCGAGGCCGAGATGAAAGATGAACAGCCAGTTGAGCACCACGTTGAGCGCGATGGATCCGAAGCTCACCAGCATGGGGGTCCATTTGTGATCGATGGCGTAAAAGGCCGGGGAAAGCACCTTAATGCACGCGTACGCCACCAGGCCCATGGCGTAAAACTGCAGGGCCAGCGCGCTGTTCAGGGCGTCGGAGGCGTGGAAATTTCCATGTTCGTAGATAAGGCTGATAATCGGAAGCCCCAGAAAATAGAGGCCGACCGCGGCGGGCATGGTGAGGAAAATGGCTAGCCGCAATGCCTTCCCCAGCGTGGGGCCAAAATCCTCGCGGCTCGCACTCACCGCGATGCGGGAAATGACGGGAAGCGTGATCGTGGCTACGGCAACCCCAAAGATTCCCAGGGGAAGCTGCATAAGGCGGAAGGCATTGTTGAGCCACGCCGGCGCGGCCATCCCGATCTGCATGGCGAAGCTGGTATTCACGAGCACGTTCACCTGCACGGCACTCGCGGCGATGACGGAAGGTACCATCAGCTCCAAAATTTTGGCCACGCCGGAATCCCGCCATTGAAAATCCGGACGAAACGAAAACCCCACCCGGCGAAGGGAGGGCAGTTGGACGATGAGTTGGAGAAATCCGCCGATGAGCGTGCCAATCGCCAGGCCCAGCAGGGCGCGCTGCCCGAAAGGCAGGCCGGGCAGCGAAGCATCCCCCTTTTGGAAGCGGAGAATCTGATCCACGAAATCCGGTTCCAGCCACCAGGCGAGCAGCACACCGCCCAGGATGGAGCCAATGTTGAAAAAGCTCGAAGCCATCGCGGGAACCCCGAAGACGTTTCGCGCATTGAGCATGCCCATCACCAGCGCCGCCAGAGAGACGAGCAGAATGAAAGGGAACATCACCTGCGTGAGCAGCACCACAAGCGGTTTCCAAGCCAGGACTTTCTCCGGCGCGCCCCAGGACAGCACATCGAACAGCGGCTCCGAGAGAAACACCCCCGCGATCGTGACCACGCTCATGAAAATGACCGTGAGCGTGAACATCTTCGAGGCCAGCGCCCACGCCGACTCCTCTCCCTCGGTTTCCAGCTTGCGGCTGAAGACCGTGATGAAGGCGGTGGAAAGCGCCCCTTCGGCAAAGAGATCACGCAGCAAATTCGGAATACGAAAAGCCACGATAAAGGCTCCCAGCCTTTCGCTGCCAAACAACGCGCTGAAAAGCACTTCCCGAATCAGCCCCAGCACGCGGGAGCACATCACCGCAATGGCGACGATACCGCTGGCTTTGGTGTTCAGCTTGTTGCTCACGCGCGGGAGAGTTGCGCAAAGCGCGCGTCGCGACAATGGGAAAGGCGGGGCGCAGCGCGAACGGTCAACGCCCAAGTCCGAACTCCAAACAGAGCCCCACGACACTTTCGACGAGCAGACCGGAGTCGGTTATGAAGGGCCGCATAAGGACGTTTCATCCCCGCGATCGCCGTCTGGCCCGCTGTCTGGCCGGACAACCCGGCGTGACGAACAGGCTCATCGCGCAGGGCGTGGCCTACGTTGTCGCGCTAATTCGATTAATCAACCATGAAGGGATTGACCGAAGGTTGGCGGCCTGAGGTGGATGGGGAGAATCCGGCCGGAAATTTGCTCAAATCCCTTTTCACCGCACCCACGCTGGAGCGCCGCCGCCGGGGATACCTCGACTCTTCCCCGCGAGGACTACAAAGCCGAACTCCGCCGCCTGGGGGAAGGTTAAGTCAGGGATACGAGACGGTCATCGGATCGTCGATCGCCAGAGTTACGGGTTGAAGATCCCGCGGACCCGGGGCGGTGTAGCGCACCCCGCGAGTGGGATTGTTCCCCGGACCACCGGGATTAAAAAGTGGCGAATACCCCTCGCCCGCCGGAATTTCCACCTGAGTCACTTTGCGTATCGCCTCTTCATCACCCGCCAGAACAATGTCGATGTAGTTGTCATGATCTTCCACATAACAACCATCGTAGGTGTCCTGTTTCAGCCCCAGGTCGGCCAGCCCGATTACGCGGAGTGTGGCGCCATCAATGTCATAATCGACGCCCGTTTCGGTGACCAAAATCTCGCCCGAATCCGTTTCGACATGGAGGCGAAAATAGCGGGCGAACTCTGTCGGCAGCACGCTGCGGACCCCATCCGGAGAAAATCCTCCGCTCGTATAGACCCGCAAACGATACTGCGCCTCGTCGCCATAGAATGTCACCCCGTCGTTGGGAAGTTGCGCCGCAAAGAGAGCCGGAGCCCCCTCACCTTCCACCGACATCACGCTCAGTTTTGCGGCGACCAGGCTGGGGCCCTTCAGATACGGATTGTTCTCCGCTGCGTTTTCCTTAACCAAGCCGACGGCGCTCACCGGACCATTCGGACCGACGAGTTGCAAGGGCGTGCCGTCCGCCACGACGCGCACCTCTTTCACCCAGACAGATCCGAATCTGCCCGGCGGGACGCGGTTGCCGAATTCGCCGAACATCACAACAACGTGCCGCTCGTTGTATTCCTGATTTGGAGAGATCGAAACGACTTCCGGTGTGACCACCTTGCCCGTATTGAGCACGAGCCGGAAATCCGATGGCTGCACGGTGCTGGGCAAAACAGGCCAGCTAAAAACGACCGGAAGCGCATCGGCATAACGCACGGGGTACCCAAAGGAAAAAGCCACTCCGGAAGGCGTCGAAGAGGAGGTCAATGCCCTCTGTGCGGGGTCCTCGCAATCAAGTTTCTCCCAAGTTCCTCCTGCCGCGCGGACGGCCCATTGCGTGCCCAGCGGCACCCCAATGATATTTTCAAACGCATAGTTTGCGGAGAGAATTTCCGGCTGACCTGTCCAAAGATCCGAGTTGGTCAACACATCCTGCATCAGCGTCTGATAGCTGGCCGACGGAGCTTTGCGACGATCAGCCTGCCCCGGGGTGAGTCCGATCAGAAGAGCCATGACAGGGAGGAGCACTCTTCTCATGCCCATAACTTCACCAGCATCAAGCTCTGGAGTCAAGGCAGGCCGGCGGATGACCCGCCATCTGCATTGGAGAAACCTGCCGCCGCCTTACGCAGCCGCTCCATGATGGCGACACCCAGGCCAATTTCGGGGAGCGGTTCGGCCACGATGCGTTCAAGTCCGGACTCATCCAGCCGGCGCATTGCGCCGTAAAGATTCGCCGCGGCTTCCCGAAGATCCTGAGTGCGGCTCAGGTGCTCCACCCGGTCAAAACCCGCGCCCTCGCTTCGCCAGGCCAGCAGACCGCTCCGGGGACTCGGAACCGGCGGCGTTTCCAGAATTTCCAACGGGGTCCGTGGCGCATAATGACTCTTGAGGGACCCTGGCGTTACCACCCCGGCTGCTCCCTCCATAAGAGACCCATATTCGGCCAGCTGTTCGCTGGTGATCGGCCCGTGTCGCAAAATTTCCACACCCTGACTGTGAACAAACACGATGGTGGACTCTATGCCGTGCGCGCAGGGCCCTCCATCCACGATGAGCGGAATGCGGCCATCGAGTTCTGCCAAAACATGCGCTGGTTGCGTGGGGCTGATGCGTCCGAAACGATTGGCGCTTGGCGCCGCGATGGGTCGGCCAAATCCGAGGGCGATTTCTTGGAAAATCGGGTGCGCACTCATGCGGAGCGCCACCGTTTGCTGGCCGTCGGTCACGATGTCTGGCACCAGAGAAGTGCGAGGCAAAACCAAGGTTAGCGGTCCCGGCCAGAAATGTTCCGCGAGCGCTTTGGCCAGCGAACCAGGAACGGCCAGACGCTCCATCCAATCCACGCTCGGGACGTGGACAATAAGGGGGTCACTTAGCGGACGTTCCTTCGCCTCAAAGATCTTTGCGCAAGCGACCGGATCAAGCGCAGAGGCACCCAGGCCGTAGACCGTCTCGGTCGGCAACGCGACAAGCTCGCCCGCCGCCAGCAACCGCACCGCTTCGGCGACGCCTTCCGGTGGAGGGAGAACGCGGGTCCTCAAGTGTGTAAACAGGCAACGACGACTGGCTGGGCCGTGCGAGATTCGATCTTGGGACGCCTGGGCCAACCGCCGCCTCCAGCAATCTTCATGGGTGCAACTGGCTTCCCAGAGCCTCTTTCGTCTGTTTCAGGCGAAAATTCGCCAGCGCCTTACCGACGGCCGGATAGTCCGCCGCCAGCAACGCTGCCGCAAAAAGCGCTGCATTTTTCGCCCCCGCCACGCCAATTGCAAAAGTGGCCACCGGAATTCCCGCCGGCATCTGCACGATGGAAAGCAGCGAGTCCATTCCGCTCAAGGCCTTGCTCTGCACGGGAACCCCCAGCACGGGCACCGCGGTCTGCGCCGCAACCATTCCCGGGAGGTGAGCCGCCCCACCCGCTCCCGCAATGATAGCACGCAACCCGCGCTTGGCTGCCGCCTTCGCATAATCCGCCATCAGCTCAGGCGTCCGATGCGCGGAGACGACTCTGCATTCATGTGGAATATCAAGGACCTTAAGGATTTCCGACGCTTCCTTCATGGTGTCCCAATCTGATTTGCTGCCCATAATGACCCCGACAATTGGCGCAGGTTGGCCCGAAGTTTGCTTCATGCTATGTGACAAATTTGTTGCGAGCGTCCGTTTGACTCCCGTCCCGTGTGCAAAAACTCTGCGTGCAGGGGCGGACTCTTCAGACCCTTAAAAGATTACCAGACGTATATGGCCAGAGGAACAGTAAAGTGGTTCAACGAAAAGAAGGGATTTGGATTCATTATGGATCCCTCCGTGAACGGGGACATTTTTGTCCATTTCTCGGCAATCCAGACCAACGGGTTTCGGACCTTGAAGGAGGGCGAGGAAGTCGAATACGAGCTCTACGAAGATCAAAAAGGTTCCCGCGCGAAGAACGTTGTGAAAGTATGAGAGGGTGCTACCCAACCTCGTTCTCATCGGCTTCATGGGCTGCGGGAAGTCTTCCGTGGGTCGGCGTCTTGCCTTTTTGACCGGGCATCGCTTTCTCGACACAGACGATCTGGTCGTTCAGGCCGAAGGCCGGGGCATCCCTGAAATTTTCGCGGCAGAGGGTGAAAGCTATTTCCGCGAAGTGGAACAGCGCGTGCTCCAGGAAACGGTCGGCCTGTGCGGCATCATTCTTTCGACGGGAGGCGGGGCGATTCTCCGGCCGGAAAACCGGCAGACCTTGCGCCAGGTCGGCGTGGTCGCCTGGCTCGACGCGGACCCGGATATCCTTTTCGAACGGGCCAGCCGCAGCGGGCGGCGTCCACTTTTGCAGACAGAAAACCCCCGTCAGGCCTTCGATGACCTCCTGGCCTCACGGCGGGAAATTTATACGGAAACGTCGGATTTCCGGCTCGATTCGACGTCCTTAGGCCACGACGAAGCTGCACAAATGCTGCTCGACGAGGCGATGCGCTGTCGGCGGCGTTTTGAATGTTGACGCTCCGGCCGTCCCACAGATTTACTGAAGAAGCTTTACCAACCACACACCACAAACACACACATGGCTATCAAGATCGGCATTAACGGATTCGGACGCATTGGACGCATGGTTTTTCGCGCGGCAGTTCAGAATTTCTCCAAGGACATTGAAGTTGTCGGCATCAACGACCTGCTCGAGCCCGAGTATCTCGCCTACATGCTGAAATACGACTCCGTCCACGGTCGCTTCGAAGGGGAGGTTTCCGTCGATGGCACCAACCTCATCGTCAACGGCAAAACCATCCGCCTCACCGCCGTCAAAGACCCCTCCACCCTCAAGTGGGACGAAGTCGGAGCTGACGTTGTGGTGGAATCCACCGGGCTTTTTCTCGACGAAGCCACGGCCAGCGCCCACCTCAAGGCCGGCGCGAAAAAAGTCATCCTTTCCGCTCCCTCGAAGGACGAAACCCCGATGTTCGTTTACGGCGTGAACGACAAAACTTACGCCGGACAGGCCATCATCTCTAACGCGAGCTGCACGACCAACTGTCTCGCCCCGCTCGCCAAAGTCATCCACGACACCTTCGGCATCAAGCGCGGTCTCATGACCACCGTGCACGCGGCCACCGCAACTCAGAAGACGGTGGACGGCCCGAGCAACAAGGATTGGCGCGGCGGACGCGGCATCCTGGAAAACATCATCCCGTCCTCCACCGGCGCCGCCAAGGCCGTCGGCAAGGTCATCCCCGAGCTCAACAAAAAGCTCACCGGCATGGCTTTCCGCGTGCCGACGTCCGACGTTTCCGTGGTTGACCTTACGGTCGAACTCGAAAAATCCGCCACTTACGACGAGATCTGCGCCGCCATCAAGGCCGCCTCCGAAGGCCCGATGAAGGGCATCCTCGGTTACACCACGCACAAAGTGGTTTCCACCGACTTCCGCGGCGAAACCCAGACCTCCGTCTTCGACGCCGAAGCCGGCATCGCCCTCGACGGCACCTTCGTCAAGCTGGTCTCCTGGTATGACAACGAATGGGGCTATTCCAACAAGGTTTTGGAAATGGTCCGCGTCGTCGCCAAGTAATCGGACATGCCAAAAAAATCCATCACCGACGTCGCGCTTGCCGGTAAGCGCGTCGTCATGCGCGTGGACTTTAATGTCCCGCAGGATAAGGCGACGGGCGCGATCACCAATCCCGCCCGCATCGCCGCCGCGCTCCCGACGATCAAATACATCCTCGACCAGGGCGCGTCGGTCGTCCTGATGAGCCATCTCGGGCGGCCCGACGGCAAGAAGGTGGAGAAATTCACGCTCAAGCCTGTCGCGGAAAAACTGCAGGAACTTCTCGGCCAACCCGTGAAGTTCCTCCCCGATTGCGTCGGGACTGAGATCGAAGCGGCGTGCGCCGCGCTCCAGCCCGGCGAAGTGGCTCTGCTGGAAAACCTCCGCTTCCACATCGAGGAAGAGGGCAAGGTGAAAAACGAGGACGGCACCTCGACCAAGGCCGACCCGGCCAAGGTCGCGGAGTTCCGCGCTTCGCTCACCAAGCTCGGTGACATCTACGCCAACGACGCCTTCGGCACCGCGCACCGTGCGCATTCGTCCGTCGTCGGTGTCGATCTGCCCGACAAGGTGGCCGGTTTCCTTATGCAGAAGGAACTCGACGCTTTTGCCGCGGTCATCGACAACCCGCAGCGCCCGCTCCTCGCCATCCTTGGCGGGGCCAAGGTGGCCGACAAGATCCCACTCATCCGCAACCTGCTCGACAAGGCCGACGAGATCATCGTCGGCGGCGGGATGGCCTACACCTTCCTCAAGGTCCTCGACAACATGCCCATCGGCGACAGCCTCTTCGATCCCGAGGGCGCGAAAATCGTTGCCGAGCTCATGGAGAAGGCCAAGGAGAAGGGCGTGAAAATTCACCTCCCAGTGGATTTCATCTGTGCCGACAAATTCGACCCCGAAGCCAACACCCAGTCCGCCGACGCCTCCGCCGGAGTTCCTGACGGCTGGATGGGCCTCGATTGCGGTCCGAAATCCTGCGAGATCTTCGCCGAGGCCATCGCCCGGGCCAAAACCATCGTCTGGAACGGTCCGAGCGGCGTGTTTGAATTTGAAAAATTCGCCACCGGCACCAAAGCCGTCGCAGAAGCCGTGGCAGCCGCAACCGCTGGCGGAGCCGTCTCCGTCGTCGGAGGGGGAGACACGGCAACGGCTGCGAAAAAATTCAAGGTGGTGGACAAAGTCACCCACGCCTCCACCGGCGGCGGGGCATCCCTCGAACTCCTGGAAGGCAAAACCCTGCCCGGCGTCGCGAACCTCAGCGAGAAATAATATCACATGCGCAAAAAAATCATCGCAGCAAACTGGAAGATGAACATGACCGTCGGGGAGACCGAAAGTTTCCTCGAAGACTTCCGCATGGAAGTCGAGGACGTGTCCTCGGTGGAAATCGTCATCGCTCCACCCTTCACCGCCATCGCCAAGCTGTCCGAACTGCTTGGCGGCTCGCAAAAAATCCGCCTCGGAGCCCAGAATTTCTACTTTGAGAAATCCGGCGCCTACACGGGTGAAATCAGCGCCACCATGCTGCGCGAGCTGTTCGTCAAATACGTTATCATCGGCCACAGCGAACGCCGGGCGATCTTCGGGGAGACCGACGCATTCATCAACAAGAAGGTCCTGGCCGCCATCGCCTCTGAGCTCAAACCCATCCTCTGCGTGGGCGAAACTCTCACCGAGCGCGAAGCGGGCAAAGAAAAGGAAGTCCTCGAAACCCAACTCCGTGGCGGACTCGCCGGCGTGACCGCCGAGCAAATGCTCGACATCGTCATCGCTTACGAACCCGTCTGGGCCATCGGCACCGGCAAAACCGCCACCTCCGCGCAAGCGCAGGATGCCCACGCTCACACCCGCGCCGTGCTGGCGGAGCTCACCGACCAGGCCACGGCCGAGAAGGTGCGCATCCAATACGGCGGCAGCGTGAAACCCTCGAACGCGGTGGAGCTTCTCTCCCAACCCGACATCGACGGTGCCCTCGTGGGCGGCGCCAGCCTCGAGCCCCGCGGTTTCGCAGAAATCGTCAAAGCCGGCGTCACGGAATAAATTCCGGCTTTCAACTTAGCATTGTTCTAGCCACCCGCTTCGGCGGGTGGCTAAACTTTTACCCTCTCTTGCCATGTCATCCTGCAACGAACTCCTCTTCCCCGGCGGTCAGCCCTGTTGGGAATTCCCAGAACTTTTCCGCATCGCCAAACTCCCTCCACGTTCCACCAATCCGGTGTGGGAGGAAGGCACACGGCTTTCGCTCGATGGCGAATGGGATTTTCACTTGGCCAAGACCCCGGTCGACGCCGCGAAGTTTGTCGATGCTCCTTCCAAGTGGGACCGCATCCGCGTTCCCGGCAACTGGCAGATGCAGGGCTTCTGGGACAAGCCCCATTATACCAACGTGCAGATGCCGTTCCCCGAGGAAACACCGTTCGTGCCAAGCGCCAATCCCACCGGCGTTTATCGTCGCACTTTTCAACTTCCGCGCGGGTGGAAGGGCCGACGCGTCGTCCTTCATTTTGGTGGCGCCGACAACACCCTCCTCGTGTTCCTCAACGGTCAGTCCGTTGGTCTCAGCAAGGATTCCCGGACACCTGCGGAGTTCGATGTCACCAAGTTCCTCCGCGCCGGACGCAACGAACTCACCACCCTCGTTATCAAATGGAGCGACTCGACTTTCATTGAAGACCAGGACCATTGGTGGCTCAGTGGACTGCACCGCGAAGTCTTCCTCTACGCCACCGCGCCCGTCCACATCGCCGACGTAAGCGCCCGCACCGGCCTCACCGACGATCTTAGCTCCGGCACGCTCGACCTCAGTGTTAGCGTAAACTACCCCGGCGATCCAGAGCAAGGATGCACGGTGGAAGCCCGCCTGCTCGACGCCGCCGGCAAGGCGGTCTGGAAAAAACCTCTCTCCGCCATAGTTCCCGCCGACCCGAAAGCCCGCGGCTCCTGGCCCCGCCACCTCGCCCACATTTCGGCCACCGTTCCGAAGGTCAACCCATGGAGCGCAGAATCCCCGTATCTCTACACCCTGGAGGTGACCCTCAAAACCGCGGCCGGCCTTGAGCGAACCACCCGACGCATCGGTTTCCGCAGGGTGGAGATTCGCGGTTTTGATCTGCTCATCAACGGCCGGCGCGTCATGATGAAGGGGGTGAATCGCCACGACCACGACGACACCACCGGTAAGGCCGTTTCGCGCGAACGCATGCTCGAGGATATCCTCACGATGAAGAGGTTTAATTTTAACGCCGTCCGCACCTCGCACTACCCGAACGACCCGCAGTTCCTCGACCTTTGCGACGAATACGGCCTTTACGTTATCGACGAGGCCAACATCGAATCCCACGCCTACTCGCAAACCATCTGCCGCAACCAGCGTTACGCCGGAGCCTTCCTCGACCGCGTGATGAACATGGTCGAACGCGACAAAAACCACCCCTCAATCATTATTTGGAGCCTGGGCAACGAAAGCGGATTTGGCCCGAACCACACCGCCGCCGCGGGCTGGCTGCGTCAGACTGACCCCACCCGCCCGATTCAATATGAAGGCGCGCTCTGGGGTCCCGACGTCGACAAAAATCCCAACCGCGAAATTGAATGGGACGACCAGCCTTACGGCACCGACATCGTCTGTCCGATGTACCCCGCAATCGATCGGATCAAAGACTTTGTCGCCAATACCAAGGTCCCCCGCCCGCTCATCCTTTGCGAATATTCTCACGCCATGGGTAATAGCAATGGCAGCCTGAGCGACTATTGGGATGCTTTTGAAAGCACCCCCGGCTTGCAGGGCGGATTCATTTGGGAATGGCTTGACCATGGAATTCGTCAGAAGGACCTCAAAGGGCGCGACTATTGGGTCTATGGTGGCGACTTCGGCGACACTCCCCACGACGCCAACTTCGTTTGCGACGGGCTGGTCTGGCCCGACCGCACACCGCATTCCGCAATGTGGGAATGCAAAAAGGTCCAGCAACCGGTCAGCGTCGAGGGCGTAAACCTCAAGGTTGGGAAAATCCGGATCCGCAACAAACAGGACTTCACCACCCTCGGATGGCTGCGCGGAACGTGGGAAGTGACCGCGAACGGGACCGTCGTCCAGTCCGGAAAACTCCCCACACTCAAGACCGCCCCCGGCGAGAGCGAAACTCTCACCCTCCCGCTACGCCAGCCGACCCTCTCCCCCGGCGAAGAGGCCTTCCTCACGGTCCGTTTCGTCGCGACATCAGATACCCCATGGTGTGAAGCCGGCTTCGAAATCGCCTGGGATCAGTTCCCTCTCCCCGCCAAAATCACGCCCGCCAAAAAGTCCCTCTCGACAGCCTCCCCGACCCTCGATCATCACGACGGCACTTTTACGATCACCGCGGGTCACCTCATCGCCACCGCGTCGGAGGAGGTAGGGACCATCACCTCCCTGAGGTGGAAAGGCACCGAGTTTCTCCTCCGCGGCCCGCAGCTCTCTGTCTGGCGCGCCGCCACCGACAACGACGGCATCAAGGCCTGGACCGGCCAGGACTCCAAAGTCCTCGGCAAATGGCGCGCGGCCGGACTTCCCGAACTCCACCTGGAACCTTCCTCCATGGCCGCCCACCAACAGCGCGACGGATCGGTGAAGATCTCATTCCAGACGATTGGGGAATGCCCCGGAGGTCGGATCGTCCACGAGCACAGCTACGTTTTTTCGTCCGCCGACGGGATCACGGTGGAAAACTTTTTCACCTGTGACCCAACCCTGCCGGAGCTCCCCCGCCTCGGCGTGATTCTCGCCCTCCGCCCGGGTTTTGAAAACCTGGCCTGGTTTGGACGCGGACCGCACGAAAACTACTGCGACCGCAAACGCGGTGCAGCCGTCGGCTTGTACCAAGGCACCGTCGCCGACCAATACGTGCCCTATATCGTCCCCCAGGAGCACGGCAACAAAACCGACGTCCGATGGCTGTCTCTGGCCGATGCCAAAGGCACCGCCATCCGCTTCGCCGCCACCGATCGTCTCCTCGAAGCCTCCGCCAGCCATTTCACCGCCGCCGACCTCCACGCTGCCACCCACACCATCGACCTGACCCCCCGCGAGGAAGTGATTGTGAGCCTGGACTATGCCCAGCGTGGATTGGGAACGGCCAGTTGCGGACCGGATACATTGGCGCAGTATTTGATTCCGGCGGGTGAATATCAGTTTGGATATCAAATTAGATTCTGAAATCTTCCAGTTCTGAGCGGAAGAATATCGGACTGACAGGATTATCCCGCGGACACGGGATCTGCATTTTGGCTCCGCTGATTCGCCTTGCGCTTTCGCGCAGGCCAGTCGAACTGCATTCTCATCCTGTGGGAAGGATTTGGTTTTCCTCCGGAAAAATATCGGGCTGACAGGATTATCCCGCGTTGCGGGATCTGCATTTTGGCTTCGCCAATTCGATTTGCGCTTTCGCGCAGGGCAGTCGAACTGCGTTCTCATCCTGTGGGAAGGAGTTGGTTTTCTCCGGAAAAATATCGGGCTGACAGGATTCGAACCTGCGACCTCTTGAACCCAATGTAATCCGAGTCCATTTGACTCTCTTTTGCATGAAGATTCACCGCGGCACTGACGGAAATCTGAACTCATTTCTATAGTGGTCCGATAGAAGCTTGAGTCCTGCCTGACCAACGCGAAGGCGCCTTACCGCGGGCGTTTTTGAATTCAAGAGAAAGATGACTTGCCGAATAGTAGCCAAGCATTCCGGCGATTTCTTTAACGCTCAGGTCGGTGCATGCCAGAAGGTCTTCAGCGCGGGCCAACCGGATTTCCCTTGCATACTCCTTCGGCGTGAGTCCGGTCGCCTCCTTAAATTTGCGATAGAGTTTCAAGTAGCTCACCCCGAGGTTCTGCGCGACGCTTTTGACATTGCGCCCCTCCATTAGCAACTCACGCGCTTTTTTAACAAGATCCGGAAGTTCCGGCTTGTTTGCGCGGGCTGAGGAAAGGCTTTGCGAGACAACGGACGCCAGCAGTGTCATCGCCAATCCAGATGCGATGGCCCGGAATCCCAGCCGATGGGCAAGGCAAACTTGATGAAGTTCGGTAAACCGTGTCCAAAAAGGCGAGAGCCGATTGATTTGAACGGGAGCAACGTCCAGAAGACCATTCCCCAGCCACGCATCGAGAGTGGGGCCACGCAACTCAAACCAGTCTTCAGTCCAGCCCGTTTCTTGGTCTGGTCGGTAACGGTGCCAGTAGCCGGGAGGAAGAAAAAAAACCGAACCCGCCATGAGGCTTGTTCCCCCGTTTTTCCACTCCAGCCTCCCGTGTCCCTGCGAGATGGCGACCAACTGGAAGGCAGAGAGCACTCTGCCACGTTCCGACGTAAAAGCGCGTCCGTCTGGATGACGGGGCGGAGGATAGGGCTTGCCGGGCAGAATTCGGCCATGCCCGATCGCAGTAACATGGAATGTCCAGGCGGCTTCCCGTGGACCGGACGGAAAATATTCAAAGTAATTTTTGATAGTTTTATATATGTGTTGGAAATCTCCTTGCATGCAAGACTAGGTGACATTTTGCCCGATCCGGGAAAATCTCCACTGGATGATCCCTCCCGCATTCCCGCTTCGCGTCGGCATATTCGGAATAGGCTTGGAAGCCTATTGGAGCCAATTTTTCGGACTGAGGGAACGTTTGGAAGGCTACGTGGATTCGGTTGCATCTCGGCTCAAGCGGCCGGACGTTGAGATCATCAACCTCGGTTTAGTCGATTCGCCAGAGCGCGCCATGGACGCCGGACATCAGTTTCGAAGGCAAGACGTTGACGTGATATTTCTGTATGTCACCACCTATGCCCTTTCGTCCACCGTCCTCCCAGTCGTCCGCCGCGCCAAGGTCCCGGTAATCGTTCTGAATCTCCAACCGACAGCCGCAATCGACTATGCGGCCTTCAATGCAATGAGTGACCGCACACTCATGACAGGCGACTGGCTGGCACATTGTTCCGCGTGCCCGGTGCCAGAAATTGCCAACGTGTTTAAGCGATCGGGCATTCCCTTTCATCAGGTCACCGGTGTTCTCGAAGGAGATCCAGTTTGCTGGGATGAGATTGGTGCATGGCTTGATGCGGCTCGCGTTGCCAATGTCATGGCCCACAACCGACTGGGCCTTATGGGGCATTATTATAACGGGATGCTTGACATCGCGAGCGACACAACTCGACACATCGCGACGTTTGGGGGTCACATGGAAATCATCGAGGTCGAACAACTCGCCGCCCTGCGACGAGAAATTTCTGACGAAGAGGCGAGGGCTCGAGTGGCGGAATTCCGCGAAATCTTCGATGTTCAGACGGATTGTCCGGAGACGGAACTGATGCGGGCGGCACGCACCTCGCTTGCGCTGGATAAGCTGGTCGCACTCAAAAATCTTGGATCGATGGCCTATTACCACATGGGATCCGGCTGTCCGGAACTGGAAGATGTCATTAGTTCGGTCATTCTTGGGAACTCCCTTTTGACCGCACGGGGCATCCCCGTGGCGGGCGAATACGAAGTCAAAAATGTTCAGGCGATGAAGATTCTCGACGCCTTCGGTGTGGGAGGATCGTTCACGGAATACTACGCCATGGACTTTACCGACGATGTGGTCCTGATGGGGCATGACGGACCGGGGCACCTTGCCATTGCCAGCAGCAAGACCAAGATCAGGCCGCTGGGGGTCTATCATGGAAAGGTGGGGCAAGGTCTCTCCGTGGAGATGAGCGTCCGGCACGGTCCGGTCACGCTGCTATCCGTCGTCGAGGACCGCGACGGTTCGCTCTTCTTTTTGGTAGCCGAGGGCGAGTCCGTGGCGGGGCCGATCCTGGAAATTGGGAACACCAACAGCCGCTACAAATTCCCCATCGGTGCCCGTTCGTTTGTGAACGATTGGAATTCTCACGGCCCTGCTCACCACTGCGCCATCGGAGTCGGGCACATCTCGGAAAAAATCAGGAAACTGGCGGCGTTCCTTGATATCCGAATCGAAACTGTTTGCTGAAACACGTTATTTTCCCAAGGGATAAACCTCCCATTTTTTATGCTCCCCCCACCTGACATCGAACGAAACATTGAACTGGATTTTCTCCGCGCCACAGAGCTTGCCGCGCTGAATACCCTTCAATGGCTGGGAAAAGGCGACAAGGAAAGCGCCGACGCAGCGGCCTGCGATGCGATTCGCGGCATGTTTGACCTCATGGATATGCGCGGGGAAGTGGTCATCGGCGAGGGTATCAAAGATGAAGCCCCCGGCTTGTTTATCGGAGAAAAAGTCGGAACCTGGAAGGAGGGGAGCCCCCGCTTTGAAATCGCCCTGGATCCGGTGGATGGAACAACGAATACCGCCAAGGGTATGCCAAATTCCTTGAGCTGTATTGCGGCATCGCTCGTGGAAGACACCGAGGAGTCGAGCCTCCTGGCGATTCCGGCGTTCTATCTCAAGAAACTGGCCTACCCCCTCGCCGTCCGCCGCGCTTGGATGAAAGACCCCATGCTTCCCATTGATATCGAAGCGCCCATCGAGGAGGTCATTGATACAACGGCCCACATTCTGGGAAAAGGAGTTCGGGATGTCGTTGTTTCGATCATCGACCGTCCCCGCAACCAGGAACTGATTGATTCGGTCCGGCGCAAGGGAGCCTCGCTCCGCCTCATTGTTGATGGTGACATCGCAGCCGCCCTTGCTCCGGCCATGCACACCTCAAACATTGACCTTTATGTAGGTATTGGAGGTGCCCCAGAAGGCATTCTGGCCGCGGCTGGACTGCGTTGTTTGGGCGGTGGCATGCGTGCAAAAATCTGGCCGCGTGATGAAATGGAACGCCAATCCCTTATCGATCAGGGCTGGGGAGACCGGCTAAACACCCAATTCATGTCGCGTGACCTCGCCCGCGGAAAAAACATCATCTTCGCGGCCACGGGCATCAGCAGCGGACCGCTCCTCCGCGGGGTCGACGTGACCGGCTCCATTGCCACCACCCATTCCGTGCTCATGCGATCCCGAAGCGGTACCGTGCGATTCACCGACACGCACCACAATCTTCAGAGAAAAACCATTCATTTGAGGTCCGCACAATCAGAGAAACCTCTTTGAGCCGCATTCTTCAATCCTCCCAACCAACCAAGAATCAAACCTTATGAGCAATCCCCTGATCGGCGTCTTCTATCACTGGCTCGGCGGCCTAGCCTCCGCCAGCTTTTACATTCCTTACCGCGGCGTTAAAAATTGGTCTTGGGAGACCTATTGGCTCGTCGGAGGGTTCTTCAGTTGGATCATTGCTCCGCTTACGCTTGCCTCATTGCTCGTGCCCGAACTTTGGAAATCCATTTTGGCAACACCGGGGCAGACACTTTTCTGGTCCTATTTCTTTGGCGCGATGTGGGGTATCGGCGGTCTCACCTTTGGGCTGACCATGCGCTATTTGGGCATTGCCCTGGGGATGGCGGTCGCACTGGGGTTTTGCGCGGCCTTCGGAACACTGGTGCCTCCGATTTTTGCCGGCGATTTCGGAAAAATCGTGAGCACTGGCTCCGGGCAGGTGATCCTGCTGGGCGTCCTCGCCTGCCTCGCGGGAATTGGGGTGAGTGGATTGGCGGGCATGTCCAAGGAGCGTGAACTTTCGCCTGAGCAAAAGGCGGCGACGGTGAAGGAATTTAATTTCAAGAAGGGAATGCTCGTCGCGACGTTTTCCGGAATTCTCAGTTCCTGCTTTGCCTATGGCTTGGCTGCTGGAAAACCCCTGGCAGATCTCTCACGAGCGGCACTCCAGCGCGAAGGGGGCAGCGATCTCTGGCAAAATCTTCCCGTCTTGGTCATCGTGCTCTGGGGGGGATTCACGACCAACTTCATCTGGTGCGTCATCCTCAACCTCAAGAACCGCTCGAGCCACGAATACCTCAACTTGCGACGCTCCGATATCGGCGAGGTCAGCGCCGCACAGGGGCTAATCCTGTCTGACGCAGTCGAGGAGAGTGCGTTGCGCGATTCCAGTGCCGCCAGCCACGGAGGTCCCGCGGGTCCAACTTCTCACTCGGGACCGGCCCCACTGCTGCGCAACTACTTTTTCTCCGCCCTCGCGGGCATCACCTGGTATCTCCAGTTCTTCTTTTACAGCATGGGCCAAACCAAGATGGGAACCTACGAGTTCTCCAGTTGGACCCTGCACATGGCCAGCATCATTATCTTCAGCACCCTGTGGGGAATTATCCTCCACGAATGGAGAGGCACCAGCAAACGCACCCACATCCTCATCGGCATAGGACTCGCCATTCTCATTGGCTCCACTGTGATCGTCGGCTACGGGAATTTTCTGGGGGGGACCTCCTCCACCCACTAATCGCACCACCCCAGGTTTTTCTTGATTTTCCCGCAAATCCCCATAAAGTGTTGGTATGATACCATTCCCCCGAATTGTTCTGGCAGCGGCACTCATCCTACCCGCCTACGCTCAAACGGAAGACCCTTCCGTCACTCTGCAAAAACGACCGGCACTGCTAAGTATTTTTAATCGCAAGGACAAGGACAAGGATGACGTGCTTTCCCGGGAGGAGTTTTCGGAAGGCAAGCATGCTGACCTCACCGACGAAATTTTCGACAAAAAGGACAAAGACCTGAACGGCGTGCTTTCGGCCGAAGAATTCATCAAGAATCCCGGCCCGGAGATCCATTTCCAGGCGAAAGATAAAGACAAGGATGGGTTCATTTCCCTGGATGAATTCCTGGTGAAGTCAGACGATCCGGTCAAAGCGGAGAACACGTTCATCAAACGGGACAAGGATAAAGACGGTAAACTCTCGCCCGAGGAGTTCTCTAAATCGTTGAAGAATTAACGGAATAGCCCGTATTTTCCTGCGATCGACTCCATACGAGGGATAAGACCCATCAGCGAAGGGTTCCCCTACAGCAACTTTCTGGGCCCCCACAGCATTTTTTCCGCAACTTAAGCAAACCCCCAATGTTCAATATAATGGTATGAAACCAATTATCATCATCTCTCTCAGTCTTGCGCTGAATCTCCCGATCCATGCGCAGGAAGCCAAAAAAAACGGCAAAAACGATCTGGATCAACAGGAAGCTTTCGTAAAGAAGGACACGGATGGCGACGGGTACCTTTCAAAAGAAGAATTCGTCGGCCAAGCCAAAAAGCCGGCCAAAGCCGAGGAAAATTTTTCCAAGAAGGATAAGAACAATGACGGAAAGCTCTCCTTCGACGAAGTTGCAGGCCGGAAGAAGGGCGCCAAATAGCGGGAATGTCTTTGCCCGAGGGCGTGTCCGGGGTTGTCTGGAAACGATCCTCCCAATAAAAAACAATCCCATTTCAAGGTGCCACACTGAAGTAAAGTGAAGGTGCCTTTTCATCACGGGGGGGCCATTGCGTTGGTCGCGGCGATAGTCGCGACCAGCGCTCTGGTTTGGTGGTTTCTCCGGCCCCCGGAGTGGGAACGAGCCGTTCCCGTAGCAAGTGTCTTGCCGCCCGGTTTAGCTGTGCGGTCAGCCTTTCCCCCCGCTGCGGCGCTGGACTGCCAAGCGTGCCATCAAGAGCAATTCGAGGATTGGAGCCATTCGCAGCACGCTTTCTGACTGGGCGCTTTATGCGCCTCCCCTGCTAGACCTCCGTTGTCGGAAGTAAACACGACAATGGTATTGTCGGCTAAACCTTCTTTATCAAGCGTATCAAGCAACCTGCCCACAGCAGCGTCCATGGTTTCGACCATAGCGCCATAGACCGGATGCCGATGCTTCTGGTTTCCGCCCTGCTCGGCGGCTTTCAGCTCATACTTTTTGACCAGATCCGCATTGCCCTCAAGCGGGGTGTGAACCGAGAAGTTCCAGTAGCACATAAAGAACGGCTTCCCGCTCTTTTTTTGTTGCTGGATATATTTGACCGCCTCTTCGGCCATGCGGGTCTCGATGTTCTCTCCCTTTTCAGCCGGCAGCTTGACGATATTTGGATCAGGGAAGGGCCAGGGGGCCAGATAGCCACCCGGCGGCGCATGCATCCAAGTGTGGGGTACATCCACATCAAACCCCATGTGCAGCGGATCGTACGGCTCACGACCGAGGTGCCACTTGCCAAAGAAGGCTGTATCGTAGCCGGCCGCTTTGAAGGCATCTGCGACCGTAGCGGTCTCGTTGCGTGTCCGCGTCGCACTTTGCCAATGATGCACCTTGCTCGTCTTGTCGATACGTGGATTCTTGTAGGCCTCGAATTTCTCGAGTTCAACATGCCCGGCCGCCTGATACCACCCTGCGCGGGCAGGCCATTGGCCTGTCAAGGCCGCATAGCGGGATGGAGAGCAGACGGCATACGCCGAATACGCCTGCGTAAACAACATGCCGCGATCGCGTAGGCGGTCGAGATTGGGAGTCTCGTAAAACCCGGTGTGTCCGTAGAGCCCGGTGTCGCTCCATCCGAGATCATCCGCCATGATGAACAGCACATTCGGCGGACTCGCGTCTGCACAAGTTACGCCGAACAACACGGAGCCCAGCAGTCCTGCAATGGTTTTTGTCTTCATAATTATTTCCCCTCCCCTTCGCCCTGCTTGAGGATCGCGAACTCCACCTCAACGGACATTTGAAGAGCGATGACCCGCCATTTCATTGACGTGGCTTCGCGGACGGCCAGGCGCTTTCCTGCAACGCCTGCAGGCGTTTGACATCATCAGACCGGCTCGCCGCGAGGTTTGTTTTTTCCAAAGGATCAGATTGGAGGTCGAACAATTCCAGCTCTGTGGGAGCGGCGGTATTGTTTCGTGGCCGGGCGGAGCCGGGAATGAGCAGTTTCAACCAGCCATCAAGGACGACTTGCGTCACGAGGCTCTTCTCGGGGGCAGCAAGATCGGCGATGTCGTGCGTGTAGTTTTCGATGAAGATCGATTTTCTCGCCGTGATCGCTTCGCGATCCAGGAGGTCCAGGCCGGGGAGATCAGTCGGTGCCTTGACGCCTGCAATTTTTAAGATTGCTGGAGCAAAATCGATCACGGAGGCGAGCGTCTGCTCATCGCGCTCTGGCTTTACTTTACCGGGCCAGCGGACAAAAATCGGTGTTCGTATTCCAAGTTCGTATGGGGTAAGTTTCGCACGCGCTTGGAGGCCCTGTCCCTCGGGGTTCCATCCGTTATCGGCCAGGTACAAAATCACCGTATTGTCGGCGAGGTTGTGCTTGGCCAGGAAATCGTCCAGTTCGCCGCAGGTTTGGTCAAACCATTCCACCATGGCGAAATACTTTGCAGCCTCAGGGCTCAGCCCTTTCCCTTGATAACGCGCCAGCAGTTCGGCCGGAGGATTGTGAGGTGTGTGCGGGAGGAGGGGCGCATACCACACAAAAAACGGCTTTTGCTCTTTTTGAGCCATTTCGATGAAATCGAAGATCGGCTGCAAACCCTTGCGTCCGATCGTGAGACCAGCGTCGCCGTGGCGCCCTGCAGTCTTGCTCATACCGTCGGTGAACCCGACCTGCGTGGCGGTGACGTTCCAGAGCTTGCCGGTCTGAAATGTGAGGTAGCCGGCTTCGGTGAGCGCCTTGGGGAGAATCAATGAATTGCTCAGCAGCCGATCTGCGAGAGGCTGGCGGCCATCCTTGCCCCTCGCTTTTTTCTCGCCTGCCGGCACGGCCAGATCATTTCCAGTAATGCCGTTTTGATGAGGGAGCTTCCCTGTGAGCAGACAGGCCAGCGAAGGAGAGCACACGGGCATGGTGTAGCCCCGCGTATACAGGATGCCCTGCGAAGCCATGCGATCAAGGGAAGGGGTCTGGGCCACCGGGCTGCCCATGAATCCGTAATCGGGAAAGCCTTGGTCGTCGGAAATGATGAGGATGATGTTGGGCTTCTCGGTCTGCGCAAAGGTGGAACCGCTGACCGTCAGGACAAGGAGCAATTTGAGGAGGAGTTTCATAGTTTAGTGGTAATTATTCGGCGTCAGAGGAGGTTTGCTGGCGGGTGGGAAGTGATTGCAGCCACTCGCACGGCAGCCATTAGTGAGAGAATCGCTGGAAGGATGGGTGGAATGGCGCTCACTCGGAGTCTTCGGTTTCGGTGGCCTCGTTCTTCGCTCGTTTTTTCCCGCGCTTTTTGTCACCGTTTTCCCCCGAGGCGGGAGGTTCGGTGACGATCTTACCATCAAGGTAGTGGTCGTAATATTCCGACCAGACGTCTTCCAGCTTGTCGGTGGTGAGTCCGGGCGGTTGCAACTCCTGCGACCATGCCTCCAGTTTCGTACGCAGCCTTTGAGCGACCTCTGGTTGCTCCGCGATCAGGTTGCGTTTTTCGCCAGGATCCGTCTCGAGGTCGAACAGGTAGCTGCGCGGGCCGCCGACGAGCAGCTTCCATTTGCCTTCGCGCACGGCCGACTGGTCGATCCATCTCCAGAAAAGGCTCTCATGCGGAGGGGCTTTTTCTTTTCCGGTGAAGAAGGGCAGAAGATCCACTCCATCGAGAGCCGGATCGCGCGGCAAGCCGGCCAGCGCGACCGCGGTGGCCGCAATGTCGTAGGAGACTACCGGATGCTCGTAAACCTGGCCGGCCGGAATCCGGTCTTTCCAATAGGTCAGCCACGGCTCGCGGATGCCACCTTCCGTGAGCATGCCCTTTTCTCCATTCATCGGCGCATTGAGCGAACCATCCCAGCCGGCGTCCTTGGTGATTTTCAACGGCGCACCGTTGTCGCCGGTGAAGAAAATGAGGGTATTCTCTTCCAGGCCCAACTTGCGAAGAGTCTGCATCACCTGTCCGACGCCATCGTCCACCGCGGACATCATGGCCAGACACTGCCGTCGCTGCTCCGGCATTTCTCCGGGAAAACGGTCGAGATACTTCTTCGGCGCATCGAGCGGAACGTGAGGCGCGCGGTAGGCCAGGTAAAAGAAGAACGGCTGGTTTTTGTGCCGCTCGATGAAGGCGCAGGCGGCCGCGCTATTCGCGTCGAGGTGATACATCGGACTGTCGGCCGTGCCCCCTTTGATCGTCTTGCCTTCGAAATCGAAGTTCGCCCAGACCTTCCCCTTCCTGCCATTCGCATAGACGTCGTCAAATCCATGGTTGACAATCTTCGGGTCCGGTCCGAGGTGCCATTTCCCGGCCATTCCGGTGGCGTAACCCGCCTTCTTCAGCCGCGAGGCGATGGTTTCCTGGGCGTCAAAGCCGTCGAGGGGGTCCTTGTTCTTCTCGACTCCGAAACGAGCCTGAAAGCGTCCCGTCAACAGCCCGGCGCGCGAGGGCAAACATTGGGGGGCGGTGACGTAACCGTTGGTCGCTCGCAAGCCGCCCGCGGCCAGGAGGTCAAGATTCGGCGTGCGGACGTCCTTCTGGACTCCTTGCGCCCCGAGGTCGGCCCAGCCCAGATCATCCGCGAGGATGACGATGATATTAGGCTTCTCGGCCGCCGCGAAGGCGGAGTTGCCCAGGGTGAGCAGGAGGAGAAGTTTGCCAAGAAGTTTCATCGCGAGGGGGAGCCGGATCGGAGACGGCGGGAAGGAGGCCAAATGGGATGGTTCATCGTTGCGCCCTCGCCGGTCCGGAGTTCTCCAGCAAAGCCATGAGCCGCTTCACCTCCTCGGGCCGTTGAGAGGCGAGGTTCGTCTTTTCCAATGGATCAGTTTGCAGGTCGAACAACTCCAACTCCGTAGGGGCGGAGAGATTGGTGAGGGGGCGAGCAGACCCGGGGATCAGCAACTTAGACCAGCCGTCGATGACGACCCGGGTGACGAGGCTCTTGTCAGGATCGGAGACGTCGGCGATGTCCTGGGTGAAATTTTCCACGAAGAGGGATTTGCGTGCGGTCATGGCCTCGCGGTCCATGAGGTCAAGCCCGGCCAGGTCGGCCGGGGCTTTCGCTCCCGCCAACTTGAGGATCGTGGGCGCGAAGTCTATCACGGAAGCAAGCGTCTGTTCGTCCCGAAGCGGCTTCAATTGGGCGGGCCAGCGCACAAAGATCGGGGTGCGGATGCCGAGTTCGTAGGGGGTGAGTTTCGCCCGCGCCTTCGGTCCCTGGCCTTCGGGATTCCAGCCGTTGTCCGCGAGGTAGAGGATGACTGTGTTGTCCGCCAGATTGTTCTTGGCCAGGAACTCGTCGAGTTTGCCGCAGGTTTGGTCGAACCATTCGACCATGGCAAAATATTTCTGCGCCTCCAGGCTCAGGCCTTTCCCTTCATACTTCTCCAGCAATTGCTTCGGCGGGGTGTGGGGGTCATGGGGCATCATGGGCGCATACCAGACAAAGAAGGGCTTCTTCTCGGCCTGGGTCTTTTCGATGAAGTTGAAGATCGGCTGCAATCCTTTGCGTCCGATGGCGAGCCCCTCCCCTCCATGCTTTGTCGCCGTCTTGGTCATGCCTTCGGTGAAGCCAATCTCCGAGGAGGTCACATTCCAGAGCTTGCCGGTTTGAAAAGTGAGATAACCCGCCTCGCTGAGAGCTTTCGGCAACATCAACGAGTTGCGCAACAATCGCTCGGAAAGGGGCCCTCGGCTGGCCTCTTTGGCCTGGCGCTTGTTCATTCCCTCGGCCGGGGTCTGGTAATTGCCGGTGATTCCGTGCTGACGCGGCATCTTACCGGTGAGCAACGAAGCTAGCGAGGGGGAGCAAACCGGCGTGGTGTAGCCCCGCGTGTAAACCAGCCCTTGGGACGCCATGCGGTCGAGATGGGGCGTTTGCGCCACGGGGCTGCCCATAAAGCCGTAGTCCCCAAAACCTTGATCGTCGGAAATGATCAGGATGATGTTGGGTTTCTCGTCTGAGGAGAAAGCGGCGGTGCTGAGAGCTATGATCAAGAGTAGGATATACTTCATGATGGGTTACGGCTTGATCGCGGCCTGGCGAAACACGTCGGAAGACAGCGGATAATCCCCGCCCTGGCGGCAGGTCAGCTCCAAACTTGGCTTAGCGTTGCCGGCATGACGGTAATAGAGACGGAGTGGATGCCAGCCTGCTTTCAAGCGGACGCTGCCGGTGAAACTTCCGGCCGGATTCTTCATCGGTTCGTTGACCACCCGGATGTCGTGGAGGAAAAGCATCGCACCCGAGTCGCTCTGGAGGGTGAAGGTGTAGTCGCCATCCTTAGCCGCATGGAAATAGCCAGTCAAAGCGACGCCGAACGGCTTGCCATCCGCCGGGGCCATCGAAAGATCGATCTGCTTCGCCTGCCCGCTGGATTCCGGGGTCAGGGTGCGGAAATCCGGCATCCACGGCCATTCGCCCTTGAAGAGCGACCAGGTCAGCCCGGGCGCTCCGGATGGCTCTTTTAGCACCGGGGGCACCAGCGCACTGTCATATGGGCGTTTGACCTCCCCGGGCAGGCGCACTTGCAAAACCCGCGCTTTCATCGCCGCCTGCAAGTCGGCCATTTGGGGATCCGTGGCGAGATTCCTGATTTCCCGCTCATCTTTCGAGAGGTCGTAGATCTCAAAATCGTCGTCGGCCGATTTCACATCGTAGCGAATTCCCTTGTAGCCATCGAGATGGATCGCCTGCATCTGCTCGCGATTGCGTCCCTGGTGCGAGCGGTCAAATTCCTCGAACGTGGGCGTGCGACCGCGGGCGGAGTACTCGACGTAAATGGTGCCTGGCGCCTGCTTTCCCTTTCCGGTGAGCGTGGGCACCAGGGACACACCATCGGACGCGGCCGGAAGGGGCAGGCCCGCCAGATCGCAGAAGGTGGCCATCCAATTCCACTGCCCGGAAGGGTGTTTGTCCACCCGGCCGGCGGGGATGCCGCCGGGCCAGCGGACCAGCGTGGGTTCCCGCATGCCGCCTTCCCAGATATCGCGCTTGATTCCATCAAAGGGGCCGAACCCGCGGAAAAAATTCGGGGTGTATCGTTCGGCCATCTTGGATTCCTGCGAAGGACCATTGTCGGAGGTCAGGACCACCAGCGTGTTGTCGTCGATCTTGAGGTCCTTCAGAAGCTGAAGCAGATCGCCCACGGCAAAATCGATGCGGCGGACGCTATTAGCGAAGCGCTTCTGCACATCGGGCCAAGGGACCTCCGCCGTGGCCGGATTGCGATCGTGGTCCCAAGTCGCCTTGGCATAGTCGGGAAAAACGTAGCTGTCGTATTCGCCGGTGGCGGAGTTCAACATCGCGTGTGGCGTGCCGGTCCATTGCACCCCGCCTTTAAGCCCTCCGCCGGCCGGATAGGGAGCGGGGGGATTTTGCAGCTTCGCATGCGGGGTGTCGAAGGCGAGATAGAGAAAGAAGGGCTGCTTCGGATGGGTTTCCACCTGTTCGGTGATCCACTTCTTGGCGCGCGCGGTGAACAGATCGGTGGTGTAACATTTGTCGAGGTCGCCCGAAACTTCGCGGTCGTTTTCCCACACCTCGATCTTGTCCTCCTTGGGATAATGAAAATGGCCGTCCGCGTGGCGCACATAGCCGAAATAATAGTCGAATCCCCTTTTGGTCGGATAGGCCGTCCAGGCGGCCGGCATCACTCCCCCGGTTTGGTGGGTTTGGGCGGGCTCCTCACCATCTGCTCCCTTGTCCTTAACCTCGCCCTTCCCTTTCTGTTCCTTGCCCTGGAGTCCCCACTTTCCGATGGCCGCGGTTTCGTAACCGGCCTGCTTGAGCACACTGCCGAGGGTGAAAGAATCGGCCAGAGCCTTGTCGAACTGATTGTCGCGAACATTGGCATGTCCTTGAGTCAGCCCCGTCAACAACGAGGCCCGGGAAGGAGCGCAGACCGGCGCGGCGCAATAATGCTGGGTCATTTGCACGCCATCCCGCGCCAGCGAATCCAAGTGGGGCGTGCTGAAGAAGGGAATGCTCGGATCCTTCAACGCTGCGCGTTGGTTCTGATAAAATACGCCGACATCTCCGTAGCCCAGATCGTCGCAGAGAATGAAGATGATGTTCGGGCGCGGAGCGGGTTGAGTTTCTGCTGCGGAAAGGGCGCCACTGGTGAAACAGAGGGTGGTGAGAACCAGGTGGATCTTATTCATGTGAGGAGTCTGTCAATTTCACGGAAACGCGCCGCAGCTTCCCGTCTGGTCGGCCTGTGCAATCGGGCCAGGCCGCGATACTCAAAAATGAAAGTGTGGCCATCCTCATTGGCCGACGCCGACACTGGCAGTAACGACGTATTTGGGATCTAGGTTTTCGCTGATTCCCCGATACCAATCCTGCAAAAGCTGGCGGTGTTCCTCGAGGACGGGGGCAAATTTGGGGTCCAGCGCGAGATTCTTCATTTCGCCCGGATCTTCCGTCATGTCGGTCAACATCTCCCGGGGCTGGCCCGAGGCATAGACGGTGTATTTGTAGCGGGCGGAGCGCAGCATCCGCCAATCGCCGCCTTCGGAGACGACCGTCTTGCGCCACGGTTCCGGCGGCCGGCCTTCCGCCAGCGGACGGACGCTGGCCCCTTTCAGGTCTTCGGGAACCGGAATGCCTGCAAAATCGCACAACGTCGGAATCAAGTCGATGCCGGTCGAAACCAGATGTTCGCGATCCACCAAACCGGCCTTGGTCACGCCCTTCCAACTGACGATCAGGGGCACCCTGGCCGACTCCTCGTAAAAGACCGATTTGTGTTCCAGGCGGTGGGACGCATCCATGTCGCCGTGATCGCTGACAAAAACGACCAGGGTATTTTGGTCGAGACCCGTTTCCCCCAGGGCCTTCAACACCTCGCCGATCTGCGCATCCACCAGTTCGGTCAGCCGGGCATATGCCCAGCGGTGCATACGCCATTGTTCGTCCGTCCAATTGTTCCGCACATGCGTGCGGAAGTCGCGCTCATCGGCGGAAAGAATGTTCTGCGGTTCGCCCGCTGGAATCTCATAGTTGGCCGGCAGAGGAGGACAGACGGTGGAAAAGAACCTTTCGTCCGACATGCCGGCCGGGCGCTTCAGGGCTTCACTGAGAGCATCCGTCCTGGCTCTTTTGCCTGGCTTCTTGGCATCGTCGATCGCCATGAAACAGATGTCATGGGGATTGATGAACGAAGCCACCATCAGGAACGGTTTGTCGTGCGGCTGACGCAGGAACTCGGCGCTGATTTTGGCCAGCCCCGCCCCCGCATCTTTCCCGAGGTTCTTGAAACCCGCAGCTTCGATCGTCATTGGGACGTGTTGTTTGCCGCCATAGACGGTCTCGTACCCGGCGCGGGAAAAGATCTGGCCCATCGAACTGGCCAGAATCTCCGGCGTCATCTTCTTCTTGCTCTTTCCCAAGTCCTCATTCGATTCCATTCCGATCCGGCTCGGCATGATGCCGGTGAGCATGCTTGTCCGGGACGGCACGCAGACCGGATTGGCGGCATAAGCCAGCTCGAACCGCGCTCCCGACTGGGCGAGACCGTCGAGGGCCGGCGTCTTCACATGGGGATTGCCCGTGCAACTCAGCATGCCGGCATGCTGTTGGTCGGTGATGATGAGCAGAACGTTGGGAGGCGTCGCGGGCTTGGGATCGGCCGCGAGCGAGGGAGCGCAGGTCGCCACCAACAGCGCTAGAGAAGTCAGTTTGTTCATAAACTTCGTTTGTTGCCTTCAACACGATAAAACAAGGTATTCGAATGGGTTGTGGTTGGGTGGTTATTTTCCTGTAATCTGAGAGCTTTCCCCCAAAAACATGGATCATGCTATGGGGGTGCTTGGCTTGCGTCAATGTTGGGTCAGGCGTGTCTGTAGCAGTTCGGCCACTCGCCTTGCACCCTTCTTGTAGACGGTGACAACGACGAGTTCTCCTTCCAACCAGACAGCCCAATGGCGTCTGGCATATTTCGTGATCATGAGTCTCTCTTGAAATTGGGGTGCTTGGTTCACGAAAAACCACGCTTCTTTCATTTTGGCGGGGGTGCCGAAAGGCATCCCACGTTGGCTTGGGGCTTTGCCGGTTCAAGATTCGGGGTGGTTTCGAGGAATCAACTGCTGTGTTGGTCATACAGCCAAAACTTAATCTCGGGGACTTCGAACGCCGCAGTCGCCCACTGTTCCCCATTGTGATTCCGGATTTATGGACTCCCAGGACACGGTCTGAGATTGTTTTTGTCGTGCCGGTTGTGATTCTCTCATGCGGCCCCAAGCCGCAGTTGATTGACAGCCTCTGCCCGAGCTCCAATCTCAACTCTCTTGATCGATCTCTAGCCCGCGCGGCAATGAGCGCAATCGAAACCAAATTTCGGCGGCGGGCAAGGCTCTCCTTTACTCTGGGCCTTGCCTGCCGCCGAACACTTCTTCGGGCTGGCGGGTTGAAGCAAAGGCCGTGACAATCGCCGGAACGAAGTGGAGCGGTTGGCGCGGCCTTTGCCGGGTCGGGGGCGACGTGCCCCTTGATAAGAGTTTTGAAACGGTTTGACTTCTTGTGACGGTCCTCCTTTACCTCGATGAACTGTCAAATCATTTTTCAAAAGCACTCCTCTTCACTTGCCTGAATTGAAAATATGCAGTCGTTACCCTAATTGGAAAGCACGGTGCGGCTTCTATTCTGGTTGAGCCACCCCGTCTCTAATCTCCTGGATTGTAAGTTCAATCTGTCGCTGTTGCGCAGCATCATTTTTAAGTTTTTGCATCGCACCAATTAGTTGAGCCATCAAAGCATCGCGTTCAGATTCTGGAGCAGCTAACAATGCACATCTAATAAGATCGATAGCCTCTTGCTGGGAAGCAATGTCAGACGAGGTTAGCTGCGGCATCTTGCTAAGTGCGGCTTGCTTCAACTGTGCGCTTGCGTGCTCACCCTTCAGAACCGCAAGTGCCTGTGCAGCCTCAGACCGTATCTGTTTATCAGATGCTTCAAGTAGGGGGGCTATCGATTGGGTTGATTCGGTCCCTTGCTCACTCAGAATTTTCAAAGCAACAACAACTGCCTTTTTTGTCTGTTCGTCTAGAGGCTTCTTTGAAGACATGGATTGGTTAAGGATGTTGACCAAGCGAGATCGATCCTCTGGAGATGAGAATTTTGTTACGTCTAACTTTTCGACCTTTCGGCTATCGATGTCGAGATTGCCAATCTTTGATGAGAGCCAATCACCATCGGTTGGCTCCGCCGCGTTAATTGATGATAACGAAAGGAGCAGAGCAAGGGCTTTAGTTAATATTCTAGTTTGCATAGGGACTCGCTTGGATGGTGTTTACTTGATTGTTGAAGCTTCTCTTGCTGATACGTTTCCGCCCCTCAATTCCGGCGGCATTTGATCCATTGTCTCCCGAAAATGTCATGCGGATGTGATTGTGTTCGGTTAGAAAATCGGAATGCTCAGCATCCAGTAGAATATGCAGCAATTCATGCGGAGCTGTGTAGCGCAGCCTGTAATCAGCGGCGATAATTAGGTGGTTAGCATACTTCGGCGGTGAAAACATTTTATTAATGTAGGCAAGGCCTCGAGGTCCATTTGCACCGCTTGAATACCAATTTGTAGTCATGAAATTGACATAGATTATGCTAATCTCGTCGGCAGCCCGCTGTGAGCCTGCGTCAATCCAGTCAAAAACAGCTTTTGCTTCGTCGGTAAGGTGACTTCCGTTTGTTAGATAGTCGAATCCTGTCGGTGATAAATCAATTCCTGCGTCGGATTCATTAAATTCAACAATCGTAGGGTTACTAACGACCTTGATGCCAGCCTGAGCGAATGTTTCTCTTATACTTTTTAGATCTGCCTCAACTGTAGCGGTATTTACTACTGGAGTCGGCGTTCCAAGCAAGGCGGTTTTAGCTACCCAAACTTTAACCTTTACCGTCTTTATAACAGGGGTAGTTGCTTCGATGTCAGCTTCGTAATTAGGTGTTTGTCCATTTTCCAAAAACTCTACATTAATCTTCCCGCCCAGCGCAATGAGACGAGTTCGATCATTTTTATCGTCGTCAGCGACTCCATCAACACTATGGTCATCATCCCCATCATTTGAAACTAGAAGCATTGATTTGGAGATGAAAACTCCAGTTGTGCCTTCCTCTTGGAGCTCAACCACGTTTGAATCAGGAGAAATCCTAGAATCGTCATCGTATTCAGTTCCCTCACTGTCTGTCCAGACACGAACTCTGAGTGGTCCTTGGCCCGATTTGCCTGGATCTGTCACTCGAATGTAAAATCTGTCACGATCTTCTTCGATCCAATCTGCTACTAAGTTGCGAGATGCAGTGGAATCAAACGAATTCTCTAAAGTGCCTACAGAGAGGTTTGTTGTGGATTGCAGTTCGCCGGTCTCTGATCCTTGTGTGTTAAGCTTAGGTATTACGATCTCTATGGGCAGAAGTTGCGCGCTTTTCGTTGCGATTTGCTGTTGGTATTGCTCTGTGCGGTCGGGCTGTCCCTCCCACGGAAATTGAAGTTCCTCTCGATTAACGAGCAACTCAACGTTGTTTTCTGCAATTTGGTTGTTAGCTGGGTCCCAAGGATCTAAAACAATGAATCGTTTGGCCTGCTGATCCTTCACATCTACCCATAAACCTTCCTGGTTTTTGTAGCTTATTTCCAGTGCCCAGTCGTAATCGGGAAAGAAGTCACCTTCGGGATCTTCTTCCAGTTTCTCTGGATCAGTTGCGACCCATATTAGCTTGATGTCGTATGCCTTGCCTTTGCGAAATTGTCTGAATATCGACTCGGAATCAGGACTTAGTTCGCCGAATTCTTGTGAAGCGTGGTTGACAACGATCTGTGAGGTTGCCAAGTCCCGCACTTCGACCCTCCAACGCTCGGAGTGGCTTCCGCTGGGGTCTCCAACGATAATTTTCATCTCTAATAATTGATCCTCAGACGGTGGCTGGCCATTGTCAGAAGGATCACTCGGTGAGCTACCCTGACCGGCTTCTTGCCCATCCGACACCCCGTCGCCATCGGTGTCAGAGGAGTGTGGACTGGCTCCGAAGGTCCATTCTTTGAAGTTACTCAAACCGTCATTGTCGGGATCGCCGTTTGCACCTTCCGCACCTGTCCCAGAGCGTGCATTCAATCCATTGGCTATCTCCCAGCCATCAGGGAGTAGATCGCCGTCGGTGTCCCAGTTATTTGGTTCGGTAGTGTTCAGATATTCCTGAAGATTGGTCAGGTCATCGGTATCTGGATCTTGGCTGGGCAACGCACTAGTTGCGTGCTTAAAGTAGGTGATTTCCCAAAGGTCTGGCAATCCGTCGGAGTCGGTATCCCGATTGACATCGGATGGGTCTGTTGGGTCGAAGCCCCATGTGTATTCAAAGAGGTTGGTAAGGCCATCGTTGTCCAGATCGTTCTGAGCATCGTCAATAAGAGCGTTCAGCCCATTGGCGACTTCCCAAGCATCTGCCATGCCGTCGGAGTCCGTATCGGTGCTGAGTGGATTAGTTCCGTGGGTGAGGACTTCGACGCCATCCAGAAGCCCGTCACCATCGGTGTCGGAGGCTTGAATGTTGGTTAAATGCGTCTGATACTCGGCAAGATTTGAGAGACCATCGCTATCGAAGTCGGCCTCTGGGTCGGTGATTCCGAGGGCTTCCAGCCAATCCGGTAAACCGTCTGTGTCGGCGTCGCGAAATTCATCCCAGCCCAAGTCTGGTGCGATTCCGGCATGTCGGCTTTCGCCTTGAGCGTCAAGAGTGATTTCTAAGTTTGTTCCAGCATCTAGTCCGGGGGAGTTCCCGTTCATCCATCCGCCGTATGCCAATCCGGGGTTCTGGTCGATTGCGCCGAAATCACCGCCTCGAATTATTGAACTCGTTACGACTACGGAGCCATAGGACAAAATTTCTGGCAGTCCATTTGCATCGGGGTTCCAGAGAATGCTGTTTTTGATGGCGATGCGGGTATCCCAATCCCCTTGAATGGCATTTGCGCCCCAACCATAGCCTTCGTCAAGATAGCGATTGTCAAGGATGGTACAATGGTACAAGGATATTGTGGTATCCCCTGCTGCGTAAATGGCCCCCGGATAGTAGTAACCGTTTCCATTTGTTAGTTTGCAGTTGGTGAAGGCAACTCTGCTGCTACTGATGTAGGCGACCGTTCCGTCATGACCTTCAATGGAAAAACCGTCAAAAACCGCATCCGAGTATGTTTGGGTGGTTGTCCAATTCGATTGGGCTGGTTTGATTTTGACTAGCGCAGTGGGAGATGCTGGCGTTGCAAGCCATGCGATGCGCTTCTCGCTTCCCATGTAAAGACCGTCGTAGGTGCCAGACCTGACCTCAATGATTTCCAAATCGGCTGCTGCATCGTAGGCTTCTTGTAGGGTGAGGTGGTCGCCGCTGCCATCGGCAGCGACAACCCGCGTAGTAGGCGGACGTGAGAGAGCCTCGTTCGGATTTGTGTCCAAACGATGCTCCCAAAGGTTGGGAATGCGGTCTCCATCTGTGTCAGCAAGGGCATCTGAAAAATCACTGGAGGAGAGGCCGTTGGCGGCCTCCCATGAGTCTGGTAGCCCGTCCCTGTCTGCGTCTGGAATGATGGTGACGTTTATTGGATCTGAGGTGGTCACACCACCAAAGATGTCAACTGCGTTTGCTGTGAGAACGTACGCACCGGGAGCAGGATAGCCCCAATACCTTGAATACGGGGAAGAGGAGTCTTCACCGAGGAGCGTCGCGCCCTGATAAAATTGCACCTTCTGCATGCCTTCTGGATCAGACGCCGTGGCTGTAATCGTGATGGCTTCTCCTTCGAGGAATACTGAGCCGTCAAGGGGGGCAGTCACTGCCACTTGAGCCGGTGCGTTGAAAACCTCAAGGGTGGCATCCATGACGTGTGGTCCGGCCAAGACTGCTGCGTCGTGTGTGGTTGTTATTGTGGCGGTGTGTGTGCCGTAGGGGAGGCTCAAGGACCGAAATACTGCGTCCAAGGTTAGTGTTGTGAAGGCGGGGACTGTGCCGGATGTAGGAGCGACGGAGAGGAAGGTGGATTGTGGCGAAATCAGGACGGCATGGTTGTCGGAAACGTAGGTCGCATTGTGAGCCACCTGAAGACCAATGGTTCCAGCTCCGTTCTGGATGCCAATGGTGGCTGAGTTTAGCGTTCCGTCCATTTCCTTGTAGAGGAATGCAATTTTCCCGTCGGCATATAGAACGATTTGGAATGTGTAGTCCGAGGCTGTTCCATATGACCGTCCGACATTTTGATATTGGATAATGAGGCGGTCGGACTCCTGTTTGTAATAGATGTCGCCAATGGTCCGAGTGTCGAGGTCATCATAAAACGCCGCAATCATGTTGCGTGGTGCTGATGGGGAAGGCAGTGGGTAGTAGTTATCGTACATGTAAGCGGTCTGCCCAAGTGAGACTGCACCATTTACACTTACATGCACCGCGTTAAAGGACGTGCCAAAAAAGGGAAAGGAGAACTGAGTAAGGGTTACAGTTTCTTGTCCCAAGTAGGCATTGGAAATGACAGACAAACGTGTTCCGGTTTCGCTGATTTCCTGCCAATTGTATGTTGCACTTCCCGTGAGTGAATCCTCAAAGGTGTGGCTTGGACCGGTGTTCCCGGTCAGCGCCACTGAGTAGCTGACCGGGGTGGCGGTGTCGTTTCGTAAGAAAAGGCTTTTGGTTTCTGTGGCGTTTCTTGTGAGACTGGCCGAAAGTGCAGGCGGCCAAAAATTGAATTTGCCAGCGTTGTAAAGCTCCCACTCGTCGGGGATTCCGTTAGTGTTAGCATCCGTTGTCGCGAACGGACTAAATCCGTTGGAGATTTCGAACAGGTTAGGCACGGTGTCGCCGTCAAAATCGTCGTTCTCCGGGTCGGTGGTTGGTATGTCAGTGTATCTCAGTCGCAGGAAGAATTTGTCTGCGGTGGTGGTGAGTCCCCACTCTTTTACGGCGTCGTCGCCAGATTCGACTACTGGCACCCAATTCCATAGAATCAGGTCTTCTGTGTGCTGGATAAAATAGGTTCGGCCTGTTCTGCCCCACCACTTGTAGCGATAGATTTCATTGGTAGCGTCGTATTCGAGTTGGGTCCCCTCGTTGAGGTCGTCGGCAGTTTGAGCGAAAAGCCCACCTGTGGAGAGCACTCCTGCGGCCACGAAGAGGAGGATGAGAAGAGTCTTCCTTTTCATTGTTCGCGGGAGGTTGAGAGTGCTGAGTCCAGAGTTCTGGCTTCTGTGGGCGAATGGTCGCTCTGGATGGGGAAAAATTGGATGACGGTATCCTTTGGCTGAGGCGGGTTGTCCTTGAGCCATTGTTCATGGGCGATGCGGGCCGCTTCTCTCTCGGCGTGTTGGGTGATTAAAGCATCACGGTTGGCGTCGAAGTGGTTGTGGAGATCTTCAATGGCGTTTTGAGCTTCCGCAGACACAGATTGTGGCGATGTGATACGCCACGTTGAGGAGGGGGCGGCGGCGTTGGTTTCGAGAAGGTCGGTCGGCCAAGTGGATACCATGTCCGGCCTGTTCATGCGGTGGAGTTCCGCATTTTGCTGGTCGAAATCTTCACGTGTGGAGTCTCCGACTGCGACGAAGATGGAGTAGTAAGTGTCTTTGATCTGCAAATCAAACAACTGGCTGAGATAGTTAAAATTTACATTAGACCAGAAAACGACATCAGTTTCCCCGTCACGAAATCTAACTTCCGTCAACTGGTTGTCATAAACCGTACATGACAAAAACAAGCTAACATAATTCATCTCTTCCCATCGCCGCATTTCAGCGAGTTCTTCTGCTGTAGGGACGTGTTCGGCAACCGGTGTTGGTGGTTCCTCTATCGGGGCGGGTTGCGGTTTTAGAACAGGTGTCTCAACGCGGTTGTAAATGATGGAGCGGGAACCAAGATCAACTTCTTGGCTGTCTAGCACTCGAAATTGAGGAGGTTCCTGTTTTGTCTCGGCTGGTTCGGCGTGAGTGTTTGCTTTGAAGAAAATCAATCCGACCATGGCGAGAGCCAAGGGCAAAAACGAAAGGGGTTTGGTGGCGGGCTTCATGGTCGGACATGCGGATACAGGGCGTCGTTTTTTGGGAAACTGGGTGCGGTTTGGATGAAGAATTTGGAGAATTCCCCGATGGAGTTTGGGTGTCAATCTTAAAGAAAAGTTGGAATGAGGCATATACTACCGCTCTCAAAGAGCGTCGTTTACGGCATGTAATGGAGGGTGAGCGAAGACAACAAACCCCATGTGATTGTCGGGAGGAATATCCTCCGGCTTCGGCTCAAGAGAAAGTTGACTCAAGAAAAGTTGGCAGAGTTGGTGGATGTGGATTTGCGTTCTCTCCAACGCATTGAGGCTGGTTCGTGGAACATGACGGTGGATTATTTGGCACGCTTCCGACGCGGCCTGCGATGCCGATGGCGGGATTTGACCCGTGGGCTTGATGATTTGTTGTAGGTTTTTCACGCGTAGAGGTGGGCTTGTGGCTACAGGACGGGAGGTTGCATGGTTGAGTTTGGCGCTTGTGGCGCGGGGCCATGATAAATGTTCTGCACGATGACCGGTCCGGGTTGACGGTCAACGAAGGCCCAGATGAGAGCCGCTATCCAGCCGATGAGAAAAAGCCCGCCAACGGTGTTGACGATGAGAATTCCCACGTAACTCGGGGCCTCGCGCAGCGCGGCGACCGTTGTGGGTAGAAAGTACATCATTGCTGCAACGCTGACGGCGGCGGCTACGAGTAGCGACCCACCGGCTGAGGCAGAATCGACAGTCGGCGAGAGAACCGCCACGACCGCAAACAGCGACATTGGAGCAATGACGATTCCCGGAGGAACGAAGGCTTTGAGGAAGCGTTTCATGGGGTGGGTGTTTGGACGATGGCCAGGGTGAGACCACTTCCGGCGAAGACTTGGATGAACTTCGCGTTTGACAGTTCGGCGGGCACACTGCGTTGTCCCTCCCAGTTTCCTCCCCATGTGATCAGGTGTCCTTGGGTGGTGATGGCTGCGGCGTGGTTCGGTCCCGTGGATAAAGATTTTATGGGTGGTAGATTTTCTGGAACGTCGCATTGGCCGGAGTCGTTGCGCCCCCAAGCGCGAACGGTGCCGTCGATTTGAATGGCTGCCACGTAATCGCAGTAGTCGGGCACCGTAGGTAGCGCGGCGATTTCTCCGATGTCTTGTGGTACCATTCCAACTGAGTCGTCGTTATAGCTGAACGCGAGGATCTCGCCTTCCGAAGTCAACCCATAGCCGTAGCGACCGCCTGCGACAGCAACGAGGTCTTTTCTGGCATGTGCTTTCTGCCATACGGCTGACTGCTCAACCGACATTCCAGCGAGCACTCGGTGAGTTTTGCCGCTGCGATCCCTGTAATTTTCCATAAGTCCATCTTTGGGCTTGCCCTCCAAAAAGTAGCGGCATGTTCCATCAGCCAAAACAACGAGGGTGCCGCCTTGGGTGAAGGTGGCTTGAACGATATTTGTGAGATCGGCGGGAATGGAGGAGGCTAGTTTTCCACGTCCCCAGACCGCTACTGTTCCGTCAGCTTTGACTGCAAGCGAGGCAGCGTTTCCTGCGGCGACCGATACGACATTGTTAAGCCCCGGTGGGACATCGCATTGCCCTTCGTCATTCCTGCCCCATGCCGTGACCGTGCCGTCCGCTTTAAGGGCGAGACAATGGATTCTGCTGGACGAGGTTCCGGGAGCAGCCGTCACTTGGACGGCTTTCAGGCCTTCTGGAATTGGAATCATCTCCTGTGTTCGGCTCTTTTGACCGGGGGCTGAGGAGAGGCCCCACGCCACGACGGTGCCTTCTTCAGTGGAGCGGGTAAGTGGGAAGGTTCTGGGTAATGTGGCGCGGGCGGGAACTCCGGGAGCCGGTGTTAGTTCTTGTTTGGCGAGAACGACGGGCTTCGGTGTGTGGGTGAACAACGCGGACTGGACGGCGGGGAGAAGATACCTCTTGGTGTAGTCTTGTCGAAACGCTTCGGACCACCCTTGCTTCTTACCTTCCTCAGGGTAGTGAGTGCCAGCGTAGCCAAAGCTCATTTTCCCGTTTCTTGAAGAAGAATCGAGGCTGTAGGTGAGAACATTATCAAAGAGCACAATGTCCGTTGGGCGGATGTAACTCCGCTTCGCTGTTGTGCCTCCTGCGCTGATTTGGAGGGAATTATCGGTCGTGGGCCAAGGGGCCATTTCCCAATGTGCGTTGGAACCCATCTGGTCAGATGGTTGTTGGCTAAGCAATCCCTTCTGCACTTGATCGGCCAAATATGCTTTCTCAGCATCTTTAGCAGCGTCTTTGGAGTGAGAGTAAGCCCATGGGCCTTGGTCCGTTTCTAATATGACAAGTTGGCCGCGTTGGATAGCTTCAAGAAGTGCACGTTTCAGATCAGAGGTTCCGCCCCCGGCAATAATGGCATCATAGGCGACGTAGTCGGGATTCGTTGTGGTGGGCCAGCCGAAGATTTCAGATTGGCGGGGGTGGATTTCAACGGGAGGTCCGCCGCCGATGCCGCTCCGTCGCACCCTGCCTGAACCGTATCCGTTATCCAGATAATCGACGTGGTGGCCTGCGTCTCGGAGAGCTTGAGCCAATGCAACTTGGCTGACAATGGAATCGTTCGTTGACGGGACAACCAGAATTTTTTTCCTTGGGGCGTCCGGTGGTGGGGTCTGCAACGAGGAAAAAATCGTCGGTTCGAGAACAACAAACTGCTGTGTGTCAGCCGTTGTGTTCACCGTCTCCAGCTTCGTCTTGGCTTGTTCCTCTCGGGGAGTTGTAGCCGGGTTGGCTACCGGTGTTTCACCGAGCGTGACGAGATTTCGCAAAGCGTCGAGTTTGCCTTGCTTCATTCCTCGGATGGTGAGGAGGTCCTCTAAATTTTCAATCGGCCGCATTTCGATGATTTGTTCTGCGGTGTAGTTCCCGACGTGCGGGAGGGATTTCAACTGCTCATTCGTTGCGGTGTTGAGGTTGATTCTATCATCCTCGCCGAATGTAGTTAGAACAGAGAGAAGAATGCACAGAATCGAAGCGAACCATTTTTTGCTGATTTTCATTATTTTGACTTTGGTTGATGCAGGGGATCGCCTTTTGGTAGATTACGCAGCGGAGTTTCAGCTGCGAGTCCTTGGCTGATCTGGCGGCTGACAGGAAATAAACTGGGTGGATTCAAAGTTGTGGGCCTCATCGTTGCTGTGGTGGCTCTGCCAGAATTTGTTTATCCGCAATCCCGAGTTGAACTCGAATTAACTTATCCAGAAGCTCACAGTTGATGTCGTTTCCAATGGTTTTATGGCCGATGGAAAAGTCTGTTGGCAGCGATTTCCTGAATCGCGCTCCACTTTCCAGCGTGCCTTTCTCAACGGGCTCGGACGCACGGCTTTCGGTGATCAGATCCCCCCATACATCGTTGCGATTAGCGGCAACCCAGTCCCAGGCTTGGGCTCCACTTAACCACATGTCCGTACGCATTTGGTGTTCGTTATTTTTCCAGCCTTTTGCTCCCAAAAGCGTCGTTCGCTCCAGTTGAGGAATTTGACTTGGTTCCGGCATGAATGCTTCCGTTGGGGATAGCAAGAGAAAGCTCAATGACTGATTTTCGACCAGCTGAGGGTAGTCCCACAAGATCATGCCTGCTCCGAGTGAGTTGCCGATGACAAGATACTGATTGAGCCCAGATTCCTTTGCAATCTGGGACACGACGACAGCGGCAATTCCCGGAAACGCCAACTTTACTGTGTGATCTCCGGCGCGATAGGCATCCAACGTGGGTATGATTTGGTCGAAGGGAGCAGACTCTGGATACTCCCACAAAAAGTAGGTGCATTTCTCAGTTGTCAGGCTTTCAAGCCATTCGAAGTTGTCGAGGAGGTATTGGTTCATTTTTGACACTCCGGTGTGTCCGAAAAATATCACTCCGATTGGTCCGGTTCCAATGCGTGTGACGGTGACGGAGTTACCAGCAACGGTTATTTCGAACTTGGTAGCCTTCGGTCTTTTGGCCAGATGCTGATAGCGTTCTTTGGCGGTTTGAGCATCTTTGCCGATTCCTGATTTATTGGCCTTTTCGGCCCACTTCGCTGCTTCTGCATAGTCTTGATCTGTTCCAATTCCGTCGGCATACATTTCTGCCAGACGCAGTTGTGCCCAGTTGTATCCAGTGTTAGCTGCCTTCTGCATCCAC
>JBGSVZ010000131.1:0-23755 GCA_041752695.1 Terrimicrobiaceae bacterium
CGGCAAAGGCTACGAAGACTGCGACCGCCGAATCCCCAACGTGGACAAAGCCCGCAACTTGCTGGGCTGGAAATCGGAGCACGACATGGACTCCGTTCTTTTCCACACCATGAAATACTTCGTCGATAAACACCGCGCGAAGCAGAAGGAAGCCGTAGCGGCCTAAAAATTCCCAACCTTCACAACAAGCCGCCCGTCCGATCCGGACCGGGCGGCTTTTTTGTGCCAGGAGGCTTACGCGTGTCCCCACCCTACTCCGGAATCGCATACATCCGCCCTCGCTGCTTGCACGATTCGCTTGCGGACTGTTAAGACTTCCTCTTCGCATGGCTGCCGCTTCTCCGACATCAACCCGCTGGTTTCCCACTCTCCTTTGGGGCAATTCGATTGCCCTCTCGTGGACTTGGGGGCTGGGGCTGTTTTTTTCCGTCCAGTTCACCACCCAATTCGGCCTGTTCGGGCTCCTCACGTTCGCCATTCCCAACGCGATCGGCCTGCTGGCGTTCGGGCTCGTCACGCACCACATCGCCCGGCGCGAAAAGGGGTCCGAGTCGCTGGCCACGTTTTTTACAAACTGGTCACGGCCGTTCCGGCTGGTCTTTTTCCTCTATCAGTTGCTGGCCATCACACTGACGATTTTTGCCTTCATTCGCTACGGCTGGCAGACGCTGGGCTACGAGCCGTGGATTTTGTACATGCCGCTCACGCTACTCATCGTGTTGGCGGCCGCGATTCTGTTTGGCGAGGAGTTCGACATTCGCCGAATCAAATTCAGCCATGGCGTAATGGCCCTCCTCCTGGCCGCGGCCATCGCGGTCATCACGATCCAAACTTTTCGGGTGGGCACAGGTCCGTTTCAGTTTCCGAAACTTCCGACCGACGACTGGCAATACTGGGGATACGTCGTGCCCATCATCATCGGTTTTCTGGTGGGCCCCTGGCTGGATCTCCAGCAGTGGCAGAGAGCCATCCAGATGCATCGCGAGCGAGTCTCCATCGCGGCCGCCTATTGGATTGGAGCGTTAGAATTTTTCGGCATTCTGCTTTTCCACGGCACACTGGCCCTTTGGGCGCTCAACCATGGTGCAGGTCAATGGATCCGCAGCGGGCTCGGAGATCACCGCTACGGACACGAGGTGATTTTGAGATTCTTCTACGAAAACGCCGCGGCGGCACCGTGGACTTTCACGGCCTACTGCGTGTTCCTCTGCGTCTGCGTGCTGACCACGCTGGATAGCGGCTATGTCGCGCTGAAGTGGTTTTTCCAGGAAGGCGTGGCGCGTTCGAAAAATCCTCTAATCACGTTCGTCCCGAAACGCCTGCTCACCTCGCCCATCCCGGCCTTCATCCTGGCCGGTGTGATCGCCCTGGTCGCGGCGGTGCTGAATCTGGAGCTCGAGTATTTCATGATTTTCTACGCGACGTTCTTCGTCGGGTATTCCGCCCTGGGAATTGCGCGTTGTTACATCATCAGTCCCGCCAACGCGATTCCGCAGGTGAAGATGTTCTGCATCGGCAGCCTCGCGGTGGTGATCTGCGCATTCGGGTATTTTTTGCGCTACCCGGTTTTCATGATCCTCGGCGCCCTCCTTCCTCTCGTATCTATCGCGTGGCTCCTGCTCAAACCCGGCGCCGGGGAAGATTTTGTCAACGACTCCGAGGAACTGGCCGCCACCGCGCCAGACTCGCCGCATTCGCCGAAGGGCATCATTGGCGCGGCCAGCCCGGAAAATGCCCCACCTGCGGCCATGATGACGCACAGCGTGGGCGGACATTTCGAAGACAAATGGTTCGTCCACTCCTTCATCGCGACGTATGCAGACACCAACTCGGTCGGTAATGTCTATTTCGGCATGTATGCCATGTGGGTCGGCAAAACCCGCGAGCTGTTTTTTAATCAGGTGATGCCGAAGTTCGACCTGAAAAACACACCATTCTTCATTCTCACGCGGTCCTTCGAGCACAAGTTTGTCCGCGAGACCCGGGAGTTTGAAACCGTCAGCGTCCGCATCCGCATCGCGCACTACAACCGCAAGTTCGTCACGCTCGAACACGAGGTTTATGACTCCGCGCAGAAACTGCTCGGTCACGGCAAACAGTCACTGCTTTTTGTATCGTCGGCGGATTACAAACTCATCGACCTTCCCACGGAAGTGTCCACGGCGTTCCTGACCTACGCATGATCAAACGGGCCGCGCTCGCAGGATGGCTTTGCCTGGCAGTGGCGGGGTGCGACCGGCCGTCGCTCTCCCTCCTGCCCTCACCCACCCCAAGTCCGTCGCCGTCGGTTCCGCCAAGTCCCTCGGTCACTCCCATTCCGACCCCCACGCCCGCGCCGACACCGACGCCGACCCCCGCCCCGCCCACCCCGGAGCCAACGCCTCTGCTCCCGCGGAAACCGGCAGATGTGGGCAAGATGTTTAATGGCATCACGTTTAAAACCAAGTTCGCCACGCCCCCCAGCGGCGAACTGGCGTCAGTGGATCGGACGGAGGACGAAAGTTTCCAGGTGGAGATCACCTTCACCGCGGAACTCCCCCGGGCCAGCACGACTCTGGAGGATCTGGCGTCCAACGACCCCAAACTTCCGCATGTCCTGAACAAAATGTCCGACATGGTCGCAACGGCAAAGGTGTCGCCGTTTTTTGATCGGCTCTACAAAATCAAGGTCGCCACCATTCGCGATCAGCTTTTCGCGCTGGACGAGGTGCTCTCGCGCCACAATTTTTACGACTGCGAAACCATCCTGGAAATGCAGGGGCCCGAGACCGACCGAAAAGCCCTCCTGATCATTGGCGACATGGACGTAAACGTCGATGGCTCCGACGGTGACCGGAATGTGGAGATCGATGACTCCGGCCGGTTTTTCCAGCCCCAGACCAGCTACCGCTGGCCCAAAACCACGGACCGGGTGAATCCCCTTCTCACCAAAAGTCAGAATCGCATCACGGAACTGAAAACCGAACTGGCCACGCCGGGAGTTTCCGCCGCGCGCAAGAGAGAGATTCAGGAGGGGATCGCCCATCTCACCCGCACAGTGAGCGATCTGAAAACTGCCAGCTTCCTCGTTTCTGCCACCGACCCCTCCATCGTGGTTCCGGGCTTCATGCTCAAGGATCCCTCACCGTTTTCGCCAAGCATCGGCGACTACGCGGCCGTGATATACGATGGCGTCGTCTACCCCACCATCGTCGGAGACGCCGGTCCTTCCGCCAAAGTAGGCGAAGCTTCACTCAGGCTTTGCCGACAGATCAACCCCAAGGCCTCGGCCCTGTCCCGCTCGGTCAGCCACATCAAGGTGGCCTACCTCATTTTCCCTGGCACGGCGGAAAAAGCCGGCCCGCCCGACTTGGCCAAGTGGCGGGAAAAGGTGAAAATCTATCTCGACGAACTCGGGGGATCAGCCCCGGAGCTTTATGTGTGGGAGGACATCGTCCCGCCTTGGCCGACGCCAACCCCCACTCCGACACCAACGCCGACTCCCGTTCCGAGCCCTGAAGCTAGCCCGGATCTAGTGCCACTTCCCTCCGGAGAGCCTCCACCAACGCCTGCGTCCTCTCCCACCCCGACGCCCGAGGCCTCCGCGTATCCCGGTGCGGCGGTCATCCCTCCGGTGACACCATGAGTTCCACCCCGGAAATCTTTCGCGAACTGCTCTGCGATCTCGGGGTTTTCATCCGGGAGCGCCTGATTGCGGGACGGCACACCAACGGCGATCTTTCCGCGGTCTCCGCCCAGACCGCCGCGGACACCATTTACGCCATCGACAGGATCAGCGAGGACGCCATCGTCGAGTGGTTTGAAAGTCGCTGGCCGATGGCCGAACCCGTGGAAGTTGTGATGGAGGGCCTCGACGAAGGTTCGTTGTGTTTTCCCCGTGGAACCACCGCGGACCAAACCCGCTGGAAATGTCTGCTCGACCCCATCGATGGCACCCGCGGCATCATGTATGACAAACGCAGCGCCTGGGCGCTCGGCGGCATCGCCCCCCAGCACGGCCCGGACACCATGCTCTCGGAAATATTTGTAGCGGCCATGACGGAGCTGCCAACGTCCAAGCAGTGGCGGGCCGACCAGATCAGCGCGGTGCGCGGTCAGGGTCTGCGCACGGAAAGTGTCAATGTGCTGGACGGTTCCGCCTCCGCGCTGGAGCTGCAACCATCGCGTGCCTTGGATTTCCGGCACGGATTTTCCTGGATGGCCAAATTTTTTCCCGAGGGCCGCACCCTCACCGCGCAGATCGAAGAACGCCTCTGGGACGAGCTTGTCGGCATCGGTCGCGATGCGTCGCCGGTGATTTTCGACGATCAATACCTCAGCACGGGCGGGGCGTTTTATGAACTGCTCGCCGGGCACGACCGCCTCGTCGGCGACCTGCGCCCGCTGGTCTATGCACAGTTGGACCTGGAATCGTCCCTTGTCTGCCACCCCTATGATGTCTGCACGGCGTTGCTCCTGGAAGAGGCCGGAGTGATTTACGAACATCCGCTGGGCGGCTTTCCCGATGCTCCGCTCGACACCACCAGCGGCATCTCCTGGGTGGCCTACGCCAACCCCACCCTCGCCGCGCAGGCCAGGCCCGTTTTGCAAAACGTGCTTAAGGTGTTCCTTGCATGACCCGCGAATCCCTCCTCGCAGGACTCGGCGTATTCATCCTGCGCTCGCTCTTTCTCACCCTGCGCGTAAAGGTGGAGGATTTCTCCGGCATCGGGACCAACACCATGCCGGGGCCGGCCATCATCTGTTTCTGGCACAACCGCATCGTCGGCATCGCCGCAGCGTTTGCCATCCACTATCCGCACGGTTTGCGCAAAGGCGTCACGGTGTTGACCAGTCCCAGCCGAGATGGGGAAATTCTGGCCGGGGTCATGGCCGGGCTGCGCATGGGCTCCGTGCGGGGCTCCAGCTCCCGCCGCGGTTCACAAGCCCTGCGCGAATTGGTTTCCCTCCTTGAGGACCGCAAAGACATCGCGATCACCCCCGACGGCCCGCGCGGCCCACGCTACAAACTTGGACTCGGAGCCATCAGCCTTGCGCAACTCACCGGGGCGAAAATCGTCCCGGCTCACGCGCATTTTTCTCACTGCATCCGCATGAAAACCTGGGATGGATTCATCATCCCGTTGCCTTTTTCCCGCGTCTCCGTCACGGTGGCGGAAACCATCTCCGTGCCGCGGGAATTGTCTGCCGAAGAATTCGAGGCCACCCGCGCACGATTGGAAACTCTTTTAAAAAATGAAGCGGATTGACGGTGCAGCCATCGCCCAAATAGTTCACGAGGAAACAAAACAACGCATCGCCTTGCTGGCGGCCCGCGGCATTCAGCCCGGACTCGCTGTCGTGCTCGTCGGCGACGATCCCGCCTCGCGGGCCTATGTGCGGTCAAAGGATAAAAAGGCAGCGGACCTCGGCTTGCACTCCGTCAAACACGAACTCGCCGCCGACACGCCCCAGGAGACCCTGGTCGGTCTCGTGCGCAAGTTGAACGCCGATCCCGCCATTCACGGCATCCTCGTTCAATCCCCCCCGCCTCCCCACATCAACGAACAGGCCATCGTCGAGACCATCGACCCGCGGAAGGATGTGGATGGATTTCATCCGGTCAATGTGGCAAAACTCGCCCTTGACGATCCTTCGGGGTTCGTGCCCTGCACGCCCCTTGGCTGCATGCGCCTCATCGCAGAGAGCGGACTGGACACCGCCGGAGCAAATGCCGTCGTGGTCGGCCGAAGCATGATTGTGGGGAAACCCATGGCCCTGCTTCTTATGCGCCGAAGCAAAGGCGGGGACGCCACTGTCACGGTCGCGCATTCGCGCTCCAAGAATTTGCCCGCCATCACGCGCCAGGCCGACCTCGTGATCGCGGCCATCGGTCGCCCGCATTTCCTCGGCGCAGAGCACATCCGCGACGGCGCAGTGGTGATCGATGTGGGCATTAATCGGGTGGAAGATCCGACTTCGCCAAAAGGGTACCATATAGTCGGCGACGTGGATTACGACGCGGTCGCGGGAAATTGCGCCGCCATCACTCCCGTTCCCGGCGGCGTCGGTCCCATGACCATTGCCATGCTCATGGCCAACACCGTGACGGCGTGCGAGCGCTTGACGGCTAACCTTTCACCAACGGGTCCGCGTGCCTGATGCCCTCGTAGAGTTGGTTCAACGGCAAACACGCCTGAATTTTCCGGAAACGGAATCGATGATTGGCTCGACGAGACATTTGTCTCATACCAAGGCCCTGGGCCGTTGACGGGGCAGAGCGTGCACCAGTTACGACAAATTCGCGTTCTTAAACTGGACGGCGTCGCACGATTGGGATAAGTAGGCCTCATGTCCGCGGTGGCCGCCTCGCTTCTGCCCAAACCGATCCACGCGTTTTTGCGGAAGCTTCATGGACCCCAGCTGCAGCGTTGGCTTTTTGGATTTTGGACGGTGGGGGTTTTCGCCTTCCTGTACGTTCCCATTATTCTGCTGATCGTTTTTTCGTTTAACGATTCCAAACTCGGCCTGGCTTGGACGGGATTTACTACCCGCTGGTATTCGGAACTCTTCGGCAACCAGGTTCTCATCGGTGCTTTCAAAAACAGCATGATCGTGGCCTGCGTCACCACGGTTCTCTCGACCTTCCTCGGAACGGTCGGCGCCTGGCTCATGTTCCGATACCAATTCCCGTTCCGTCAGGCCATTGGATTGCTGATTTTTGTGCCGATGGTCATGCCCGAAGTTTTGATGGGGGTGAGTTTGATGATTTTGTTCAACAACCTTCTCCACCTCGACCTCGGGTACCTCACCCTCATCATCGGCCACACCACTTTCTGTTTTCCCTTTGTGCTGGTTGGCGTGCAGGCCCGCCTGCAGGGCATTGACCCGTTTTTGGAGGAGGCCGCCATGGATCTGGGCGCGACGCCCATTCAGGCCTTCTGGAAAGTCATCGTGCCCTACCTCATGCCGGCCATTATCGCCGGAGCGCTGATGTCGTTCACCCTGTCTTTCGACGAATATATCGTGACGGTATTCACCTCCGGTCCCGGCTCGCAAACGCTTCCCTTGCAAGTGTACGGGCTGGCCCGCAAAGGACTCGACCCTCAACTCAATGCGCTGAGCGCCCTCTTTGTCGCCGGCACCGTCGTGCTCGTTCTCTTCAGCGAACTCCTCAAAAAACGCAGTTAAATCCCATGAAAACAAAAACTCCACTCGCGGCCCTCGCCGCCCTCACCACAGGAATCCTGCTACTGGCAGGCTGCGGCAAGCCCGCGGACACCACCAAAACGACGGAAACACCCGCCAGCACCCCGGCACCTGCCGCGGCAGCGGGCCCGGCCACAACCGCGGAAGAACCGGTTCTAAACCTCTTCTGTTGGACAGAATATGTGCCGCAATCCGTCATCGACGCCTTCACCGCGAAGACCGGCATCAAGGTGAACGTGCAGAATTATGAAAGCAACGAGGAGATGCTCCAAAAGCTTCTCTCCGGTGGTGGGAAATACGACCTCATCCAGCCTAGCGATTATATGATCGAGGCCATGGGCAAGGCTGGCTACCTGCGCCCGATCGACAAAACGGCGGTGCCCGATCTGAAAAACATCGCCCCGCAGTTCCTCGATAAGTCCTTCGACCCAGGCAATAAATACTCGGTGCCCTGGATGGCCGGAACTGTCGGGATCATGGTTAATACCGAACTCGTGAAGGACGAGATCAAGGGCTACAAGGATGTCTTTCAGGAAAAATACAAAGGCAAAATCATCACCCTCGATGACGCCCGCGAACTCGTGAGCTGGGCTCTCGCCTCGCAGGACATTGATGTGAACGAGGTCACTCCCGAGTCCCTCGAGAAAGCCCGTCAGGTTCTCCAGGGCTGGATTCCCCTTATCGGCGCCTACGACTCGACCAGCCCGAAAGACGCGCTGCTCAAAGGCAACATGGCCATCGGCGTGATCTGGAACGGAGAAGGCGGCTACATTCTGCGCGATGACAACAGCGGGAAATTCAAATGGATCCTTCCCGAGGAAGGCACCCACCTTTTCATCGACAGCCTGGCCATTCCCAAGGCCGCCAAGCACCCTAAAAATGCCGAGGCTTTCATGAATTTCATTCTCCAGCCAGAGATCAACAAAATGGTTTGGGAGGAATTTCCTTACACCAATCCCAATGCGGAGGGACGCAAACTGCTCACCCCCGAGCAACTCGCCAATGCGGCAGCGTTCCCTTCCGATGAGATCATCTCGCAGATGCCGATCTTTAAGGATATTGGCGATCAGGCGTCCACTGTGGATGAAATGATCAACGAGCTAAAAGTTCAGTAGACCTGCTCTGATGCGCACCGACATGATCAGCCGGACCTCCTGATGGCCGCCGGTCCCGTTGTGCCCTTTACGGGCAACTTCACTCGCCGCCCCGGCCTCGGGGCCTGGCTTTTCATGTCGCCGTTGCTCCTCTGGCTGCTGCTGTTTGTCATCATCCCGACGGTGATGATTGTCATCTACAGCTTCGCCAGCAAAACGGCCCTCGGGGAAATCCGTTTCGATTTCACCTGGAAAAATTACCTCTCAGCTTTCAATCCGACCTGGCTGAAAATTTTCCTGATGTCGATCTGGTACGCCTTTCTGACCACCGTCATCTGCATGGTGGTGGGCTACCCCGTCGCCTATTTTATCGGCCGCTCACCGCCAAGCGTGAGAAATCTGCTCCTCACCCTCGTCATGATTCCTTTCTGGACGAGTTTTCTCATCCGGACTTACGCGTGGATTTCCCTGCTCAGCCGCGATGGATTAATCAACAGCCTGCTCGTCTCCGCCCACATCATTCCGGAGCCCCTCATCATGATGTACACCCCGTTCGCCGTGGTTCTCGGTCTGGTGTACAACTTTCTCCCTTTCATGATCCTGCCAATCTACACCAGCGTGGAACGGCTTGATAATGCCATGGTCGAGGCCGCCTACGACCTGGGCGCCGGCCCCATGCGCGCTTTCTCCCAAGTCATTATTCCGCTCACCCGCCCCGGCATAGCCGCTGGGGCTCTCCTCGTTTTTGTACCGGCCATCGCCATGTTTGCCATCACGACCCTGATGGGCGGAGGAAAGGTCCCCACCATTGGGGAAGTGATTCAAAAACAATTCACCACCGCCCGCAACCCGCCCTTCGGCGCGGCCTTGGGCACGATTCTGCTCCTCATCTTTATTATTTCTCTCTGGGTCACTCGACGCCAGAGGGAGGAATAGAACTTGCTAGCGTAACGCAAATGTCACCCGCCCCGGCTTGCCCGGGGCGGGACCATCTCATTTCAATCTCATCATGCGAAAAACCAAAATCATCTGCACCCTTGGCCCCGCCACCGACTCACCTGAGAAGCTCCGTGAACTGATCAATGCCGGAGCCAACGTTTTCCGGCTCAACATGAGCCATGCACCGCATGATTGGGTGCGCACGGTCGTCCGCGACATCCGCGCCATTTCCGAGGAACTCGGTGTCATCACCGGCATCTTGATGGATACCCAGGGACCGGCCATCAGGACCGGCGACCTTCCGGTCAAACTGAATCTGATCCCCGGGGAGATCTTTGAATTCACGATTCGCGGCGAACAAAGCGAGGACGTGCAGTCCGTAGACGTCAATTACGAAGGCCTGGTGAACGACATCTCGGTGGGTGACACCGTCCTGGTGGACAACGGGGTCATTCACATGAAGGTGTTGACCAAGGACCACCACCGCATCCGTTGTGAAGTCCTCACGCCCGGCGTGTTGGGTTCCCGGCGCCACATCAACCTCCCCGGAGTGAAAGTGAACCTTCCCCCTCTCACCGAAAAAGATCTCGCCGACATTGAAGTTGGCGTCTCAGTCGGGGTCGACTACGTGGCCCTGAGTTTCTGCCGCGAAGCCGCGGATATTGAAGCTCTCAAGCGCGTGCTCGGCGAACACGGCAGCAGCGCGCGCACCATCGCCAAGATCGAGGACCAACACGCCGTGAGCGTGATCGATGAGATCATCCACGCGGCCGATATCGTGATGGTGGCCCGGGGTGACCTTGGCATCGAGTGCCCCATGGAGGAACTCCCCATCATCCAACGCCGCATCGTGAAAAAGTGCATCCGCACCGGTCGCCAGGTGATTGTCGCCACCCACATGCTGGAATCGATGATTGAAAACCCGATCCCTACCCGGGCGGAAATCACTGACGTGGCCAACGCCTGCTTCGAACAAGCCGATGCCATCATGCTCAGCGGGGAAACGACCGTGGGCAAATACCCCGTGGCCTGCGTCAAAGTTTTTGATAAGGTCGCCCGCCGTATCGAACGCAGCGGCGGAGCCAACTTTGCCGAGAAGGCCGAGGTGCACAGCCCCCGGCACAAAACCGTCAAGTCCGCCGTCAGCCTCGCCAACTCCCTCTCCGGCTCCAAGATTGTTGTCTTCACGAAACGCGGATACATGGCCGACAACTTCAGCCAACTCCGCCCCAGTGAGGCCTCGATTTTTGCCCTGACGCCCTTCGAGGACGTCGCCCGTCGTCTCACCCTCGACCGGGCCGTCGAGCCTATCGTCATGCCCTTTGACCTGAACCCAGAGCACACCGTCGCTTCCGCCGAAAAACTCCTGCTCGAGCGTGGCTTGATTTCCGTGGGCGACCAGCTTGTCGTCCTGACCGACACCATGGCCGGCGGCGAAAAATTCGACTCCATCCAACTCCGCCGCGTGATGTAAGGCCCCGGCCCCTTGCGGACCAATCTCGACCGGGAAGGGAGACCCCGCCCCGGTCTCTCAATTTGCGTATTCCGACAGGGAACCCGTCCCGGAATAGGTGTATTCCATCGTTTCGGCGTCAAATCCCTCCACCTGCCTCACACTCCCATCGGCGAAAAGAATGTTTGTCCGCCCGGCATGGAAGGGCGACTTGGCCGCGAAGGGGTTCTGCGTGTAATCGTCCTTGTCCGCATCGGAGGCAGTGAAAAGGTTACCCGTGATGTCGCCGCCAAGGATGTATTTCGACGGAGCATTGAGCTTGTGCAGATTGAGGGCGCTGAACGTCCCGGAATCTTCATAACCCGCCCGGGTGCCCAGAAAATACCCGTACACAGCGTTATTCGGAATCAAGCGGGCGCTGCCTGGGCACCGATAGACCTTGGTGTTTTCTCCCAGGTAGGAATCAAGCTGTTCCGTCCAACCGGGCTTCCCCGTTTCAGCATCGGTTGTGCCGCGTGGGACCGTCGCCCCGGCAATCGGACAGAGCCCCTGATTCTCACCCGCAAACGCTAAAACTCCCGCCCCGATCTGGCGAAGGTTTTGCGAGCACGTGGCCGTCTCCGCCTTGTCGCGCGCCCGGGAAATTGCCGGCAGAAGTAACGCCGCCAAAATGGCGATGATGCTGATTGTGACCAGAAGCTCCACCAATGTGAAACCCTTCCCTTCCCTCACTTCCTGACGATTTTTCACGGGCGAGAATCTCCCTCGCACCCGCGCAACGGGCAAGGTAATTTCCCAACGTGCCCCGCATCGCAGACGAAACCATCCAGCGTGTCGCCGAAGCCAACGACATCGTCGAGGTGATCAACGACTATTTCCCGCTCAAGCGGGCGGGCACGATGTGGCGGGCGCTTTGTCCGTTTCACCGGGAGAAAACGCCGTCGTTTAATGTCAATCCTCAGCGCCAGTGGTACAAATGTTTCGGCTGCGGGGCCGGGGGGGACGTCATCCGTTTTGTGCGCGAGTATGAACACCTGGATTTTGTCGAAGCCGTCCGCAAACTGGCACGTCGGGCGGGTATCCCCATCATTGAGGAAGCCGGTGGACCGGAGGATGACAAACGCTCCGAAACGAAAAAACGTCTGCTCGCCCTCCACGTTGAAGCGGCCGCGTGGTTCCACCACAACCTCCTCCGCATGCCCTCCGCCCAGATCGCGCGCGATTACCTCAAGGGCCGTGGCATCAGCGTGGAGGTCGCCAAATCCTGGCAACTCGGATTTGCGCCCGACTCCTGGGACGCCCTCCTCGAATTTCTCCGCGGGAAAAAATTCCGTCCCGAGGAGATTGCGCAAAGCGGGCTTTCCACCACCCGTGACGAGGAGGAAAACGCCAAACCCTACGCACGATTCCGCGGTCGGGTGATGTTTCCCATCCGCAACGACTACGGCGAGGTGATCGCCTTCAGCGGCCGCGTGCTCGACCCCGAGGCCAAGACCGCCAAATATCTGAATTCGCCGGAGACCCCGATCTTCACCAAGGGTAAGGTGCTCTATGGGCTCGACAAATCCAAACGCGCCCTCATCGAGACAAAGACTGCCATCGTCTGCGAGGGGCAGCTTGACCTCATTAGCACCTTCGAGGCCGGCGTGTTAAATGTCATTGCCTCGCAGGGCACCGCCTTCACTCCCGAGCACGCCCGCCTCCTTCAGCGATTTGTCGAAACCGTCATCCTGTGTTTCGATTCCGACCGCGCCGGACAGGAGGCCGTCACAAAATCCCTGCCCTCCTTGCTGGAGCACGGTCTGGAAGTGAAAGTCGCCCGCCTTCCGCAGGGAGAAGATCCCGATTCTCTCATCCGCGGACAGGGGCCGGAGGCCTTCCGGGCGGTAGTAGATGCGTCGAAAGGCTTCTTCGATCACGCCTTGGAGATTCTCGCGGAACGCGGCACTCTCGACGACCCCGCCGGAAAATCCGCCGCCGCAAGACGCCTTGGCCCCTACGTCGCCCACATCAAAGACCCCGTGCTTCTTGACGCCACGGCCAAAAAGATCTGCGCCAGGCTGGGGATTCCCCAAGCCGCTTTTGCCCAGCATCTCAAAGCCTCCGCATCCTCCGCTGGCGAGGCCCCCGAGCAAAAACTACAAATCGCCCCGCTCGTCCTCGCCGAAGGCGTCCGGCAGCTTTGCCGACTTTCGCTCCTCAGCGCAGAAGTCCGCCAGTGGCTTTCTCAGCAGGATTCTCCGTCCCCCACCTCCATCGGCGAGGGGGGAGATTTTCTCCAAAAGATCCTCATTTCCCCCCTCCCCCTGGAAGAGACCGCCGCCCGGGCCGCTTTTGTCAGCGGGTTGAGTGCTGCCGAGGAAATGACGCTCTCCTCCATCGACCTCGACCGCGCGCCGGAAAATGCCCTGCCGCTCGCTCAAAATCTCTGGCTTGGTCTCGCCGCTGCCGTCTTTCGTCATCAAATCGACGCCGCAGCCTCGCAACTCCGCCAAGCGGGCATCGCCCCCGCCGAGCGCCTCCGCCTCCAAACGCTCATCGGAACGGCCAGCAAACAAATTCTTGACCTCCAATCCCGCGTCAACGAAGTTTAGGGGCTCTTCTCGAAGCACCAAGGCTGCGTTGAAAACTACCAAAAAACCCACCACGTCGAAGCCGAAAGCGGCTGCAAAACCCAAGGCCGCCAAACCAGCAGCCCAGCCGGCCGCCAAAGTTCGGGCGGTAAAATCTCAACCCAAGACTCCTGCCGCCGTCGTCAAACCGTCCACCAACGGTGCTTCCAAAGCCGTGCTGAAGGCCGAAAAGGCCGCTCTTTTTCCCGACCGCAACGCTCCAGCCGCCTCGACTCCCGCCGACTTGCAAAAGGCGCTCCAGGAGAAGGTCCGCGAACTCATCAAACTCGCCAAGGAACAGGGCTACGTCACTTTTGATGATCTCGACGAGGCGCTGCCCGAGGGGGTCAATGACCCCGAAAGCATCGAGTCCGTCATCACCCAACTCCGCGCCGTCGAGATCGAGATTATCGATTCTTCGGACGTCGACCGGGTCAAGGAAGTCCGCAAGGACGGCGACGACGAAGAGGAAAAAGACGAGAAGGCCGACAGCAAACTCGACATCCTCGACGATCCCGTTCGCATGTACCTCAAGCAGATGGGCCAGGTCCCGCTGCTCACCCGCGAACAGGAAGTGGAAATTTCCAAACGCATCGAAGAGGCCGAACTCAAGGTGCAGGACATTCTTTACCAATTCGGCTTCATCGGCCGCGCCCACCTCGATCTTGCCCAGAAGCTGATCGACATGCGCGAACGTTTCGACCGCGTCATCCTCGACAAAAAAATCGAGAGCCGCGAGCGCTACATGAAGGCCCTGCCCCGCCTTTGTCAGCAGGTGCGCAAACAGGCCGAGTCCGTCGCCGAGATCTATCGCGACCAGATTTCCGGTCACAAAAATCCCGCCGAAGCCGCTCTGCAAAAATACGACAAGGCGCTCTCCACCCTGCAGAAGCTGTATCCGAAATTTTATTTCAAACAGAAGGTCGTGGAGGATTTTGTCACTCTCGCCGACGAAAACCTCCGGGCGCTCAACACGTTGGTTCACGAACACGACAAGCACGCCAAGCAGCCTGACTCCAAGGTGCGCCGCAACCTCTCCCATCAGATCAAGGAGATGCACCTGCGGAATTGGATGACCGGCGAGGAACTCGCGGAAAAACACCGCGGCCTCCGCAGCTGGCACCGCAAGGCCCTCAAGGCCAAGACCGAAATGGTCGAAGCCAACCTGCGCCTGGTCATTTCCATCGCCAAGAAATACACGAATCGCGGCCTCTCCTTCCTCGACCTCATCCAGGAAGGCAACATGGGCCTGATGAAGGCGGTCGAAAAATTCGAGTACCGCCGCGGGTATAAATTTTCCACCTACGCCACCTGGTGGATTCGTCAGGCGATCACCCGCTCCATCGCCGACCAGGCCCGCACTATCCGCATCCCGGTGCACATGATCGAGACGATCAACAAACTGATCCGCGTGCAGAAACAGCTGGTGCAGGAGTACGGACGCGAACCTTCGCCCGAGGAAATCTCCGACGAAATCCAGCTTCCCGTTGAACGTGTGCGCGCGGTGCTCAAGATGGCCCAACAGCCCATCTCGCTCCAGGCTCCCGTGGGCGATTCCGACGACACCAGCTTCGGCGACTTCATCGAGGACAAAGGCGCGGAAAACCCCGCCGACCAGGCCGCCATCGTCCTGCTCAAGGACAAGATCAAGGACGTTCTCGACACTCTCACCGAACGCGAGCGCCAGGTGCTCGAACAGCGTTTCGGCCTCGTGGATGGCTACAGCCGCACTTTGGAAGAAGTCGGTCGGCAGTTCAAGGTCACCCGCGAGCGCATTCGTCAGATCGAAGCAAAGGCGCTCCGCAAAATGCGCCACCCCACCCGCATCCGTCAGCTCGAGGGTTTCCTCGAGCCTCAGGATTGGTAGGAAAATTTCCTTCCCGTCAAAAAAGGGCAGCCCGCGCCAGCGGCTGCCCTTTTTTGTTGTCCCGGAAAATGCCGTTCTGCGCACCGCCTCGATTCGATGTTCTCCCCGATCAACTGTTAATCTTCCGCCGCATTGACGCAGAGTACCGTGAACGCGATGTGTAGTGTTTCCACCCCTTGCGCCCCACTCTTCCCTTGAAATCAAGACCCCTCCTCGTCCCTCTCGCCCTTTTCGCCATCGCGCTGTCTCTGACCCGCCCTTCCCTCCAGGCATCCGTCCGCTTGTCCGGCACACTCGGTTACAATCAATTTGAAAATCGCGTCAGATTTTTGACCACCGGAGGTTTCGGTCTTCCCGACGGAGACTGGACCATCGGGATTTGGGACAATTATTTTCAAGGCAACGGAGGCTGGCTCATTGCCACCAACACCCCCACGGCAAGCACCTCAACACTGAGCCTTTGTTACGACAAAGCACGGGGACGTTATGTGGTCGGCGGTATGGACAGCTCCGGAAACGCCTTCGGAAGTGGAGGCACGCTCAGCGGAGTTGCCGGCACCTTGCCCGGCGGCTACCTGGCCCGAATCACCGGGAAGTTTAACCCGCGGCTGCACATCATCCGCCGCCGGGGCGGATTCAATGAATATCTGGTGGCGGAGGCCGGGCACGCCCCCGTCCTCGTCAGCAGCCAGCAGCGCCCCTTCGTAGGATTCCCATCCAGGAATTGGTGGCTGGGCTGCCACAGTGACTGGGCGGAATTGTATGATGGCGATCTGGAGGGCTTTTTTTTCGCACCCACCGCGGTGAGCGATCAGGATGTTGCGCTGATGGCCGCCGGACAGAAACCCACCAGCAGTCCCAGCGTGAATGCCAATCTGCCAGTCTATTTCCCGATCGAGACAGCCTCCCTCTCAAATACGGCAAACCCCTTGGCGCTGGTGAACCAGGGAACCAATGGTGCGATCGGCTTGAATCGGATGGGAAGTGTCAGTCGGTTTTTGGACGGCCCCATGCTTCGTGGGGCGATTGCCGAAAACAACACTCCCGCCCAGGTGACCGAACCCACCAATGTGGTCGCCCTCAAGAGCTTTCAACCTTTCCAAATCATCCGGCATCTGAACGGGTCCGCCAATGTGCGGTTTACCGGGTTCGATTTTGGCGCAGGCGCGGCCGACCTCCAAATTCGCTTTGCGGATGTGGAAAACGCAACATCCACCGCGTGGCAGACTCTGCTCGCCAGCTCTCCGGGCGGAGGCTCGGCCATTGATACAATCATATCCGTTCCCAAGGGCTACTGGAAAACCATCGAAGTGCGCCGGGTGAATTCCCCGGGAGGGACAGGCGACAGCAACCGTCCCAACCGCACGTGGTCCCGCTGGTCTGTGGGTGAAGTGGTCGTGGTGTGGGGGGACAGCATTCAGGGACAGGTCGAGTCAACAGGGAGAGCCAGCATTGTGGCTCCCAACGGTTTTACGGCGAAGTATCCCAGCACCTATCCCAACACCATCCCCGGCGATACAAACCCCCTATACAACGGAATGTGGAACTTCCTCAAAGGCACGGGAATGGGCGGAGGAACGCAGGGTGAAAACGAAATCGCCAACAATCTGTCGGACGCTTCCCAATGCTGCGTCGGGATCACCGTGGTCTGGGCCGGAGCGACCCGGCTCGCCTATTGGAATGGTCGGTTGGGCTCGTCTCCCTACAACACGGCAAAAGCGCTTTGCCTGGCCAACGACGGATTAAACAAACCCAGCATCATCACCTGGGTCGCCAACCTCGCGAGCGCGAAATATTCCGATGACTTTTATCAGGACCTCGAGCTTTTCAAGAATCTCCTGAATACCGATTTTGGCGCGGGCACCTGGAAATTGGTGGTGGCACCAACGCCCATTATTTTCGACCCCGAGCCCGTGTCCGGCGCAAGCCTGCACATCGTGCGGGACGCCAGTTGGCGCTGGGTGCGGGACAATGCGCAGTGTGCAGCCTACGGTGGGATTTCCCTCGATCACCTGACCTACGACGGTGTGCATCCTGTCGGCGCGGCCTGGGATCTCATGGCGCCACGCTGGGGGAATGCGGTGGCCCACCTGCGGGCGCCGGCAAGCTACGCCGACCCGCGCGCCGGTGAGATCGTGAAGTTTTACCGCTCTTCCGGGAATCTGATCGTGCAGGTCCAATTACTCGCCGGAACCGCCCTCAGCCTGAAGGACCCTGCGGCAAAAATCAGCGGATTCACCCTTTCGAGTGACAACTTCGCCACCACGATACCCATCACCGCGGCAACTCTCATTGGGAACACCACAATTCAGATCACCCCGGCCTCACTACCTCAGGGCCCCTTGAAACTTCGCTATCTTTTCGGCCGACCCGGGGCCTCGGGGACCACCCTGGCGCAACTGGGTGCCGACAACATGCTTTATGTGAATGCCGGCCCGACGAATCTCCTCGCCATTCAGCCAATCTACGGATCTGCCAGCACCTCCTGGGCCATGGTCGAGGGGACTGCACCGGTGGCTCCTTCCATCACGGCCGACGCACCGCCGAACGGCAAGGTGGGCAGGGCCTACCTTCACACGCTGACCGCGACCGGGGGAGCAACTCCCTACACGTGGTCGCTGACCTCTGGAAGCCTTCCCGCGGGACTAACCCTCGCCAGCGACGGCGTCCTCTCAGGCACCCCTGCTGCCTCAGGAACAGCTAGCATGACCCTACAGGTTGCCGGGAGCGATGGGGCCTCCTCCACCTCCCCATTGAGCCTGACCATCGCCCCGTCCTCTCCCTACGAGACCTGGCAGGCAGCCAAGTTCACCTCCACTGAAATTGACTCTGGACTGGCGGCAATGGAGACGGATTTCGACGATGACCACGTTTCAAATTTATTGGAATACGCCTTCGGCGGAAATCCCAAATCCGACGATGGAAAAACGCTCGCTCCTGTGCCGGGGATTTCGGAACACGGGCTGCAGCTCTCGTTTCGCTGCGATTCCAGTTGTACGGACGTTGACTACATCATCCAAGGCTCCGACACCTTGCAGGCGGATTCCTGGACCGATATCGCGAGAAGCTTTGGAGGTGCCACCACGGTCCCGCTTTCCGGACTCGGCACAGTGGCGGATTCCGGTACGGGCCTCCGCACGGTCACGGTGACCGACCTGACGTCATCACCCCCGGCAACTCGAAGATTCCTGCGACTAAAGGTTACAACCTCCCCTCAACCATAGAATTTGGGGCAGAGCCCGAAACCAAAAACCGCGGCTCCCCCACTTCCACTCTCCCCTCTCGGACGCGGAGAGCAAGGGCATGCCATTCCTCGCAGGCGGACTCGGAGCGGCGAACTCCGGTCGACGACCGAAAGATTCAACCGCGCGGAGCGCGGGACTTTTGACCGTTGGCGAAGGGAACCCTCGGAGCAAATTTGGATTCCAGGCCCGCTGCCCGCATCCGCAGCCGATTGGAGAGTAAAACACCCTCCTTCGCGAAAAATCAATCCACTCGCTCTACCTTAACACGTCCGAACCGGCTCCCGGTCGCGCCCGTTGGGGGGGCGTCTTGCCAGATCACAAACTCAAAATCTTCGTCGATAGGTTCGGCCAGAACTTCCGTTCCCCCGGAAACCCAATCCTTCAGGTTGCCGCAGAATTCGACAACATAGCGAATTCCCGCCTGATTGGGATTCCTGCGGCGAATGAAGGCCACTTGAAGAACGTCCCCCTCAACTTGAACCGATGGCAACCCCTTGTTTCCCGCCTCTAGATCAACAGAGAAATACTTGTCGTCCTTCGACATGTTAAAGGCATAACGAAGCAGGTTGGGAATCCCTGTATCATTGTCTTCCAAATCGGCCGAGGTTCCCGATGCATTGGTTGTCCCGTAATTCTGGAACCTCCATTCCTGGAGAATCGACCAAGTTGTCACGAAAGCGTATTGGCTGGGGTCGGAGTATCCCCCCGAATTTCCTGCCCGCACCCGGTACGAATAGGCGGTGGCGGGTTCCACCGAATGATCCGTAAGGAAACTTTCATAGCCGGGAGACTCTCCGACTGCAGTCCAATCCGTCGCCGGAGTCCGTCGTTCGACAACATAAGATGTCGCCCCGCTTGCAGGTGCCCAACTGACTGCCACTGCCCGGGCTGAGTTGGCGTTGGCGAGAATAAAAGCGGGCGCATCCGGAGGAGCTGGTAGCACCCCTTGAACCTGAACGGAATCAAGCGCCCACGTGTCCTGCGAGACTCCGCTGTTCTGCTGTTGCCTCCAGCGGAATTGCGTAGCGTCGCTGCGCGCCGACACAGGCAGAACGATGGAGTAGGATGTCCATCCGCTATGGCTGGGAAATTGGGTATTTAGGATGGCGAGCAGTTCCCACTGGGACCCCCCGGAGGTGGAATACTCAACCAAGACATTTTCCCCGACTTCGGAGTTATTCCAATAGGTGCCGCCATCCACATTTTGATTTCCCGCACGAAACTGGAAGGCAAGGTTTCCTCCATTCGTCAGATCGACCGGCATCGTCGCCGCGGACCGAGTTCCCCCGGCCCCAAACCAAAGCGCCTTCCCAGAAAAGAATCCCTGCGGCCCGGCGATAGCTTGCGCACCAGCAAGCGAAGACCAGACGCCTGGATCGATACCAGGATCGAAATCATCTTCCAAGATTGCCCCAGTCAGAGCCGCTAAAACATTGACCTCCGCGGATATGGACTGACCGGCGGAATTGAAGGCCACGACGCGGTAGTTGTAATACGTCCCATTGACGAGCCCGGAATCCACATAGGACGTCGTGCCGGCAGGCAGTTCCCCTACAACCTCCCACGCCTCTTCGCCGATGTTTCGCTCAATGCGATAACCTGCCTCATTGGAAACATCGCTCCATGCCAGGGACACTCCGGTTGCGGAGGTGGGCTGGGCAACCACATTCTGCGGGGCTCCCGGTAAGGGAACCTGAGGGGTGGTGGCACTTCGCACCGACGAGGCCGTGGAGGATCCCACCGCGTTGATCGCGAAGAGCCGATACGAATAGGCGGTGTTCGGCACCACGCTATCGTCGGAAAAAGAAACGGTATCGGCCGGCAACTCAACCAAAGTTTCCCACACGGCTCCAGCGGTCGGCTTTCGCTCGACGCGATAGGAAGTCTCAAGGCTCACATTGCCCCACGCGAGCACCACGCGATAGGCGCTTACCGCGGTCGCACTGGTGAAACTTGGGGCGGACGGGGCCGTGAGGGCCGGGGTCGCAACCGAACGAGTATTGGAGGCAACCGACGCAACTGCTCCCTTGATAGCCTTGATCCGGTAGGAATATGAAGTACTCGGCTGGACGGAATTGTCGGTATACGATCTGGTTCCCGCCGCAAGGGTGGCTATGACCGACCACGCTGGGTCATCACCAACGGACCGCTCGACCGTCACCGCGGTATTGGTGCCCGAAAGCCCCCAGCCCAGGCCCACACTATAGGGCGAACTGGCAGTCGCCGAGTTGAGCACAGGGGCGGGCGGCGGAAATTGACTCAGGTCGGCGAGGAGGATTTCGCTCCATGCCGAACTTATCTCCGGAGCCAGGGCGCGGATTCGGAATTCATAGGCCGACATTTGGTCGAGTCCAGAAACGGCCAGGGTGGTGGCATTCTGGGTGATCGCGGTGTTCACGTCAGTCCATGTCCCCGAACCGGCCAGCCTTCGCTGCAGGTGAAAAGCGGTCTCGAGCGACTTATCCGTCCACTTGAGGGTTGGAGAGGTTCCCGACCAGACCGGCGTTTGAAACTCCGGAGCGGCCAATGCCAAGGGAAGGCTCACCTCATGAAAATGCAGCCCAAGAGCCCCTTGCGTGACAAGCTTCGAGGTCGCGGAATTAAAAGCACTCACCTTGGTCGAAACGGGCATACCCAACACGGCGAGGCGGCGATTGATGTCGTAGATTGTGTTCTCTGCAAAAGCAAACCGGCCGTCCTGACTGCAAGAGTAAACGATCTCGCCCACAATCCACTCGGGTGCCAATGCCGAATTAAAAACCACATTACCCCAGAAAACCCTCTGGTCATTTTCACTAACCAAAACAGTCCGGGAGCCATAATAACTCACCCCGGTGGGACGGACATCAGCAAGCAATGTCAGGGCGTCTCCCGTCACATCGTATCGGAGAATGGATGCTCCGGAACTGTTGTTTTCCCCATGGTAATAATAGCGGCCGGTGGAATCGAAAGCCCCGCCTCCTTCCCGGACGGAGGCCTCGCCTAGTTTTGTCCCCGTCGTGGTATTGAAGATTGATATCTCGATCCATTGGTCTTCCTCCTCGACCACGAGCCGACCGGGGCCGCCGGCAGCAACGCGGTAAACATCGTTGTCGCCATACCCCGTGCCTCCAAAGGCGCTGAAGGCATAAGTTCTGGTGACCTCAAAGGTGTCGCGATCGACCGCCAGGAGCGACCCGCCGAGCCAGTTCGTAACGTAGATTTTGTTGTCGTGAGCGTGGATCGAAAAATCCGTGGCGGAGGTGCCGACTTCCGCCAGACGCAGGACGGACTCAGTCTCGGCGTCAATCTCCATCAAGTAGGCTTTGGCCCCCGGGACACCTGAATTTTCACTAAGAGCATAAACCTTGGAGGAATGCGGATCGGATTTGAGAACCGTCAGCTTGAGGGGCTCAAGGTCTAACTCGACGGGAATGACCAGATTGCCGACCCGGGTCGTCAGCGTGATGGAACCCAAATGAACTCCTGAAGGCAGCGCCGAAGTATCCAGCAGCACCTTCACCGATCCAGGAACTGTGCCTACGGATTGGTCGAACCCAATCCAGGGATTTTCACTACTAACACTCCAGGTCTCTCCGGCCGACGCCGCCCCGAGCGGGAGCAATTCCTCGAAGACACCGACCCCAGCGACGCTGCGCAGTTTGAGCTTGGTTTGCTCCAGAGAGATCGGACTGACGATAAAGGAATTGACCGATCCCTGTTGCGGGCCAATTTGCGAAATGGGATCAAGTCGCCAATAGTAGGTCGTGCCCAATTCCAAAGGCGTACCAAATGGGTATTGCGTTCCGGAAAAGGCGCCCATGAATTCGGGAGACGCGGGCGTGGCCGCACTGACCGCAGCGGCCGAAGTCCCAAGATACACATGGTATTGAGAGATTCCAGGGCGAGCGGCCCAGGAAAGTTTCGACGGTGGAGTGACCACAGAACCCGGAGCCGGCGTAACCGACTGGCCACCTGGTCCAGCCCCAATCAAGTCCACCAAATTTAAAGAGCGCAACGTGCGGCTGGTGGGATCGAAGTAAACAAAATTGTTGTAATCCGAGCTGAAGGCCTGGGCTTTACGATCTGTATAGCCATTCAACGTAGTGGTGGCGTCCGGAATACCAAATAATTGATTGCCAGTGGTAAAATCGTAAACGGCTGTCGCGGTGGCTACCCATTCCCCTCCCGGAGAGATAGACCAAACCGCACTGGAATGATTTTTTTGGATGTCATTAATATCCTGGGTGGAAACCGCGATGGTCTTAAGAAAAACGGTTTGGTCGTTCTCCGTAATGAGCACAGGTGCCTCAAAAGGCTCCCTGACCAGCCCGGTGTTCACCGTACTCTTTGCCAGAAAGGTCAATCTGCCGTCCGGGGCAATGGAGTAATCCGCGATGAAAGAAGAATGCCCTCCGGCAGACCAACCGTATTGGGGCATGGCCACAATCTTGCTCCGGTCGCTGGTGACTGCAAAATCCATAAAACCTGTGTCATTCGATGGTGCCGTCCCGTCAAACTTGAGAGACTGGATCACCTGGCCACTGGATCGCTCGTAAACTCTCATGATCGGCCCCCAGGAACCGTCGGTGTAATAAATGATGTCTCCCGGCCCGAGATCGATGTTGGCAGTGGTATCAGTGACCGAGCCCCAAGCATCGTAAACCGGAAGAGGGATTGTTTCCTTGAGTGTCAAGGTGGCAAGATCCACCACGGATATCGCCTTGTCGGCACTACAGATTACGAGCAATTCCGATCCGTCTTCACTGATGACAAAATCCGTCGGGCGTTTGCCTACTGTCACACATCTGCCCTTTGTCCCCTGCAAAGGGTCATAGGTAAAAATCGCCCCGGCATTTCCGGCGTCCAAGTGGATTCCATACATGACCGACCGAAAAGGGTCGTCCAGCAGACGATAGACATTCAACGGCTTGATGTCGGCCGAAAGAAATACGGAAACGCTGCTCGCTCCATCAGTAATTGTGATGGTGGCGGTAGCGGAGGCCAGAAGATCCCTGGTTTGGAACTGAACCGTAACTCCTCCGGCCTGCGCAGATACCGTAGGCATCGCCCATGCCAGATCCGAGCTGACCTGAAGACTTCCCATCTCCATGCCAGGCGACAACGTGACGGGAATCGTCAGCGGCACATGGTCAAAGCCGGGGGCGACCACGACCTGAACTTGTGTCTGGGGGACGAAAAAATTCGCAGCTTGCAAGGAAGGAATCAGCCAAAATGTGAGGTGGACCCCATTTTCCGACCAAAAGAGCGGTAAAATAGGTTATGCGAGGTTCGCTTGGAAAGGTGTTGTTATTGGTTGTGGTGATCTGTGGATTCTCATTGCGTCCAAAGCGAAAACTCCGGGGGTTAGGGGGCGG
>JBGSVZ010000132.1:0-9786 GCA_041752695.1 Terrimicrobiaceae bacterium
CGCGGAGCCATCGAGCGCCATTCGCGAACGGGTGATGGAGGTTCGCGCCATTCAGCACAGACGCTTCGCCGGATCTCTGAAAACCCGGACCAATGCGGGCATGTCCCATTCGCAAATCAAAGCGCACTGCAAACTCGACAATACCGGGCAGGACCTTCTGCGGCACGCCATGGAGGAACTGCATCTTTCCGCCCGCGCTTATGATCGCATTTTAAAGGTTTCGCGGACGATCGCCGATCTTGCCGGGGTGGCGTCGATCAAGCCGGAGCATGTGATGGAAGCGATCCAGTATCGCACGCTGGATCGGAATTTGTGGCATTGAAGACCGGATAGGTTTCCATCGGAAAAATCAGTGCGTCACAGTTGCAAAAATATGCAATCTGGCTCCTGGTTGCCCCTTTGGTCGCGCCCGCGTGAGGCGAGCGGATAGATCCACCAGGGTTCGGGCTTGGCCCTCAGTGTTGCCGGATCTCCCTGCCATCCCATCTCGCAGGGGGATCACAGTTTGTCGCATTTGGATAGGCGCGCGGCCTTGCCTTGGACCGGACCCAAACACGTAGTCTGCGTTGTAGTTCTCGCGACGTCCCCCCCGTCTCATGAAAATTCAAACCTGCCTGCTTGCCCTTACGCTTCCGGTCTTGGCGTGGTCCCAGTCCGCCCCGGATTCTCAACCGGCCAACCCTCCCGCGGAGCTCTCGAAACTCAACACCCAACTCCGCGGTGATGCAGGGCCCTCCCCGGAGCTCACCGCACTGGCAGAGCAACTCCTTTTGCAATGGGCCTCGCTGAAGCCTGCCGAGGCGATGCGCTTCGCGTTGGACGACACGCATACCCACCTGGTTTTCCTACAGGCTGCGGGCAATGTGATGGAAGCCTGGGCGCGGCGCGACCCAGTGGCGGCGCGGACGTTTTTCGAAGCGCTGGAAGGGATGTCAGCTGCGCTGGTGGCTCCGTCTCTGCTCCAGGGCTATGGCAGTCAGGCTCCGGAATCCGCGCTCGAATGGATTCACGTTGGAACCCTCTCCGACGAGCTGCGTGGCATCCTTGCGCGATCCGTCGTCGGCGTTTACGAGTCCGCGAGGCGCCGCGAGGAAATCAAACTCTGGCTGTCGCTGCCCGGCGTGGCTGAAAGCCCGCACGGGGCCCTCGCCGCCGGCGATCTGGCGCGGCGCATCGCGCGCGGAAATCCCGGTGCCGCACTCGCCTTCTGTCGGGAACTTCCCGGTGAGCTCTCCCGCCCGACTGCAGTCGTTCCAACAAGCCGCCCGCCAGTGGGCGACCGGCGATCCGGAGGCGTGCCAAAAATGGCTCACGGAAACGCGTCCGGCCGGGAAGGAAAACCTTTCCGACCCCGAGCTCGATCACGCACTCGTCGGTTTTCTTTCCGCACGGACCTTTCCCGAGCAAGCCGCCACCGTGCTTGCCACCATCAAAGACGAATCCCTCCGCGCTCACGCCCGACAAATCCTGCAACTCCCCACCACCCCATGAACATCCCCCCCATACTCATCGCGCCCCGGCGCCCGACTCCCCAACCCACCCGCTCCCCGGCCCGTCGCCCCAGACGGCTGGCCGCCCTCCTCGGACTTTGCCTGCTACCCGCGACATTTCTCTTTGGGCAGGGCCTTTCCTCGCCCCAGTTCCCGGACCGCGCCGGCATCCAGCTCAAAAACGAAGACATGAGTGCCGCGGCGCTCACCAAAGCGCAGGCCAGCGGCGTGGGGTATGCCCGCAAAGGCATTTATTGGGACACCATCGAGACGTCCCCCGGCGTCTTCAACTGGACCCAGACCGACACCTGGATCAACGACATGGAAGCGCGCGGGTTTTCCATGGTTGTCACCATTGTCTGGAACAACCGCGACTATGAAGACATCTGGGACCGCGCCATCGTCACTCCGGCCGGACGCCAGGCCTACGCAAATTTTGTGTCCATCCTGGTTGCCCGCTACCAGGGAAAGGACATCATCTGGGAAATCTGGAACGAGCCGAACCTCCGTTCGTTCTGGCACGAAAACACCGAGAACCGGAGCAACACCGATGCCATGGCGGAGGAATATACCGAACTGGTCAAGGTGGCCGTGCCCGCGATGAAGGCGGCCAACCCCGCCTGCCGCGTCGTCGCCGGTTCAATCTCCGCGCTGTGGACCGATTCGTTCAATTGGTTCGACCGCTGCATTGAGGTCGGCCTTCTCACCTCAGGCATCGATGGAATTTCCGTGCATCCCTACGGCTTCCGCTGGCCCGAGCTCGCCGTGCTGGAAGGCTACGCGGTGATCCGGCAAAAAATGAACGCCGCCGGTGCCACCACGATGCCCATCCTCAATAGCGAGGTGGGCTACCCAGAGTCTTGGCTGCTCGAACGTGGCGTGCCCACTGCCGAGGTGGAAACCGTCCAGGCCTGGCAGTTCGTCCGCCAAAATCTCGTCGATGCCATGGCGGGGCTGCCGGTGACCATTTGGTACGAATTGACCGATCCCGGCTACGGCGTGCTGGAAACCAATCTGACGGAACGCCCGACCTTCCTTGCTGCCCAGGTCATGACTGCGGAACTGGCGGGTTATGAATTCAAAAATACCGTCGCGATGAGCTCCGCCCTCGACTACGCCGCGATCTTCGAAAATGGCGACGGCGACCAGAAGCTCGTCGTCTGGACCTCCCCGGACAAAAACGCCCCCCTCCTCGAGCGTGTGGAGGTGCCCCACGCCGTCACCCTGCCACTCCAGGTGCCGGGCACCTACGAGATCACCGACACCTTCGGCATTGTGTCCACCGTCGTCAGCGGCGACGGCAACCTGAACCTCACCATCACCGGCGGGCCGCAATACATTCCCCTGCTCGAACCCGTCTCAAACGAAACAAACGTCGCGTTGGGAAAAACGACGACCATTAGCTCAGGCAGCGGTGCCACCAAACTCACCGACGGACTCTTCACCGATGCCAGTCGCTGGATGTCGAGTGGGACAGGCGGATACCCTCAATGGGCCGAGGTCGATCTCGCCGGAACCTTCCTGATCAACCGCGTGGTCTTCTCCCAGCACAGTCAGCGAACCACCGCGTACCAGGTGGAGGTGTGGAATGGGTCTGCCTGGACAGTGGTTGCCTCCGCCTCCAATTCTGCCCAGGAAATCACCGTCAACTTTACGCCCGTCGTCGCCACCAAGGTGCGTTTCACGGCCACCGCGGGTGTCTATTACCTGAAGGTCTGGGAACTCGCCGTCTATGGGGAACCCTATGTTCCTGCCCCTTATGAAAATGTCGCCCTTGGCAAAACGGCGACGGTCAGTTCTGGCAGTGGCGCCACCACGCTCACAGACGGCCTCTTCACCGATGCCAGTCGTTGGATGTCGAGCGGAACGGGCGGCTACCCGCAGTGGGCGGAGATCGACCTCGGTGGTAGCTTCGCCGTGGATAGGGTCATCTTTTCCCAGCACTCGCAGCGTGCAAATAGTTACCTCGTCGAAGTGTGGAATGGATCGGCCTGGACCAGCGTCGCCTCGGGGCCCAACTCGGCCCAAGAGATATCCGTCACCTTCCCTGAGGTCACCACCACCAGGGTGCGTTTTACCGTCACCTCGGGCGTGTATTACCTTAAAGTTTGGGAACTTGCTGTCTGGGGCCGTGCGACCGGAGGCGGCGGCGGAGGAGGACCGGTTGAGTTCAACCACGAAGCTGAAACTCTCAGCTACACGGCGTCCGATGTCGTTACGGAATTCACCGACTCGCTGGCCAGCGCGGGCAAGGCCGACAAACTCGATGCGAACGCCGCGGCCGACCAAGTCACCTACACCGTGCCCGTCACCCAAACCGGCACCTACACGGTCAAGGTTCGCTATAAGACCCTTGCCTCCCGCGGCATCTCCCAACTCGCCGTGGATGGAATAAACGTCGGTGCACCCCTGGACCAATATGGCACCGGCAGCACCTGGATCGAAGCGACCCTAGGAAACGTCACAATCACCTCGACCGGCAACAAGGCGTTCAAGTTCACCATCACCGGTAAACACGCCTCCAGCACCGGCTACAACATCACCATCGATACCATTAAGTTGGTGAAGTAGCAGATCAGGTCGCTCCCCTCCGCCCGGAGCGGGGGCGCCGGACTATCCTGAAACCGGAAACGGAATTTTACAGAGTCGAAGCCGAGCGCAGACAGCCTGCCGGAGGCGGCCCGGAGGCACGCGAAGCGTGGCAACGAAACGAAGGCAACGGAGGCTGACAGGCTTACGTCGAAATCAAATATCGATTCTGGGTCTCTTTCTGGTTGAGCAGCGGAGCTTTCGAAACTTAATCATTCCAGGCGATCTTCGTGACCTTCTTGAGGCTCATTGTCCTATTAGGATTATTCGCAAACCTCGCCATACGGACAGCCCTCACTGTCTCTGCCCGAGCCAGACAGCCATGAGGCCGGCGCGGCTTTTGACGCCGAATTTGCGGAAGATTTCCGTGATATGTTTGTGGGTCATGGGAGCGGATTTCCCGATTTCTTCCGCGATCTGTTTTTCGCTGCGTTCCGTGAGGAGGAGTTTCGTGACTTCACGCTGGGTGGGGGAAAGGGGAGTCTCGGCGACCAGGAGACCATGGCTAAGGGCCACTTGACGATGGAACCCCTTGATGCCCCGCAGCGCCTGGGCCGCAATGGCTTCCTCGTCGGCGGTGAAATTCTTTTTCACGCCCACCCGCTGGAAGTTGAACATGGATTCGTAGTCTTCGTTCACCGGAAAGAAGACGATGCACTGATCGTGGAATCCGCGGGAGGCATGGAAAATTTGGTAAAACTCTTCCTCGAAATAGGCGGGCCGCATTTCCTGGCGGAGTCGAAACGAGCGAAACTGCCCGACATCACGCGCGGCCCGGACGTAACCTTCATTGATCTCGCTGCCTTTCCATTTGCCCATTTGGGCCCGGTACGACTCGTCGTGGATCGGAGCGGGATAAAGGTAGCGATTGGCGTACGGACGAAGACCCTTCAAGGGATCGCCAGGCTCGGCATTCAGGCGAATATAACCCAGCCAATAAGCATTCCCGGCTCCGATCATGCGGGCAATGCCTTCCATGAGATGAGATAATGCCTGATCCGTCTCGGAAACCGGGAAGTCGGCCAGGGAATCCCACAGGCAGTGAATGGCTTCTTGCTGGTTTTCCTTCATAGGGAGTGAATGCGAAACCCATTGCCTCAGAGCGAGAAAATATGGGTCGCCTGATACGACTCTCAGGCTTGGGTACTGATTAGCCCCGTTGACGGATCTCTAGGCGGTCCCTACGACTGCGCGGCTCCAAAAATTAATATGCGTAAACTGCCTCTTTCCCGCTACATCTTGAAGATTTCTACCATGGTGGCGGCCCTGTCGTGTCCGGTCTATGCGGCTCCGTTTACCTGGAACGGCGGCGGCACCAACGACGACTGGAGCACGGGAACGAATTGGGACGGTGGAGCGGCGCCGGCCAGCGCGCCAGACACTACGCTGGAATTTGGAGGCGTCACCCGGCTCACGCCGAATGCGGATGCTCCGTGGAGTCTCGGCGGCATGACGTTCAACACCGGGGCCGGTAGTTTTACGATCACGGGTTCGGGCTTGGAATTGGCCGATGGAGGTTTTGTCACTAACAATTCGACTAATACGCAGACTATCGCGAATTCCTCCATCAACCTTCCCGGAGTTTCCACGTGGGATACAAGCGGCGGTGATCTCTATGTCAGCAGTGCGATCACCGGCAACCAAGTGTTCTTTGATGTGTCCGGCTCGGTCGTGAAGACCGGTGCGGGTACCCTCACGCTTGCGGGAGCGAATACCTACGGGCAGGGGACGACGGTGAAAAGCGGAACGCTGGCCATTGTAACGGGAGGGGTTGTGGACAACGGTCAGGCCTATGCGAACGTCTATGTGGGCGAAACAAGCGGGGACGTGGGAGCAATCGTGGTTGACGGCGGCGAACTCCATACAGGGGGCTTGAGAATCGGGGATGCCGGAAGCACGGGCAGCGTCGTGATGAGTGACGGCATCTTGAGTTCCTCTAACCAGATCCTGATCGGTGGGGCGTTCGGGGGCGGTGGAGTCGGCAATTTCGAGGTTCATGGAGGCAATATTTCCACCTTCGGCACGACTTTTATCGGCTATATTGGCACAGGCACGATGACGATGACCGGCGGCACGTGGGTCAGTCAGAATGGAGTCAGTGTGGGAGCCAGCGGTGGCACAGGCACCTTCGTTGTCAGCGGCGGTACTCTCGCGTTTGATGGGGGAACGTCGATCGATGTCGGGAGCAGTCTCACCGTCAGCGGCAGCGCGAACTATACCCATGAGGGAATGTCTATCGATGGAAGCTTTTTGCTCGATGGGGGCGTGGTGACTGGTACCTCCGGTGTGATCATCGGGGGTGTGGCGACGGTGAACAGCGGCACGTGGACTCAGTCGAGCGGAGTGTCCGTTGGCGTCTTCGGCTCGGGCACTCTCAACGTAAATGGGGGGTATGTTTCCACATCAAGTGCCGGACCGGCTGATTCCTTGGTTGGCGTTGAGGGGGACGGCATCATCAACATCACCAGCGGCACCTGGGCTCATGCAGGCACTCTCGACGTCGGAGGATTTTATTTTGAGGGCTTTGGAGCGTTCGGCGGCAACGCAGTCGTTACGGTCAGTGGCGGCCTCATGGACGTCGGCGGGACGCTCTCCATAGGCGCGGGCACCGGCACGGCGCTTATTAACATCTCCGGAAGCAGTGGCAACCGGGGTGTCGTGGCTGCCAACCGGATCGTCAAGGGCTCGGGCACGGCGACGCTCAACCTGAACGGCGGCGTCCTGCGGGCCAAGGCGAATGAAAGCGACTTCCTCTCCGGGTTCGCCGCGGGAGATGTGACGATTGGTGCGGATGGGTCGACCATCGACACGCAGGCTTTCTCGATTGGAATCGCCACGGCCCTCAGTGGCACCGGCGGTCTGACCAAGGTCGGCTCTGGCACGTTGGCGCTCTCCGGTTCGAGTAGTTTCAAGGGCGATACCCACGTGTCGGAAGGCACCCTCCTCCTCACGGATACCAGCGAACTCCTTTTTGTCATTGGGGATGGCAACGAGAGCAACCAAATCCTTGGAACAGGAGTTCTGGATCTCGACGGCGTCCTCCGGTTCGATATCACTGGACTCACCGACAGCTCGGGAACGTGGAATCTCGTCGCAGCCGGTACCCTCACCGAAACCTATGGGGGGTCGTTTGGCTTGGCGTTCGTCGGAGGTCCGATTTTCATGGCTGACGGATTCGGAAATTATACGAGCGGCGATTGGACCTTTTCGCAAAGCACGGGGAATCTCACCCTGGTGCCTGAACCGGGCACGACGGTTCTGCTGCTGGGAGGCGTGGTGATCGCATTTTTGCGGAGGCGCCGAAGGAAGGCCTGCTAAAAACTTTTCCCTTTCCATCGTTAGCGGTGGCTGGACCAAAGAATTTTCAAAAGTGACTTAGCTTTTGCGAACCTTCCACCACCTTGGGAAAAGCGACTGGTAGCGGGTTTCGCGGAAACGGTAGTCGATCAACAACACCGCGCCGCGGTCTTCCTCTCCGCGGATGAGGCGGCCGACGGCTTGGAGGACACGCTGCATGCCGGGAAAACGATAGGCAAAGTCGAACCCCTGGCCGCGCGTTTTTTCAAAGTGCGCCTGCAGGATATCGCGCTCGAGGGAGAGGCGGGGCAGGCCGACCCCGATGACCGTGACGCCAATCAGTTGGTCGCCGGGCAGATCAACCCCTTCAGCGAAGATGCCCCCGAGGACGGCGAGCCCGACGGTTTGCGCGCCCGGGACGAAACGGGTCAGAAACTCGGAGCGCCGCGCTTCATCCATCGAGGACGATTGGGCGTGAAAGGAGCGGCCTGAAAGCAAGGGGGGGAGGGAATTTTCGAGCTCCGTAAGGTACTGGAAAGAGGGACAGAAGACGAGGTGGTTGCCGGGGTGGTCGAGGACGTGACGGGCGACGGCCTCGGCAACTGGCAGGAGAGAGTCCTTTCGGCCCTTGAAGGTGACATCGTGCGGAAGAACGCGGAGACGCATTTGGTCGGGCTGAAACGGCGAGGCGAAGGACACCGTCCGGGTGTCTTCCCCCCCACCGAGCAGACTGAGGAAGTAGTCCATCGGGGTGAGGGTGGCGGAGAAAAAGATGGTGGCGCGAAGCCCCTTCAAGGTGAACGCGAGGCGGGCGGAGGGGTCGGCGCAGAAAACGGTGAGCGACTGTTTCTGCGGGTCCGCGAGGAAACGGCATTTCTCATCAAAACCTTCGACGGCGCGAAGGAAGGCGGTGAGTTCGAACCAGGGGAGAAGCCAGCCGGAGAGGGATTGGCCGGGAGGCTGGGCAGCGAGGAAGGTCTCCATTTTTCGGGAGAGCTTTTTCAACTCGGCAACGAGTTCCTGGGGAGGCGACTCGTGGGCGACGGCGGTGTCGTGGTAGGGTTTGGCGGGGAGGAGGGATTCGGTCGCCGGGAGGTTGTCCAGCCAGGCAATGATGGCGGCGGCGGCTCCGGCCAGAGCGCGGCGCACGCTGGTGCCGCCTTTCACCCGCCCGCTGCCGGGTCCGACGGTAAGTTGAGGGGCGGAGAGGCTGGCAGAGTACATCTCGCGGCTGCGGTCCACGAGGTTGTGAGCCTCGTCGACAAGGACGACGTGCCGCACCGGGCCATCGCCAAAATGGCGTTGGAGGCGGGACGTGGGATCGAAGACGTGATTGAAGTCCCCGACGACTACGTCGGTCCAGACGGACGCATCTAGGGAGAGTTCGAAGGGACACACCTGGTGGGCGCGGGCGATGGATTCGATCCGGGCCCGGTCGAGGTGGTCGGCTTCGAGCAGTTCGCGTACGGCCCGTTTGACGCGGTCGTAGTAGCCGATGGCAAACGGACAGGTGCGCGGGTCGCACCCGGCGGGGTCTTCGGAGAAACAGATCTTCCGCTTGGCAGTGAGCATGACGCTTTTCAGACGGGCACCTGAGCGCCGCATTTTTTCGAGAGCCTGTTCGGCGGAGAGGCGGCCGGAGGTTTTCGCAGTGACGTAAAAGATCTGACCGTCCGCGAGGAGCGGGAGACCTTTCACCGCAGGGTAAAGAGTGGCGAGAGTTTTCCCGAGGCCCGTGGGGGCTTCGACAAAAAGAACGTGTTTGTCGCGGATGGCGCGATAGACCGCTTTCGCGAGGTCGCGCTGGCCGGCGCGGTATTTGTCAAAGGGGAAGGGGAGGCTGGCGAGGGACTCATTACGCGCCTTCAGCCAGGCGGCGCGGGGCACAAGCCACTCGAACCATTGGTGGAGGGTTTCGTCGAGAAAGCCAGCCAGCGATTCTTGCGGTTCGGTGTCCTGGATGGTCGTCTCGAGGTTGGTTTCCAGATCAACGTAGGTGAGACGATGTTCGACCTCCTGCCATACCCGTTCCTGTGCGAGGAGGGCGGCGTAGGTGCGGAGTTGGGCGACGTGGACCGCGTCGGGTTTGCCCGGCCAGCGGGCATCGACGGATTTGATTTCCTCAACGACCGGCGGAGTGGTGTCGGGAAAGATGCCGTCCACGCGGCCGGAAAGCACGAGGCGGAGACCGTGGCGTTCAAACGTGCGGCAGACGGGAATCTCCGCTTGGTAGGCGTCGCCTCTCGCCGCTTGCAGACGACGGTGAGCCCGGGTGGAGTGCTCCCCAAAAGTTGATCCAGGAGTTATGAGAGTCGGCGGCGCGGAAGCGCCGCCAAAATCTCATGAAAAGAAAGCGACATACACCTGAAGAAATCATCAAGAAGCTGAGGGCCGCTGGCGAAGCCCTTGG